>JAFWLM010000044.1 GCA_017511045.1 Lachnospiraceae bacterium | reverse complement strand
GATTATGTGAAGAAGATGGATCTGAATGATGCAGCATCACTGACATTGGACGTGAATGAAGGAATAGACAGCATTCAGAAACAATTTGGTGATTTCGATTACGGTAAGACAAAATATTCTAAAAGTGCAATGTTTTGGATCGGATATATGTATAGATATCTTTCGTATACCAGAGAAGTTACAACCAGGTTTGTAATGAAGTTGTTTCCATATAATCAATTAAATGATGTCTATTACTCCTTTCATACACAAGATCCCGAATGGTGTGTGCAGAGTCTGTTGGAAATGAATAATCTGAGCGAGGAAATATTTGATAATAATCTGAGATTGAAGAAAGTAATGGAGGAACAAGGCAATTACTAAACTTGTTTGTTCAAATGGTGCAAACAAGTTTCCTTAACAAATACACAACATCAGTTTTAATTTCTATTTGTAAAGCACACCGATACATAGACGATATTATTTGTCAAGGATGTCATTTAAGCAAAATCGCTGAAATGACATCCTACTTTTATTTCCATATAATTGCTATCTTCTATCCAGACCGCTGGGTCTGGAATTTTTATAGAAAGAAGGTGCTGATTATGCCAAAAAAGAAAAAGAAAACCATGGCCGTGCATGAGATTGTTTTGGAAAAGTTCTATCAAAAACTGCTGAAAACAAAAGCGGTTCCCAAGTGCACAGACCGGAAACATGAGGCCAAGATGGAATTTGTCACACCAAATACGATTCGTAATGTCAATAAGCTGTTGCGCAGCTGTTTTAATCAGGCTATGCGATGGGATCTGATAGAAAAAAATCCTGCAAAAGAATGTTGTGTTTACGGGCCTTCAGGGATCTTGGATGCTCTCTAATGGTCACAGAATGCAAACACGAATTCTAGCTCCTAAGCGAGGGGTCGGAGGTTCGAATCCTCTCGTGGACGTTGGATAAAAAAGTGGATGAGGCATTTCATGCCCCATCCGCTTTTTTAATTCGAAGCCCGTCGGGCTTCGAAAGGTTCGGTCTCCGCTTCGCTCCGGTCGGCGCTCCGGCTACGCCGGGTCGTCCACAGGACGACCGCGCCCTCTCGTAGACGTCTCGAAAATGAAGCGGATTTGATTAGCCAGCTAATCAGGCGACATTCCCAAAAAATGCCCGCTTGGACCAGAGACAATGTAAATCTGGTCTGAGCGGGTTTATTTTATTGCTCCGGTTCAGGCCGACAGGTTAGCAGATGCACAAAACGTGCAGGAAGGTGTGCTTATGCCGGTTAATGTAAACGAGATCGAACCGGACGAGAAGATCGTGGAGATCGAAATGGAACGCCTGCGGGAGTTCCGGAACCACCCGTTTAAAGTGCAGGCGGATGCACAGATGCTGCAGCTGATCGAGAGCATCAGCAAATATGGCGTCATGAATCCCCTGATTGTCCGTCCTCTTCCGGAGGGTGTGTATGAGATCATCTTTTTTTTAAGCATTTCCCCGACATTTTTATTTTTCTTTGTTCATTTCTTCGATTGAAGGAGCAAGATATTTGAAAAACGCGTACTGGGATCCGCTCATCGCACATGCTGCGCCAACAAAAAACAGAGCATTTTCCTTCATATAATCCATAAATTTCTTCATAATAAACACCTTCTTTTCTGAAATAGTTCTTTTTTGTTTTTCTCTGCCACAGGCCCCTTTCCGGCAGCACCCTTGTATCGGATGTTTGCCTCTCCCTGTGACAGCTATAAGGATACCCCTTTCAAAGGTCTCATTTAAGCTTGTTTATTGACCAGTTTTATGTCATTATTGACATGAAGTACCTGTTTGGAGCTGTTTTTCGAGGAGGTTTAGGACATGGCAGACGCATTTACCAGAATTCACAAGCAATTTCTCGCTCAGAACGAACTGATCTCAGTCGAATTTCTGACGGACAGGGGAAGTTACCATGCCGCGCAGTTCTCCAAGAGGCTGGAAATGATCTACCTCCTGAGCGGAAATGCCGGCCTCATTCTCGACGGAACCGAAATGAAACTGATTCAGGGCGAATTTGTCGTAGTCGACGCGCGCCGGATCTGCGAATTCCAGTGCAAAGAGAGCTTCATGCAGATCCGTATCAGCGTGGACCGGAGTTTTCTGGCGGAAAAGCTCCGGGCAAATGCGGGAGCGAAACCATCGGCCCGGATGTATGTCTGCAGCCGCGAGGACCTGACGCGTGAGCAGCTCCCGGTCTTTCTCAAAATGTGCGACCTCTTTAAGGAGTTGGTGCCTCTCTATATTAACGAACCGGAGGGCTACCGCCTCCGGACGGAATCGATCGTGCTGGAACTCCTGTATCTTCTGGCAGGACATTTTTCAATTCCTCTTGTAAAAGAAGACCTCCCCGAAGGGGAGGCGGAGCCACTGAGGATCCAGGAGATTCTGGCATATATCGAGGCGCACTACGCCGAGCCTCTCACTCTTGAAACCGTCTCCGCTGAATTCGGGCTCAGCCGTGAATATTTCAGTCGCCTCTTCCATAAAAGTGTCGGCATCACCTTCCTGCAGCATCTGAACCGCGTCCGGATCGCGCACCTCTATGACGATCTCATCCATACCGATGAGGGCATCATGAATCTCTGCGAACGCCACGGTTTGACCAACTATAAGCTGTTCAGCCGCCTCTTCAAGGAGATTTACGGCTGCACACCCCGTGAAATCCGCCGGCGGATCTGAGAAAGGGCATAAATAAAGCCTCCTT
>JAFWLM010000043.1 GCA_017511045.1 Lachnospiraceae bacterium | reverse complement strand
GCTTGCCGCCCGGCTCCGGTCTTCTCTGCAGCGCTTTGCTCTGCCCGGTCCTTTTCCTTCAGAGCCTCCAAATGGGCCTTAACCTCCTGTGCATATGCCGGATCGGAAAGAAGCAGATCGAAGGCCTCGTTCCAATCGCCCAGCTGTTTCGTCAGCAGAGCGCTTCTTGCTAAAAGATCCCTGTTTCCGCTGCGCAGGGCGCACTTGAGGATCGTCTCCGGCTTGCTGTCGGGCAGTTGGGCTCCCAATCCTGCCAGCAGATCCTTTGACTTTATAAAATCCAGCGCCCATGCTGTATAAGCCCCTTTCAGCACAAACCGGGCCATCAGTTCCTCGTTATAGTACATTCTGTGGGTCGGATGGCTGGCTATCAGCATTCTGAGGGCGGCATCCCGCGCCTCCGGAACACATGACTCCAGAGCTATCTTCACCAATGCGCCGCCATCGTGCGTTTTCGAGATAAAGTCTTCCAGTTTCCTGCGGTTTTTACTCTCCCAGATCGGTTTGAAAAGCAACATATACAGCCCTCCTTTCGTTTTTCTTCGATGACCGGAACCATGCCGGTATCTGCCGCCATTTTTACTTATGTCTTTTCATCGGATACATCGATATTGATTTCTGTTTTCACTTATCATCTTGAATCATGAATGCATGTTCTCCTTCAACGTAAATTCCGGCGTCAGGAAGAAGAGTATCTGAATTAATTCATACGTTATCGTGATGAAATGCATTTACCCTGCAGCCTGTGATTCATCATAACCGCAGCCGAATAGTTATACGTTTTTTGCGTTTTCAGGATCTCTGATTTCCACCACTTTCCTGTGATTTCCTCCCGGTCTTACGATGTGTCGTCGCATCTTCATCCGCGGGATATCCGAATGAAATCAAAATATGTAAGCTCATGTTCCAGATTACGAAACGCATTTCATCTGATTGCACATATCAGTAACATAAAAGCGTGTGTAATATCAGTAAGTTCTCCCTTTGTACCTGACCTTCGTGCAGCCGGATGTATAACGGCCAAACTGGTCTTCACCCGAAAAATCACAGGTTTCCACCTCGAAGCCAAATTGTTTCCGGGCCAGTTCGGGAAGCGTTGTCCCAAGGAACCAGATGGCAGCCTTCTCAACACGGTCGGCGCTGAGATACTGACATGTTTCAGCCCAGTGAGGGATGTTTCCAAGATAGGTGCCGATGCTCTTAGACCACAGCTGTTCGATGTCAGCCGTGTTTTCCAATTCTTCCGCAAACAGAAGCCCGATACACCGTGCCCCCATCTCATATCCCGCATCCGGATCCTCAATAAAGCGGAGGAGCAGGGAGACGTTACTCTTTTCCTCGTTCATGATGCGGTTCACAAGGCTGAGCGTTGCCTCTCTCCAGTACGGGAGGGCGGGGTCATCTGCGCGTCTCGCCTTTATGCATTCCGCCTTGTATAATTCCACCAGATCGTCTGCCGGGCAGCAGCAGACCAATTTGGCAAAAGCATTCGCCCGAAGATCCGTCCGGAAGGCATTTCTGTATATGCGGGAAAGCTCTTCACAGCCCGTATCTGCAGGAAGTCTCAAAGGATAACTGTTGTCTTCCTCAACGATCAGGGCGTCGAAATAGCTGCTGAACTGTTCCGCGGAAACCGGAACCTTTTCTCCCGTCTCCCGGTTCTCTTCTTCATTCCAGAGAACCAGGAATCTTTCCCGGGCGGCATGCCGGATCGCCGGATCCTTTGAGGAAAGAAAGTCAAGAAGGAAAGAGGGAATCTTCAGCTCTCGAACAGCCGCCTCCTGTGCCCTGACAGAAGCTGCACGATGGCCGATCTTTGCAAGGACAACATCTTCCGGAATCTTTTTTACAAGATTTTCGAAGGGGATGCTGTCTGTGCCGCGAAGCGCAAGCTCCTGCAGCAGTCCGGGATCACGAAGCTTTGCGGCGGCGGCTTCCGCGATTAAACAGGAATCTGTCCTCAGTGCCACATCCAAAAGGAGCTTTTCATCCACAAGACCATCCACTGCTGCTCTCCGCACGTTCAGGCTTGGCGCCTCCAGCGCAATCTCGGCAAGCTTCTCAGGATCCGAAAGATTCCGAACATACGCAACCGCTTTCTTCTCCTTGTCCGTGTGGAATACCCTGGTTTTCCAGATAGGTTCAAATAATCCCATACTATTCTCCCATATAGACTGATCGCAATTAATCCATGGTGCTTACCCCGGGCCGGCAGGAAGATCTCCATATAACCATATTCCTTCTGATATCCATGATTAAGACATCTTGAAGGATCAGTCAAAGCCCTCCTGCACCTCTATTAAATCAGTAATGAAAAATAGAAAGGTGGCCTGTCAGTCCACCTGCCGATAATCACTCAGCAAAACTGGTAAATCGCTCATCAAACACCAAAACCAACTACATTTTCATCATGAAAAAGTGTACAGCTAGAGTACATCGTGTGAAATCACTGCATAAACGCACCAAAAAAAGACCCTCCCAGGCATAATACCCGAGAGGGTCAAATTTCGTTATCTGCTCTTAGTTAAGCGGGAATTATTACTTAACGTTGGAGAAGTACTTGATGGTGCGAACCATCTGAGAAGTATAGGAGTTCTCGTTGTCATACGGCTATAGGGTACGGCTTTTGTCAGGCCTCATCATGCTTCATCTTCCCTGTTTATCACATATCGGAGAAACAGCAAGTTTTCGTCTTATCTCATCACGGCTTGTCTTGTTTCAGTGTAATCGTGTAACTTCAGGTGTAGGCAAAAGTGTAAACCTGCATGCATATACTTAGCTGATTGACAAACTGGAATTTGTCGTTCTGTTTCAAAACATATCTTTATCACTTCTGAAATCGAAGACATGGATCATGGGTGTCTTCATCAAAGTCACCTACTTCCTGTTCGAGTTCCATCTCATTCAAAATGCT
>JAFWLM010000042.1 GCA_017511045.1 Lachnospiraceae bacterium | reverse complement strand
CGGCTTCTTCAATGCCAGCGAGGAAATGCTGAGAATCGGTGTTCCCGCGCTTCACATCATCTCCTTCCACTTCCCGCTCGCGGGCATCTGTATTGTTCTCGGCTCCATCTTCCAGGCGTTCTCTGAGAGTATCTATTCCCTGATCATCTCGGTGGGAAGACAGCTGGTGATCCTGATTCCCGCCGCCTGGTTGCTTGCGCAGACCGGCAATGTGAACAATGTCTGGTGGTGTTTCCTGATTGCGGAAACCGCCTCTCTGATCCTTTCGACCTATTTCTTCCGCAAGGTATACCGCGAACACGTACAGGGAATGATCGAACTGTAATGCGTTTCCCTTACCGAAACCACTTCCCTTCTTCGGATCACAGAGGGAAGAAGGCACAGCAGCCGTCGGCTGCTTTTCCTTTTCTCCTGAATCTCCTCCCCGTCCCGGCAAAAACAGCCCGGAACCCGGGCTGTCGGTATGGTCTGAATTCTCCTTGAAGGTTCAGCTGTCCATATAGGGATGGAGCGGCTTGTTCGGTGTAAACGTACAGACATAGAAATGATGGAAGCACAGATCGTTTTTGTTGCAGAATATCATGTATTTCATCTGGAAATCATAATCATAGAAATATAAGAAACATCCGAGATCATGCCCTTCCGGTCCCACTTCATGTTCGCCGCCGGTTACGAGGTCCAGTTCCTGTTCCTGCAGCTTGCCCGGCATATTCTTATGCACGCGCTGTCTGCGGATCTCCACTGCCGCTTCTTCCAGTTCTTCCGCCGTCAGATCAAAATGAAGGCTCTTTGCATATGCAATTGCTTCCTCCGGTCCTTTCTCACGGAATTTTTCCTGTGCTTCACTGTCGCTTTCCAGAAGATTCAGAAATTTCACTGCCTGTTCTTTTGACATATCCTGCCGCCCTCCTCTTTCTTTTTTTATAATAATTGATTTTTTGATAATTGACAGGTACTCTGCAGGTTTTCCGCACCGGGCTCAAAATCCGAATCAGTACTGTCTGAGGTTCCATGATACCTCATCGGTTCTCTCAGCGCCGGCGGAACTGCGGTCTCTGCAGAAAAGCAATGTCTCTGTTTGGACGATGACGGTGTTTCGTCATGATATGGTCCCGGGCGGTGAAACAGTTGTGATGCATGTTTCCGATTCTATCAGTCATATCCAAGCGTTATTATATTATTCAGTAATGCATGGCGGTGTCTCAATAACAGGATATTTTGGTAAAAACCTTAATTTGCAGACGCGTGGTGATTTTTGCGATTTCTACGGCCTTTCTTGCGAAAAACATCCCGGTATTTCACCACTTTGTGTGTAGAAATGGCGATTTCTATGAAATTCCTGATCTTCTCAAAGCGGTTATACGGCTCTGACAGTATGAACCATATCAGGTTCATCCAACACTGAAGATTACTTCTGTCATATCCGCCGTGCTCTCTCATAAAGCGCTTTGCAAGTCCATGCAGATCGTTTATTGGATCTAAAGGATTGTCTTCGTCCTTAAGG
>JAFWLM010000041.1 GCA_017511045.1 Lachnospiraceae bacterium | reverse complement strand
TCGTTGCACTGGCCCATATCCATGATGCGGGGCAGTCCTCCAATCGTACCGATATCCAGATCATTGAAGCGGTACTTTCCGCATGCCAGTGTCAGGATTACCGTGTCTGCAGGAGCCTGCTTTACGAATTCGGTGTAATAGTTCCTTCCGTGCTTCGCTCCGTCACAGCCTCCGACCAGGAAGAAGTGACGGATCGCACCGCCCTTCACGGCCTCGATGACAGTATCAGCAACACCGAGAACGGCGCTGTGGCTGAAACCTGTGGTGACAGTGGTGCCGCCATTGATTCCAGTGAACTGCGTGTCTTCGGAAAATCCTCCCAGTTCGAGGGCTTTCTCGATGACCGGAGTAAAGTCTTTGTCTTCTCCGATATGTACGACCTCTGGATAGGAAACAACCTCTGTTGTAAACACGCGGTCTTTGTAGCTTGCCTTAGGAGGCATCAGGCAGTTGGTGGTGAATAAAATCGGTGCCGGGATGTTCGCAAATTCCTTCTGCTGATTCTGCCAAGCCGTACCGAAGTTGCCTTTTAGATGAGGATATTTCCGGAGCTCAGGATAAGCATGTGCAGGAAGCATTTCACCGTGTGTATAGATGTTGATCCCTTTGTCCTTCGTCTGTTCAAGCAGCTGCTTCAGGTCATAAAGATCGTGGCCGGTGATTACGATAAAGGGGCCCTTTTCGACCAGCAGAGGTACTGTCACTGGAGTGGGGTTGCCATAGGTCTCGGTATTCGCCTTGTCAAGCATCTCCATGCACTTGAAGTTGACCTCACCGACCTCCAGAACGATGGGAAGCAGTTCATTCATACCCCAGTCTTCACCGATAGCAAAGAGCGCCTTGGCAATAAACTCATTCACCTTCGAATCGGTATATCCCAGCACATCGGCGTGATAAGCGTATGCCGCAACACCTCTGATTCCAAACAGGATCAATGATTTCAGACTGCGGATGTCTTCGTCAGCATCCCATACTTTGGACATCTCGTAATCATCATTCCTGCCGCAAGGGGCTCCGCAATCCGAGCAGTTGGGAACGAGTTTTTCTTTTTCAGCGTGTACCTCATCGATCAGCGCTTGGATGGTCACTTCATTGAAGTTCACATTGGTAATGGTCGTAAACAGCCCTTTGACCAACAGCTTATAGGTATCCTCCGTTGGCTGAGTATTACCGTCTGTCGCACGAGCAAGACCGATCAGAGCGCCGGTCAGCTGATCCTGCAATCCGGCAACATCAGCCTTCTTGCCGCATACTCCGGCAGCTCCGGTACATCCTTTACAGCCTGCCGTCTGTTCACACTGAAAACAAAACATCTGAGTGTTCATCATCTGTTCCTCCTTCACCTTAATCTAAGATATGTCCGTCCCGGCTGATCGTTACGACCTGCCAAGGAATAAATTTCCCGCTTGCCTTGAGAGCGTTCTCAGCAGCCCTCTGCAATCCGCCGCAGCAGGGCACCTCCATCCGCACAATAGTTACACTCTTGATGTCGTTGTCCCGGATGATCGCAGTCAGTTTTTCCGTATAGTCTACATCATCCAGCTTGGGGCAACCGATGATTGTAACCTTACCTTTCATAAATTCCTCATGCATATTGGCATAAGCATAGGCCGTACAATCCGCCGCGATCAGCAGCTTTGCGCCTTCGAAAAATGGAGCCTGTGCCGGTACCAGCTTGATCTGGCAGGGCCACTGGTTAAGACGGGAGACAGGATGGAATCCCGAATTGGGGGCATCTGTCTGAGCCGCTTCTTCTTCCCGCTTGAACTGCATCATACGGGAGCCGGGGCAGCCACCGGCAGGATGCTGTCCACCTGCTGCCAGATGAGCCATCATTGCGGCTTTGCGTTTTGTCTCGTCCTCAATCTGCATAATCTCTTCTGCTGACATGGATTTTCCTCCTTCCGCTGATGCAGCTTTCTGCTGTGCTGCCTTTACCGCTGCTTCATCGTAAGCCGGAGCTTCACGCTCCTCGAAAGTGATCGCACCGGTAGGGCATCCTGGCAGGCAATCTCCGAAACCGTCGCAGAAATTCTCCCTGACCAGTTTTGCCTTCCCATTTATGATATCAATGGCACCCTCATGGCAGGCGCTGGCGCACAGTCCGCAGCCGTTGCACTTCTCTTCATCGATCTTGATGATTTTCCGGATCATTTGTGGGCTCCTCCTTTGGCTCTCTTGATTCTGTGCCTTGATTATAGTATAATATATCAAACAGTTCGGTTGTATTTACAACGGAAAGGAACTTTTATGAAAGAATTTATTCCCGTGCTGAAGAGGACAAAACTGTTCGCCGGTGTAGGCGAGGATGATATCACTGCCATGCTTTCTTGCCTCGGCGCAAGACTTCGCACATTCAAAAAGGGAGACTATGTGCTGCGGCAAGGTGAGCATCTGGGTGACATTCTTGTCCTTGCGGAGGGGAAGCTCCACATTCAGAGAGATGATTACTGGGGCAACCGAAGTATCCTCGGACATATCGGAATCGGAGAAATATTCGGCGAGGCATATGTGGCACCGGAAAGCGGAACACTCCTGAATGACGTCGTTGCGTTGGAAGACAGTGCGGTTTTTTTCTTTGATGTGAAGCGCGTTATTACGACCTGTTCATCCGCATGCCGTTTCCATACGATGGTCGTCCAAAATCTGTTCTTTGCGATTTCTGAAAAGAACAGGAGCTTGATTCAGAAGCTGGATTATATGTCAAGGCGTACGACGAGAGAAAAACTGCTTTCTTATCTTTCCGAAGAGGCGAAGAAACAGAATAGTCCTTACATCACGATTCCGTATAACCGGCAGCAGCTCGCGGACTACTTGTCTGTCGACAGGAGCGCAATGTCGAATGAACTGTGTAAGATGCGTGATGAAGGACTTCTGGAGTTTGAGAAAAATCGATTTAAGTTGTTATAAAATGGATCGGAGGTAGCCATGAAGCAGATATCGAATAAAGAATATGAGAAGTACCAGCAGTACCAGACCGACAAGCTGCATGGCCGGATACTGACACCGGACGGCCTCCGCGTCGTCTGTGCCGGTCTGGACAATAATACGGAGAAGATAGGCATCCACATGTTGGAGATGCTGGCAAAGTTCAAAAGTGAAGGGATCTTCGATGCTTTCGTTGAAGGCGAATAAATATGGCTGCTTAGAAAAAAGAGGAAGAAAAAAGTGAATTATATGTCTAAGAACATTGCCTTTAAATGCACATATAATGATGGCGGCATTTCTCAAAATGGCATCGGCTTCCTTGATGTATGCAGTGACTCTATAATCCGTCAGCATATTCGCGATGGCAGGTCGTGGTGTTCAAATCCTGGTTGCCCGTGCAATGAATATATTACTGGAAAACTCACAAAAGAAGAGCTTAAGGATATGCGACACAACGACGAAATGATTTGTTACGAGTGCTGCATGCTGGAAAAGTGGAAAGCGCAAGCTGGGACGATAAGGAACGTTGTTGGAGAAGGAGAAAGAATAAAGATCAAAAACGCCTATAGGAATAGTCTTGCGATATTGACCACACGTCTACCGAATAGCGCAGAAAAGGACAGGATCATCTTTGCACTGTTCCTAATCGATACTGTTTATGAGGGAGATGAGAATACCAGCGGATATGTCAGCGCCCAGCCAAAATATCGATTGTCATTCTCAAATGAAGAAGCAAGAAATCTCTTATACTGGAAGTACCATGCAAATAAGAACAGCCCTTCAAAACCCGCTTGGGGAACCGGCCTGTTTCGATATGTACCGTTAGATGAAGGGGTACAGATTCTCAGAGATGCTATAAGGATTAAAACGGGGACAACGGATGAAGCTTTAGCCAGAGAGTTTCTTGACACGTATTGTCGGCTGAATCGGTTAATCCCTGAAAACATTGGAGATCCTATGGGTGCGTTACTCCGATAAAAAAGTACAGCAGAGAAAACAATATGAGAGTTAGTCATCTTTAGGTAACGCATTGTCGTATCAAGATCTATAAAGGGAGAAAGAAGGCTAAATTGGAAATAATCCACATCGACGCGAAAAAAGTTATAGAAACCCGTATCGCCGAGAGTATGGGCTTTGATAAGTATAAGCAGATTATGGAAACTGTCAGGAAGACAGATGTGTCCACAGATCCGGATTTTCAGCGCACCTTCAATGCGTTTTACAGGGTGCGGAGGAATGCGGAATGGCGGAAAGCATATTATGATCTGTTCGAAACGGCAAAGGACAGCAATCCTTCCTTCGAGTCTATTATCAGGACGATATATGAAGCCACCGATAATATAGAAGCGTCTTTCTCCAGTAAAATGCTGGCAACGATCAATCCGGATAAAACGATCTGGGACCGCTATGTCATGCAGAATCTTTGTCTGAATATGAAAGGTAAAACAAAAGAGGATTCCAAGACTTGGACAATCTTAATAAAGATAATATGTTTTATTAAGAGAAATTCTTACCCCAGTTGTTTCTTTAATGATGAGGACAACCCTATACTGATAATCGTTAAAACCATAACAATATGCCAAATCGCGGTCACAAAAAGGTCACACCACTCACAAAAAGGTGCTGAAGATACTCGCAACAGCAGAATTTGCAAATGTCAGTTTTGCTGATAAATAAGCCATTTTTTGAACCTGCCAAAAGCCAGATAAACCTACAAAAAGCCAGATGTTCCAATGGCATTCAAGGGGTCATGAGTTCGAGTCTCACTATCTCCACGATATACCGGAACACTGATGAAAGTCAGGGTTCCGGTTTTTTTCTACCTGCCGGGTTTTGGCAAGTCGAAAAACCCG
>JAFWLM010000040.1 GCA_017511045.1 Lachnospiraceae bacterium | reverse complement strand
TCTGTTCTCCATCCATCTGATTTCTGCCTGATACCAGAAGTTCCATCATTCTGTGAACCAGCGTACCGAGCAGTGCCCCATCTGCCTGAAGTTCTTTTTCCGGTTCTTCTTCCGGCGTATTTTCCGTTGTATCTTCCGGCAATGGTTCTGCGTCCAATCTGATTGGATGCACCTTTCTGCTTGGATTGCACAGTTCAAAGGACGCAGTTTCCGCATCCCGCTTCTGAGTCAGAATGCATTCATCCTTTGCGCTTTGATACAGATCATCTACAGAGCTTTTTTCAGCGATTTCCGGCAGTTCACCTGGCTCCTGCGGCTCTGCACTCAGCAGTGAAAGTTTTGCATCTTTCATCTGATCATCCATGAGTTCTTTCCATTTGGAGCTTTTTCTTTCCCCGATGATCAGAACATTCTTTGCCCTGGTTGCCGCAACATACGCAAGGCGCTTCTGTTCCGCAACTGATACCTCTTTTTCAGCCTCAGCTTCTTCCGTAAATTCTGATGTCTGCAGATATACAAATCTGCCTCCTGGTTTTTTAACCCTGAAAATATAAGCATCAGATCCGTTTAAATCATGTTCAACTCTTCTGTCCGGAGGATTAATCCTATTTCCTTTTGAAGCAAGAATGACAACAGGTGCTTCCAGTCCTTTCACCTTATGCAGGTTTGCCATATGAACACAGTCTTCCCGATCCGTAAAGCGAAGGCAGCGTTCTTCTTTCCTTGTTTCTTCTGCCAGGGCTGAGAGATAACGGCTTCCGTCTTTCGGAGAAATGACCATACCGGATATCTCTGCTTTTCTCATAAGTTCCAATGTATAGTAAAGAACTTCAAGATTTTCTGCAGAAACATAGCGGAAGATTTCAAGTTCTTCCATCAGAAGGGAAAAAAGTCCGGAAGGTGAAAGCTGCTGTGATCTTCTGTAAATACTGTTAAGCGTCTCCAGCACAGTTCTGACATGCCCTGCCGCATCTGTTTCAACCTCTGCTTTTTTCGGAGGAACGATGGACAGCATATGATAGGTATCTTCATAAGCCGTTAATTCATGATCCTTAATTCCAAAGATTCTGCCATGAAGTGCCCCATAAAGGGCAATCCGGTCTGAAGGATCTGCGACCGCTTTATATATATCCAGCAGTGCCATCAGCGCTTCGTTATCCCTGAACTGAACACTTCCTTCCACACGCATCGGAATACCGGCTTCATCCAGCGCATTCATGACGGGGGCCAGTTCATTCTTTGAATATGTAATCACCATAAAATCGTTGTAAGTGAGTTTGCGCTGCTGTCCCTTCTGATCGATGATCTTATAGTTCTCATTATCATGAAGGGTCTGGATCAGACCGCAGATGACGGATGGATCATCTAGCGGGTCAGCACCCTTTTCGATCTCATTTTTACTGGGAATGTAATATTTGTAGATCCCCTGAAACTCCTCTCTGGCTGGCGAAATAATGGGTATTTCATCATATTTGCTCTGAATATCTGTATCTTCCGGCAGCATCTTCATAAACACGCGATTAAAGTATTCCAGCAGCGGGGTTCTGGACCGGAAATTGCAGCAGAGTTTCAATACGGCTCCGCCTGTCTTCTCCATCAATGAGCGCACATTGAGAAAAGATGCGACATCAGCTCCCTTGAACCGATAGATTGACTGTTTTGGATCTCCGACAATAAAGAGTGATCCCGGTTTTGGTTTGCATTCATACCATACCGGATCCGGATTTTCAGAAGACAGATAGAAGAAAATCTGAGCCTGAAGAGGATCGGTATCCTGGAACTCATCAATCAGAAAATAGCTGTGACGATCATAGATATAGCGAATCAGACT
>JAFWLM010000001.1 GCA_017511045.1 Lachnospiraceae bacterium | reverse complement strand
GGATGCGGTAAAACTACATTCGCATTACAGATTGCTGATCAGGTTGCAGAAGCAGGAAATCCAGTGATGTATTTCAGCTTGGAACAATCAAGAGAAGAACTGACTATGAAATCAATCAGCCGGATAGCATCGGAAAAATACGGAGTGTATGTCAGCAGTATGGATCTGATAACAGGGTTCAATCGAGATCCTCAGAAGTGCAGCAGGGTAATCCAGCAATGGAATAAAGACGGCGGTATCACTTCAGCCTTCCGGTATTACAGAGAACGGATAGCGCCTAATAAATGGACACTCGAAAGAGATTTCAATGCTGACTATACCGAGATTGAAAAGAAGATTGAGCTGTACATCCGGACACATGACAAGATCCCGCTTGTGATTGTCGATTATCTGCAAGTGCTATCGCTTCCGGAGGGAGCAAAGAAAACAGATACCGAAGCAATCAATGAAATTGTGGAGGGACTGAAACAAATCTCAAAAAGGTATACCGTTCCGATCATTGTGTTGTCAGCACTGAACAGAGAGTCATATAACACGCCGATCAGCAATTCTGACTTCAAACAGAGCGGACAAATTGAATATACGGCTGATTTCCTTTTCGGACTTAATTACACATCAATACAAAACGGCTCGATTGTATTGAATAAGCAAGGAAAAGAAAGAACAAAGACTGAATTAAAAAAAGCAGTTGAGTATTTATCTCTGGGGGATAAGCGGAAATTATCGCTTGCAGTGCTAAAAAGTCGGGGAAGATCAAAAGCTCATCTGTACCACGATCGAGAAGGAAACGAACGATATACAAATCTGTTTAATTTCATCTATTATCCGCGTACAGATCGATTTGTTGAGATCAGAGGAGAACCGAATATACAACGGACATTAGTACGCAGCGAGCAGTGAAAAAAGCGAAGCGGATCTGAAAGAAAAGAAACATGAAACTATGGAAAATTGGAGAAGATTCTATAAAACAGCAGCTTGGCAATCATGCCGGGAATATGTTTGGAAACGTGACAGCGGTTTGTGCATTGACTGCCGGAAGAAGGGAACAATAACACCAGCCGAAGAAGTGCACCATGTCATACCTCTGACAGAGGAAAATGTGAAAGATCCGAGCATATCATTGAACCCTGACAACCTTGTCTCATTGTGTAAGGAATGCCACAAGGCAAGGCACGGAACGAAGGAACGCCGGTACACGATTGATGAAGATGGAAGAGTGACTGCGATCATGGGTAACTGAAAGCAGAAGGGTACCCCCCTATTTTTCAAAAATGAGGGGATCCGGCTAGACCGAGACGCTGACTAAAACATCACATATTTCGCAGGTTTTATGCACGCATGGCGGCTTCCGGAAATGATCGAATAAAAACGGAAATGGAAGATTCTTTTCGGAAATGGACGGATTAAATCGGAAAAAGGATTTTTTGGAAGGATTAACCAATTGACGAAGATCTGATCAGGATTATCTGAATTTTGCTGATCTGATCAAAAGGATCCAGTGTGCGGAGTGATCACTGGTCACGTATACAGGGGAATATAACCATACGAGAGGAAGACGATGATAAAAGGATTTATGAATTTTGCGGTTGTGCAGAGCTTCAGGGCCGGTCATGATCGTGACGGAGAAGCTATGATTTTCGCTTTGTTTCATAGCAAAAAAAGCGCTGAATCCTGCGCAAGACATATGAACCGAATAAATGTGTTTCCGAGTGCGTTTAGTGTCGTAGCGCTTCCGTGCAAAGTCGAGAGCGGAATATATGATCCAGCTATGTTTTATGAAAATGGGGAATTTTCCGGGGATTGCATAGCCGATCAGAAAGCGGAAGGAGTGAAAGTAGATTTGCAGAGTTACGAGGAAGCTATGAAAGACGTTTCGGGAAGCAGAAGGTAATAGAAAGGGCAGAAAAAAAACATGGATACATTGAAAGATACCCTTGCCAGGGTTAACAAGAGACTTGAAGCATCAAAAAACAGTGCAGCTGAAATCGTGAAACTGAAAGAAGAAGCTGGACGGAAGATCAAGGAAGCAGAAGAGCTTCAGCATGAATGTGTTCGCAAGAAAGATTTTGACGGATACATGAAAGCCAGTGAGCTGATCGGGCGCGCCAACTTTGAGATCGAGACTGCAAAAGAGATGGAAAAGAATGCTGCTAATTGGGCAGTTACTCCAGGCGAATACCGGGATTATTTGAGTAAAACGAGGGAAGCTTTCACCAGGGAAGCAAACAAAGAATGGAAGGAGATCCTGAAACATTTTCAAGTGATCCGAGACCATCTTGTTAAGGTCCAGGATCTTGAAGACAGTGTGAATGATCCTCTGAGAGAACTTGCAAGGATTTCCGGACAGTCTACGGAGATAATTCAGAGCTATCCCAGCCGGTTTGCTGATCTTATTCAGACATATAAGGATCTTGAGGAAATCGCTAAGAAAGAAGGATGGTGAGCAAATGCTGAATCAAAGAGATTTTCAGAATTATAAAGCACTGAAGACCATGCAGCTGCGGTATGGAAATAATCCGGAAATTCTGGCCCGGCTGGGCTTTAGCAAAGCAAAGTTGACCAGGACTGAAAACAAACTGCGCAGATACCTGGGTACAATTCCGGATGAGATCCGGCGCGATGCGATGCGGAATTATATCTTCAGCGGAATGGCTCCGGATGCCGCCGCGCGGGCAGCGGTACATTTCAGAACGCCGGGCGCGTCTTCGCGATCCGTTCACAGTTTCGTGCTTTCCGAAATCGGAACAGCTGCGAAAAGCGGAACATCCGGAAGCAGAAAAAGGAAGCTGACAGCTTCAGAAAAACAGCAGATCCGGGCACGTCTGGATAAGATCTCAAGGAAGTAGTCAGTGCAAAAACTTTAATTAGACGATTGCATGAAATGTATGTTTTCATGAAAATGGCCTCCTTTCGATAAGAGATCATGTAGAAGTGAAAACACTGAAGCATGGTCTCTTATTCATTAACTTGGAATGCCTGTGCATGTCTGCTTGAGGATCTTCGGAATCAAGATCCATTCAAATGATAATCAGGAAGGGAATCTGAAAAAAAAGTGAGACGTGAGGATTTAAATGAGTACACCAAAATCGAGCTTTCATTGTTGGCAATCGAAAAAGAGATTGAAACGACATACAACACTTATCGAAGCCCAAGCTTTGTACAAAGTTTGAATGCAACAGCAGATCAAGACGGGCCAACCTGCCGGGCATTAAATCGTATTGAAAAGCTGAAGAAGCGCCGCGATGAATTGAGCAGCCGCTTGGAAGAGATCGAGAACTTTGTGGACAGCATCGAAGATCCGGAAATAAATGCCGCATGTACACTCCATTACATAAATGGTTATACCTGGGAAGCTACGTGCTACCAACTCAGGAAACATCACGGTGGATCTATGATCATTGAAAAAGTCAGGCAGTATTTTCTGAAGAAAGGTTATGAATCATGAGCAAAAAACTGAAGCTGACACGCGAAGATCTGAGCCAATATCAAAGCCTTATTATTGCGCGGGATTCCCTGACGGGACAAATCAAGGAATATGACCAGCTGAGCCGATCCGATCACACCGGAAGGGCCGCACGCCGTATCCGATCACTGGAAGCACAGCAGAAAATTATTGATGAGCGGATGGAAGAGATCGAGAACTTTGTGGACAGTATCGAGGATCCTGAAATCAGAACAATTTGCAGTTTACATTATCTTGACGGGCTGACTTGGGAAGCAACTTGTATTCAGGTGAGAAAACATTCAAGCGCGGCTGTCATTACGAGAAAAATTGAAGCATTTTTTGATGAATGACATATGGATAATGGGAGTGAAATATCAAGAAATGAGCAAGATGGAAGTAATAGACGGGAAGCAGACAACCTGGGGCGGCTTGTGGTGGCATCCGGAAAGCATGTGCTTTACGTCTAAGGTAATAGGATTATCAGAACTGAGAAAATTCAAAGGACATGTGAGAGTAATCGTGAAGAAAAACAGATTTTACAACAATGGGGAGAATAACAAGCCGAATTATGTATTTCTTCTCAGAGACGCAAAATCAGATGATCCTATGAAACTTGAAATTGAAGATATGGATCTTCAAAAGAACCCATACATTGATGAAGATGGAGTATATCGGACGGAAGACGGAGAAAGACTGTACACCGAGGAAGATGTACAAAGAGCCATAAACAGAGCTGTAGAAGATGGTCACTGCGGGTATTACAGCGGCGATGTGATTGTGAGTGATTATCTTCCTACGTACTGAATGAGCAGATCCCGCTGCCGATCCGAGCGGATCAGGGAGCTTAAGCAGAAGAATCTTCAGATTTCTATGATTCAAGATTTACACATCGCGTTATGTGTATTATCATTTCAAAGGAAAGGAGAAGACATTAACGGAATGGCTAAAAAGAAAGAGCCATTCAATCAGGCTGCATATAACAAGGAATACAATCGGGAAACATACAGCCGTGTATCAATCTATCTATCACGGATTTATGATCAGGATATTCTTGAATACCTGAAGACCAAGCCGAGCAAATCGGACTATATGAAGAAGCTGATCCGGAAGGATATGAATCCTGAAAAAGATAATTCCGAAGAATGGCCTGAATGAATTACAGAAGGCGAAAGAAAAAGCGCTGCGGCAACAGCGCCCGCCTTCTCTTGTGTGACCAAAAGAAAGGACTTTTAAATTTTACTATGACAGAATCAATTAACGCAAAAGAGGAAAAAATCAGAGAAACAATATATTCGGTTAGTGATGAACTTGATCGGCACAGAGAGCGCTTAAATGGTCTCGGTTTTATGATTGATGGTTTTCTGGACACCCTGCGGAACAATTCACCCACAGAAGATTTGATTGTTAGCTTACGTTTCCTGTTTGAAGATCGTTTCGATAGAGAAGCTGAACTTGTAGAGAAAATGAGTAAGGATCTTGCAAGCATTATGGAAGATCCTTCTCCAGAGGTGAAATCATGAGGGCAAGCTTCATTGATTCCGATCCGGAAGATATGGATTTCATCCATTGTGCAATTCCGGTAAGGATCACTGATCAGGAATGCGTGGATCTCTCAGAGCTGGCAGCGCGGGCCGGAATGAGCGCCGGGGAGCTTCTCACATCATTCATCCACGATCTCACAGGAAGCGATCATTCCAATGGATCAGATGAGCGGGAATGTGCTTCCGGATGGTATGAAAGATGCTGCTTTGAGCTCACCAGGGAAGAGAGCTTTGTTTCCTGGCTGGCTGATCGATATGAGCTGGATTTTGCATATCGGAATATGTGCACAATAACAGCTCTTGAGGATCTGAAGAATCATATGGGAGATCGCATTGAAAAATGGGCGCTTTCCAGGCGAATAGAGAAAGAATTGTCTGAGCTTGAAGAAGAATACTATCAGCCGTATTTCTTCGCTATGCTGCGTGAAAGAAAGCCGTATGAATCGAAAATTCAGGCTTTCAATCATCTGAGGGAATATACCAGTCAGCTGGATGAAATGAGAGGTATGAACTGATGTACCTTGAGCCAATAGGCGCCTATATGGACGATGAGAAAGCACATGATCTTCTCATAACATCTGTTCTCTCCCTCAAGCCGGAAAATATTGAGACGGTGAAGGGGATAACAGTATCGGAGCTGATCACAGCCGCCTACATTCTCACGGATGAGGGAAAAGCATACGTTTCCATGTTTGAAACAGGAAAAGCAAATTGAAAGGATGATGAAAAATGACACTGTCAGCGGTTTATAAGAAACTGGATTCTCTCAAGGAAGTACTGGATGATCAGAAAGCAGATCTTGAAGAGAAACAGGAAGAGATCGAAAACAGAGCAGTTGAATATGATCGGGATCTTACCGAGAAGGAAGATGAACGGTATGAAGCGCTTCAGGAGAAGATCGATGCAATCGAGGAATGCATATCCAGTCTTGAAGAAGCTCTGTACAGCATTGAATGCTTCTGCTGAAGCACATAGATACATGAAAGCCGATCCTGTGAGATCGGTTTTCGTTTGCCTGACACTGGATCAAAGGCAGATCCGGCATGATTGTGTGTCCGATCCGGCATCCGGATCCTGCCAATCCTGCTCAGAAAGACCATAAAAACTAATGCTGAATACCCGAAAAAACGGCATAAAACGAATGTTTAATACCCTGTGCCACTAAAGGGATGAGTAACATAAGAAAATGTGCAGCTGAGATCTATTGTTTGTCGGATTATCGGCAAGAAAAATTGCAGAGAGCGAATTGTATGATCTGCCAGTATTAGGGGCTTGTGAGCCCGGCAATCAGTCAGAGTGAAGGAATGATAAACCATAGGCCGGGCAGTTATACCCGGATCTAACCGCATGGGAGCCCGGCTGATACAGCTTGTGAGAGCAATTTAAACAGTGTAGCCGGGCAGTATTACATGCTGAAGCCATATAAAGAGCCCGGCAGTAGATCACCAGGTATCTGTTATTACACTGACTGGCCGGGCAATTACATTGAATGTGAGATCCGGAAGGAAGAAATGAATACCAGGACAGAGTGATTATATGCGGCGGCAGATCATGATCCGGAAGATCTATTAAATTGATGTATAAAAAGGATCTGATCAGGGCTCTGGAGAAGCTGAGAGAATATGGATCTTTATTCTTTCTCAGGATAAGCAGAAAACAGGTTGTTCTGAGCGATTTATAGCGGGATGGATAAATACTCATTGTATTGAAATGGTGTCATATACGGCCTGAAATAAACCATATGGAAGATCCTTCAGAGAGTAAATTAAGATCCAGTTTATCCTGGCTGACAGATGAAGAGATGAAGGAATCAAACATATCTGCTGACACGATCAGAAAAGCTTCCGGAGCATCCGGATTTGAGACGAAAGAAGCCGGTGAGGGAATGATAGTAACCAGGGAGGGCAAACATCCATCCATGCGGCTATCACCCGGTATTCATTGATTCTGAAGCTCTGGGAGCATTCTGAGCAGGATCGTGAAGAGGTGTTATGAGCTGATCCGGAGAGAACGGGATTCTATCCGGAAGGATGTTCCGGGAGAGTAAAAGTGAATGGTTTTGTTCTGTTATATTCTGCTATGCATTGCTTTTGGTAGTCAGATGGTAGTCAAAAAGTGTGTTTTTTCGCATAAATATGCGGTTTCAAAAGGACTGAAAATCCGTGTGTCGCCAGTTCAATTCTGGCTGGGACCACCATGGTAAAAGCGCCTGAAATCGCATAAATAAGCGGTTTGGGCGCTTTTCTTCATTTCATCTGTTGTCGAAAGTAGATGGTAGTGACATAAAGTGTTGATAGTCAAATGATAGTCAAAATCGGCATGTGATAGTCAAAGTGATAGTCAAATTGATAGTCAAAAAAACAGGGCTCATTTGCCCTGTCTGTGGTACTGAATCAGCCTGTCCCGTACATCTGTGTTTTCGTTGTCCAAGTGCGCATAGATCCCCATTGTGACTGTAGCTGTCTTGTGACCGAGAAGGTACTGTGCATCCTTCAGCCCGATTCCGGCATAATACAGATCTGTCGCAAACCCATGCCGGAAGATATGTGAGGTGAGATCATCCGGGATCTCAATATCATTCTTTTCCGCTTCCATCTTGACCTTGGACAGGATGGAATTAAACTTTCTCCGGAAAGACTGGTGGGTGATCCATCCGCCTTCCTTCAGATTCCGGAAGAGGTGAGGATCCGAATCATCACAGCTGAGGATGAACGCCATGAACTTATGCATATGGTCCGGAAGGATGTACAGGATCCGTTCTTCACCGTTCTTGGTTTCCTTCTCTGTAGGCCGGTTACTAACGAACTTGACCGCATGCTGGATCCAAATGGTCTTCCGGTTAAAATCAAAGTCAGATTTCACCAGTGCTAGCGCTTCTTCTTTCCTCAAACCATAATACCGGATCAGAGTGATATACATATCCTCCCGCGGCGTGAGCTTCACTTTATCGAGAATAGCCTTCTCAGAAGCCGTCAGAGCTCGTTTTGGCTTGCTTTTGTACTTGGGCAGGGAAAATACCCGCCACAGGGTTTTTGTACAGCAGATTGGCTTCTATGGCGTTTCTGAAGACCTGATTCAGAGTAATCTTGATCTTTTGACAGGTCCGGGGATGATCAGTGGCCTTGTTAATCAGCTCCTGACAGTCATCCGGCGTGATCTCGATCAGAGGGAGATCATCAAGGGAACTTGTGTGAAGCCGAAGGACCTGATCGTACATACTGTTGTCTGTGACCTCAATTGTCTTCTTCCGGAGCCATTTCCGGGCGTATTCTCCGAAGGTTACGGATTTATCTTTGACATATGTCCGGTGATCCACATCAACAAGAACCTGTGCTTTGTTCAGCTCTAGTTCTGCCTTTGTCTTGCCATAAACCATGACAAGCTTTCTTTTTCCGTTCTCGTCATAGCCAACGGTAACGGTTGTGGCATACCTGCCATCTTTTCTTTTCTTCTTAATGCCTCCATTCAATTTCCCCGTACCTGGGGAACATGTGATAGAATGTAGGCGAACTCCAAGCGACCGTCCAAATCGTTTAAAGTTCGCCCAGATCTTAGCAGTTGCCGCTGCTGGGATTTTTGCTATACTGAGTTCAGAGCTGACTTGTGAAGGAACAAAGCTGGGTCCTCAAATGGGGGTAGGTGTATGCTTAGAATCCCTTGCTCCTGGGGTCAGCTT
This sequence comes from Lachnospiraceae bacterium, assembly GCA_017511045.1. Lineage (GTDB taxonomy): Bacteria > Bacillota > Clostridia > Lachnospirales > Lachnospiraceae > RGIG5612. Next base: position 6,555 of record JAFWLM010000001.1, on the reverse strand, counting down.
TATTGTGGATAAAATAGTTTTCAACAATTTTGAGTAAATCTCTTGCAAGTAATGAACTAATGCGTTTAACATAATTATACAAATAGCTCGCTAAGAGTAGGGTAAGGCCACCGAATGGTGGCTTTATTCGTTATTCTTCAGTTTTCGAAGAATTGTTTTGAACCTTACACGATCACTGGAAGTTCTAAATGATTTTTCCTTGATGTCATAATACTGAAGCAATACTTCTAAACTGTTCCCGTGGCAAATGCAATTTCGTATTTTTACGATTCGTTCCAAACAGTCTGAATCAAATGTTGGAAAGTCTTCATACCCTAAGGTGCAGTTGTTATCATATAGCCGAGAAAAGATGTATTTTTGAAGTGGCTTACCACAACATCTTAGAACAGTAATTGATGCGCTTAAAGAAAGTCGGTCCATAAAAATATAAATACTGTTATATTTGTTCATCTTTCTTTTGAATTTGCCAATTTCAGACCGCATATGATTCTTTACATCGTCATCATATGGTGTTGACTTGATATTTTCCATTAAAGTGTCAACAAACAATTCAAATCTTTCAGAATTACGTATGTTAAATGCATGAATGATTTCGTAAGACAGTATTGCATTGAAATGGCTTTCAAAGTCCATAATCCCTTTGTAAAGAGAAGGATACTGAGTGCGTTCAGAGTTGTATTTTTCAGAATACTCTATAAAATCAACATCCCTCTCATAGACATGTTCATCATTCACCTTAATAGGGTTCTTATTATCATCAACTTTGGCAAAGCAATGCTTAAAGGGAGAAATAACATTAATATAGTTTGATTTGTACAGAATTGAAGAAGCACTGGTCTCATCAATACAATTAAAAACCACTCTTTTTTTACTCTTGAGACGTGCTATTTGTTCAGTAATAGTCAATGGTGGCTTATACTCCATAAAAATATCCTTTCTGCAGATAATACTAATCTTAATGTTATATCACTGAAACGCTGGATTTTAGGTTAACCTTAAACATCCGCCGAACATGCTAGCATGCCGTTGTGTGATATCCGGTCAACATCCACATTCATGGCCAGAAGAAACTCCTTCACATTGGATCGAATCTCATTCTTGTGCCACACTCCATCGAGATGCTTTGACAGTTTCTGATACGCAGCCAGTTTGATGCATTCGTTTTCCGATTTGCCTCGAACTGCTTTTTCTTTATTGTTCTGAAGCACCTTCATGAATTCAGAATAGATCAGTCCTTCCACTTCCATGATGAAGGATTCTCCCTGCAAAGTATAGTAATCCTGCTTGTGCACACCTTTGGCATTCAGACTGTTCTTCACATGGTTATAGTATGTTTCGGCTTTCCATCTTTTTTTGTAGGTCTCATACACTTTCTGAGTGCTGTCTTCCATGTTGGTTTCCAGCAGAATTGTACCAAAGCCTTCCTGAAGTTCTTCGTATTTTTCTTCCGTAAATCCTTCTTCGATCCCAATCAGTGCACGATACTCTGCTTTCTGCTTAAGACGCATTTCTTCGTCCCGGAAGAGGATATAGCGTTTCCCTCCAATGATCTTATCTTTGTATGAAATGATACTTGCGTGGCTTTTCTTGCCGTATCCTTTTTTGTATGTGAACTCTCCGGCAAATCCGCCTTCCGGTTTCATTTGGTTATAAATCTTTGTATAGGTTCCGGGAAGAGGTACAACATATTTGTTTCCGTTTTCAGAAAACAGTTTGATATTGGAAGGAGAATAAAAGCCGGAATCCACGATAAATACAGCATTTGCAAAGCTATAACGGTTAAACAGATTCTTCACTTCCGTCTTTTCCAGCGTGCCTCCGTCAAAAGCAGAAACGGATAATGGGTGGTTGCGGTCGACATCGAATACCGTCATGAAGTTCTGCTGTTCGTTTCCCGGTTTTCGATATTTATTTCCAAATGAAGCCATGTCACATTCATTGGAACAGCTCAGTATTACATGGCCATCTATGGCAATTAATCCGGATCCGTCATCAATGAGACTCTGTTCAAATTTCTCAATTCTCTGATGACGTCTTCCGAGAGTCTTGAGAAACTCAGACACAGATTCTTCTCCGAGAGCAAGATCAGGGTATACAACGCTCAGCCAGGATTGTTCATACAGCGGTTTGTAGTTTTTGATATAGGTGTAACCATTGATCATCCATATGATTCCCATGACATAGATTTTTCTGGCATCGTCTTCATTGAAGAACTCGAGAAGTTTTTTGGATACCGATAATGAATTTACCTGAGCAATCGCATATTCGCCAAAATTGACAATCGATACATCATCAGAAACTACTTTGTCTGAATTTGGAATATAGCCTCGAACGGGATCTATTCTGCCCAGCACCTTACCGCTGGCATTTTTCATTTTGCCGGTAGATTCATCTCTGACACGGAGGTGTTCGTAGACGTAATACCTGCCCTTAATGACCTTGACGAAGCAGGATGGTTCAGACGGTTTCAATGCACGGATTTCGGGCGGAACAGCATAGGATTTCAGAGTCATATAGATCACCTAACCTTCACCTAATATTCTAAAGGATTATTCGTGGTTTTTCAATACAGAAAAAGGGCTCAAAGCCCAATATTTATGCATATTTTCATGATGTTCTGAGAGTGTTAACCTATAGTGCTTAACCTATCTAAGCGTGTTTCAGTGGTAAATGAATCTGTCTTCAGGCGGTACTGCATCATGCATGGCCTGCATGGGTGCCCTGCCCTTTTAACGCAGTATTATTATACCTGTCAGGCGTCTGGTTCTACCCTCCCAAAAAAAACATAGAGAGTATCCTGATGATCAGGATCTGTTCTCTATGGTCATGACTTTATGCTGAACCATGCTTTATATGATTTTCTGACGCACCGCAGATTCGATGAAGCATACCCGGTCCGGCACATGGCGGGACTGGGTGTATTCAAACATCACGCCGCGGGAGTTGAATACCTGGCCGGTGACGATCAGGACGAAGTCGAGGCCGTGCAGGGCAAGATAGCGGATATCTTCCGGAATGGCAGGCTCGGCGGTTACTCTTCGCTTGGAAGTGGTGATCGTCATTCCGAGTTCCTTCTCCAGATAATCGTAGATCGATCTGCCGGCAATCTTCCGCGTCAGCCCCGGCATCTCCGATTTCAGGAAATAGTTTTCATCATAGATAATCGGTTCCCCGCTGAAGGAGCGGATGCGCTGAACATGGAAGAGCTCGGAATCGGGATCGAAGCCGGTCCTGCGGCTGAGGGTTTCATCGGCGCGCAGTTCCTCAAAGCCGACAACCCTTGTTGTTACACGCAGGCTGTTTCTCTGGGCGGCTTCCGAGAAGCTTTCGATTCCGCCGACCGTAAACAGGGATTTTCCCGTCTCTGGGCTGTAGATGACCTGGACCCCGCGCCCGTGCTGGGGCAGCAGAAAGCCTTCTGCCGTAAGAATCCCGATCGCTCTTCGGACGGTATTTCTCGTACATCCGCAAAGGACGGTCAGCTCATTCTCGGACGGAAGAAAGTCACCGAACGCATAGACGCCGGCGAGAATATCTTCTCTTATTTTTTTATAGATCTGTTCGTATTTTGCACTGGGCATGTTGTTCTCCGATGACATTATTGTAATATAAAAAACTTGTTTGAACAATTAATGAAAAAGTTTAATAAATCTATTGACTTGTATAAACAAGTTGGCTATATTCTAAGTACATACTTGTTTAAACGAGAGAAGGGAGAAAAGTATGGGAAAATTTCAGGATGATGCGGCAAAGCTGCTCGAGTACGTCGGCGGCAAGGAGAACATCAACGCCGTAACCCACTGCGTGACGAGAATGCGTTTCGTTCTCGCAGATCCATCCAAAGCGGACATCAAGAAGATCGAATCACTTCCTTCGGTAAAGGGTACATTCACCCAGGCCGGCCAGTTCCAGGTGATCATCGGAAATGAGGTCGCTGACTTCTACAAGGATTTTACGGATCTCGCCGGCATTGAGGGCGTATCGAAGGATGCCCTGAAGAGTGCCGCAAAGGACAATCAGACACCGCTTCAGAAAGCGATGTCCAACATTGCGGAAATCTTCGCACCGCTGATTCCGGCGATTATCTGCGGCGGTCTTATCCTCGGCTTCCGCAATATTCTCGAAACCGCTGTCGTTCTTCAGGAAGGCACATTCCTGGCAGGTCTCGACAAGTTCCTCTGGATCATCGGCGAAGCGGTCTTCCATACCGGCATTCCCGTCGGAATCTGCTGGTCTGTCATGCGCAAGATGGGCGGCACCCCGATCCTCGGTATCGTGCTCGGTCTTACTCTCATCTCCGGTCAGCTGGTCAATGCCTACGGCGTAGCCGGCATGGCAGCGGACGCATGGGCTCCGAATTACGTCTGGAACTTCGGTTTTGCAAGCTTCCGCATGATCGGTTATCAGGCTCAGGTCATTCCGGCAATTCTCGCCGCGTTTACCCTGGTCTATCTCGAGCGCTTCTTCAAGCGGATCGTACCGCAGGTCGTTCAGATGATTCTGGTTCCGTTCTGCTCACTGCTTCTCGCGGTCATGGCTGCCCACTTCGTCCTGGGTCCGATCGGATGGAAGATCGGTGAAGTCGTATCCAACTTCGTCATGGCCGGTATCTCCGGAAACTTCCGCGTTCTCTTCGGTGCTGTCTTCGGATTCTTCTATGCCCCGCTGGTCATCACCGGTCTGCACCACATGTCCAATGCGATTGACCTTCAGCTGATCAACACCACCGGCGGAACCATGCTTTGGCCGATGATCGCACTGTCCAACATTGCTCAGGGTTCTGCTGTTGCCGGCATGGCCTGGCTGCAGCGCAAGAATACGAGAGCTCAGGAAATCAACTATCCGTCCATGATCTCCTGCTGGCTTGGCGTTACCGAACCGGCGATGTTCGGTATCAACCTCAAATACCAGTGGCCGTTCTTCTGCGCGATGATCGGTTCCTGCATTGCGGCAATCATCTCCACGCTCTTCGGCGTCACCGCGGCAGCGATCGGTGTCGGCGGACTTCCCGGCATCATCTCGATCTTCCCGCAGTACATGGCCATCTTCGCAGTTGCGATGCTGGTAGCGCTTGTCGTACCGTTCGTACTCACCGTCCTCTACGGCCGCAACAAGATCGATCCGGAAACCGGCGAGCTCTATGAAGAGGAAGCAGCTGAAGAAAAAGCAGCTCCCGCCGCATTCACCGATGCTCAGAAGAATGAAGATTTCGCAGCAATCACCAGCGGAAAGGTCATGCCGGTCAGCGAAGTCGAAGATCAGGTATTCGCATCCAAGGCGATGGGAGACGGCATTGCGATCGATCCTGCGGAAGGAAAGATCTATGCGCCGTATTCCGGCAAAATCACCGTTGCCTTCCCGACAGGTCATGCCTACGGCATGGAGACTGCCGGCGGAAAGGAAGTTCTGATTCACATCGGAATGGATACGGTGGAACTCAACGGCAAGGGATTCAAACCCGCTGTCAAACAGGGTGATACGGTGAAGCAGGGCGATCTTCTCACCGAAGTCGATCTGGATTACATCCGCTCCCAGGGCAAACCTGTCATCACCCCGGTGATCTTCACCGACGGCACCGCGGTAGAGCTTCTCAAACGCGGTGAAGTAAAAGCAAAAGAAACCGGTATAATCAAAGTGAACTGAGGTCTTTATGAGTAAATACGATAAAATTGTGTACCAGATTTATCCGAAATCCTTTCAGGATTCCGATCATGACGGCTGGGGGGATATTCGCGGTGTGATTTCACGCCTGGACTATCTGCGGGATTTGGGCATCAATTATATCTGGTTTAACCCTATGACCGTCTCTCCCCAGAAGGACAACGGCTATGATGTCGCGGATTACCGGAGCTTCGATCCCCGCTACGGGACGATGGAAGACTTTGAAGAACTCGTAAGAGAAGCGAAGAAACGCGGCATCGACATTATGTTCGATATGGTGTTCAATCACACTTCCACCGAACACGAGTGGTTCAGAAGAGCGCTGGCGGGAGAAGAGAAGTACAAGAATTACTATATCTGGAAGAAGGGCAAGGGACCGGGAGTCCCGCCGAACAACTGGCAGTCCAAATTCGCAGGCAGCGCCTGGGAATATGTGGAGAAGTTCGATGAGTGGTATCTTCATCTCTTCGATGTCTCCCAGGCGGATCTTGACTGGACCAACCCGGAAGTCAGAAAAGAGTGTGCGGATATCGTCAACTTCTGGCGTTCCAAAGGGGTTCACGGATTCCGCTTCGACGTGATCAACCTCATCAGCAAGTCTTCCTTCGAGGATGATCCGAACAACTATGACGGCCGTCAGTTCTACACCGACGGACCGAGAGAACACGAGTACCTCAGGGAGCTCAACCTTGCGAGCTTCGGTCAGGATGAAGATCATCTGACCGTCGGTGAGATGAGTTCCACGACGATTGACAACTGTATCCGCTATTCGGGAGAGGATTGTCACGAACTGGATATGGTGTTCTCCTTCCATCATCTCAAGGTGGACTATCGCAACAAGATGAAGTGGGAGCTTCAGCCTGCGGATTTCATGGAACTCAAATCCCTGCTCAA
>JAFWLM010000039.1 GCA_017511045.1 Lachnospiraceae bacterium | reverse complement strand
ATCATCTTTTCTGCTTCCGTTATTGATGATGCCATCGATCATGCCATAATCGTCTTCCATAAGCTCTTCGACCTTTTCCAAAGGGTTGCTGGCAAAGAACTCCGGAATCTGTCTGAAGCCGAAGGAATCGACATAATAGGCAGTATCAACACCGTCCTGGTGCAGAACGATCACATCACTGACTGAAAGAGAGTGACCACGGAAATCTGCAGGGTGATACAGATTGAATCTTTCATAGATTGCGTCCAGTGATTCTCCAGCGTAATTGCCGGTGTAAACCCGGGAATAATCTGCCTTGTTTGGAATCTTTCCCATCCTCCTTAACCCTTCATATGAAACGAAAGATATGTCTCTTGATTCAGGGAGATTTCTGTCTATCTGGAAGATCTCAAACGTATCTGACTCCTTCACCGGTACAGTCTTGATCCTGCCGTTTTCCATCAGGAACATTTCCGGTGTTCTGAACAGTTCAGAAAACTTTTCTATCTGTTCCTGTGTCAGCGATCCGAAGTTATCTTCGGTAAGTCCGGCTACGATAAACGGTCCGGCAAGGATATCGTACATTTCTCCTTCCGGAGTATATAAAGCACGATTGAGTTCCATGCCGTTGATCTTGCCTTCATCATTGCAGATAACAGCCACTCTGTCCTCAAACGGATACACCGCCTGAATATATCCGTTTACTGCATGCTGCAGGGACTCAAGATCTGTGCCCATCGTGACGACCTTCGGTTCTTTTCCGGGTTCCACCAGAAGGACCGTCATTTCGGGTTCTTCTTCTGAATTGAAAAGACGATACTCACTTGGAATATCGTCCCTGTCACCAGCATACTCATAATTCCAGGAATCACCATTGTCTCTTACATATCCTGCTTCGCAGAACATCCCGAACTCTTCATCAACGATCGATTCTCCAAAGGCCTGATAATCGATATAATCAGCAAGCGGGCCCATACTTTTGATATCATAAACACCGCTGTCATGGACCCAGTAATAGCCGAGATCGTACTCGTCAGAGATATCCGGCATGATCTCGTATTTGTCGAGACTGTATGTGAGATTGATGATACCGGAGAGTCCGCTTTCCTCAATGTCGATCCCCGATTCCAGAACAGCCTTGAACTTATCGACCTCGTATGTGCTCATCTCATCAAGCCTTCCGGCAAGGTAGTTCAGCTCCTCCAGGCTGGTGAACTCACCGAGCAGATTCTGCAGACCGTAGATATCGGTATCATAATCGGTAATAAAGATTTCTTCATAAGGTATTCCGAAATCATCAGGATGGCCGATCTGAATCCTATCCAGGATCGCTTTCATTTCATCAGCAGATACCGGGAAGGAAATCCATTCCCCGACAAGTTCACCCTCGTTGTACTTGCCCAGATTGGTAACATAGGCTTTCAGTTCATAATCATTCATCCTCGTCCTCCTGCGGCGTATAATCATAGGAGAAGAACTCATCATCACTCATCCGATCGAGCTTCCTCAGGATCTCTGAAGCCATCGATTTGAGCTCATCATTTTCCATATACGGCAGACGGCTCAGGATATCCTGAACCGCCGTTTTTCTTGAAAACGTATTGAACGCCGAAAGCATACTGATCTCTTCTGCATTAAACATCACAGCTGTTCCTCCTTGCTCTTATTCTTCATTTCCTTTGGGACTTTACTGCCTGATACAAGCGCCTTCTTTGCGTTAAGGTCCGCCAATACGCTCCTGCGTTCATAGCTGCTGTTTTCGGCAGATTTCTCCCTTGTTTCAACCTTTACGGCAGGTTTCAGTTCATAGTCTGATGCCTGCTTCTCCGTCAACGGTTTTTCGTACTCAACATATCCCCATGCCTTGAGCCCCTCAGTAGGAATGTCGATCCTTTCATCATAGTTTTTGATATCAACAGGGTTTCCGTTCTCTTTCGGAAAAGTACCTGGTGCAACAGGTCTTTGTGTAGAGTAGTATCGGTACATCCCGTTTTCCTGCTGAACCGGCTGAGCAGCCTTAACCTCCGTATGCATCGCTTCTTTCAGCATCTGCTTCATTTCTTCGGCAGAATGTGAACCATCGGAAATCACTGACAGATCCTCACGAGAGATATATCCCTTGTCTTCTGCTATCAGGGCACGTCTTGTCATCTCCATCTGATCTGCTGTCATTGACGGATATGCATACATACTGACGTCAAGCTTCTCGCTGATCCCTTTTTCAATGACCTTCCATTGTTCGGGGGAATACAGAGTCTTCGGGATGGCATCCACCTTAACCTGATATTTGATATCAGACAGCTCATCATCCGAAAAGTACCTTCCTGTCAGATCGATCGTGCTTCCGTTTACCCAGTATTCCTTCGGATCAAATCCCTGAAGGATCACATCTCCGATATAGTCCTTCTGGTTGTCCGACAGGTACGTTTTGCCGGAGATATCTGCCTGATTTTCCT
>JAFWLM010000038.1 GCA_017511045.1 Lachnospiraceae bacterium | reverse complement strand
TCCTATTGTAGCAGCCGCAGCGGCACCTGCTTTGGCGGCTCCCTCGAAGGCATCTTTTGCCTTGTCGACTGCCTCCTTGACGTTGTCATTCATATACTTTTCATCGTCAAAGGTTTTGCCGATGGTCTTCATCGTCGGGAACAGCAGTACGTCTCTGATTGCTGCGCTGTTAGTCAGCAGCATGCAGAGTCTGTCGATTCCATATCCGATACCGCCTGTCGGAGGCATACCGATCTCAAGTGCGTTCAGGAAATCTTCGTCTGTCGTGTTGGCTTCTTCATCGCCTGCTGCCAGAGCTTCTTCCTGAGCTTTGAAACGCTCTCTCTGATCGATCGGGTCATTCAGCTCGGAGTACGCATTTGCCATTTCCCAGCCGTTGATGAACAACTCAAAACGCTCAACATATTCCGGCTCATCCGGTTTCTTCTTTGTAAGCGGAGAGATCTCGATCGGGTGGTCGATGACGAAGGTCGGCTGAAGGAGATGCTCTTCTGCATAGTCCTCAAAGATCAGGCTTAAGATATCGCCTGCTTTATGGCGCTCTTCAAACTCGACATGTTTCTCGGTTGCGATCTCTCGTGCTTTTGCAAGTTTTTCCTCGCCTTCAAGAGCGTCTACAACTGACCAGTCAACCTCTGCATATTTCTTAACGGCATCGCGCATGCTTAAAACATCAAACGGTTTTCCGAAGTCGAGTTCCACATCACCATACTTGAATGTCGTGGTTCCTAACACTTCCTGTGCAACGAAGCGGTACATGTTTTCGGTCAGCTCCATCATGCCGTGATAATCCGTGTATGCCTGATAAAGTTCCATCAGCGTGAACTCCGGATTGTGACGGGTATCCAGACCTTCGTTACGGAACACGCGGCCGATCTCATAGACACGTTCCATACCACCGACGATCAGTCTCTTTAAGTAAAGCTCTAAGGAAATACGAAGTTTTAAATCTTCGTTCAAAGCATTGAAATGTGTCTCAAATGGACGTGCTGCAGCGCCGCCTGCATTTGCGACCAGCATCGGCGTCTCCACTTCCATGAATCCCTGTCCATCCAGATAACGGCGGATGGCTGCAAGAATGCGGGAACGTTTTACAAAGGTATCTTTGACTTCCGGATTCATGATAAGGTCAACATATCTCTGACGATAGCGAAGATCCGTGTTTGTCATGCCGTGATATTTTTCCGGAAGGATCTGCAGGCTCTTGGAAAGAAGTGTCATCTCTTCCGCGTGGATAGAGATCTCGCCGGTCATCGTGCGGAACATGTATCCTTTCACGCCGTAAATATCACCGATATCGGATTTCTTGAATCCTGCATACGGTTCTTCCCCGATGGAATCCCTTGCCACATAAACCTGGATCGTTCCTTTTAAGTCCTGAATATTGCAGAAGGAAGCTTTGCCCATGACACGTTTGAACATCATACGGCCTGCGATGGAAACATGGATCGGATCTGCATCCATGATCGCTCTGCGCTCATTGTAGTCCGCCTTTTTAGCCTCTTTCGCTTCCTGCTCTTCCATGCCGTCTGTATTAACAGCGGTTCTTCCTGCGAGCAGTTTTTCTTCATGTGCCTCATAAAGCGCTTTGGCTTCATCAGTATGATGTGTCTGATCATACTTTGTGATCTTAAACGGATCTGCACCTGCTTCCTGCAGTGCGGCAAGCTTTTCTCTTCTGACTTTAAGAAGCTGATTTACATCCTGCTGCTGGTTATTCTGGTTGTTTTTTTCTGCCATGCCTGTTCCCTTCTTTGCTGAACATTTTCGGTTTCGATCTTCATAAAGATCATTTTGCGTTTGTTTTATATAATGGAAAAGACCGCTTGCGTTTTACGGAAGCGGCCATGAAGATTAGACTTCTGCTTTCTGAATTTCCAGAACTTTGTACCTGATAGTTCCGGCCGGAATCTGGATCTCAACAACTTCTCCAACTTCCTTATTCATGAGAGCAGCTCCGATCGGAGACTCGTAAGAGATTTTCTTTTCTCTGGAGTTCACCTCGGTGCTCGGTACGATCTCGTACGTCATCTCTCTTCTGGTTCCCATGTCGCGGATCTTAACTTTGCATCCCATGTGGATCTTATCAAAGTCGATCTTCTTATGGTCAATGATCTCTGCATTTTTCAGGAGATTCTCTAATTCTTCGATGTGTGCTTCGATATCTCTCTGCTCATCTTTTGCTGCATCGTATTCTGCGTTCTCGGAGAGGTCTCCCTGCTCTCTTGCTTCCTTGATTTTCTGTGCGATTTCTTTACGTTTATTGACCTTAAGGTCTTCAAGTTCTTCCTGAAGCTTCTGATAACTTGCTTTGGTTAAAATTTTTCCTTGCTCTGCCATTTTTAATACTACCTTTCAACAAAACTTGGTCGCTTTAAAGGAGCCCAAGGGCTCCTCAGCTCAAAGCATTATATATTAAGCATCCCACTTTGTCAACGTGTCAGCAAACTCTTTGTAAGTCGTGCAGCGGTTGATTTCACGCCTCATCCGGGTCGCATCATGGTAGCCTGTCACATAGAATCCGACGTGTTTCCGCATCTGCCGGATCGCTGCTTCCTCGCCTGTAAAGTCGATCATGAGCTGCACATGTTTCATGACCATCTCACGCACTTCGGAAAGGGACGGTCTTGCTTCCTCGGCGCCGGTCTCAAGGAAGGTCTTCACCTGATGGAAGATCCACGGATTTCCTCTTGCTCCGCGAGCGATCATGACCGCATCCACTCCCGTCTCATCCAACATCCGTTTGGCATCCGGCCCCGAATAGATATCGCCGCTTCCAATGACCGGGATCTTCACTGCTTCTTTTACCTTCCGAATGATTTCCCAGTCTGCTTTTCCATGATAGAACTCTTCTCTGGTCCGCCCATGGATCGCGATTGCCTGAGCTCCGGCTCCTTCTGCGATTCTGGCGATCTCCACCGCATTAACTTCATTATCATTAAAGCCTTTCCGGATCTTGACCGTGACAGGTTTTGTAAGACGCTTTGCCATCGTGGAGATGATCTGCTCCACCAGCTGCGGATCGCGCATCAGCGCGCTGCCCTCCCCGTTGCCGACGACTTTCTGCACCGGGCAGCCCATGTTGATATCAAAAACATCATACGGACCTTCTTCGAGCTTTGCGGCCTCATCCGCTAAAAGCTCCGGCTCATTGCCGAAGAGCTGCACAGCCACCGGCCGCTCGTTCTCACCCGTCTTAAGCAGCGGAAGCGTATTTCTGTTCTTATAATAAAGAGCCTTCGCGCTGATCATTTCCGTGTACGTAAAAGAGGCACCCTGCTCGATGCAAAGTTCCCGGAATGGCATATCCGTAAAGCCAGCCATCGGACCCAGGATTAAGTTTCCAACCTCAACATTCCCAATTTTCATCTCTCGGAATATAACGTATTTTTCTGCAGATTGCAATCACCGCTGTGCGACTGCTTATTCCGCTCCACCGCCTGCTATTCCGCTCTACCGCCTGTTTGTTCCGCTCCCTCTCCTGCTTATTCCGCTCCACCGCCTGCTATTCCGCTCCCTCTCCTGCTTATTCCGCTCCACCGCCTGCTATTCCGCTCCCTCTCCTGCTTATTCCGCTCCCTCTCCTGCTTATTCCGCTCCTCGGGTAACTTTTTCACGAATTCACAAAATTGCCACCCCTTTTTTGATGCTATTTAGGGGTGGCAAAATTGTGTTTTCCTTAAAATGTTGCCCAACAGGCTGTTTTTCAATGCTTTTTCATGTTTTTTTGCCTTTTTCAGGGGTGGCAAAATTGTGTCTTGCGCAAATAGTTACCCATTATTAAATATCCTTATAAATATTAAGCAGCCTAATAATTATTAAGTCTCCTTATTAAAACTTCCGCTTCCTATACCCTATGACACAGCACCCCTGCAGCCCGGCAAGCGTGTATACCATAATAATCAAGCTTATATAACATAATAATGAACAAAAGAAAAATGTATACCTTTCCGTTTATTGTGTTTACGACGAAATTTTGTATACATCTTGTGTATATATTGAGACCCTGTACAATAGCATAATCATGAATTATCCAGAAGCTTTAAAATCTGAATATGTCCGTCTTTCTGCGCAGGTCAATTCTTTGGAGCGGGCAATTGCCACGCTTCCCGAAGGGTCACTGGAATGGCGTAAGAGAGGCGATTCTTACCGCTATTATCATCGTGCCGATGGGAAAAAGGTATATCTTTCTAAAGAAAAGCATGAACTGATCGAGGCGCTAGCGAAAAAGAGTTACCTGTCAAAAATGCTGACTGACGTTCAGCAGGAAAGAGTGGCTATCAGCAAATATCTGTATCATCACAAAGATGCAGATCGTGCGCAGGAACTTCTGATCCGGCATCCGAATATAGAAGGAATCCTGGCTCCACTCTTTACGAGTATGGATGAAAAGCTCAAAGCCTGGGAGGAGGCGGATTATCCGTCAACCGCTGAGCATCCAGAGCATCTGATTCACCCCGGTCCAAAAGGGAAACGGTACCGCTCGAAGGCCGAGGCATCGATTGCCACATCACTTCACCGGAATAATATACCGGCGCGTTATGAATGGGACAAAGAGATCAACGGTATAACTTACCATATTGATTTTACTATTAAGCATCCGAAAGACGGCCGGTTGATTTACTGGGAACATTGCGGACTTATGGACAAAGACACCTATGCGGCAAACATTGGTACCAAAATCAAAGAATTTGCAAAAGCTGGGATTTTCCCGGACCGAAACCTGATTCTCACATATGAATCAAGGGAGTTCCCTTTTGAATCATGGATGGCTGATGAAATAGTCGAACGATGGTTTCTTTGACTGTCTTCTGAGGAAACGCCAGGACGGGAAGCTTGGTTCTCAGAACGCCGGGACAGGAAGCTTGGAATCTCAGAAAGCTGGGACAGGAAGCTTGGGTTCTCAGAAAGCTGGCCAGGAAGCTTGGTTCTCAGAACGCCGGGACAGGAAGCTTGGGTTCTCAGAAAGCTGAACTTTTTGCCCCAGTTCACAAAATCGCCACCCTTTTTTTACTGCAATTTAGGGGTGGCAAAAATGTGTTTTCTTTAAAATGTTGCCTGGAAGGCCATATTTCTATGCTTTTTCATGGTTTTTTGCCTTTTTCAGGGGTGGCAAAAATGTGTTTTTCTCAAAATGTTGCCCACCCAGCAGTGAACCATGGGAGCGGCACTTTTTTCAATGCTTTTTCATAGCAATAAACCATGGGAGTGACGCTTTTTCCAATGCTTTTTCATAGCAGTGAACTATGGGAGTGGCGCTTCCGTTTCAATGCTTTATTCATAAATATCAGAAAGCATAAGCACCCGCGACAAGCCGCCTATCGATTCTTCTCATAAATGATCCTTAAGCCGTGCATCGTGAGGTTCGGCTCCAGGAACTCGATCTCGTCTGTTTTGGAATAGATCGTGCTTGCCAGGCCTCCGGTCGCTACGACTTTGATATTCTCTTCTTTAGATTCTGCCTTCAGTCTGCGGATGATATATTCCGCTTCTCCGATATGTCCGTAAAGGATGCCGGCCTGAAGGCTTGTGGTCGTATCTTTGCACATGATGGAGCCCGGATCGGTGATCTCGATCTGCGGCAGCTTTGCAGTGCCAGACCAGAGGGACTGCGCCGAAAGCATGATGCCCGGGCAGGTGACCGCGGACTCAAAGACATGGTCTGCGGAGAAGTAGTCGAACTTGGTAGCGGTGCCGTAATCCACGACGATCACAGGGCCGCCATACATTTCAAGCGCTGCGACACCGTCCACGATACGGTCAGATCCGACCTCATTCGGATTCGTCTTTACAAGTTTGATTCCGGTCTTGGTACCCGGCCCTACGATCAGCGGCTCAATGTTAAAGAACTTCTTGACCGCATTGTTCAGCGAATGCATCACGTTCGGAACAACCGATGCGATGACAGCAGCATCAATGTCACTGATCTTGATCCCGTCAAATTCCAAAAGCGAGCGGATGGAGATTCCAAATTCGTCTGACGTACGAAGCTTATCCGTTGTCAGGCGGAAGGTTGCCGTGATCTCTTTTCCGTCAAAAATTGCACATTTAATGTTTGTGTTTCCAAGGTCAATCGCTAACAGCATGATAATACTCCTCTAATTGTCCAAACAGTTCTTTCTTTTCCTGCTGGATCTGTTTCACTTTCAGCTCTGCTCCTATGTCGTCAAAATAGATATCATCATCTCGCGCGGTGACCATGATCTGAAGATTGCCGTCATCGTTGAATTCCAACATGATGATCCCGCTCACATCCTGCACAAAAAGCACGCACATGATCTTCAGCTCATTCTTGACTGCCTCCGGCAAAACCTCATATGCAGGGTTCAGATAAAATTTTTGTTCGTAGTAGCTTGCGCCACAAAGCACTCTGTTTTCCATGGGTAGAAATATATCGTATTTTGAAGCTATTTGCAACGGAATCTGGAAAAGCCACTGCCGTAGAAGTCATCATCCCTTCCTGCAAAAAGCAGAAAAGCCGTTGTCGCGTAAGACAACAGCCCTTCTTGGAAATACCGCTGGGAGGCGGTTAAAATCTTATTGGGATTTCTGATGTGGTCAGCATCAGAAATCTACATAAACGTCTAAGGTACCGGAGTCGCATCCGCAGTCATAAACGCAGCCTTCTTTTCCAAACGGAGTGGAAACGACGGTGCCCCATTCCAGATCGCTGGATGCAAGACAGATACGGTCATTCTCGTCACAAACATAGCCGTTCTCATCCACATGACGTCCCGGGATCGCAAGTCCGCCGCCCGGAAGAACGTTCTGGGAATACCAGGTCCATCTCCAGTCGCCGGCATAGATCACGCCGTTGAAACGGAGGTCGTCTGCGGAATAATAAACATCATAGCCGGAAGAATAATCACCGGAGAAGGACTCTTCCTCATAGTATTCTTCTTCGTAGGTCTCTTCTACTACTTCTTCCGCCGGCTCTTCAGCAGGAGCTGCTGCCACTTCAACAACTTCTTCCAGCTTTGCAGCTGCGGTCTCCAGTTTTACCTGGTGAATATAGTTGCTGAGCGCTGCTTCTTTCTTTGCTCTTGCCACTGCCTGAATATTTTCTTTCACGGCTTTATACTCTTCGTTCATTCCATATACATGGAGAGTCGTTGCAAAGAGCATTCCTACGATGAGGAACATTGCCATGACGATGATCGATTTTTTACTTAAAGCAATTTTCATATTTTACAAAAGTCTCTCAAATATTTCGAAAAGATTTTTTAATTGTTACGAAATTATTACGTTGTGGTCATTCTAAAACATCAAAAAAACCGTGTCAAGCCTTATTTTTCAAGGTTTTTCACGGTTTCTGTATCTTGTGTTTTTTTGTAATATTTAACCACAAGATGTAGATTGAGGCGGTTTTTACGCCCATTTTTCTTTAATAATTTTTAATTACTATAGAAAAAAGTCAGGGCTCGCTATCAATCTTAATCTTGTTCAAAAAGAGGTTCGCCGTTAGTCTTCATAAATATGATAAAGAAGGATCGCGGCTGAGACGGCAGCATTTAAGGATTCGATCTGCCCCTTCATCGGGATCCGGATCTTTTCGTTCACTGCATTCAGAACATTTCCGGAGATGCCATTTCCTTCGTTTCCGATGACGATCGCAGTCTTCTCAGAAAACTCGACTTCCCGATAATCAGAAGATCCTTCGAGCGCTGCTCCGTAAACGGTAACGCCTTCCGTCTTCAGCATCTCGATCACTGAGACCAGATCGTCTGTGACAAACGGCAGCCGGAAGATGCTTCCCATCGTGGAGCGGATGACCTTCGGATTAAAGATGTCTGCACAGCCCTCGCTCATGATCACCATATTCACACCGGCAGCTTCCGCCGT
This sequence comes from Lachnospiraceae bacterium, assembly GCA_017511045.1. Classification (GTDB taxonomy): domain Bacteria; phylum Bacillota; class Clostridia; order Lachnospirales; family Lachnospiraceae; genus RGIG5612. The sequence goes on along the minus strand of JAFWLM010000038.1, from coordinate 9,783 downwards.
CCTAAGGATCGTTCCTAAATTACCCGGGTCCTGGATATCATCTAAAAGCAGAAGCCTGCAGCCGTTTTCAAAGGAAAGCTGCTCAAGCGTCCACGACGGCTGTTTTACAACAGCTAAGACGCCCTGTGGCGTGACGGTATCCGAAAGCGAGCGGAAGACTTCATCCGATACGATCTCAACATTTTTATAAAGGGAAGTGTCAAATTCTCCCGCCTTAGAAAGGCTCTCGCTTAAAAAGAGCTGTTCGCATATCTCCGGCGAAGCTTCTCTTACAAGACGCAGGCCCTCGATCACGAGGACGCTCTGCAGCCGGCGCTCTTTCGCTGAGTTTAAGAGTTTCTTCACGTTCTTGATTTTTGCATTACTTTTTGAACTGATCATGGTTTTGTAATTTTGATTTCGTGATTATCAACTGATCATCATTTTTTGGTCGTCACTTCCGAACCAATCATCGTTTTATTTCTTTGGTGTCGTCACTTTCACATTTTCCTCGCCGAAGCGCTTCTTCAGGACATTTAAAAAGTCCTCCGTCAGATTAATGTTGTAACGGCTGTCCATCACCTTAAGCTGTTTTTCTTTTTTCAGGTAGATCTTGATCACGGTGTTTCCGCCCTTCAGCTGTTCCACGCTGCTGAGGCTTTCAATATACCGTGCGCTTTCCATGTAGTCATCCATGTCGCGGAACTGGAACCACAGTTCTCTTCCGACGCCCTCAAGTTCCTGCATGCTCTCGCAGATCAGTTTGCCGTCCGCATCGGAGTCCACGCTGACGCGGCCTTTGATGATTACCTTGCGGCCTTCTTCGATCAGCGGCCGGAACACCGCATAATCCTTCGGGAACACGATGACTTCAACCGTTCCGAGAAGATCTTCCAATGTCAGGAAGGCCATCGGCTGTCCGTTCCTTGCACTCTTCTTTGTCACGGAAGCGATCAGTCCTCCGATCACCGCCTTGGTTCCGTCGCGTACGATCACATGACCTTCATCATCGATCGCAAAATCCGACGACCTTGCAGTCACGCTTCGGTTTAAGACATCTGAATACTCATCCAGCGGGTGTCCGCTGATATAGATACCTGTCACATCCTTTTCGAAATCCAAAAGGATGGATTTATCAAACTCACCAACATCAGGCACACGGATCATGAAATCCGATTTCTGATCGGCGCCTGCAAGATCGAACAGGGACATCTGTCCGCTGATCGCGCTCTTTTTATCATTGACGACTTTATCAACGACATCCATGTAAATATGAAGGAGCTGCTTTCTTGTAAGGCCGAACGAATCAAAGGATCCTGCCTTGATAAAGTTTTCAAGGGCACGTTTATTCAGTTCCTTCGCAGCAAGACGCTGGCAGAAATCATAAAGGTCGGTGTACTTTCCGCCACTTCTGCGCTCTTCCACGATCGTATCGATCACGTTTTTACCCACGCCCTTGATCGCGGACAGTCCGTAACGGATGTTCTCCCCGCGGGCCGCAAAGCCGCTCTCTGCCTCGTTGATATCCGGAGGAAGGATCTCGATATTCATATCCTTGCACTCCTGAATGTAGCCGGCAAGCTTGGTCATGTTCGTCATGACAGAAGTCATGAGTGCCGCCATGAACTCGACCGGGAAATAATACTTCAGATATGCGGTCTGGTAGGAGACCACTGCATACGCCGCGGCATGCGACTTATTGAATGCGTACTTAGCAAAGTCGATCATGTCATCATAGATCTTATTTGCCACAGCCTCGCTGATGCCGTTATTGACACAGCCCGGAACGTTCGTTTCCGGATCGCCATATACAAAGCGCTTCCGCTCCGCCTGCATGACAGCGTCCTTCTTTTTGGACATCGCCCTTCGAAGCACATCGGCTCCGCCTAAAGAGTAGCCGGCAAGATCGCGGACGATCTGCATGACCTGCTCCTGATAGACGATACAGCCATAAGTGTTTTCAAGGATCGGTCTTAACTGCGGGCAGTCATATTGGATCTCCTGTGTGGAGTTTTTACCGGAAACATATTTCGGGATAAAGTCCATCGGACCCGGACGGTAAAGAGCGATCCCGGCAATGATATCTTCTAAGCTCTTTGGCTTCAGCTCACGCATGAAGCTCTTCATACCGGCACTTTCCAGCTGGAAGACGCCTTCGGTCTTTCCTGCCCCGACCATATCCAGGACCAGCGGATCATTGTAGTCGATCTGGTTCAGATCAATATCCAGACCCACATTGCTCTTGATCATGTTCACGCAGTTTTGAATGACAGTCAGAGTCCGTAGGCCAAGGAAGTCCATCTTTAAAAGCCCCAGTTCCTCCAATGTGGTCATAACAAACTGCGTTACGATAGAGCCGTCAGAGCCCCTTGCCAGCGGGACATATTCCATGATCGGCTCGCGTGAGATCACGACGCCTGCTGCATGCATGGAAGAATGGCGAGGCAGACCTTCCAGTCGCTTTGCCATATCGATCAGGTATTTGATCTGCGGGTCTGTTTCATAGGCCCGGCTCAGTTCATTGTTCGCCTTCAGTGCTTTATTGATCGTAATGCCCAGCTCATTCGGGATCATCTTTGCGATCGAATCGACCGCGCCGTATGGCATATCGAGCACGCGGCCCACATCACGGATGACGTTTCTTGCCGCCATGGTTCCGAAGGTGATGATCTGGACGACTTTGTCTTTTCCGTATTTTTCGGAAACATAGTCGATGACTTCGCCTCTCCGTTCAAAGCAGAAGTCGACGTCTATATCCGGCATGGAGACACGCTCCGGATTCAGGAAGCGTTCAAAGATCAGACTGTATTTCATCGGATCGATGTCTGTGATCTCAAGGCAGTAGGAAACAAGGCTTCCGGCAGCACTTCCTCTGCCCGGGCCGACCATGATCCCGTTGCGTTTTGCATAGTTAATGAAATCCCAGACGATCAGGAAATAATCGACATAGCCCATCTGCTTGATCGTATCAAGCTCATATTTCAAACGGCCTTCGAGGCTCTCGTAATTTTCATATCGTTTCCGGAGACCTTCCTCACAGAGGCGCTCTAAATATTCCTCGGCCGTAAAGCCGTCCGGAACGTCATAGCGCGGAAGTTTCTGAACGCCGAATTCGATCTCTACGTTACATCTCTCAGCGATCTTTCCGGTATTATCGATCGCTTCCGGAATATAAGAGAACAGCTGCGCCATTTCCTCCGGGCTCTTCAGATAGTACTGGCCGCCCTCATAGCGCATCCGGTTTTCATCATTCAGTTTCTTCCCGGTCTGGATGCACAGCAGGATGTCGTGTGCCTCCGGGTCGGTATCGTAGGTGTAGTGAACGTCATTGGTTGCAACCAGCGGGATCCCCTCTTCTTCGCTCATGCGGATGAGCTGGGAGTTGACCATCTTCTGTTCCGGCATTCCGTGGTCCTGAAGCTCCAGGAAAAAGTTTCCTTTTCCGAAGATCTTTTCGAGGCGGAGCGCCTCATCCACGGCCTCTTCATAATGCCCTCTTGAAAGAGTCTTTTGAACGATGCCCGCCAGGCAGGCACTGGTTGCAATGATCCCCTCGCTGTATTTTTCAAGCACTTCATAATCCACGCGCGGTTTATAGTAAAAGCCTTCGGTGAATCCAAGCGAGACGATCTTCATCAGGTTGTTGTATCCGATATTATTTTCTGCTAATAAAACAAGGTGATAATATCTATCATCACCCTGTCCGATCTCGCGATCAAATCTTGATCCTGTTGTTACGTAGATCTCGCAGCCTATGATCGGCTTGATGCCCTCTGCTTTGGCTGCTTTATAAAAATCGATTACTCCGTACATCACACCGTGATCGGTAATGGCGAGGCTGTCATAGCCAAGTGTTTTGGCCTGTGCCACCATTTCTTTGATCTTTCCCGATCCGTCTAAGAGGCTGTACTCGGTGTGAACATGGAGGTGCGTAAAAGCCATATTACTCCTTTGAAGTCAGATATTTCTCCACTCCTGCAACTGCGGCCTTCTCATCCGGCCCGTCTGCAAGGACAGTCACTTTTTCACCCTGCGCAATTCCAAGACTCATCATGCCCATGATACTTTTAGCGTTGACCCTTTTGTCACGATATTCCACTATAATGGAGCAATCGTACTGGCTCGCTACCTGAACAAAAACCGCAACCGGTCTTGCTTCCAAACCCTTTGCAAGTTCAATTGTAATTTCTCGTCTGATCATGGTTCCTCCTTTTCCTGCCTTCTAAGTTCCTCGGCAAGCTGACTGATTTTTCGCATCCTGTGATTGACTGCGGACTTACTGATGGCCGGAGTCATCAGGTTCCCCAATTCCGCTAAAGTCACATCCGGATACTGAAGCCTGGCGTTTGCTACTGCCGCGAGATTCTCATCCAATGAATCTTCCCCTCTTTTTTCGAGGATCAGTTCAATATCTCGCGCCTGTTTCATGGAAGCTGCGATCGCCTTGTTGATATTCGCAGTTTCACAGTTGACCTGACGGTTGATCGATCCGCGCATTTCTTTTACGATGCGGATGTTCTCAAAGTCCATCATCGCCTTGTGGGCTTCTAATACATTTAACGCCTCGGAGATCAATTCTCCTTCTTTTATGTAGAGCACATATTTTCCGCGACGGTTTGTCACTCTTGCGCGGATCTCAAAGGCTCCGAAAAGTTCCCGAAGGAACTCTGCCTGTTCTTCTGTGCTGCACACGATGTCAAAACGGTACTCTTTTTCCGGATCACTGATCGTCCCTGCCCCGATAAACGCCCCTTTCAAGAAGGCTCTCTTACAGCAGGTCCTCTCTGTCAGTTTTTCCAATCCTTCAGAAGTGTCCAACCTAATATTAAAGGTTTTTCTTCCTGATGTAAAGTTGTAAATATAGCAGTCTTTTTCGCTGTCTTTTTTTACGTTCTTTCCGTCAAAAACCAAGAAAGCCGCAAGCTGTGCTTTTTGACAATGTGTCGCTTTTGTATACTTATTCAGTATTTCTTCTTTCACTTCCTGGGAAAACGACATCAGATGATCTTGACCTCACATTTCAGTTCCACTCCGAACTGTTCTTTCACTTCTTCCTGAACGTAAGAGATCAGTTCTAAGATCTCTGCTGCAGTTGCATGGTCTTTATTGATGATGAAGCCTGCATGTTTATCAGAGACCGCCGCTCCGCCGTGGCAGTATCCTTTCAGGCCTGCATCCGTGATCAGCTTTCCTGCAAAGTATCCTTCCGGACGTTTGAAGGTGGAGCCGCAGCTCGGATATTCCAGAGGCTGTTTTTCTTTTCTTCTTGCGGAAAGATCATCGACCTTTGCCTGGATCTCTGAAGAGTCGCCTTCCGCCAATTGGAACTCTGCCTTCAGTACAATATAGTCTCCGTCTGAGCACAGGCTGTGGCGGTAGGAAAAATCCATTTCCTCATTCTTCTTTGTCAGGACATTTCCTTCTTTATCCATCAGCGTAACTTCTGTTACGATATCTTTCATTTCGCCGTCATATGCTCCGGCGTTCATTGTGATCGCGCCGCCTAAGCTTCCCGGAATTCCGGACGCAAATTCAAAACCGGAAAGAGAAGCTTCTACTGCTTTTGCCGAGATGTCTTTCAGCATCGCGCCGCACTCTGCGGTAACGAAAGTTCCCGAAACTTCGATCCGGTTCATTTTCATCATCTCGATGATCGCGCCGTCATAGCCTTCATCATGCACGATCAGATTGGAACCGTTTCCCTTGATATAAAAAGGATAATTCTCCTGCTTCAGGATCTTAAGCAGAAACGCGGTATCTTCCGCCGTTTCCGGCTGAAAGAGATAGGCTGCGGGTCCGCCGACTTCCATGCTGGTATGTTCACTCATCGGCTCTTCTTCGAATACATTCGCCTTGCCGATCACATCTTTTATCTTTTCTAATATTTCCTGTTTTAATTTCATAATGCCAATCTATTTATTATCTGTCTTTTCGAGACCCGGTTCTTCGCTTTTATGCTTGTGGATCTCCCTGGTCACACGGTCACACAGTTCCTGTGCGGCATTGTATCCCATCTTTTTCTGTCTGTTATTAACTGCCGCCGTTTCGATGATGATTGCAAGGTTTCTTCCCGGCCGGATTGGGATCGTGTGTTTTACGATCTTGAGTCCTAAGATCTCTTCATACTCGTCCTGAAGACCGAGACGGTCGTAGCTCGTGGTGCCGTCCCACTCTTCCAGACTGATGATCATATCGATTGGGGAATATTCCATGATACTTTCAACACCGAACAGGCTCATGACATCGACAACACCTAAGCCTCTGAGCTCTACAAAGTTTTTGGTCAGCACCGGGGATTTTCCCCTGAGCAGATCTTCGCTGACTTTGGAGATCTCAACTAAGTCATCCGCGACAAGACGGTGTCCTCTCTTGATCAACTCGATTGCAGCCTCGCTCTTTCCGATCCCGGAAGGTCCGGTGATCAGGATTCCTTCACCATAGACATTAGCGAGTACGCCGTGGAAAGTTGCTGTTTCTGCCAGCTGCTCATTCATCCATCTTAAGAATTCCGTGATGACAAGAGCCGTGGTCTTTTCCGTCGCCAGGATAGGGATCCCGTTTTTCACAGCCATCTCGATCACATATGGCTGCGGTTTTATGCCGCGGCAGATGAGCGCCGCCGGGAACCCGCAGGAAAACAGTTTTTCAAAACGCTCTCTTGCGACCTCCGGTTCCAGCGTCTTAATGTATTCATGTTCTGCCTGGCCTACGACCTGTACGCGCAAGTTGTCAAAATAATCATAATAACCAGTCAGCTGGAACGCCGGCCGGTTGATATTTCTGTGGTATATTTTTACTTCATGGAGATCGATTTCCGGTGTCAGATTATGATAACCGAACCTCTTTGCGATCTCGTCCAGTCTCACGTATTTTGCTTCCATATCGATTCACCTCAAGCCGTATTATATTATGATTTCAGGGCGTCTGCAACCGCCTGGGCCGCCTTCAGATTCATGCCCGGAGCATCTGCAATCTCTTCCACACTGGCTTCTTTTATGGCATCGATCGACTTAAAATGGCGGATCAGCGCCAGCCGTCTTTTCGGCCCGATCCCCGGGATGTCGTCCAAAACAGATTTGATCTGTCCCTTCGATCTCAGCTGCCTGTGGTATTCGATCGCAAACCGGTGGGTCTCATCCTGGATCCGTGTGATCAGTTTAAACGGCTCTTTCGAGCGGTCCATTTCATATTCTCTGTTCTGATAGAAGAGTCCCCGCGTGCGGTGGTGGTCATCCTTTACCATGCCGCAGACCGGAATATCGCCGAGTTTTTCTCCCAGCGCTTCCACGACCGCATTCACCTGCCCTCGTCCGCCGTCGATCAAAAGCATATCCGGCCGGCTCCACTCCTCATGTTCAAACCGCCGGCTTAAGACCTCTGCCATGCTGGAATAATCATCCGGCCCGATGACTGTTTTGATCCGGAACTTGCGGTAATCATTTTTCTTTGCTTTTCCGTCTTCAAACACCACCATGGACCCGACAGACAGATATCCCGAAATATTGGAAATATCGTAGGATTCGATCCGCTTCGCATAATTGATCCCGAGCATTTTGCTGATCTCTGTTACGGCGCCTTTCGTCCGCATCTCTTCGCGTTTTACTTTTTCTCTGTCCTGTTCCAGAACAAGCGCGGCATTCTTCTCGGCAAGCTCCACCATCTTTTCCTTTTTGCCCTTTTGCGGTATCAGGAGCGCAACTTTATGACCTGCTTTCTGGTGCAGCCATTCTTCGATGGACTCCTTATCTTCAACTTCACATGGAAGCAGGACTTCTCCCGGCAGGAACGGCGTGCCGGCGTAATACTGTTTGATAAAACTTGTTACAATGTCGCGGTCCGTATCTCCCGGAGCAGGAGTCAGATAAAAATGTTCGCGGTCCAGAAGTTTTCCGCCGCGGATAAAGAACACCTGCATGATCGCCTCGAAGCCTTCCACTGCAAGCCCCAGAACGTCTCTGTCCTCTCCCGGGGAGTATTCCACTTTCTGATGCGCAGAGACTGTGTTCGCTGCATCCATCAGTTCTTTCCATTTTCCGGCCTCTTCATATTCCATCGCATCCGAGGCTTCTTTCATATTCTTCTTTATGTAGGAAAGGATCTCTTTGGAGTTTCCTTCCAGGAATTTTTTGGCTGCTTCGATCCGGAGTGCATAGTCTTCTTCCGTGATCTTTCCTGCGCACGGTGCGTCACACCTTCCGATATGATGCTTTAAGCACGGCCGTTCTTTTCCGATATCTCTCGGGAGATTCCGGCTGCAGGTCTTAAGATGATAGACATTATTTAAGAGGTCGATCACTTCCCGGACAGATGAAACTTCCGGATACGGACCATAATATTTTTCTTTATCCTTTTTGATCTTTCTGGTGAGTACCAGGCGGGGAAAGGCCTCGCTTACCGTCAGCTTGATGTAGGGATAGGTCTTATCATCCTTCAGCATCGTGTTGTAGCGCGGACGGTTTTCCTTGATCAGATTGTTCTCTAAGATCAGCGCTTCGACTTCACTGTCAGTTACGATATACTCGAAATAAGCAATCTGGCTCACCATCTTATCGATCTTTGGAGAGCGGCTGCGACTGCTTTGAAAATACTGGCTTACCCGGTTCTTAAGATTCTTGGCTTTCCCGATGTAGATGATCTCATCGCGGGCATCATGATGCAGGTAAACACCCGGGCTGTGCGGTAATTTTTTCAACTCTTCCTGTATATCAAACATGCCTATAATTTAATGGAATTTTCATATAAAATCAAGGAAGACTGTGCTATAATCGTTCTTTATGGAGAGTATCAATGGCAAAGAAAAACAACGGAAAACAGAATACGTCCAAAAGGAAGAGAACGCCGGTTCAAAAAGCGGTGTTTTCCCTGATCATGACTCTGGCGATCGGTGTATTTCTGGTCTCCGGTCTTAAGCTCCTGTCGATCTTTACCACCTACAAAAAAGCAGAAAATACTTACGGTAATATCCAGGTCGATGTCGCTGATATCATTCCGGACGTTGGCTATCCAAAGGTTGATTTTGATAAGCTCCTGGCACAGAATCCTGATACGGTCGGCTATATCTTCTCGGAAGATGTTATGGCGTATCCGATCGTTCAGGGCGCAGACAATGAATATTATCTGCACACCATGTTTAACGGGGAATGGAATCCGTCCGGAACGCTCTTCGTTGACAGCCGTCTGCCTGACGGAATGGAATCGAAGAACTGCATCATCTACGGCCACAACATGAAAGACGAGTCCATGTTCGGTAAGCTGTATAAATACTCTGACCCTGAGTATTACAAAGCTCACAGGACCTATCATGTCTACACGCCGGAACATCACTATGTTTATAAAGCCATCGCGGCATATACGGCTGCTGTTGACGGGTTCACCTATACCATGGGATTCGGAAGCGATGAGGCCTTCCTTGACTTCATCGAGCAGACAAAATACGCAAGCTGGTTTGACAGTGATACTGAGGTGAGCGCAGACAGTAAGATCATCACGCTGTCCACCTGTTTAGGAAACAACGATGATGATTACCGCAATGTTTTGATCCTCGTAAGGGAAAGCGAGATCACGGAAGAAAGCGAGACTGCTAAAGAAAGTGAGATCGTTAAATAATTCAGCAGGTTTCGCGATCTGCCCGATAAATGTTTACAAATAAAAACGCCGGCTCAGTTGATATGTACCCAGAATCCTGGACACATTGCTCGGACCTTTAGGTGAAACACATGGATGCTTCCCTGTACTTTACAGGGGGCATCCATTTTGTTTTAGCCTGGATCCGCTCATTGTTGTAATAGTATATATATTCACGGA
>JAFWLM010000037.1 GCA_017511045.1 Lachnospiraceae bacterium | reverse complement strand
GATTTTTTTAATTGTAACGGATGAACAGCGCCATTTCGTATTTTTTCTCGACCCCTCAGAACCTCAGCCGAATCTGATGTTCCATCCGTATTACGGGACATTTCTGCTTACGGCTTTTGGAGTTTTCCTGATGGTCATTCGGGTGATCCTGATTTACAAAAGGAATAAAGGGATTCAGGAGAGCGGACTCCTGAGGTTCTTCATTCCATGTATCGAGCCCATCTTAATGGTCATATTCTCGTTTCCCTATTTTATGACTTCCCTTAATTTAATTCCCGCTTTTGCCAATGTTGAACTCATTGAATTGTTTGCCAAGATATATTACATGGAGGTCCTGACCTGGGAATTTGACATTTACATGGGGCTTGTTCCGGTCAACACAGAGTATCAGAGTATTTTTGAAAAATCGACCGTGGGTATGCAGCTGATAGGCAGCGACAGCAGGCTTGCTTCTCATAACGCGGCACATGTGTCGCCGGAACTATTGGAGGAACTCAAAAAGAAAAAGTATGTTTCTCTCGAAGAAGGGCTTGAATTGCATTTGCATGAACTCTCTGACGGATATTTTCTCTGGAACAAAGACATTTCCCTGATGACGAAGACCATAGATGAGTTGGAAGCGATCGCGGAACAGCTCGATCAGGAAGGCGTACTCCTCAGAGAAGAACTCAGAACCAAAAATGAGGAAGCCGGTCTGTTCGCCAAGAACCGGATTTATGACACATTGTCCGGGGAAGTTGCCGGCCAGCTTCGGAAAATGAAAGACATTATAGCCGGCAGAGACCGCGGCGCGGGACAGGAAAAAAATCTGCGCATGCTCCACCTTCTGGGAACGTATGTAAAAAGACGGTGCAATCTCAGGCTTATAGAGCAGGAAGAGGGATCGATTGATTCCGAAGACCTGATCATCAGTCTGGAAAATATGATGCAGGCTTTGAACATCGCGAATATTCGAACAGCCTTTGATTGGAACGCGGCAGAGTTTTCATCAGACTTTTCCATATTTGTTTTTGATAGTCTGGAGAAGATTCTGGAGTACGAAGAGTATCTGATCGACGAGATCCGAGTCCGGATATGTCCGTCCGGGGCACGTTTTGAAATAGCAAGAGCCGAAGGAAACCCTAATCAGGCAGTGCTTTCATTTGCTTCCGACCAGTATACTTTCAAAACATCAGATACTTCGCAGGGTTATATACTGGACCTATTCGAGGGAGGTGACGCAAATGTCGATTCGCATCAGTGAACGCCTTCATACGGCAATGCTGATCCGCGAGGCTATCAATACATATCCTGACGGGATCTGTTTTGCGTCAGCCGGCGGCCGTCCTATTCTGGCTAACAGAAAAATCAATGATGTCTGCTACAGTCTGACAGGTCACACTATTGTGAATGCGGAACACATGTGGGGAGAACTGACAAATCTTAAAATGACGGAAATGCCTTCCGGCATGCATGAGGAGAAATCCGGGGATACGGAGCAGATTCTCTGCAGGCTTCCGAACGGGCAGGTATGGCAGTTCCAGCGCAGAAAGCTGATCATAGACTCGTCTCCTGTAATCCAGTACGAGGCTTCTGACGTTTCCGACCTGTATAAGTACAGGACCCGGCTTTTTGAGAACAACCGCAGGGCAGAGGAATTGCACAAGCGGCAGAGGATTCTGCTTCAGAATATCGTCCAGAACAATATGGAAAAGGAATTGCTCAGCGCAAAGATCAGGATCCATGACGATTTCGGGAGATTACTGGTCATGACGAGAAACAGAATAGAAAATGGCAAAGCAGGAGAAGACGACGCTGAACTCTTTCGAGCCTGGGAAGATGTCATAGCTGATATGGAAAATGCCAGTCGAAGAGAGGTTGCGATTTCCGCTTCGCCCGAAAACGAATTGCTGAAAATTGCGGAAATGATAGAATGCCATATCGACATTGTCGGTGATAAGCCAAAAGAAAGAAAAACTGTTCTGCTTTTTAATGCCGCTATCCGTGAGGCCCTCACAAACGCAGTGCGTCATGCACATGCCAACCGGCTGAACGTCGAAACGAGATACAGGGAAAACTGCTTTTTTGTCAGGATATCCTGTAACGGTCAGACCGATGTGACCACGGTCCATGAGCGGGGAGGCCTGAGTGATCTGAGACGCCGTCTGGAGCAGGAGGGTGCAGAGCTTACCATGAAAATCGAGGATGGGATCGGTGTTGTCATGTATGTAACGATTCCGGGAGGAAAAAATGAGGGTTAACGTACTAATTGTAGAGGACTCAAGGGTCTCGCGGGAAGCCTTTGAGAGAAAAATAACTTCTTTCCCTGAGTATTCCGTAATCGCATCTATTGAAAACGCGGCAAATGCGGAAATCGCCTGCATGTCAAATAAGATCGACCTTATTTTGATGGATGTGTGCACGGCCGATGACGAATCCGGAATCCGTGCGGCTGCCAGGGTCAAAAAGAATTATCCCTGGGTCAGGATCATTCTGATGACATCCATGCCAGAGCATTCGTTCATCAAAAAAGCTCAGGACAGCGGATGTGACAGTTTCTGGTATAAAGAGTACGGCAATATTTCTCTGCTTGAAGTGTGCGAGCGGACCATGAAGGGAGAAAAAGTATGGCCGGAAAGTTCACCTGTCATCATGATCGGCCAGGCTAAAAGCTCAGAATTTACGGATCGGGAATTTGCTGTGATCCGGGAATTGGTCAGGGGCGTCCGGTATGAGGAGATGGCGGAAACATTGCATTTGTCAATCAACACTGTCAAGTACCATGTCAAGAATATACTGCAGAAGACCGGGTTCCGAAGTACTGTACAGCTGGTGGCTGAGGTCGTGGAGAAGAGGCTGGTGCTGCCAAAATATTAATAATTAGCTGGAAATCGTCCGGTGATGGCGTTATAATACCAATATTGCGGTTTTAGGAGTTTAACGTGATACTGCATGTTTGCTCCTTCGCATTCATTATTGTTATTATTATAAGGAGAAGGATGAATTATTATGGAAAATGAACGAGCCCAATGGGGCAGCAAACTTGGTTTCATACTTGCAGCGGCTGGCTCAGCTGTCGGTCTCGGCAACATCTGGAAGTTCCCCGGAAGAGCCTTTGAAGGCGGCGGTGGATGCTTCCTGCTGATTTACCTCCTGATTGTCATATTCCTCGGCGCTCCGATGATGCTCACGGAACTCTCCGTAGGACGGGCAAGTCAGGCCAACATCGTCGGTGTCTTCCACAAGCTCGGCCACAGGAACTTTTCCTGGGTCGGCTGGATCGGCGTCATCGGTGCTTTTGTCATCACCTGCTACTATGCCCATGTCGGAGGCTGGGTACTCCGCTATGTCGTAGGCTACGCGACCGAATCTCCCAGTATTTACTCGGATTCCCTCGGATATTTCTACAACATGCTGGGCCTTCACAGCGACGGCACCACATCCATCCCGTGGGTGGCTATTC
>JAFWLM010000036.1 GCA_017511045.1 Lachnospiraceae bacterium | reverse complement strand
GATTTTAATACACTGGATTTCAGTGACATGGATGTCACTCAGATTGATTACAGCACGATCGATTTTTCCGTTCTGGACTTCAGTTCCCTGGATTTCAGCAACATCGATCTTTCAAAGGTCGACCTCAGTAAGATCGACGTGAGCGGCGTTGACTTCAGCGGACTGGACCTCAGCAGCATGGACCTCAGCGGAGTGGACTTTAGCGGGCTTGATCTCAGCGGAGTCAGCTCTGCGATGGAAAACGTCTCCCTTTCCTCTGAAGACACAGATGGAGCAGAAGCAGTTCAGTACTGGCTTGACAATTTTGCAAAGCAGAAATCACTGGCAGCTGTCTTTGATTCCCTGATCGGTGTTTCCAGTTACGACGGAAACATGAAGAAATTCGGTATGGTGAGCTATGATGCTCCTTCGATGATCAGCCTGTATGCGGACAGTTTTGAAGGAAAGGACGGCATTGCAGCCTCGATCAAGAATTATAATGAAAAAGTCGTGGAAGAGAATAAGATCACCTATACCGACTATGTGGCGCTGCTGACCTCTTCCATTACGACGATCATTAACGCGATCTCCTATGTGCTGATCGGATTTGTCGGAGTCTCGCTCTTTGTCTCCTGCATCATGATTGGTATCATTACCAATATTTCGGTTCTTGAGCGGACCAAGGAGATCGGTGTCCTTCGCGCGCTCGGAGCTTCCAAACGGAATATCTCCAATGTGTTTAATGCAGAGACATTTATCATCGGCTGCTTCTCCGGCATCATCGGTGTTGGGATCACCCTGCTCCTTATCATTCCGATCAATGCCATTGTTCACTCCCTGATGGGTTCGACAGTACTCAGTGCGACGCTGCCTCCTGTGAGTGCGCTGATCCTGATCCTGATCAGTATCGTGATCACGATGATCGGCGGTCTGATCCCGGCGAAGAAGGCATCACGCCAGGACCCTGTCGTAGCTCTGCGTACGGAATAATTAATGCTTTTCTAATAATCAATGATGTGGTAAAATTCGCAGTTGTGCGTTTTTAAATAGATTTCAATGAAATGAGGTTATATAGATGGACGAAAACAAGAAGTTAGATGAACTTGCTGAAGCTGCCGGCGAACAGGTTGAGCCAAAAGTAGAAGATGCTGTTGTTGAAGCGGAAGAAATCGCAGCAGACATTGCAGTTGCTCAGGAAAAGGCAGATGAGGCAGCAGAAATTGCTGAGAGAGAGGCTGTAGAAAAAGCGATCGCTGCAGAAGAAACAGCAGAAGAAGTTACTTCTGAAGAAATCGCCAATACAGCAGAAGCAGCTGAGGAGATCGCGGAAGAGCACATTGCTGAAGTTGCAGAAGGCAGTGCTGCGGCTGAGGAGATCAGCGCAAATGCAGCAGAGATCGGTGCTGATATTTTAGCTGCCGGTTCCGCAGTCGAAGAAGCAGAGATTGAAGAAGAAAAGGCTGCTGAGGAAGCACTTGATGCAGAAATCGAAAAAGAGGAAGTAATTGCGGATACCGAAAAGAAAAGTGCATCCGTAAAAGAGCCGCCGATCATCAAAAAGAAAAAGAAACTGGATAAGACAAACGTGATCGTAATCGTTGTCTGCGCAGTTATTGTACTTGCGTGTCTGGCATTTGTCGGATATAAATCCGGCTGGTTTACACCTAAGCAGAAAGCAAAAATCGAAGTTGGGGATTATTCCAAAATCGAAGTCCTGAAAGACGCAGTTGCAATCGATGACGCAACGGTCGAGCAGTATATCACCAATATCCTTCAGACTCAGTCTGAAACGAAACAGGTAACAGAAGGAATCGTTGCAGAAGGCGACCAGCTGAACATTGATTATGTCGGAAAACTGGCGTCTACCGGAGAAGTTTTTGAAGGCGGAACTGCAACAGGCCAGTCCTTAACGATCGGAAGCGGTATGATGATCGATGGATTTGAATCCGGACTGATCGGCGCTGAGATCGGAAAGACAAAAACGATCAATGTAGTCTTCCCTGCAGATTATCAGAGTACAGCTCTTGCAGGACAGCCGGCAACATTTGATGTTACCATCAACTATAAGTCCGAGACTGTTGCTCCGGAACTGACAGATGAATTTGTAAAGAACTATTCTTCGAATTACCTTGAGAAACAGTTAAATACTGTTGAGGAACTGGAAGAGTATGTACACGATTATATTTATAATTATTATCTGCATACTGCAATGTTCGAAGACATCCAGAGCAAAGAAAAGGCTATTTCTTATGATGAAGAAGCAGAAGCTATGCTGATCCAATACTCCATGGATTCCCTCGACTACTACGCAGGAATGTACGGAACGACTCCGGATGAATATGCTGTTATGTATGGCTACACGGATGCGAATGCATATGCTACAGAAGAAGCACATTATTATCTGGATACCATCATGCTGGTAGATAAGATCATCAAAGATAAAAAGATCAGCTGGACGGATGAGGAACTGGATCAGTCCATCGCTCTTTATATGGCGCGCAACGGATATTCTGAGCGCTACACCGTAGAGGAGTTTAAAACCCAGTCCGGAGATACCTGGCTGTATCTGTATGAGAACTTAGAGTTTAAGTTTGACCTTGCAATGGAAGCCCTTGAGGATGATGTTGTGTTTGTGGATCAGAAGACCGAGACAGAAACCTCAAGTGAAGCAGCTTCAACAGAAACAGAGACTACAACGAAATAAATAAGCAAAAAAGCACGTCTCAGGGCGTGCTGATACGCGGGCGTGGCGGAATTGGCAGACGCGCTAGACTTAGGATCTAGTGGGAAACCGTGCAGGTTCAAGTCCTGTCGCCCGCATAAAATGCAAGAGGCATGCCAGTGGCATGCCTCTTGCATTTTACTGTGTTCAAAGACAGGACTTGAACAAGGAAGACTTGAGCTCCATAGGGAGCGAAAAGTCTGACGGTGCCCTGAAAGGTGCCGAAGGCACCGGTGGAAGTCCTGTCGCCCGCATAAAATGCAAGAGGCATGCCAGTGGCATGCCTCTTGCATTTTACTGTGTTCAAAGACAGGACTTGAACAAGGAGCAAAGGAGTTTCTCGAGACAGGCAACTTTTTTAGGAGTTCACATTTTTGCCACCCCTGCGGAAGCTGTTTTTTTAGAAAAAAACAGTAAAAAGAAGTCTTTCGGGCAACATTTTAATGAATTCACATTTTTGCCACTCCTAAAACATAGAGAACAAGGGGTGGCAATTTTGTGAACTGGCTCATTTTATGCACTGTCGGAGGCATATTAGAAAAAATGCCCGCATGAGTGTCAAAAATTTTTCTTTATTAATAAGAAAAGATAGTTTATAATCAAGCAGTTATGGTACTACTTGATCAAATCAAATATGAATTAGGACAATATAAGGAGCCCATGGAAGACTTGGGCAGGGCACTTGCGCGCGAGGAAAAAGATGCCAGGATCGCAGAGATCGAGGGCTTAATGAATCAGCCTGGTTTCTGGGAAGACTCAAAAACAAGCGCATCTTTGATGAAAGAGATGAAGAGTCTCAAAGGAGACATCGAGCGCTTTGATAAGATCAATACCTCCTTTGAGGATCTGAACACGCTGCTTCAGATGGCAGAAGAGGAAAACGATGAGGAACTGGCGCAGGAGGTGGAAGATGAGTTCGCTTCCTTTAAGACTGCTTATGATGACTATCGTGTATCCACACTGCTTTCCGGAGAGTTCGATAATCTCGATGCGATCCTTTCACTGAATGCAGGTGCCGGTGGAACTGAAAGCTGCGACTGGGCAAGCATGCTTTACCGCATGTACTGCCGCTGGGCAGAACGCCACGGCTTCAAATATGAAGTTCTGGACTATCGTGAAGGTGAGGAAGCCGGAATTAAATCTGTTACGATTCAGATCACGGGTGAGAATGCGTATGGCTTGCTGAAGAGCGAAAAAGGCGTTCACCGTCTTGTAAGGATCAGCCCGTTCAATGCGGCAGGAAAGCGCCAGACCAGTTTTGTCAGCTGTGATGTAATGCCGGATATCGAAGAGGATCTGGATATTGAGATCGCGGATGATGATATCCGTATCGATACTTACCGGAGTTCCGGTGCCGGCGGACAGCATATCAACAAGACCAGTTCTGCGATCCGTATCACGCATATTCCGACGGGGATCGTGGTACAGTGTCAGAACGAAAGAAGCCAGTTCCAGAATAAAGATAAAGCAATGCAGATGCTGAAAAGCCAGCTGTATTTAAGAAAAAAAGAAGAACAGGCTCAGGCTATGGCTGATATCCGTGGAGAAGTTACGGAGATCGGCTGGGGCAACCAGATCCGCTCCTATGTCATGCAGCCATACACACTGGTAAAAGACACAAGGACCGGATGTGAAGTCGGAAATGTCGGAGCTGTTCTTGACGGGGACATTGATGCTTTCATTAATGAATACCTGAAATGGATCAATAAGAACACGAAGTAGTATGAGAAAGAGGGAATAATAATGATCAATATTGCAGTATTAGGATATGGAACGATTGGATCCGGTGTCGTAGAAGCACTGGATACAAACCAGGAAGTGATCAAAGATCATGCAGGACAGGAGATCAATGTCAAATATGTACTGGATCTTCGTGATTTCCCGGGATCTCCGATCGAATCCAAACTGGTTCATGATTACAATGTGATCGTGAATGATCCGGAAGTGGATATCGTTGTTGAGGTCATGGGTGGCACCCATCCGGCTTATGAATTTGTAAAAGAAGCGCTGGAAAAAGGAAAGAGCGTCTGCACTTCCAATAAAGCGCTGGTTGCAGAGTTCGGTCCGGAGCTGATCGCACTTGCAAGAGAGAAAAGCTTAAACTTCCTCTTTGAGGCAAGTGTTGGCGGCGGTATTCCGATCATCCGCCCAATCTTAAGATCTTTAAACGTGGATACGATCCACCACATCACAGGTATCTTAAACGGAACGACCAACTTCATCTTAACCAAAATGTATGAAGAGGGCAGCACCTATGAAGAGACCTTAAAAGAGGCACAGGCTCTTGGCTATGCGGAAGCAGATCCGACGGCAGACGTTGACGGCTTTGATGCTGCAAGAAAGATTGCGATCCTTTCCTCTCTGATCTATGGAAAGAACGTTGATTTTAATGAAATTACGACGGAAGGCATCCGTAATATCACAGATGTTGATATGAAATATGCGAAGGCACTCGGAAAGAAGATCAAGCTTCTCGGTATCACCTACAATATTGACGGAAAGATCTATTCTGAAGTTGCACCGCATATGATCGATAAAAAACATATGCTGTACATGGTTGATGATGTTATGAACGGCATTGAAACACACGGCAACCTGTTAGGAGATACGATGTTCTACGGAGCAGGTGCAGGAAAACTCCCAACCGCATCCGCAGTCGTATCTGATATTATCGATGAAGTAAAACACCTCCACGTGAACATCCCGATCAAATGGGATGCGGAACCTGCAGTACTTGAAGATCATTCAACTCACTGGAGCAAGTTCTTTGTCCGTGTGGATTCAGAATGTGAGGAAATGAAAACGGCATTTAAGATCGAGCAGCTGTTAACACTTGAAGATCATCCGGATGAATATGCGATCGTTACCGAAGAAATGACGTTTGCTGAATTCGATGCTGGCATCAAAGGCCGTGAACATATCCGCAATATTATTCAGGTAAAATAAGCAAAGAAAAAGAAAATAGAAAGCAGGAAAAAGATTTATGTTGATCGTAAAGAAATTCGGAGGTACATCCGTCGGTGATCCGGATCGCATCCGGAATGTCGCAAGACGTTGTGTCGAAGAGTACAAAAAAGGAAATGATGTAGTCGTCGTTCTTTCCGCAATGGGAGATACGACAGATGATCTGCTGGAACTTGCGTCAAAGATATCATCGAAGCCTTCCAAAAGAGAGCTGGATATGCTGATGAGTACCGGAGAGCAGGTCAGTGTCAGCCTCTGCGCGATGGCAATCATGGAAATGGGTTATCCGGCGATTTCCCTGAATGCATTCCAGGTGGCAATGCATACGACGAAAGTCTACGGAAATGCACGGCTTCGTAAAATTGACAGAGACAGGATCCTTACGGAACTGGATAACAAAAAAATCGTTTTAGTAACCGGCTTCCAGGGCGTCAATAAATACGATGATGTAACGACTCTGGGCCGCGGCGGATCAGATACGACAGCCGTTGCTCTGGCGGCAGCTCTTCATGCAGATGCATGCGAGATCTATACCGACGTGGATGGTGTTTATACCTGCGATCCGCGTATCGTTCCGAATGCAAAGAAATTAGATGAGATCACATATGATGAAATGTTAGACCTTGCCTCACTTGGAGCACAGGTGCTTCATAACAGAAGTGTCGGCATGGCAAAGAAATACGGAGTGGAACTGGTTGTACGTTCATCTTTAACAGATGCACCGGGAACCGTTGTGAAGGAGGATTTAACTGTGGAGAAAAGATTAGTTAGCGGTGTTGCAATTGATAAAAGTCCTGCAAGAATTTCCCTGATCGGGCTGCAAGACGTTCCGGGAACAGCATTTAATGTATTCAATGTTCTGGGAAAGAAGAATATTGTAGTTGATATTATTCTGCAGTCGATCGGCAGAAACGGAACCAAAGATATCTCCTTTACCGTAGATTCCAAAGACCTGGATGAAGCCCTGAAAACTTTGGAAGAAGCAAAAGGCAAGATCGGATTTGAGGAAATCACTCATGAAGATAATGTTGCGAAGGTTTCCATCGTCGGAGCCGGCATGATGACAGACTCCGGTGTTGCAAGCCGTATGTTTGAAGCAATCTACAATGCAGGAATCAATATCAAGATGATCTCTACAAGTGAGATCCGTATCACTGTTCTTGTAGATGAGGAAGAAGCAGACCGCGCAGCCAAGGCTGTACATGATGCTTTCAACGCAGAAGACTAATATGGTTTTTGAATCACAGACAGAAAAAGACACATACGAACTGGGTGTGGAAACAGGAAAATCGGCAAAGCCGGGAGACGTTTATTGCTTGAGCGGTGACCTCGGGACCGGGAAAACTGTTTTCACCTCAGGTCTGGCAAAGGGGCTCGGTATAGAGACCCCTATTTGTTCCCCGACCTTTACGATCCTCCAGACATATGAGGAAGGAAGACTTCCCCTGTATCACTTTGATGTGTACCGTATCGCAGATCCGGATGAGATGTTTGAGATCGGCTTTGATGAATATGCCTTTGGACAAGGTGTATGCATGATCGAGTGGGGAGAGCAGATCAGTGAGATCCTTCCGGACCATACAAAGTACATCACGATCGAAAAGGATCTGGAAAAAGGATTCGACTATCGAAAGATCACGATTGAGTAAGGACATACTATGAGTATTCGAATATTAGGAATTGAAACATCAGGACCATTGGCCTCTGTTGCACTTTTAAAAGATGGTGAAGTGCAGGGGATGAAAGTCGGCGAATTCAAGGTGACGCATTCTGAGACCCTGATGCCGATGATCGATGAACTGGTGAAAGAGACAGGAATGAAACTGGAAAGCCTTGACGCCATTGCGGTCAGTGCAGGACCGGGATCATTTACCGGTCTTCGAATTGGAAGCGCAACGGCGAAAGGACTTGGTATGGCTTTAAACAAGCCGCTGATCCATATCCCGACGCTTCATGGTATGGCATACAATCTGCTTGGACATTCCGGTTTTATCGTTCCGATGATCGATGCACGAAGAGGAACGGTATACACAGGAATCTTCACGTTTGTTCTGCGCGCAGATAATACGATCGATTTTGAGGTCTTCCAGGATACCTGCGTGATGTCGATCGAAGAGCTGATGGAACGTCTTGAACTTCTGACCAGTCTGGATGGAAATCCGCCACCGGTCGTTTTCCTGGGAGACGGTCTGTTTGAATATCATGAGAAGATCGATCAGCTTGCAACGTTTGATTATCAGTATGCTCCGGATGAGGCGATGATCCAGCGTGCGGATACTGTTGCTTTACTCGGACAGTTGTTCTTCTATCACGGCATGACGGTGCCTGCAGACCAGGAAGCTCCTGATTATCTGCAGAAAAGCCAGGCAGAAAGAGTCAAAGAAGAAAAAGAGCAGAAGTAAGCCGGATGGAAATTGGTTATTACGAATTAACATACGATGATATAGAAAAGGTCTCTCAAATGGAGCGGGAGTTTTTCTCGACTCCCTGGAGTGAGGCAAGCATTGCCCATTACATGGAAGCAGGCAACACGATCTTTGTTGTAGCAAGACATGGGGAAGAGACCATAGGATATGCTGCTGTCATGTGTGTGCTGGATGAGGGAAACCTTGTAAGTATCGGTGTACATGATGACTATCGGCAGATGGGGATCGCTTCAGAGCTTTTAGATATCGTTTATGATATGGCACATGATCGCGGCGTTACTTCGATCAATCTGGAAGTGCGCACGAGCAATGAAGCAGCCATCGCGCTTTACGAAAAACACGGATTTGTGCAGAATGGAAGACGGAAAGACTTTTACCGCGATCCGAAAGAAGATGCACTGTTATTCATAAAGGAACTGTAGATGTTAGATATTTGTTTACTTGGAACAGGAGGAATGATGCCGCTTCCCCGCCGCCATCTGACGGCGTTAATGGCACGCTATAATGGTTCCTCTATCCTGATCGACTGTGGAGAAGGGACCCAGATCGCCATTAAAGAAAAAGGCTGGCCGTTTAAGCCGATCGATCTGATCCTTTTTACGCACTATCACGGAGATCATATCGGAGGTCTTCCGGGACTCCTTCTGACGATGGGAAATTCTGACCGGACAGAACCTTTGAATATGGTTGGTCCGAAGGGACTGAAAAAGGTTGTGGATTCCCTGCGGGTCATTGCACCGGAACTTCCGTTTCCTATTAATTACATTGAATTGGAAGACGATTTTGAAGAGCTCTGGTTCGGGGAATACCGGATCGAAGCCTTCCGCGTACAGCATCGGGTGACCTGCTACGGCTACAGTATCTTAGTTGACCGTGCCGGAAAATTTGATGTGGAAAGGGCAAAAGCTTTAAATCTGCCTGTTCAGATGTGGGGAAAACTTCAGAACGGCGATGAAGTGGAATACGAAGGGAACGTTTATACTCCGGATATGGTGATGGGCCCTCAGAGAAAGGGATTGAAAGTAACTTACTGTACCGACTCACGTCCGGTCCCGGCAATCGCTGATGCGGCGAAAGACGCGGATCTGTTCATCTGTGAAGGCATGTACGGCGAGATGGACAAACAGGAAGATGCGGAAAAGAAAAAGCACATGACCTTTTATGAGGCGGCGTCACTTGGTGCCAAGGCCCAGCCAAAAGAAATGTGGCTGACACATTACAGCCCGTCACTCGTGCATCCGGCACAGTATATGGATGATGTCCATAAGATCTTTGACCGGGTTTATTATGGCAAGGACTTAAAGAGCAGAGAACTCAATTTCGAAGAAGACTAAATGTCTGCAAAGATAGTGGCAGCAGGACAGAGAACGAAAGACTACAATGGCAAAAATCAAAAAAGAAAAAAAGTTAAACAGATTATATAAGGCAAAAGAAAAAGTCGGAGGAGGGATCACGATGCTTTCCATCGAGACCTCCTGTGACGAGACGGCAGCTGCTGTTACTGTAAATGGCAGACAGGTGCTTTCCAATGCGATCTATTCCCAGATCGATCTGCATACGATCTACGGCGGTGTTGTTCCGGAGATCGCATCACGTGCACATATCGAAAAGATCAATCAGATCGTTCAGAAAGCCCTGGATGATGCAGGGAAGACTTTAGATGACATGGATGCGGTTGCAGTAACTTATGGGCCGGGTCTTGTCGGTGCACTGCTTGTCGGAGTCGCATTTGCAAAGGCTGTTGCATTTGCAAAGAACATCCCTCTCGTTGGTGTGCATCACATCAAAGGCCATGTATGCGCCAACTATATTGAATATCCCGAACTGGAACCTCCGTTCCTCTGCCTTGTTGCATCCGGCGGACACACGCATCTGGTGAAGGCAGTCTCCTATACCGATTACGAGATCATCGGAAGGACAAGGGATGATGCTGCAGGTGAAGCCTATGACAAGATTGCACGCGCAATCGGACTGGGGTATCCGGGCGGCCCGAAGGTTGAGAAGGCAGCGCATAACGGAGATCCGCACGCATTTGAATTTCCCCGTGCTAAGATTGCAGAGAATCCTTATGATTTCAGCTTCTCCGGTGTGAAGTCCGCAGTCTTGAATACCATCAATTCCTATAAAATGAAGGGGATTGAGATCGATGAGAAATTCCAGGCGGACATAGCGGCATCCTTCCAGCAGGATGTTGTTGATACGATGAAAGAGCGGGTGCTGATGGCACTTGACGAATTCGGCATGGATAAGTTTGCCATGGCAGGCGGCGTTGCTTCTAATCAGACACTCAGGGCGGCTTTAAAAGAAGCTGTCGAAGGAGCCGGGGCTTCTTTCTATTGTCCGTCTCCGATCCTTTGTACGGATAATGCGGCAATGATCGGCGCTGCCGGTTATTATGAGTTTATTAACGGAAAGAGAGCAGGCCTGGACCTCAACGCTGTCCCGGGGCTGAAATTGGAATAAAGGTCGCGAAGTCTTGTCTTTAATTGGCGTAGGGACCCCAAATAAAGGAACCACATTTAACAAATGAAAGTGTATGGAATCGTTCTTGCCGGCGGAAGCGGAAAACGCGTCGGTTCAGAGATCCCAAAACAGTATATTGAGGTTAACGGAAAGCCGTTGCTGTACTACACGCTGAAGGCATTTGAGGATTCTGAGGTCGATCAGATCTCTGTTGTTGCAGATGAAGCGCATCTTCAGTTTGTCGTTAGTGAGATCGTGGATAAATACGGACTGAAGAAAGTGATTCGCGTATGCCAGGGAGGAAGCGAGCGCTTTGACTCCGTCCATCACGGACTTGACGATCTGAGAACAATAGCTGAAGCAGAAGATCTTGTTTTAATTCATGACGGGGCAAGACCATTCATCAAGCCGGAGGAAATCAACCGGATGATCGATGAGGTGAAGCTGCATGACGCGGCCATCGCTGCAATGCCGGTCAAGGACACGATCAAGGTCTCAGATGTAGAAGGCTTTGTTGCTGCAACGACAGTGAGATCTAGCACCTGGCAGATCCAGACGCCGCAGGGTTTTCGTTATGAATTGGTAAAAGAGGCCTATGACAAAGCTGCGCAAATGAAATGGAAAGCACCGGACTCTGAGCCGGAGGCGGAAGGTGGATTGCTGGATGCAGGGAAGATCTTCACGGATGATTCCATGGTGATCGAAGCGGTCTGTCCGGAGCAGAAGATCAAGCTTGTGCCGGTGTCGTACGAGAACATAAAAATCACGACAGCCGAGGACTTGGAACGGGCAAAAAATTTGCTGTAAAAGCGCAGGATCTTTGACTTCGAAAGTAGCGTTTCAGTGGTTGCAAAAATACAGGTCAGATGATAAAATAAGCATCGCGCTTTAAAAGCGCAACATATATCCGGAGGGGTATCGAAGTGGTCATAACGAGGCGGTCTTGAAAACCGTTTGTCCGAAAGGGCGCGTGGGTTCGAATCCCACCCTCTCCGTACGAAAGAACAGAACACCGATGGTGTTCTGTTTTTTCGTTATGGTTCGAAGGTGGGATTCGAACAAGGAAGAATCGAGCGCGAAAGCGCGAAGAATCTGACGCGGCCAGAAAGGGGCGATAGCCCCGGCGGGATTCACCTCGGTTGGCGCTAAAAAGACGCCAATGGCGCCTATTTGCCCACTATTTGAAGAAAAAAAGCACAAAATCCTTTAGCATGCAAAGGGATTTTGTGCAGGACGCAATTTAATCATATTTTCAACCGTATTCTGGGCTTAATTATACTGTTTGTGATGCTAAAATCTGCCCCAAATAAGCCTCAACACAAAATCCTCCAGCATGCTAAAGGATTTTGTGCTTTTTTCGTTGATTCCTTCAAACTTTTTATGAAATGTCGTATTTGAGTATTCTCTCAATAAAGCTCTCTTTAAGCCAAAAGTAATAAGCGTATTAGCGGGAATTAATCGACATGACCGGAATGGAGTGAAACCGCAGCCAACAAAAGATGCCTCGCCTATCAGACTGTGTGTTACAATAAAAAAGTAAAGCGAAAAAAACAGATCTTATAGCAGAGGACATAATCATGAGTGAGATGGAAAAACAGATGCGTGGGGAGGAGTTTTGGAACCGCGACGCAGAAATATCAGAGGCAAAACTCAGAGCAAGGCAATTGTGCCAGAAACTGAACAATACCCCGGTGGAAGATGCGGAACAGATCAAGGTAATTGTATCCGAACTGTTTGCTGAATGTGGAGAAGAACTGGTCATGAAGCCACCGTTCTTTTGTGATTTCGGTTACAACATTCACCTTGGAAAAAGTGTTCTGATCAATTATAACTGTGTCTTTCTGGACGCCGCGCCGATCACTCTTGGTGATAATTGTTTCATTGGTCCTATGACCGGAATGTATACTGTCAATCATCCGCTCGATGCAGAGCGAAGGAATGACGGTTATGTATATGGAAAACCGATCACACTTGGAAAAAATGTATGGCTTGGCGGCGGATGCACGATTCTTTCAGGAGTAACGATTGGAGATAATTCTGTCATTGGAGCAGGTTCCGTAGTTACAAAAGATATTCCGGCAAACGTCATCGCAGCAGGGAACCCTGCCAGGGTGATCAGAGAGATCCCGCAGGAATAGAAGTAAATTGCAGTGCGATTCGGACCACCAGGCTGCGTGCAGAAGAAACAAACGAAATCTTTAAGAGATGAATACTTTTTACAGCATCACAGGTGCAAGATGGCGGATCAGCCGCGGAAGCAATGGGTTTGTATTTGCCCGGGACTGCAGGCAGCTGATATGGTTAAAGGAATCTGTTGGAAGAATCCGGAAAGAATCTTGCTTTGCAACAAGGGTCAGGTCATAGAGCATCGCAACGCATCCGTTATAGCGGACTTCCGCCATCGCTGAATCCAGGTTTTGTTTACAGATCAGTTTTTTCGGAATAAAACCGCAGATACTGTATAGCCGGTTTCTGTATTCTCTTCGGACATAATCTGTATCAGCAATCGGCGCCACAAAAGTTTCATTCACAAGATCTCCTAATGCGAGATCTTGTTTTTTTGCCAACGGATGGGAGGCAGAAAGATAGAACTGAAAGCGGGCAGAGAGAGCAGGGATCGCGCGGATAAATTTGTTTCCTTTTAATTCCTGATGGAATGAAAACACCAGATCATAAGTTCCATCTGAAATACCGTCTATCAGCGAGGAAATACTTGCAATGGAGATATTGATCTCATGGTCCGGGTTTTGTTTGGCAAATTCCAGAATAGACCAGTAGATCTCATCCATGTCGATTCCCTCTAAAAGCCCGATGTTCAGAACCAGGCTCTCAGCGCTCTGATGCTTTCTGGCTTCTGACAATGTTTCCTGCAGCTCTGTGCGGTGTCTGGTAAACATCTCAAGAAGGATCTCCCCGGCGCCTGTTAAAGAAAGGCGGCGGTATTTCCTCGCAAACAGTTTCACTCCCAGTTCTTCTTCTAACGCAGCGATCTGCCGGCTGACCGCTGCTTGAGAGACATACATGGTCTCAGCAGTCTCAGAAAAACTCATATGTTTCGCGACATTAATAAAATATTCCACCTGAAGTTCTGTCATAAAACGCTTCTCCCTATAATGTGCCTCAATCAATATACTTTCTTAAAATGCAGTGACAAAGAAATGTAAATATATAATCAATATGCTTATAATACAATCTATGTATGCGATGAAAAGAACCAAACAACAATAATAATATAACATTTTTGTTATATTATGCAACAAAACCGGGCATTGAGTGTGCTTAGCCTCCGTATTATATTGGAAGTAGTAAAAAAGGAGGATTTATCATGGGTAACAAAAAAGAATCCGCATTATCAATGAAATTCAGCGGAAAGCATTGGTGGACTTTGATCTATACAACATTGCTGTACTTTGCAACAGCTATCATTACCGGTACAGTGCAGATCAGCGCACCGGGATTTGCCGGACTTCGTGGGTGGAACTATGCTTCCATCATGTCCTTAAACACGATCGGCGGTCTGATCAGTATTCCGCTTACCTTTGCTTTTGCTCAGGTCGTCCGTAAAAAAGGCGTGAAGTGGCCGACCTTTGTTTTTGGACTTCTTTATGGTCTGGCGTTTATTTTCTATGGTTCCCCTTCATGGGTCGTTTTTATCATCGCTGCATTAGTTGCAAATGCAACTTCGAACAGCTTAAATATGGTATCTCCGAACACCCTGCTTACGGACTGGTTCCCAAAGAAGAAGGGCGTTGTCTTAGGTATTGCGACTGCAGGTATGATGCTTGCAGCTATCATCGCGGCTCCGGTCGTACAGCTTCTTGTAAACGCAACTTCTCTGCCGGGAGCATTCCGTATCGCAGGCGGATTCATTATCATCATTACTGTATTAACACTCTTTATTAAGAATACACCGAAGGATGCAGGAACCTACCCAGACAATGATCCTTCTACGAATATGGAAGAGGTCGCACATATCAAAGAGATGATGACCGGAAAATACGGATGGAGCATCGGAAAACTTTTATCCAACAAAGACTTCTGGATGCTGACCATTGGATTCGGTCTTGGCTTCTTTGCACTGGTTGGTTCTGCAGCATGCTTTATGCCACAGGGATTTGAATATGGCTTCTCACAGCCGCAGATGCTTCTTTTCATGACGTTAAGCGGAATCGGTTCCGTGATCGGAAGTTATGTGCTCGGTGCGATCGATCAGGCGAAATCCACGAAGCTGGCAGTAATCATTTATGCGATCGGTATGATCGTTGGCTGTGCAACAAGAGCACTTGGCGTAAACAGCCATGCACTGTTCCTTGTCGGTGTCTTTGCACTTCCGTTCTTCCAGGGCGGTCTTGCTAACCTGATGATCTCTTATACGATCCAGGTATTTGGAGCACCAAGCTATGCTTCCGTAAATCGCGTTATGAGCCCGATCGTAATCGCGATCAGAACATTATCCTTCCTGGTTGTCGGTAATGTTTATCAGAAACTCGGATCCTACAGCTATGTCAGCTGGATCATCACAGGTCTTCTTGTGATCTCCCTGATCTGTCTGCTTTGTGTCAACAGCAAAACAAAAGAACTTCCGGGAGGTTTTCCGGGAATGCCGGGACAGCCGCCAAAGCAGGAAGCATAAGCATCAGGAGGCAGTGAATGAAAACAGCAATCATCTATTGTGAAAGCAATCATCAGGTGCCGCCTTTGATGCGGGGGGAAAAGATCCTGAAAAAAGGCAGCATAAACGGAGAAGGAAATTATCCGCTTCCCTGCGATATCCGTCTGTTAAAGGATGTGGAGATGCATGTCTCCGACGGGACAAAACTCTATGCAGATATTTTCCTCCCGGTCACCGATGAAAAAGTACCGGCCATCATTCAGTGGTGTCCGTACAATAAAGAGATCCACAACATTCCTTTTCCGTGGTTCGTTTCTCCGGACAGATTATCCGGCCTTCAAAGATTTGAAGGCTTAGATCCCGGGTTCTGGGTGGAAAAGGGATATGCAATTATCCACCCCAATGCCCGCGGAGCAGGAAACTCCGAAGGCGATATCTATCAATGGGGAAATGGAGAAGCGAAAGACGCTTATGACTTCATCGAGTGGACAGCCGGACAGGACTGGTGCAACGGAAAAGTTGCCATGTCCGGAAGTTCCTGGCTTACCATTATCCAATGGTATACGGCTGCACTGAGACCCCCTCACCTTGCAGCCATATCACCATGGGAAGGACATTTTGACGGCTATGCAGACAGCACTTTCCGCGGCGGTATCTGCACGGCCGGTCAGGCTAGGATCGTATTTGAAAAAATGGTATCCGGTTTAAGTCGCTATGAATCTGTTCCGGATATGGCGGAGAAATATCCTCTGAAAAATAACGATTACTGGGACGATAAAGTAGCAAAAGTCGAAAACATTGATATCCCAGCCTATATCGTAGCAAGCTATACCAACAGCACCCATACAGTCGGCACTTTCAATGCATGGGAAAAAGTCGGTACGGAGAAAAAATGGTTCCGCGTACATAACACCCATGAATGGAACGATCTGTATTCCCATCAGCCAGAGCTTTTGAAATTCTTTGATCATTATCTGAAGAATATCGATAACGACTGGGAAGAGACTCCGTATGTCCGTATTTCAGTTCTGGATCCGGGCGGGGAAGATGTGATCGACAGGGTGGAACAGGAGTTTCCGCTTCCCCGTACACAGTATGAAAAACTCTATCTGAATGCGGCTGAAGACAAAACGTTCATCGCAGTTCGGGATTTCGCGGAAAAAGCGAAGAACGAAGTGCATTACGCTTATGGCCTTGCAGCCATGGCACTAAAGGATGCAAAAGGCTATGGACTCGACGATGCAAAAGCTGAGACGGAGTCAAAAGCAACTTACGCAAACGGCTCAAGCTGCGCATTTATCCATACCTTTGAAAAAGATACCGAGCTGACAGGATTTATGAAACTGCATCTTTGGGCACAGGCAGAAGATTCCGATGATATGGATGTCTTTCTCCATGTGATCAAGCTGGATAAAGATGGCAATCCTTTAGTTCCGCTGGTCATCGGTGCAACTGACAGCGGCCCGTTTGGAAAACCATTCTTCGGTCCGTTTGGAGGACTCCGTCTTTCCATGCGCCATACAGATCCGGAAAAGAGCACTGACTACAAGCCGTATCTGACTTACGACCGCGTGGAAAAACCGGGACAGCAGACTCCTGTCTGCGCAGACATTCCGCTTTCCCCGATGGGAATGAAATATAAAGCAGGAGAGTCTGTATGTGTGATCATATCTTCGATTCCGATGGACCTTCCGCCGCAGGGCGCTGAGACGATCAACAACGGGTCATTCAGTATTCTGACCGGTGGATCTTACGATTCCTATCTGCAGATTCCGGTTGTATAATACACAACCCCTCTTCATATATCAGTTATGAAGGTGGCTTCCTAATCAGGAGGCCATCTTCATTTTTATCTTGCTGGAGAAAAAACAATGGCTTAAAATAGGGCAAAATGGAGGTAAAAAAATGAGCGAAGAATTTGAAACAATGGGAACAGAACTGCCGGAAAAGGAAACTGCTGAAGAAGAAACAAAAGCGAAAGAGCAGGAAGGAAAGGAACCTGAAGTCATCGAGTCTATGGATGATTTTACAGAAGAAATAGAAGCATCACTTCAGAAGATCTATCCGGGTGATGTTATGGAGTGTACCGTTGTTGCGGTTGATGAGACAGCAGTCAGCGTGGATCTCGATTATTATGCACCGGGAAAGATCCCTCCGGAGGAGATGAGCGCAGATCCTCTGTTCAGCGTATTTACGGATGTGCAGATCGGTGATCAGTTTAAGGCTGTCGTCCAGCAGGCAGATGACGGGGCAGGAAATATCATTCTTTCCAAAAAGGAAGCAGATAAAGAGTTCTCCTGGGAAAAACTGGAGCAGATGAAAGAGGAAGAGACGATCATCGAAGGTACTGTCTCCGGTGTTACAAACTCCGGAGCTGTCTTTTATGTGGAGGGCATCCGCGGGTTTATCCCGGCTTCAAAACTGGACCTGAAATATGTGGAAGATGTCAATCCGTATCTCGGGAAAAAGATTCGTGTACAGATCACTGAAGTTGATAAAGACAGAAAAAAACTGATCCTTTCCGCGAAAGAACTGTTAGTGGAAGCAGCTGCAGAGGAGAAACTGAAGAAAACGAAGTCGCTTTCTGTCGGCAGTGTTTTGGAAGGTACTGTTGAAAAGATTATGGACTACGGTGCTTTTGTCGATATCGGGAATGATCTTTCAGGTCTTCTTCATATCTCGGAGATCAGCGAAAAGAGGATCGCACATCCGAAAGCTGTACTTAAAGTTGGACAGAAAGTTCATGTTACGATCATCAAAGTGGAAAACGGAAAGATAAGTCTGTCCATGAAAGCTGCAAAGGAAGCAGAAGAAGAGGAACTGAATGAGGAAGCAACGGAATATAAATCTGAGTATGTTCCGAATAATCCGTTTGCAGCCCTGCTTAAAGATATCAAACTTGATGATTGAGTTTGACATCATCCTGAAAAAAGGGGATAGGAAAACATGTCATTAGAATTATCTCAAAAAGCATTGAAGATCAAACCGTCATCGACCATGGCGATCACGGAACTGGCAAAGCAGATGAAAGCAGAAGGAAAAGATATCATCAGCTTTTCTGCCGGTGAGCCGGATTCCCGCACGCCGGAGCATATCAGTGAGGCAGCAAAAAAGGCTATCGATGACGGCCTGACAAAATATACGGCAGCCTCAGGTCTTATGGAACTGAAACAGGCGGTTGCCGGAAAGTTTTTATCTTTCAATCATCTGAAATATGAACCGGAGCAGATCGTGATCAGCAATGGCGGAAAGCATTCTCTATCCAATGTTTTTACAGCGATCTTAAACGAGAGCGATGAGGTGATCATTCCTGCGCCCTACTGGGTGACCTATTCCGAAAGTGCGAAGCTTGCCGGAGGTGTTCCGGTCATCGTCACAACGAAAAAAGAAAATGCATATAAACTGACTGCAGAGGAATTCGAAACTGTCTGCACAAAGAAGACAAAAGCGCTGGTCCTGAATTCGCCGAATAATCCGACAGGAATGGTTTATACCAGAAAAGAACTGGAGGAGATCGCGAAAATCGCCGTTGCACATGATATTTATGTTGTAGCAGATGAGGTCTATGAATATCTTTGCTATGAAGGAGCAGAACATATCAGCATCGCTTCTCTGAATGACGAGATCTATAAACGCACGATCACAGTCAGTGGACTTTCCAAGGGATATTCTATGACAGGCTGGAGGATTGGTTACACAGGCTCTTCTCTTGAAATTGCAAAACTGATGGGAAGCATTCAGTCGCAGCAGACCTCAAATCCGAATACGATTGCCCAGATCGCTTCTATTGAAGCGCTCACGGGTGATCAGTCGGAAGTTGAGCTTATGAAGACTGCGTATAACAAACGAAGAAAATATCTCTGCAGCAGGATCCAAGAGGTCCCGGGTCTTTCCTGTATCGAACCGCAGGGCGCATTCTATGTCTTCGTTGATATTTCAGATTTTCTGGGAAAAGAATATAAAGGACAGCAGATCAATGCAGCTGCTGATTTTGCAAGGATCCTGCTGGAAGAATACTCTGTCGCAGTCATTCCTTGCGAAGATTTTGGTTTCGATGATCACTTCAGGATTTCCTATTCTGTCAGCATGGAAGAGATCGAGACTGGCATGGAGCGCATCAAAGAATATTGTGAAAGCCTGACTTAATATCTGAAAGTCTAAGAACGCGATTTATTAAATAATAAAGATAAAAACAATCCCGAAACGGATCACGCACGGTATGTGCAGAATCTCGTTTCGGGATGTTTTAAAAAAACACAGTTCTGTTTATTGTTACCTTCTTTTATCTTCCGGGGCCTCCCATGCCGCCCTGCGGGCCTCCGCCCATCTGGCCGCCATCAAAGCCTCCTTGCTGGCCGCCCGTATCACTACCGGGCATTCCGCCCATCGGACCGCCGCCCATCATCTGATTGGTGATGGAGTCGGTCTCAGTTCCGTTGATAATCAGTGTTCCGCCGTTCTTCTGTGCAGTACCGTCATAGTCGAATGGAGACTGCGCATTGATCGTGATCGTTCCACCGTTGATGATCAGATCTCCGTTGGAGTCGATCGCATCGGTATCGCCTGCACCCATATTGATCGTAATATTACCGCCGTTAAACTCTGCGCAAATGCTGTATGCAGAGGACTTACTTGATGCATTGATCCCATCATCACTTGCCTCAATATCGACTGTTCCGCCGTTAAACTGCACCCAGGTACCTTCGATTGCTTCCGCTGCGGAGATCGTTATATCGCCGTCATCCATCTGGAAGATCGTAGTTGCGTGAATTCCGTCATCAGCTGCCGAAATATTAAAGCTGCCGCCACAGATATAAACATAGCCTACTGAATCATCTTCATCATTTTCTGCATGAAGTCCGTCATTGCAGTTTGAGATACTGAATGTTCCGTCTGCAACTGCAATGGAATCGTTTGCCTCGAAAGCCGTTCCGCTGCAGGAGATCTCATAGGTGCCGCCGGTCACTTTCAGATCATCTTTGGATACCACTGCGTTATCAGAAGAACTGATATTCAGTGTTCCGAGTCCGTTCAGTACCAGATCGTCTTTGGAGAAGATGACTCCGTCTGTATTTGTATCACCGTCTGCCGTGAAGGTTCCGCTTACAGAAAGGCTGTTGGAAGAGCCTTCTGTTGTTGTTACAAAGACCTTATCAGCATTCTTGAAATAAATCGCGGGAGTAGAGTCATTTGTAATAGAGACACCGTCTAAAACGAGTTGGACCTTGTCTTCGTCTCCGGCCTCGACAGTGATCTGTGCGTTAGAAGCAGTTCCGGAAATCACATAGACCCCTTCAGTTATGATGCTGATGGTTTGTCCGTCACTTACCGTATAGTAAGTTGCGTCCGTAAGATCTGCAGTCTGCTCCAGGTCGCGCTCTGTAAAAAGATCCGTTGTATCAATTGCTCCACCGCTTGTTGTATTTGCGCTTGTCGAAACCACATCGGATGCTGCAATCGTTGCTGTTTCGGCAGCGGTGCTGCTAAGCTGTGTTGCTGCATCTTTTGCGCCGCAGCCTGCCAGCACTGCAGCCAGCGAGAGGGAGAGCACTGCCGCTAATATTATTGTTCTTTTTTTCGTTTTCATTTGAAGTCACCTCTTTCAATGATTGGTTCAAAACAATCATTCCTGTTTTGGGTTCAGTAAATCATTCCTTCTGTTCTTTACTGTGTCAACAGTATAAATAGAGAACCTTAAGCGAAACCTAAAAAAGAATAAATGATTAACAGATTATTTTTTCAGATACCGATACTCATGTTTTCCACAAATCGGACAATCCGGATTTTTCTCCATTGGAAGAAGTTCACATTCGTTATCCCAGATCTCAAAGAAGAGCATATCTCTGCGAACGGTATCTGCACCGGTAAGGATCTTGATGGCTTCCATTACTTCGAGTGAGGAGACGATTGCTGTAAGCGTATTTAACACACCAAAACTCCGACAGGAACGGTCCGGTGCATCTTTCTCTTTCTGAACAGCGCCGGTAAAGCAGGAAAAACATGGTCCATCAGGCAGAAAGACAGCGGTCATTCCCTCCGCAGCTATTGCACCTCCGTAGATCCATGGCTTTTTATGTTCGATGCAGTATTCATTGATTAGATAGCGTGCATCCATGCTGTCAGTGGCATCGATTACAAGATCAACATCACTGAGCAGATCTTCTGCATTCTCCGGTACCAGCTTTTCCGCAACTGCGTCAACCGTCACATCGGAGTTCGCCTCCCGCAGAAATTTCGCGGCGACAAAGACTTTTGGATTTCCATCTGCAACATCCTTTTCTGTATACAGGATCTGTCTGTGTAGATTTGTGATATCTACAGTGTCTCCATCGATGATCCTGACGAAGCCGACACCTGCACGGACCAGTTCATTTGAACTGACACATCCGAGTGCTCCGGCCCCAACAACGGCAACACGTGATGAAAGAAGTTTTTTCTGACCTTCTTCTCCAAGATTTCTGTAATTAGTCTGTCTTGCATATCGATCCATTTTTTTCTCCATTTCTTCTTTCGGACTATCCGTTCAGTTCTTTTCGAGCTGGTAATAATCCATGACAAATTGACGGAATTCAATTCCGAGTTCGGACAGATGTTTTTCTCTTAAAAAGCAGATCTTCATGGAGCGGGTGAAACGGCTGTCCATAATACGAAGCAGCCGAATGTTTTTATCGGAACGGTAAAAGTCTGATTCGGATGTCGGAACAAAGCCCGAGGCAATCCCTTGCGAAATAAAACGGTGGTGAGTTCCTCTTGTATCTGTAAAATAAACTGTGCCCATCTGAAATGCAAGGGTATTACAGACCCGGAAAGGAAACTCAGGTGAGAACGCATTCCCGCGCATAAAGATCACGGGTGACTCTTTCAGCATTTCCGGCGAAAAGACCGATTCCGAAGACAGAGGACTTTTCGTGTTTGTTGCAAAAAAATACTTTTCTTCAAATAAGGGGAAACCGCTGAGTTTTTCGTATCGGAGTTCATCCGGACAGATCAGGGCGTCAAAGTCGTTGATATTCAGATGCTCCGCATATTCAATACGGTTGTTTAGAATGAATTCCGCTTCCGGATACTTCTTTGCGAATCTGGAGAGGCAGTCCAGAAAATCATCCGTGATTCCTTCAGTTCCGATCCGGATCCGCTGGTCTCTGGAGGAGTCTAACAGCCGTAGGTCGTCTTCTGCCGCCTTCAGTTCCTGGAGAATCGTATTCCCGGATTCAAAAAAACGTTGTCCCGCCTGATTCAGCAGGATCTTCTTACCTCTTCGTTCAAAAAGAGCAACTCCGAGTTCCGTTTCCAGATTTGCGATCTGTTTAGAGAGAGCAGACTGTGAGACGTGAAGAAAGTCAGCTGCCCGGGACATGTTCTGAAGCTGTGCGACTGCTGTGAAATAGCGAAGCTGTTGGATATTCATATCGTTTTCCCTTCTGCTTCCATATTCCAATTTGGAATATGGAAGCTATCGTTCCTTTTCCTTGTAATCTCTGTATAACAGTTTGTAAACAGCAATGCTTCAGGGCGATGGAGATATAGTAGTCCCTGATTACAGCTTGATTATAGATATGCTTATTCCAAAAAGCAATATGAAATCCGCCCGCTTCCGTTTTCCGGGAAAATCGGAAAATCTATAATAAAACCAGCATAAAGAAGAAACCGATTGTTTTATCAAAGGAGGTGACAAAAGGACGAAAGTCCAAATGCCTATGAAACAGTTATCGATCAAACCGGAAAAATGTATCGGCTGCCGTACGTGTGAGCTGGTATGTTCCTTCGGCCATTTTGAAAAATTCAATCCGAAACTGGCCAACGTAACCGTATTCGAATATGAAGAAGCAGCCGTTGCTGTTCCTGTCATGTGCCTTCAGTGTGAAGAGCCTTCCTGCATGGAAGTCTGTCCGGTTAAGGCTATCAGCCGTGATGAGAACGGGGCTGTTGTCATGAATTACAGCAAATGTATCGGATGTAAGATGTGTATGAATGCATGTCCTCTTGGAAATATTTCCTTCCATCCGGAAGCGCGCAGAGTCTTTAAATGCGATCTTTGCGGCGGTGAGCCGAAATGCGCAAGATACTGTCCGGGTCATGCGATCGTATTTGAAGAGACGGATACCCTGCCGGATAAGAGAAAACTCGTCGGCGAGAAGTATCGCGATGTATTAGCAGGGGAGGTGCAGTCATGAACAAAGGATATGTCGGAAAGATCTTGAGGGTCGACCTTCAGGCAGGAACGATCAAAAAAGAGCCTCTGAATATGAAAAATGCGGACGAATATGTCGGAGCAAGAGGACTGGGAACCAAATACTACTGTGATGAGTGCGATCCTAAAGTGGATCCGCTCAGCCCGGAAAATAAACTGATTCTGATGACAGGCCCGTTAACGGGTACTTGTGCTACCTCTTCCGGACGATATAATGCGGTCGCAAAGTCTCCGCTTACGGGAACGATCGGAGCGGCAAACTCCGGTGGACATTTCGGGCCGGAACTGAAATATGCCGGATACGATGGCATTATCTTTGAAAATGCTTCTGAAAAACCAGTCTACCTTTATATCAGTGACGACAAGGTAGAACTTCGTGATGCTTCTCATCTTTGGGGAAAGGATGTCTTTGAGACAACGGATCTGCTGAACCAAGAGTGCGGTGAGAACTTCCGGATTGCCTGCATTTCCGCAGCTGCAGAAAATGGATGCCTTTTTGCAGGTGTCATGAATGATAAACATCGTGCAGCTGGCCGCGGAGGTATAGGAACCGTAATGGGAACAAAGAAACTGAAAGCGATCGCGGTCAAGGGAACCGGTTCCATTGGTGTCGCAAAACCCCAGGAATTCTTTAAAGAGTGCACGGACGCAAGAGATAAACTGGCAGCTCATCCGGTTACCGGAGCAGGCCTTTCTGCTTACGGAACCATGATCCTTGTCAATATCGTCAATGGCGTCGGAGGTCTTCCGGTTAATAACGGAAGTGCAGGTTCGCTGTTCGAAACCGCGGACAAGATTTCCGGAGAGGAACTGGCTGCGAAACATCTTCTGAAGAACAAAGGATGCTTCGGATGCTCCATCGGCTGCGGACGTGTCGCGGAGATCAAAGAAGGGGCGTTCAAATCCAAAGGGGAGGGACCGGAGTATGAAGCAGGATGGTCCTTTGGTGCAGACTGCGGAATTGATGATCTTGGTGCTGTATGTAACGCAAACTTCCTCTGCAACCAGTACGGCATCGACCCGATCACCATGGGATGTACGATCGCTTGTGCAATGGAATTATATGAAAAAGGTTATCTTCCGGAAGAAGATATCGGCTTCCCGCTCCGGTTTGGTGATGCGGAAGCAATGGTGAAAGCCTGCGAGATGACCTGTAAGGGTGAGGGCTTTGGAAAGGTCTTAGGCCTCGGCTCGTATCGTCTTGCAGAAAAATATGGCCATCCGGAACTCTCCATGTCAGTTAAGAAGCAGGAGATGCCGGCTTATGACGGACGTGCGATCCAGGGAATTGGTCTGGAATATGCAACATCCAACCGCGGTGGCTGCCATGTCCGCGGATACATGATCTCCCCGGAGGTTTTGGGTATTCCAATGCAGCTTGATCCGCTGGAGACAAAAGACAAACCTGCAACGCTGAAACTGTTCCAGGATCTGACCGCACTTTGCGACTCCACCGGTATCTGTCTGTTTACAACATTCGGCATCGGACTTCCGGAAATTGCGGGAATGTATCGGACCGCTGTCGGCAGTGATGAATCGGATGAGGAGATTCTGCTGAAAGGAGAAAGGGTCTGGAACCTGGAGAAGCAGTTTAATATTGCGGCAGGTGTTGAAAAAGATACGTTGCCTCCGCGTCTCTTAAGAG
Organism: Lachnospiraceae bacterium; assembly: GCA_017511045.1. Lineage (GTDB taxonomy): Bacteria > Bacillota > Clostridia > Lachnospirales > Lachnospiraceae > RGIG5612. The sequence goes on along the minus strand of JAFWLM010000036.1, from coordinate 34,337 downwards.
AAGAGCTTCCAACGGGACCGGCGGCAGGAAAGGTGAACCAGCTCCAGACGATGCTGAAAGAATACTATGCAGCACGCGGCTGGAACGAGGAAGGCGAACCGACGAAGGAAAAACTGGAAGAGTTAAGTATTTCCTGATATATTCAAAAATGAGCCGGAGACAGTTCTTGGCTGTTTCCGGCTTATGAATATGGAGGGAGATACTGTTATGAAAGTCAAGTTTTTTGCTTATATCCGGGATAAAGATTATGCGGGCTGCAAGGAGATCGAGCGGCCTGCTTGTGATGACTTGCGGACACTTGGCAAGGAACTGAGTGATGCTTACGGGGAGAAATTCAGAAAGCTGTATTTTTCTCCGGACGGAACACAGTTCGGAGACGAGATCATTGTTCTTGTGAACGGGCGCAGAGCGGAATTTCTTGATAACCTGGATACAAAGCTCTCAGACAACGATACGGTCCTTTTATTTCCGGTCGTGGCCGGAGGGTGAAAGAAAGGGGTGTTCTGTTTTGCAGACAGAAAAAGAAAAAATAACTGAGATCCTGCAGAGTTATCCGCGCGAGCAAAGATACTGTCTTGCGATCATGCAGGATATGCAGAAACAGTATAACTATATACCGAAAGAAGGAATGGAAGAACTTGCGGAGTATCTGGGCTGCCCGCTTTCTTCCCTTTATTCTATGGCGACTTTTTACAAGGCGCTGAGTCTGAAGCCGAAGGGCAAACATATCATTAAACTGTGCGACGGAACCGCTTGTCATATCCGTGGCGCTTCAAACTTAAGAGACGGAGTGAAACGGATTCTCGGGATCGAAGACGGAGAGACAACGGAAGATGGAGAATTCTCTTTGGAACTTGTCAACTGTCTGGGGTCATGTGCGCTTGCGCCGGTTATGGTTGTTGATGATGTGTATTATGGAAAGGTGACGATGGAGAGACTTGCTTCAATCCTGAACTCTTACAGAGAGGAGGGTGAGAGCGCATGAAAACGATCCGTGTCTGCTGCGGAACCGGCTGCCTTGCGAACGGAAGCCGTCTGGTAGCAGAAGAATTTGAAAAGAAACTGAAAGAGCTGAAAGCCGATGCGCAGGTGGAATGTGAAGTGAAGCGGACAGGCTGTAACGGCTTCTGTGAGAACGGGCCGTTGGTCACGATCATGCCGGAGGAGATCGCATATTACCATGTAAAACCGGAAAATGTCGAAGAGATCATTGAGAAGACGATCCTAAATGGTGAGCCGGTGGAAAAACTCCTGTATAAGAATGACCAGGGGCAGCGGGTAACGAGCCAGTCTGAAAACCCGTTTTACGCACCGCAAAAGAAAATAGCACTTCGAAATATCGGAAAGATCGCTCCCTGCAGTGTCGAAGACTATAAAGCTTCCGGCGGATATGAGGCTTTGAAAAAAGCGCTTGCCATGACGCCGGAGGAGATCATTGCTGAGATCAATCTCTCCGGACTCCGTGGACGTGGCGGCGCAGGATTCCCAACCGGAAGAAAGTGGGAAAGCGCTGCGTGCTATGATGTTACGCCGAAATATGTTGCGTGTAACGGAGACGAAGGGGATCCGGGCGCATTTATGGATCGTTCCATTCTGGAGGGGGATCCCCACAGTGTACTGGAAGGAATGGCGATCTGTGCACTGGCGATCGGAGCGGAAGAGGGATTCCTCTATATCCGCGATGAGTACAGCCTTGCGGTCAATAACATCAAAGAAGCGATCCGGGCAGCGGAAGCGGCCGGGATCTTAGGCGATGATATCTTAGGATCCGGGAAAAAATTAAAGCTTCAGGTCGTTCGCGGCGGCGGAGCTTTTGTCTGCGGCGAGTCAACGGCACTTATGGCTTCTGTCGAGGGTCGTGTCGGAGAGCCGCGTGCGAAATATATCCGTTCCGTACAGAAAGGACTCTGGGAAAAGCCGACCGTTCTCAACAATGTTGAGACACTGGCGAATGTTCCGTATATCATCCTTCACGGAGGCGCGAATTACGCATCTGTCGGAACAGAAAAATCCAAGGGAACAAAGGTATTTGCTCTTGTAGGAAAAGTCAAAAGGACGGGACTTGTCGAGGTTCCGATGGGTGCGACCTTACGGCACCTGATCTTTGATATCGGAGGTGGTATCCAGAATGACCGGCCGTTTAAAGCGGTCCAGACCGGAGGGCCGTCCGGCGGATGTATCCCGGACAGCATGCTGGATCTTCCGGTGGATTTCGATACACTGAAAGAGTATGGGGCAATGATGGGATCCGGCGGTATGATCGTCATGGACGACAGGAGCTGCATGGTAGAAGTTGCAAGATATTATGTTCAGTTCCTGTGCGGGGAAAGCTGTGGAAAGTGTACCCCGTGCCGTGAAGGATTAAAACAGATGCTTGCGATCCTGACCGATATCTGCGAGGGAAAGGGAAAGATTGAAGATCTGGATCTTTTGGAAGAATTGGGCGAAATGATGCAGGATGCGTCTTTGTGTGCACTCGGAAAATCAGCTCCGAATCCGGTACTTACGACGTTGAAATATTTTAGGAATGAATATGAAGCGCATATCTTGGAGCATCGCTGCCCGGCCGGTGTCTGCACGAAACTGACCTCCTTTGCGATCGATCCGGAGAAGTGTAAAGGCTGTACGGCATGTGCGAAGGCATGCCCTGCCGGTGCGATCAGCGGAGAACTGAAAACCCCGCATCATATTGATAAGACGATTTGCATCAGCTGTGGAAGCTGCCGCGAGGCTTGCAGGTTTGGTGCAGTCATGACAGAAGGGAGGGATGCGTAATGAATATTACGATTGATGGAAAATCCTGTCAGTGTGAAAAAGGCGAATACATTTTACAAATTGCCAGACGCAACGGGATCATTATTCCGACCCTTTGTCATCATGATGGGTTCCCGGGACAGGGATCCTGCAGGTTATGTATTGTGGAAGTCAATGAGGGAAGCGGTCCGAAAGTGGTTGTATCCTGTGTCTATCCGGTATCTAAAGAATGTGTTGTGTTTACGAATAGTGAAAAAATCCGGAAACAAAGAGGCATGATCCTGACACTGCTTCAAAAACGCGCTCCGGAAAGCGAGGAAATCAAGGCGTTTTGCAAGATGTACGGGGCACCGGAAATTGACCGGTTTGTAAAGGTTGACAACAGCAAGTGTATCCTGTGCGGACTTTGTGTGAAAGCCTGTACGGAGCTTTCTGTAGGGGCAATCTCAACAATTAACCGTGGCATCACAAAAGAGATCGCGACCCCGTATCATGAGCCGAGCAGTGTCTGTGTCGGCTGCGGAAGCTGCGCTTATGTATGTCCGACCGGCGCAATCGCGATCGAAGAAACAGACGAAACAAGAACGATCTGGGGAAAAACGTTTCATCTGGTGCATTGTACATCCTGTGGTAGCGTGATCGGAACCGAAGAGGAACTGGCCTGTGCAGCGCAGAAGGCAGGTCATGAGCCGGATACGCTTTGCGGACCTTGCAGAAAGAAAGAGCTCGCGAAAGCATTCCGCCATACCTATGGAGAGATCCCGGCTGAATAGAGTATTATCAATGCATGTAAAGGGCTGCTGCATCTGGAAATGCAGCAGCTCTTTTTTGTGCGGCAGAGTTAATAAAAGTATTTTCTTTTGTCTGATAATAGGCTTATAATTACAAAAAGAATCAATTCAAAAGCTGGATAAAACGGATGGGAGTAATATGGTATATCTTCTGATTTATCTGGGCAGTGCAGTCATGCTGCTGAATATCATATTGTATATCCTCTTTGAGCGGCAGATCAAAAGAGAATGGGGATGGAAAAAGGAGTTGTATTTCCTGAATGTTCCGATCATTCTTCTGATCCTGTTTCTGATCGGATATCTTCTGGTAGCGATCTTTGGGAAACCGGATCTTGTCACAGGCGGCATCCTTTTCGGAGGAAGCTTTTTTGTTCTTGTGATCCTCTTATTTATGAAACGCCTTGCGATCCGGATCAAGGAAAGTGACGATCTGAAAGTTGCCCTGCAAACAGCGGAACAGGCAAACGCTGCAAAGTCTGCGTTTCTTTCCAATATGTCTCATGATATCCGTACTCCTTTGAATGCGATCATCGGATATTCCGATATCGCACAAAAAGAAGAGACCTCACCGGACGAGATGAAAGAATACCTCTCAAAAATCGGATCCTCCGGGCAACAGCTGCTGGAGCTGATCAACGATGTCCTGGAAATGAGCCGGATCGAGAACGGAAAGATGACCTTGAATGATAATTCCTGCAATCTAAAACTGATTGCGGCAGATCTTAAAGATCTTTTTGAGGATCAGATGAGAGAAAAAGGCATCCGCTATACAGTTTCGGCCGAGCAGATCTCGGATGCCGGAGTGATCTGTGATAAGATCAAACTGAACCGGGTCCTTTATAATCTTGTCAGTAATGCATTCAAATTCACACCGGAAGGCGGAGATGTTTCTGTCGTATTCCTGCAGGAATCATCGGAAGATGGACAGGGAACGTATCAGATCTCAGTAAAAGATACAGGCATCGGAATGTCCGAAGAATTTGCAGCCAGGGTTTTTGATGCCTTTGAGCGGGAGCGGACTTCGACTGTCAGCGGAATTCAGGGCACAGGTCTCGGAATGGCTATCACAAAGAATATCGTAGAAGCAATGAATGGTGAGATCAAAGTGAAGTCTGCCCTGAATGAGGGGTCGGAATTCATTGTCCGTCTCAACCTTCCTCTCTGTGACAGGCAGAAAGACCAGAAATGCCCTGAGACCCCGGAATTATCTTCAGAGCCTGATTTTTGCGGAAAGCGGATTTTACTGGTGGAGGATATGGAGATCAACCGCGAGATCGCCGTGATCCAGCTGACCTGCATGGGCTTTTCCGTCGAATGCGCAGCCAATGGAAAAGAGGCAGTAGAGCATATTGAGCGGGAGGCATCCGGTTATTATGATGCGGTATTGATGGATATCCAAATGCCGGTCATGGATGGTTATGAAGCCTCACGCGCGATACGGAATCTGAGCGATTCGGAGAAGGCAAATGTTTTGATCATCGCTGTTACGGCAAATGCATTTGAGGAAGACAGAAAACGTGCAGAAGAGGCTGGCATGAACGGACATATCGCAAAACCTCTTGACCTCAATGAGATGAAGAAGACCTTAGGGGTTTTGATAAAATAATTGATCTGAATCTTATTATAGAATTATTGATAGCGCTGGCTGATCAGAGTATCGCCGGCGCGTAATTTTGTCTGATCTCTGGGGACGATGATCTCACCCTCTCGCTGGATCGCCATGATATCACAGCTGTTCTTTCTTTCCATCTCTTTTACTGTCATACCAATAAAAGGACTTTCCTCATTAATGTATTCGCATAGCGTATGGCGCGCATTCGGATTGCTGTGGCTTGCCCGGGCTATTTCTGCATATTCTTCGACGAAACCTGCGGAGATGATACCGGTTGGAATAGCAACAGCACCGACCCCTAAGAAAGTGATGATGACGGTCATGATCTGACCCAGGGTAGTTACCGCATAGATATCCCCGTATCCCACTGTGAAGATCGTGGAAAGACTCCACCAGATTCCGGAAAAAGCGTTTTTAAAGAGTTCCGGCTGTGCTTCGTGTTCCGCACTATAGAGGCAAAGAGAGGAGACGAGCATCAGCATAAGGATAATAAAAACAGAGGAAAAGATCTGATTCTTTTTCTTCTTGAAAACATTTGCTATTACGTTAAAGGAATCATAAGTTGCGTTGACACGGAATAAACGGAAGATACGAACGACCCTTAAGATCCTGAAACCGACAAAACCGGAAAGGAAGAAGAAGGGGAGGATCGTAAGAAGATCCACGATTCCGTCAAAGGAGATCACGAAACGCCCTGCTGCTTTGAGCCTGCCATACTGAGGATAAAGGAAGTCGGCTGTCCAGAGACGAAGAATGTATTCGACAATAAAAATGCCGATTGTGACAGCCTCGACAACTTCAAGGACTGTCATATACGGTTTAAAGACATCGAAAGTCTCCATGAAAAGAACAGCAATGTTAATAAAAATCACGGCAACGATAAAATAGTCGAAGAATCGGCTGATGGCGTCACCGCGGTTTCCTATCTGTATGATCTCAAAAATTCGTTCCCGTTTGCTCTTCATGATATGCCTATTCTAACAAAGCTGTATTTTGATTTCAATTCTTTGATAATCTGCTATAATAAAAACAGCTTAAAATGTATAAGGCTGTTACAGCCAAAATATGGTACAGGAGGAAAAAGATATGCAGGCATTCTTAGATACCATTGTAAATTGGGCGACAACGACAGGTGTCAGGATCATCATTGCTATTGTAATTCTGATCATCGCGTTTGCCATCATCAATTTAGTCGCAAAGAGACTCACGAAGAAACTGGAGGCGAAAGAAAAACTCGATAAGACCCTGACGAAGACTTTGATCTACGCAGGAAAGATCGGTCTTAAGATCCTTGTAGTCATCTGCCTGATCGGTTACCTTGGAATCCAGACCACCAGTATTTCTGCATTGATCGCAGCTGTTGGCGTTGCAGCAGGCATGGCAATCAACGGAACCTTAAGCAATCTTGCAGGTGGAATCATGATCCTGATCACCCGTCCATTTAAAGTCGATGACTATATCGTGGCACAGGGGGAAGAGGGAATCGTAGAGGATATTAAGATCACCTATACAAAGATCAAGACTCTCGACAACAAGACTGTTTATCTTCCGAACAGCGCTCTTTCTGCTGGTACGATCATCAACTACAGTGAGAAGGATCTGCGCCGTGTGGACTTTGACTTTAAAGTTGGCGGTAATGATCCGGTGAAAGTCCGTGATCTTCTGCTTGATATCTGCAAACAGGAAGACAAAGTTCTTGCGGATCCGGAACCGTTTGCACGTATTTCTGATTTTGGTCAGGACAATGGCCTGAGAGTCACTCTCCGTGCATGGTGCAAAAATGAGGATTACTGGGATGCATATTTCAATCTGCTGGATAAAGTGAAAGCAAGCTTTGATGCAAACCAGATCGTTATTCCATACGATAATGTAACCGTTCATATCAAGAATGATTAAGTATTTACTGTTTGATCTGGATGGAACTCTGACGGAATCGGGAGAAGGGATCATCCGTTCCGTACAGTATGCACTGGACAAGTTAGGCATCAAAGAAAATAATACTGAACAACTGAGGAGGTTCATCGGACCTCCTCTTGTTGACTCTTTCATGAGACATTATGGGTTTCCAAAGGAAAAGGCTTTGGAGGCCGTCGAGATTTACCGGGAACGTTACGGAAGGACCGGCATCTTTGAAAATGCTCTGTATCCGGGTGTGGAAGAGATGCTTCAAAACCTGAAAGCGCACGGCTTTATTCTTTCAGTTGCCTCCTCCAAACCGGAACATTATGTTCGTCAGATCCTGGATCATTTTAAGCTCACAGGATACTTTGATGAAATCGTTGGCGCGACAATGGATGGAAAGCGTTTGACGAAAACGCAGGTGCTCGAAGAAGTTTTAAAGCGCTTGAATCTTTATGAACGGAAAGAAGAGATCCTGATGATCGGAGATACGGAGCACGATATCCGCGGTGCAGGAGAGCACGGGATCGAATGTGTGGTTGTGACTTATGGATATGGAGATCCGGAGAAAGTAAAGGCGGAACAGCCTTTTAGAATAGTGGATTCGGCAGTGGAACTGACAGACTATCTGTTAAACCTTTCCTCTCGCTGAAGGCGGAGCTGTCCGCAGGCAGCAGTGATATCCGCACCGCGTTCTTTCCTGAGTGTTGCTTTGATCCCGTTCTTCATCAGCACATCATAAAAGAGCAGTGCCTGTTCTTTCGAAGCTCCCCTGAAGCCGAATTCGCTGACGGCGTTATATGGGATCAGGTTTACATAGAAATAGTCTGACCCTTTCAAAAGCTTCTCGCCTGAAGCATCTGTATTCATACTGCTTAATAAATCCGCCAGTTCACATGCATGCTTTTCACTGTCGTTAATGCCGTCAAGCAAAAGATATTCAAATGTGATCCGGCGTTTTGTCATTTTACAATATTCCGCTGCAGCAGGAATTAATTCCTCCAGCGGATATTTTTTATTGACCGGCATGAGACGGTTTCTCAGTTCGTTGTTTGGCGCGTGCAATGAGATCGCGAGATTGAATCGTTTTTCCGTTTGAGCAAATTCGTGGATCTTTGGCACGATTCCGCAAGTGCTGACTGTGATATGACGGGGAGCAACTGCCGAAAAAGGTACATTTTTTAAAGTATCTGCTTTGCGGATCGCGGCGGATAGTTTTCTTTCGTCGCTCACCAGATCACAGAAACGAACCACCTCATCATAATTATCGAAGGGCTCTCCGGTTCCCATAATGACGATATGGCTTACATGCGGCATCGCTTCATCTGCTATCAGCAGTTGATTGAACATCTCTTCCGCTGTCAGGTCACGGACCTTTTTTGTAATGCCGGACGCACAAAAAGCGCAGCCCATGTTGCAGCCTGCCTGACTTGTTATACAGACGCTGTTTCCATAAGGGTGTTTCATCAGAACTGTCTCAATCAGATTGCCGTCGTTCAGTTCTAAAAGAAATTTCTGCGTTCCGTCTTTTGAGGTTTGAACCGTTTTCAGTTTTGTCATAACAAAAAATTTTACCGTTTCCGGACTTAAAATTCCAGTTGAAAATAATGTTTGCCGTAAAGTATGGTATGATAAATAAAAATGAGACTTGATGAAAAAATCGTTTTTTAATGAACACGAATAATTGAGGAGTCAGTATGCGGGAAATCGATGTTTCAAAGATAACAGATGCACTGTGTGAAATGTGCATGTCGATCAACTATGAACTTTCAGATGATATGAAAAAGGCACTGAAAGAGGCACAGCAAAAAGAGACTGCACCTTTAGGAAAACAGATCCTTAAGATCCTTGATGAGAACATGGAGATTGCAAAAACGGAAAAGATCCCGATCTGCCAGGATACGGGAATGGCTGTCGTTTTCCTGAAAGTTGGACAGGAGGTACATTTTATTGGCGGCCCTCTTGAAGATGCTGTAAATGAAGGTGTAAGAAAAGGATATACCGAAGGATATCTGAGAAAATCTGTTGTCTCTGATCCGCTCCTTCGTGTCAATACGAATGATAATACGCCTGCAGTCATCCATTATGAGATCGTTCCCGGGGAGGATGTTGAGATCACGCTTGCGCCGAAAGGGTTTGGAAGCGAAAACATGAGCAGAGTCTATATGCTGAAACCTGCAGATGGAGAAGAGGGCGTTGTAACTGCGGTCGTAGATGCGGTGAAGCTCGCTGGACCGAATGCATGCCCTCCGGTCGTTGTCGGAGTCGGCATCGGCGGCACTTTTGAAAAAGCTGCGCTGCTTTCCAAGAAGGCACTTGCAAGACCGGTAGACCGGGCGAGCGAGAAAGAGCATATCCGGAAACTGGAAGAGGAGATCTTAGAGAAGATCAATCAGCTTGAGATCGGACCGGCAGGTCTTGGAGGAAGTGTCAGCTGTCTTGGCGTCAATATTGAGACCTATCCGACCCATATCGCGGGCCTTCCTGTAGCGGTCAATATTTGCTGCCATGTTAACCGGCATATTGTCCGGACAATTTAAGATCAGCATTGGAGGAACCACATGGATCATAAAATTACAACACCGCTGACAGCGGAAACGATACAGCAACTGAAAACAGGAGACATGGTTAAGATCACAGGAATCATTTATTCTGCAAGAGATGCCGCTCATAAAAAACTGATCGAGCTGATCGAAGCAGGAAAGGAGCTACCGTTTGAGTTGAATGGAAATGTGATCTACTATCTCGGGCCGACGCCGGCAAGAGACGGACAGGTGATCGGATCTGCCGGGCCCACCACATCTTCCCGCATGGATAAGTATACGCCAAAGCTATTGGAACTTGGGCTGAAAGGAATGATCGGAAAGGGCAGAAGGAGTCCTAAAGTGATTCAGGCGATCGTTGAGAACAGAGCAGTTTATCTTGCTGCGGTAGGTGGCGCCGGAGCGCTGCTTTCGAAGTGTATCAAGAGCAGTAAGGTGATCGCTTTTGATGAGCTTGGGACGGAAGCGGTCAGGGAAATGTATGTAGAGGATTTTCCTGCGATCGTTGCTATCGATTCAGAAGGCAATAACATTTATAAAGACTGAACTCCGCAAAAAGGTATGATCATCACGAAAATGATTTGACATGCTACCATGATAGTGTGATAAAATATCCTCTGTTGTATTAAAAACTCTTGAGGAATGACTTCGAACTTTTTTAGTAAAGAGGTAAAGGAATTAATGGAAAAGAGAAAGTATTATCAGCCGGATGCGGAAACGATGCCGGTAGAGGAAATTAAAAAACTGCAGTCGGAAAAACTGGTAGAGCAGGTTAAGCATGTCTATGCACATGTTCCGTACTACAAAAAACTGATGGATGAGAAAGGCGTTAAGCCGGAAGATATCAAAGGAATTGAAGACATTCATAAACTGCCTTTTGTATCCAAATCGGATCTGAGAGATACCTATCCATACGGTCTTCTTGCAGTGGATCTTGCTGACTGTGTCCGTATCCAGTCCACTTCCGGAACGACCGGAAAAAGGGTAATAGCTTATTATACGAAACACGATCTGGATATCTGGAGTGATTGCTGCGCGAGGGCTCTGGTAGCAGCCGGGGTCGATAAGGAAGACGTGGTACAGGTCAGCTATGGTTATGGTCTGTTTACCGGAGGACCGGGACTGAACGACGGCTCCCATAAAGTCGGAAGTCTTACTGTTCCGATGTCGTCCGGAAATACCGACCGTCAGCTGACATTTATCAATGATCTGAACGTGACCTGCCTTTGCTGCACTCCATCATATGCAGCCTATATTGCAGAGAGCTTTAAGGAAAAAGGGATCTCTCCGGATCAGATCTCTCTGAAAGCCGGAATCTTCGGCGCGGAACCATGGACAAATGAGATGCGGCGGACGATTGAAAAAGGCTTAGGTATTAAGGCCTATGATATTTACGGCCTGACAGAGATCTCAGGACCGGGTGTTTCATTTGAATGTGAAGCGCAGACAGGCATGCATATCAATGAGGATCATTTCTATGCTGAAGTGATTGATCCGGACACAGGAGAAGTGCTTCCGGAAGGGACTCCCGGGGAACTTGTATTTACCTGCCTCGATAAAGAAGCATTCCCTCTTTTACGATACCGCACCAGAGACATCTGTATCTTAGTCAGAGAGCAGTGCTCCTGCGGCAGGACCTTCATTAAGATGAAGAAACCGACCGGAAGATCTGATGACATGCTGATCATCAAGGGCGTCAATGTATTCCCGAGCCAGATCGAGACTGTCCTGCTGAAAGAAAACTACTCAGAGAATTACCAGATCGAAGTTTCCCGTGAGGGAACCACAGATGTCTTCGATATTTATGTGGAACTTCTTCCAGAGCAGTTTGACGATACAGTCAAATCAATTGCTGAGAAAGAAAAAGCGCTTAAGGGTGCCATCAAGGCAATGCTCGGCATCGTACCGAATGTCCATCTTGTGGCTCCGAAGACGATCACCAGAAGTGAAGGAAAAGCAGTCCGCGTCATCGATAAGAGAAAGCTTGTGGACTAAGAAAGGAGAAGTGTTATGGCAGTAAAACAGTTGTCTGTATTTATGGAGAATAAACCGGGAACGCTTGCAAATCTTGCCAATGTTCTCGCAGAGGCGAATGTCGATCTGAAAGCAATGACTGTTGCGGATACGAAAGACTTTGGTATTGCCAGAATGATCGTCGATGATACTGAGAAAGCACTGATTGCTTTATCAAGTGCCGGACAGACGGCGAAAGTCCGTGAGGTCTGCGGCTTTAAGGTGCCGGATCAGGTCGGCGGACTCGCGAAGGTCCTTTCCCTTCTTGGAGATAACGGGATCAGTATTGAGTATATGTATGCAATCGTAACTTCCGATTCCGACAAGGCTCACATGATCGTACGTGTCGATGATAATGAAGCCGCTGAAAAGATCCTTCTTGATAATGGTGTTGAACTTCTGGACATCTGATCAACGATTTGAACTTAAACTCATTTGAAATCTGGAAATAAAATGAAAAAGAGGCTTTAAACAGTCTCTTTTTCTTGTATAATAGGCACATGGACGAAAACAAAGGAAAAAAATTTCTGAAAAACCCTAAATATTTTACGATCACAGTCTATGCAGTCCTGGGCTTTTTTGCCTGTGCACTCCTGGTAAAGATCGTTTTCGATTTTTCCCATGTCTGGAATGCGGTAAAAGTCGTTTTCGGTGTTCTTTCTCCCTTTGTGATAGGAACTATCATTGCATATTTGATTAATCCGCTCTTTAAGTTTTTTGATTTTACTTTTTTCGGCAAATGGCTCCATATGACAAAACGGAGGGGGCTTCGGAAAACGCTGGCGCTTTTGCTCTCATACATCATCGTTTTTGGTGTGATCGGTGTTTTGATCTATATCATCGTTCCCCAGTTTGTAACTAGTATCAAATCTCTGGTGGGAACGATTGGTACATTCTCTCATACCGTGGAGAGATGGATCGATGGCCTTCAGGAGCATTTCAAAAATCTCAACCTTGAAGTCCTGACAGACAATATCAGCACGATCGTACCTAAGCTGATGGCAAGGATCCAGGAATGGGCAGAGGGACTTTTGTCCGGTATTGTATCGACCGGTGTCGGGGTGATCTCCGGAATCATCAGTTTCTTTATGTCGATCATCGTATCAATCTATATCCTTTCCGATAAGCTCCATCTGGAGAGTACCATTCGGAAGCTGTATTATGCATGGTTCAAACCTGAAAAAGCAGCCCACGTTTCCAAAGTTACAAGAGAGTGTTCCAATATCTTCAGTAACTTTTTTACTGGTAAGATTTTTGATTCCCTGATCATTGGTATACTGTGTGGAATCATGATGCTGATCCTGCGGCTGCCGTATCCGCTGCTGATCTCTGTTCTGGTTGGTGTGACTAACGTCATCCCTTATTTCGGACCTTTTATCGGAGCGATCCCGAGTATACTGATCATGCTGATGACCGGCTGGAAACAGGCCTTGATCTTCACGATCCTGATCCTCGTTCTTCAGCAGGTCGATGGAAATATTATCGGCCCTAAAATTATCGGAGATTCCACAGGTTTAAGTCCGATCTGGGTCATCTTTGCAATCACCATCGGAAGCTGGGTGGGCGGTGTCGCCGGCATGTTGTTTGGAGTTCCGGTTATGGCGGTCATCGGGCATATCGCGGAGGAGGCAATCAATGAGCGGCTCGAAAGGAACGGCCAGTTTTCCATGGTCAAGAAAGAGGAGGCACCTAAGACCATCAGTTATACCGATATGATACGGAATATCTTTAAGAAAAAGAAAAAAGAGTCAATAGAGGATGCGGCTGAAAATGTTTCTGAGGCTGCAGTTGACGCTGCAGAAAAAATGAAAAAAGATCTTTCAGAAATGAAAGGTACAGAGAATAAAGACGAGTAGTGCTCATGAAAAAACGAAATAAAAAGGCGGGGAAGCGGTCCCCGCCTTTTATGATTCATCAGATTCTAATACTGATCGTTCTACTGTCTTTTCCGAGCCATCTTTTCAAGGAACTCCGGACCGTAGCCATAGTGTTCAACGACGAAATCCAGATCTTTATCACCGCGTCCTGAAAGATTGACCAGGATTGAACCGGTCATTCCTGTGCGCGCGATACTGATCGCGTACGCTAAAGCGTGGGAGCTTTCGATCGCCGGAATGATGCCTTCCTCTCTGGAGAGCAGGAAGAGCGCTTCGATCGCATCCTCGTCGCCGATCGTTGTATATTTGACGCGGTCCATATCATGCAGGAGCGCGTGCTCCGGACCTGCAGCCGGATAATCCAAACCGCTGGCATTGGAATAGACCGGAGCAGGATCTCCGTTTTCATCCGCCAGCATAATGCTGTTAAATCCATGCATGACGCCTTCACTGCCATAGGTGATCGAAGCTGCATGATCGCCGAGAGCCGGACCTCTTCCTAAAGGCTCCACACCAACCAGTTCAACCGGGTCGGCCAGGAAAGGCGTGAACATACCGATGGAGTTCGATCCGCCTCCGACACAGGCAACGACCTGATCCGGGAGATGACCTGTCTGGGAAATAAACTGTTCCCTTGCTTCCTGACCGATACAGTACTGGAAGTCGCGGACCATCAGAGGGAAGGGATGGGGACCTGCGGCTGTACCGATGCAGTAGATCGCATCTTTATATTCTCTGGAGTATGCCATAAAAGCGGCATCAACTGCTTCTTTCAGAGTTTTCAAACCGAAGGAGACCGGGATCACGTTTGCGCCTAAGATCTTCATTCTGGTAACGTTCGGCGCCTGTTTTGCGATATCAACTTCTCCCATGTAAATGTCACATTCCAAACCAAAGTAAGCCGCTGCGGTGGCAAGTGCAACGCCGTGCTGACCGGCACCGGTCTCCGCAATGAGTTTTTTCTTTCCCATATATTTGGCAAGAAGACCTTCGCCCATGCAGTGATTCAATTTATGCGCACCGGTATGATTTAAATCTTCTCTTTTCAGATAGATCTGTGTCCGTCCTAAAAGATTAGAGAGATTCTGGCAGTGATAGACAGGAGTCGGACGCCCCTGGAAGTCACGCCGGATCCGACGAAGTTCCGCGATAAACTGTGCGGACTGCGCGATCGTGTGATATCCTTCCGCATATTCATTGAACGCTTTGATCAGCTCCGGATCCTCTAAGTAGTTGCCACCGTATTTTCCGAAGTAGCCGTCCTGTGAAGGGTATTCTTTCAAGTAGTTGTCAAAATCTCTGTACTTATTCATGAGTCATTCCTTCCGTAAAAAAAATCGTGTGCTAAAAAATATAGCACACTTTGGTTCATTTGAAAATAAAACATGAAGGAATTCGGAGACTGTTTTGAACGATCGTTCAGTTCGAGAGTTTTCCCTCGTCCAGATACAGGATTCTGGACGCGAGACGCTCCGCCTGATCCAGGGAATGCGTGATCAGAAGGATCGTGCAGTTTGTCCGTTCCTGATAATCCCGGATCAGCTGTTCTGCAACGGGAATGATCTCCAGATCCATGGAGGCAGTAGGTTCATCCAGGATCAGAACTTTATAATCTTTCATCAGCGCCCGTGCGAGTGACATGCGCTGTTTCTGCCCGCCGGAAAGCTTTGCTGCGTTTTTCTTTGCCAGTTCAGAAAGCTGCAGGATCTTCATAAGCTTCTCAGCCCGGGCTTCATTTTCCTCGCGGGAGAGAGCGCTGTCTTTATTCTGTAGCAGATTGGTTTTGACAGATAAGCGAAAAGCGAAGGCCTGCTGGCTCATATAACCTACCTGTTCATATGGGATCTTTTCGCATCCGTCATCCGCTTTAATTACGCCTGCAAGGATCTTCCCCAGGGTTGATTTCCCGGAACCGTTCGGTCCGCAGAGCGCAACGAGACTGCCGTCTGCGATCTCCGTCTTCGGGAAATCCAGAACGAGCTGATCTTTATACGTTTTTTTGAGAGCAGGAATGATCATTTGTTTCTATCTCCCTGTAAAAGCGCTCCGATGATATTCAGCAAAAAGACGAGGAACAGAAGGATGATCCCTAGTGCCATCGCGGATTTAAAGTTTCCCATACTGGTGTAGTTCATGATGGCGGTCGTCATGACATTCGTTTTAAACATGATCGCACCGCCGACGATCGATACCGCTCCAACCTCTGCCATGGCCCGTCCCCAAAGGAACAGATAGGTGGAGATGATATGGTAGCGGCTTTCGTTAATGGTAAGAAACAGGCTTCTTGTTTTTCCGATCTTAAGCCCCCTGGTAGTTTCGTTGATAACAGGAGCTGCAGCGAAAACATGACTTTCCGTCATCCCGACAGCCATGGGAAGTAAAAGAATGATCTGCGCGATGACCATACCGGTAACGGTGTAGAGCAGATGAAGTCCTCTTAATGGCCCTACACCGCTGAAGAGCAGATAGCAGAAAAGACCGCAGACAACCGGAGGAAGTCCCATAAAAGCGCGGTCAATGATCACAAGGACTCTGCGTCCTCTGAAGGTCGCGTTTCCAAGCCAGGCTCCGATCGGCACTCCGATCAGGATTGCCACAAAGGAGCTGATCAGCGTCATTTCAAGTGTGACACCGATGATCTGCCAGACGATACGGTCACCGCTCAATATAAGTTCGAAAGCTTCTATAAAAGCCTGTCCCATTTTCTTTTATTCTGCGTCCTCTAAAATACCGCCGTTTGCTTTGAATGTCAGGAAGGTTGCTTTATCGGACAGGATATATGCACCCTGTTCGTTTGCCATTGTCAGGCATACTCCCATACCGGAATTTGCAGAAATATACCAGTCCTGATATGCTTCGAAGCTTGCAGGCTCTTCTGTGATCCCAAGCTCTTCCGGCCAGAGAGAAAGCTCTTTTGTATGAGTACCGCTCTTATCTCCTCTTGAGACAAAACGGAATTTTCCGTTTGCAATCTCAGCAAATGCAGCCTTGACATCTGCAGCGTCTTTCACCTTTGCAGGATCATCCTTTGGACCGCAGAGAACAAAATAGTTGTACATGAATGCAAGCCGTTCAGCTGTCTGTCCGTCAATCGTTCTTGCAAAGCCGGCCGCAATAAAGTCTTCTTCCTGTGCTTTTGCATGAACTAAAAGAAGATCGGCATTTCCCATTTTTGCGTTTGCGATCGCTTTGCCGGTACCTGCGGATGTAACTTCGACTGTGTAGCCATATTCCTCTTCGAAGATCGGAAGAAGATATCCCAAAAGACCGGAGTCGTTCACCGATGTCGTAGTAGACAGGCGGATCACCTTTGTCTCATCCGTCGCCTGTGGAATCTCTGCAGCAGATTTCGGAGCATCATCTTTGATGTAGAAAAGATACTCGCCGTAATCGTCAAAACCATAGTTGCCTGCAGCGTTCAGTCCTTCTTCGGAGAGCATCCAGTTGATCAGTGCATCTGCGCCGGCGGTGTTGATCGCAACAGTTGATGCATCAACGCTGTTGCCGTCTGCATCGACCCATGGGGCAGCAGGATTTACAGCAAGCAGAGAATAGGTGTTGATCATACTCTCATCTTCTTCGATCAGAATATCCAGTCCAATTGTCGGGACATCTGCCGCTTCTTTTGTTTCAGGAATGGAAGCCTCCTCCGGAGCATTTCCGCCTCCGCAGGCACAAAGAAGAAGTGCAGCAGAGATTGAGATCACTACAGGTAAAATCAGTTTTTTCATTTTAACTTTCCTCCAATAACTGTTTTTATTCTATTTCATCTGTTTTCTCACAGTTTCAGGTACTTGAATGCGGTCTTCCTTTAAATGTGTCCCATAATTGTAACCCGTCTGCTGTTACGCTGTCTACGATTTCGTGAACATATTTGCAGTTGCCGACTTTTATCAGCCAGTCCGGAATTGCTTCTTTTCCGAAACTTGTTTTTAAAAGATCTGTTTCAGGGATCATACCGATCGCTGTCAGAAGCGTAGAGCATTTCAAAAAGCTTAATTCTCCGGTCAGGAGATTTTTGACCTCTACGCCTTCGATCCTTTTTCTTCCATGAACTCTTGTAATTACAGAGTTTAATATAACAGGGATCCGTAATGCTTTCAGGTAGTTTTCCTGATTTCGTTTCAGACCGCCCGGATGATCTTCTTTTTCAATCATCGCTATGATCCGTTTTCCAGAAAGAGAGAGCTGTCCGGCCATGATCTGTCCGACATCGCCTGTCCCTGCGATAATGATCTCATCACCGATCTCAAGTCCGTCCACATTCATCAGTTTCTGGGCTGTCCCGGCTGTCATGATCCCGGCGGGACGCGTTCCGCTGATCTCCTGGGAATATAAGGTCCGTTCTCTGCATCCGGTCGCAAGAACGCAGACATCAAAAGAGATTTTTTCAATTCCGTCTGTTCCGGAGAGCAGAGCTGTCTGATCCGGATAAAGACGGAGGACCATCGTATTACAGCGAACCTGGATCTCAGTCCTCTGTACCTTGAGCTGAAACCGTTCTGCGTATTCGATGCCTGAAAGATCCTCGCCGAAATAACCAAGCCCGAAACCCTTGTGCGTGCATTGCAGCAAAATACCACCGAGCGATTCTTTCCGCTCCGCGATCAGTATCTTCCGGTATCCATTTTCCAGGGCGGACAGAGCAGCGGCCATTCCGCCGGCACCTCCGCCGATGACTAAAACATCGTAATGATTCATGATTCTTTTATGATTTCTGTTCCCGGGCCGTCTTTGGTGATCTTATAAATATCGGTCTGCAGCTCTTTGCTTAAAAGATGCAGGATCTTTTCCATACAGTAACCGCCCTGGCATCGTCCCATTCCTGCGTCAGTCCGGCGTTTGATCCCGTCAAGTGTTGAAGCGCCTCTTCGAATCGCTTCAAGGATCTCTCCCTTGCTGACATTCCTGCAGCGGCAGAAGATCTCTCTGTATTCGGGAGGAAGCTGCATAAGAGCTTCCGGGGCACGTTCTAACAGATCCGAGATTTTTGGTATTGCCTTTCGCACAGGATCAAAGTCTGTTTTTAATTCCGGAGCCGATGCAAACGAGGCAAGGATACGTGTAGTAATATATTGTCCAAGCTCATTTGCGCAGGTGATGCCGGGTGTCTTAACTCCGATCAGATCAAAGAAACCGTCTTCTTCCAGTATTACAAAATCATTCAGACTCTTGTCTGTGATCGTTCCGTTCTGATCCAGATAAAACGGATTTGGCCTGACTCCTGCAAATGAGCGGATCATCTGATCGAATGGGAGATCTGGAAGCAGCCATTTGCCTTTTTCTTTTAACTCAGAAAGTCCTGCGAGAGCAGTGCTTCCGTCAAAACTTCCGTTTAGTTCTCTTCTGGTAGGACCGAGCAGAAGATTGCCGTCACATGTCGGAACGATCGTGATACCATCTCCCTTTTCCTCCGGCTCAACAGAAATGACATGCCGGATCAGTCCTCCGCAATCAGTATCGAAGACCAGATAATCTGCGGCCTGAGGGACCAGACGGATCTTCGGTTTATTGACCAATTCCCACAACGCATCGGAGTTTAAGCCTCCACAGCATAGAATGCGTTTTGCCTGAAACTCCTGCTCATTTGTTGCAATGTGAAAGACACCGGACTCTTTTCGAATGGATAGAACTTCCTCATTTAGATAAAAGGACACGCCATTTGCCTTTGCATTTTCATAAGCTGCGATCCCAAGTTCCCATGGATTAACCACAAAGGTATTCTCTGCAAAGAGCGCATGTGAGACTCCTTTTTTCAGCGAAGGCTCCAGACGGTATAGCTCTTCCGCTCCGATAAGATGTACATCCGGTATATTAGAAACTTCTGCATTCCGAATCTTTTTTTCGAGTACACGATCTGCGTTCGGCCCAAAACTCAGCATCAGCAGTCCGCGTTTTTTATAGTTTACGTCGAGTTCTTTGCAAAGAGCAGGAAAAGAAACAGATGCCTTTCTGCAAAGATCTGCCTTTAAAGATCCGGGATGCTGATCGTATCCCTGATAGATGATTCCTGTATTGGCTTTACTGATTCCGGTGCAGACATCGGCTTCTTTTTCGATGACCGCCGTGCTGATTTTATAGCGGCTGAGTGCCCATGCCGCAAAGCAGCCTAAGATGCCGGCACCGATGATCAGTACATCTGTTTTCCTGGACATTTTTGTTTCCCTTAAAATAGTTTGGCTCTATTATACTCCAACTTGTTTTGAGAATCTCGTTAATTGTTCATTTTTTAGTACAACAATAGAGAAGGGGTGGTATAATGCGGACATAAGATAGGAGGTAAGTTATGTCTGTCTTAAAAGGGTATATGGGAAAGGTATTGAAGATCGATCTGTCGAACCGGACGCATGAGCTTTTTCCATGGACGGATGAAGACAGGAGAAGGACGATCGGCGGAAAGATCATGGCGGCCGACATCCTCTTTCAGCATATTCATCCGGGCATGAAAGCGTTTGATGAAGATAACTGGATCGTTGTGACGACAGGCCCTTTAACAGGTTCCGGCTGTCCCAATACTTCCCGCTTTAACATTTCTACGATATCCCCATTAACAAACATTATTACATCTTCCAACTGCGGTGGGAATTTCGGTCTCTCTTTAAAGAGGGCTGGTTATGATGCCTGCATCATTTCAGGCCGGGCCTCCACACCGCTTGCGGTACATATCACGGAAAATGATGTGACCTTCGAGGATGCAGCACAGCTCTGGGGAAAACTGATCTCAGAAACACAGGAACAGCTTCCTCCTGATACGGATAAACTTGTGATCGGCCCGGCAGGGGAACACAAAGTATTATATTCCTGTGTCTTCAGCGGAGAGAGGACTTCCGGAAGAGGCGGCGTCGGAGCGGTCTTTGGGGATAAGAATTTGAAAGCCGTAACCGTAAAGGGAACGAAAACGGTAGAAATCGCGAAGCCGGAAAAACTGATCCCTTTCAATAAAAAATGGACAAAGACTTTAAAGACGCATCCGTTGACCGGACGACAGCTTCCAAAACTCGGGACTGCGGGACTTGTGGCTCCGATGCATGCTCATGGAATCTTAGCGACAAAGAACTTCAGCGCCGGACGGTTTGAGAAATTTGAATCGGTCTCCGGTGAAGAACTGGCGGAAAAGCACCTGGTGGCAAGCTCTGCCTGCACGACCTGCGTCATCCGCTGTGCACGTTCTGTCCGAGTGGATGATAAAGTGGTCAAAGGGCCGGAACTTGAAACGCTTGGTCTGTTGGGCGCAAATATCCTGAATGACAATATGGAAATGGTCCTGAAATGGAATTACGAATTGGACGAGCTGGGCATGGATTCGATCTCCACTGCCGGATCTCTTGCATTTGCGATGGAACTGAATGAGAAAGGTATGTGGGATAACGGCCTTCAGTTTGGAAAGACAGATAATATTTCCGAGACCTTCAGGAAGATCGCTTTCCGTGAGGGGATTGGTGATGATCTGGCTAACGGAACCAAACGCATGAGTGAAAAGTTCGGAGGAAAAGAGTTTGCGATCCATGCGAAGGGCATGGAGCTTGCTGCATACGAACCGCGGCGCGCTGTCGGACAAGGGCTTGGTTATGCAACCGCGAACCGGGGCGGCTGTCACTTAAATGCCGGCTATATGGTCGTTGTGGAAGGTCTTGGGCTTGATGTAGACTCGCTGACTCCGCACGGAAAAGCTGCAATGACGATCATGTTCCAGAATCTGATGGAAGCGATCTCTGCATGCGGATCCTGTCTGTTTACAAGCTATGCTGTTTTTCCTGCTTTCCTTGTGGAAAAGCCGAATTCACTTATGACGAAGGCGATATTGAAAGTCTTTCCGTATGTTGGGCCGGTCGTTAATCTTTTAAATAAATTCACCAAGGCTGTGAAACTGAACATACCGCTGATCCAGCATACCTACGCACTGAATTACGTCTGTGATTTTAAGGCAACACTTGGCACTGCGCTTACCGTAGGTTCCCATGGTTATAACATGGAACGTATGGCAAATATCATTCTGGGACAGAAGGCGGGTGCGGATGTGCTTCCGAAACGTTTGACGGAAGTGGCGCAGGACCCGAATGATCCGAGAACGAAAGTGCCGATCGAAAAACTGAAGAAAGATTATTACAGGGGAAGAGGATGGAAAGACGGCATTCCGAAATATAAGACGTTAAAAAGCTTCGGCGTGGATCTGTATCCGGATTATTATGACCGGATCGTAAAGGAGGCGATGAGCAATGGCTAAAGTGACTGTTCGCTTATACGGGGTTCTCCGCGTGGATACCCACCTGGCAAAAGAGGAAGTAGAGGCTGTAAAACTGGATGATATCTTTGCCCTTCTGAATCAGAGAGTAGATGAGGTCTACACAGAAAATGTCAAGGAAAAGCCGGCATTGGAACATCCGGAAAAGCTATCCTTTAAAGATGCGGTCGTCTATATCAATGGAGACCGCTGTGCAAAGAAAAACCGTGCATTAAAGGACGGAGATGATATCTGGCTGTTATCTCCGGCGTCAGGAGGTTGATATGGCATATAGGATCGATAGCAGCCGCTGTGTCGGCTGCGGCGCATGCGCGTATGAATGCCTCTTTGGCGTTCCGAAACCGCTTGATGAAACAAAACAGAAATATACGATCGACAGAGACTCCTGCATCGGCTGCGGCCAGTGTGAGTCGATCTGCCCGAACCGAGCGATCTTTCCTGAGGCAGGTCAGAGACGGATCAAAAAAGTTACGATCGATCAGGACCTCTGTATCGGATGTTCCCTCTGCCAGAAGACCTGTAAAGCAGATGCTCCCTATGGCGAATTAAAGGAGCCGTTTACAATTGATCAGAAAAAATGTTTTCGCTGCGGGCAGTGTGCAGAAAAATGTCCGAAAAAAGCGATCAGTGTGGAATATGAGGATAGAAAAGAAGTAAAGGAGGGACGTATGATTTACCGACTTTATTGCAAGATCTTTCAGGCAGTGATGGTGATCGCTCATTACTTCATGGGCTACAGGATGCCGGAATATATAGAAGGCGCTGGATCGATCACCAAAATGCCGGAAATGCTGAAAGAAAAAGGCGCGGGAAAAGTACTTGTTGTAACCGATAACGGACTGGTTAAACTCGGACTTGTAGATAAGCTGACGAATGCATTGGATGCGGCAGGGATCTCCTATGCCTTATATTCCGATGTTTCTCCAAACCCGACCAGTGACAATGTGGAAGCCGGATTTAAGATCTATCAGGAAAACGGCTGCCAGGCATTGGTTGCGATGGGCGGAGGTTCGCCGATGGACTGTGCAAAGGGAATCGGCGCAAAAGTCGCACATCCGAAGAGGAGCGTGGCACAGATGCAGGGAATCTTAAAAGTCATGAAAAAGATTCCGCTGTTCTTTGCTGTTCCGACAACGGCAGGAACCGGTTCAGAGACGACCCTTGCCGCGGTCATTACAGATTCGGCAACGCATCACAAAGCTTCCATCATGGACCCTGCGATCCTTCCAAAGTATGCGATCTTAGATCCGGAACTGACTGCAGGCCTTCCGCCGTTTATTACGGCTACGACCGGAATGGATGCGCTTTGTCATGCCGTTGAGGCATATACGAACCATAAATACAATACAAAGATCGAGAATGATCTTTCCAAAGAAGCAGTGCGTCTGATCTATG
Organism: Lachnospiraceae bacterium; assembly: GCA_017511045.1. GTDB lineage: Bacteria > Bacillota > Clostridia > Lachnospirales > Lachnospiraceae > RGIG5612. The sequence goes on along the minus strand of JAFWLM010000036.1, from coordinate 11,211 downwards.
ACAATCTGCTGAAGGCTTTTCATAATGGTGCTGATATGGAAGCCCGCCAGAATATGCAGAAGGCAGCGCTATTTGCAGGGCGTGCATTTACCAGAGGCTGCGTCGGTTATGTCCATGCAGTCGGACACACTTTGGGCGGACTCTACGGCGTGCCTCACGGAAAGGCAATGTCAATCCTGCTTCCGCATGTTATGAGGAAGTTTGGCTCTGCTGCGCATAAACGTCTTGCAGAGCTGGCGGATGTCTGCGGCATGGAAGGAAAAAACGATGCGGAAAAAGCAGAGAAATTCATCCGCTGGATCGAAGATCTGAAGAAAGAAATGGAGATTCCGGAGTTTGTGGAAGAGATCAAAGACGAGGATGTGGAGCAGATCATTACATGGGCAATGAAAGAAGCGAATCCGTTGTATCCGACTCCTGTTCTCTGGCTGCATGATGATTTTTCCGAATTCATCGCATCGATCCGGCAATAGGACCGATTGGATTTACAACTTGTCAATTACCTGAAAGTTGTACATAATAATAGCATGGGAAATCTGGAAATCGTAGAAGTAAAAACTAGAGCACAGCTTCGGAAATTCGTAACAGTTCCGAATGTAATGTATAAAGATGTGGAACAGTTTGTTCCGTCGTTCTATGGGGACGATCTGGCAGACTGGGATCCGAAGAAAAACCCGGCATTTGCATATTGTGATGCCCGGGCTTTTCTCGCATATAGAGATGGAAAGATCGTCGGCAGGATCGGTGCGATCCTGAGCCACCGTTCCAATGAGAAGTGGGGTACAAACAGGATGCGCTTTTCCCAGCCGGATTTTATTGATGACCCGGAAGTTTCGGATGCTTTGTTTGAGACCGTTGAAAACTGGGCAAGGGAAAAAGGCTGCACTGAGATCCACGGCCCCTTAGGCTTTTCAGATATGGACCGGGAGGGGATGCTTGTTGAAGGCTTTGATCAGCGGAATATGTTCATTACTTATTACAATCCGCCGTATTATAACGAGCATATGAAACGTCTCGGCTATCAGAAAGATACTGACTGGATCGAGTACAAGATCCAGGTCCCGAAAGAGACAGATCCGATCTATGAGAAACTGTCTTACATTTCCGAAGTCGTAATGAAACGCGGAAAACACCATAAAGCGGATATGCGGAAGCGTTCGAATTACAAGCCTTATATTACCAAGTTCTTTGAACTGGTCAATGTGGCATATTCCGAACTGTACGGAACAGTTGATCTTTTGAAAGAACAGATCGAAAAATATGCTGACAAGTTTATCCCGCTGATCAATCCGGATTATTGCTGTCTGGTGCTCGATGAGAATGACGATCTTGCCGGTTTCGGAGTCTGCTGTCCTTCTGTAGCAGATGCCATGAAAAAGAGCAACGGAAAACTCTTTCCGTTTGGATGGATCCGTGTCCTGAAAGCACTCCGGAAGAATAATGCAGTGGATCTGCTTCTGATCGCGGTAAGACCGGAGCTGCAGAGCAGAGGAGTGAATGCCATCATTATGGATCATATGATGAAAAGCTGTATCAAAAACCATATCGAATATGCAGAGACCGGACCGCAGCTTGAGACGAATTCCAAGGTCTTAAGTCAATGGAAGGCCTTTGATGCAACGCAGCATAAACGCCGGAGATGTTACATAAAATCATTAGACTGATTTCCGCTCCGGGCAACATTTTAGAGAATTCACAATTTTGCCACCCCTGTGAAGACTGATTTTTCATGAAAAAACAATAAAAAAAGCCCTTTTGGGCAACATTTCAGAAAGTTCACAATTATGCCACCCCTCTATCACCATGATTTAGGGGTGGTATTTTTTTTGAACTGCATCTTTTTATCCGATAGTATTGACAAGATACCCCTGGAGGGTATATAGTGCGAATAGAAACACATACCCCTATAGGGTATATACCGGGGTAGAAGATAGAGAGGACAGGAGAAAGAAACGATGAGTAAAGCAAAAGAGAAAGAATGTCCCTGCTGCAGAACAAAGGTGCGGGATGAAAAAGAACTGAAAGACCTGATTCACCGTTTGAACCGCGTGGAAGGGCAGATACGCGGCATCAAAGGTATGCTGGAAAAAGATGCTTACTGTATTGATATCTTAAATCAGGTATCTGCGGCAAACAGCGCGCTGAACAGTTTTACAAAAGTTCTGCTCAGTAACCACATCAAAAGCTGCGTGGCAGATGATGTGCGGCAGGGAAGTGAAGAAAAACTCGATGAACTGGTCCAGACACTTCAGAAATTCATGAAATGATCTGACAGGAGAATAAACTGAAGGGGCGGCATCCGTCCGTTTAGCAGTAAGACAGGAAAGTGACTGACAGATGGAAAAGTACATGGTAACAGGAATGACCTGCGCGGCATGCCAGGCAAGAGTGGAAAAAGCGGTATCGAAAGTACCGGGAGTAACAAGCTGCAGTGTCAGCTTGTTAACGAATTCAATGGGTGTGGAAGGCAGTGCATCTGCAGCTGATGTTATCAAAGCGGTCACGGATGCAGGTTACGGAGCATCCCTGCAGGATGATGGAAGTTCAACAAAAAAAGGTAGTTCTCTGGCGAAGCTTGCGCAGCAGGAAGAAGCTTTAAAAGATCATGAGACACCAAAGCTTAAGAAACGATTGATCACCTCTATCGTTTTTCTATTGATCCTGATGTATTTTTCCATGGGCCATATGATGCTTGGCTGGCCGGTTCCTTCGTTTATGGAAGGGAACCATGTCGCAATGGGGCTTTTGCAGCTTCTGCTTTCTGCCATTGTAATGGTGATCAATCAGAAGTTCTTTGTCAGTGGATATAAGAGTCTCTTTCACGGAGCTCCGAATATGGATACTCTGATCGCTCTGGGTTCTTCGGCTGCATTTGGCTATTCCACAGTCATGCTTTTTGCAATGACAAAGGCTCAGGTCGATGGGAATATGGCGGCTGTCTCTGAATATATGATGGAGTTCTATTTCGAATCTGCAGCAATGATCCTGACTTTGATCACTGTAGGTAAGATGCTTGAATCCTATTCCAAAGGGAAGACAACAAATGCTTTGAAAAGCCTGATGAAGCTTGCGCCGAAAACGGCAGTTGTTATCCGTAATGGAGAGGAAGTTACAGTTTCCATCGATGATGTGAATAAAGGGGACATCTTTATTGTCCGTCCGGGAGAGAATATTCCGGTGGACGGACGTGTCATAGAAGGGGAGAGCGCCGTAAATGAGGCAGCGCTGACCGGTGAAAGTATCCCGGTGGACAAGGCTCCGGGAGATGAAGTCTCATCTGCAACACTGAACCAGTCCGGTTTTTTAAAATGTGAAGCAACCAGAGTCGGGGAAGATACGACACTGTCACAGATCATACAGATGGTTTCGGATGTGGCAGCAACGAAGGCGCCGGTCGCGAGACTGGCAGATAAGATCTCGGGAATCTTTGTTCCGGCTGTTATCGCAATTGCAGTTGTTACGATCGTTGTATGGCTTCTCATCGGAAGAACCATAGGCTTTTCTCTTGCAAGAGGAATCTGCGTTCTTGTAGTAAGCTGCCCCTGCGCTTTAGGGCTTGCAACCCCGGTTGCGATCATGGTCGGTAACGGAATGGGTGCAAAAAACGGCATCCTGTTTAAGAATGCAGAGGCGCTGCAGGAAGCAGGAAATGTACAGATCGTCGCGCTGGATAAGACGGGAACGATCACAAGCGGCGAGCCGAAGGTGACGGATCTTATCCCTGCGGAAGGTGTACGGGAAGAAGAACTTTTAGAACTTGCATATGCATTGGAGAGAAAAAGTGAACACCCTCTGGCAAAAGCGATCTTAAACTATGCGGAAGAGAGAGGACTTTCACCGAAAGAGGTTACTGATTTTCAGGCACTTCCCGGAAACGGACTCACAGCTTCACTGGATGGAACTGTTCTGTATGGTGGGAACGAAGCTTTTATCAAAACGAAAGCAGGCATTCCTTCCGTGGTCCACGAGGAATTCAACAATCTGGCAAAAGACGGAAAAACTCCGCTTTTCTTTGCAAGGGGTGAACAGCTTCTCGGAATGATCGCGGTAGCGGATACGATGAAAGAAGACAGCCGGGAGGCGATAAAGCAATTGCAAAATCTCGGCATTCATGTTGTAATGCTGACAGGTGATAACGAGCGTACTGCACAGGCAGTCGGACGCGCTGCGGGCGTAAATGAGGTTGTTGCAGGCGTGAGGCCCGATGGCAAGGAAGCTGTGATCCGGAAGCTTTCCGAATTCGGAAAAGTAGCGATGGTCGGCGACGGGATCAATGACGCGCCGGCACTGACAAGAGCAGATATCGGAATCGCGATCGGAGCAGGAACAGACGTTGCGATCGATGCAGCTGATATCGTCCTGATGAAGAGTTCTTTAATTGATGTGGCAGCTGCGATCCGTCTGAGCAGGAGAACTTACCGGAACATCATAGAGAATCTGTTCTGGGCATTGATCTACAACGTCCTTTTGATTCCGGCAGCAGCAGGCGTCTATGTATCATTGGGAATCACGATGAACCCGATGCTCGGCGCAGCAGCGATGAGCCTTTCCAGTTTCTGCGTCGTTATGAATGCGCTGAGGCTGAATCTGATGAAGGTACACGATCCGTCTCATGATAAGAGAAAACGGAACTCGCTGAATGTTCCGGAAGACGGAAAGCTTTTGAGTGAGAGTAAAGAAGTGTCTGACAGGGTTCAGACAGAGAATACAGAAAAGACAGAAAGAGGTACGAAGATGGCAAAAACAATGAAGATTGAAGGTATGATGTGCGGACACTGTGAGGCAAGAGTCAAAAAAGCACTTGAAGCTTTGGAACAGGTCGATGAGGCAGTCGTAAGCCACGAAGCGGGAACCGCTGTTCTGAAGCTGAATGCAGAGGTTGATGATGCTGTTCTGGCCAAGGCAGTGGAAGATCAGGATTATAAAGTCACAGGGATCGAATAAGAATGAACCTAGAACAATTTTTTACTGAATATCCAAAAGTCGCCCTCGGTTTTTCCGGGGGCGTTGACTCTGCGTATTTATTATATGCAGCTTCAAAATATGCCAAAGAGGTTCGGGCATATTATGTGAAGTCTGCCTTCCAGCCGGCCTTTGAACTGGAGGATGCGAGGAAACTGGCGGATGAGATCGGGGCAGATATGAAAGTGATCCATGTTGATGTCCTCAGGGATGAACAGGTTGCCGCAAATCCTTCTGACCGCTGTTATTACTGCAAGAGGCAGATCTTCGGAACGATTTCCTCGGTTGCTAAAGAAGATGGCTATACGGTCCTTCTGGACGGGACGAATGCATCAGATGATGCGGACGACCGTCCAGGGATGAAAGCACTCGGAGAACTCCGCGTTCTATCTCCGTTAAGACTTTGCGGACTTACCAAACAAGAGATCCGGGAGCGGTCGAAAGAGGCAGGGCTTTTTACCTGGAATAAGCCGTCTTATGCATGTCTGGCCACCAGGGTGGCGACAGGAGAGAAGATCACAGCAGAGAAACTGGAGATAATAGAACAGGCAGAAGACTATCTTTTCAGTCTGGGCTTTTCCGATTTCCGCGTCCGGACGTATCAGGGGCATGCAAGACTTGAGATCCCGAAGGAACAGACAGAATTATTACTGCAGCACAGAGAGGAGATATTGCAGAAATTGAAAGAGTCCTTCCTGTCGGTCTCCCTTGATCTGAACGCAAGATAATTCTGCTTTTCACCGGAATATATGGTAGGATATCAACAGATAGAAAACGGATAATGATCAGAAAAAGAGAGAAGAGAAATGAACTCAGAACTCAGAAAACTATTAGAAGGCGTCAGTGACGGAAGTATCTCCGTTGATGATGCTGTTCTGAAGCTTAAGAAAAAACCATTTGAAGATATCGGATTTGCCAAGGTGGATATGCACCGGAAAGTCCGCCAGGGAGCAGCGGAGGTGATCTACGGAGCAGGCAAGACGGCAAAGCAGATCATCGGAATCATTTCTGTCATGAAAGAAAACGGGCAGAAAACGATTCTGATCACCCGTATTGACAAGGAAGCAGCGGAGGAAGTTCATGCGGCCCATCCACTGTCTTACTATGAAGAGGGCAGATGCGCTGTCATTGGTGATTTTCCGAAGCCGGACGGAATCGGAAAGATCGTGATAGCAACAGGGGGAACCAGTGATATTCCGGTTGCTGAGGAAGCTGCGATCACCGCTGAGGTCTTAGGCAATGAAGTCATCCGGCTGTATGATGTCGGTGTTGCGGGGCTTCACCGCACACTGTCACACCTGGACGATCTGATGAGTGCGAGTGTTGTTGTTGCGATTGCCGGCATGGAAGGCGCGCTCGCAAGTGTTTTAGGAGGCCTGGTAGACTGCCCTGTGATCGCAGTCCCGACCAGCGTTGGTTACGGGGCATCCTTCGGAGGCCTTTCGGCACTTCTTTCGATGCTGAATTCCTGCGCCAGCGGAGTTTCCGTCGTGAATATCGACAATGGCTTCGGTGCCGGCTACCTCGCCGGGCTGATCAATCACATGGTGTGAGGGTTTCAAGTCCAAACTTTTTGAAGCACGGAGCGTCCCGTGCACCACAAGTATACATATAGTGAGGAACAAGATCATATGAAAACTTTGTATCTTGAATGTCATATGGGAGCAGCCGGAGACATGCTGACTGCAGCGCTTCTGGAACTGATCCCGGAGCCGGATGCTTTTGTTGAAAAAATGAATGGTCTAGGGATACCTGGAGTGCATTTTGAGATAGAGCCGGCAGAAAAATGCGGAATCACAGGAACTTATGTGACGGTAACGGTTCATGGCGAGGAAGAAGAAAGCCATGATGTGCATATGCATGAGCATCATCATGAACATGAGCATACTCACAACCATGACCATGACCACCATCACGCTCATGACCATAGCCATCATTACAGCAGCATGCATGATATTGAGCATCTGGTGAAGGGACATCTGGATCTTCCTGAAAAAGTAAAAGAGGATATCCTGGCGGTTTATCAGTTGATTGCGGGAGCCGAGTCCCATGCACACGGAAAGCCTGTGGAAGAGATCCATTTTCACGAAGTAGGAGCCATGGATGCGGTCGCGGATATTACAGCTGTTTGTCTTTTGATGAATATGATCGGAGCAGAGGAAGTCATTGCATCCCCGGTCCATGTGGGATATGGACAGGTGAAATGTGCTCATGGGATCATTCCTGTCCCAGCACCTGCAACGGCATATATCCTGCAGGGCGTTCCAATCTACGGAGGAACGATCGAGGGAGAACTCTGCACACCAACGGGCGCGGCGCTGCTGAAGCATTTTGCGACCTGCTTTGGCGAAATGCCACCGATGAAAGTACAGAAGATCGGGTATGGCATGGGAAAGAAAGACTTTCCGGCTGCAAACTGCGTACGGGCAATGCTTGGGGAAAACGAAGATAAGACTGATGATATTATAGAACTTGCCTGCAACGTGGATGATATGACGGCAGAAGAGATCGGCTTTGCCATGGAACGTCTCTTTGAAGGCGGGGCATTGGATGTTTATACGGTCCCTATCGGAATGAAAAAGAACCGTCCCGGAACTCTGATCCATGTAATGTGCCGGGAAGATAAAAAAGAGGAAATCATAAGACTGATCTTTAAACATACGACAACGATCGGGATCAGGGAAAACCGGATGTGCCGATACGTACTGGATCGGAAGGAAGAAACGATCGAAACTCCGTATGGAACGATACGGAAAAAGACTGTGAGCGGATACGAAGCCCGGAGATCAAAATATGAATATGACGATCTTGAACGTATCGCAAAGGAACAGGGCAGAAGCCTTTACGAGGTTCGGAAGGCTGCAGAGGAAGCAGATGATAAACACAGATAATTCATAAAAGAATTACATAAAGTATGTTACAATCAAGAAGGCATAAAGCCGGAGAAATAATCAGGTAAGGAGATAAGTAAAATGGCTGAGATCACCATTACAAAAGACAATTTTGAACAGGAAGTTTTAAAGGCAGATAAACCGGTACTTGTAGACTTTTGGGCAACCTGGTGCGGACCGTGCCAGATGTTGGGACCGATCATTGCGCAGATCGCTGAGGAGCAGGAAGGAAAGATCGTTGTCGGTAAAGTCAATGTGGATGAGCAGCAGGAACTTGCTGTTAAATTCAATGTTATGAGTATTCCGACCCTGCTGGTTTTTAAAAATGGAGAAGTCGTAAATCAGGGGATCGGATTTATGGACAAATCAAGGGTAGAAGCACTGCTTCAGTAGAGTTTCAAAAAAGGAAAGCGGGGCGCAATCATCTGCGCCCCTTCTTTTTGGCTAGAGGGAAAGAATGGAAAAGATCATTAATACAACATTGTGCTATCTGGAAAAAGACGGATGCTATCTGATGCTGTTCCGCAACAAAAAGGAAAATGACCCCTGCGAGGGCAAATGGGTCGGGATCGGAGGAAAGTTCGAAGCGGGAGAAAACAGTGTGGACTGTCTCTTGCGGGAAGTAAAAGAAGAGACGGGCCTGACACTGACAGAATATGAGAGCCGCGGAGTCGTACATTTTAAGTCCAATGTGATCCCGGACGAGGAAATGTACCTGTTTTCTGCGACCGGCTGGGAAGGGAAAATGATCCCATGCAGCGAGGGGACTTTAGAGTGGATCCCGAAAGAGAAGATCATGGATCTGAACCTTTGGGAAGGAGATCCGTATTTTCTGAAACCAATGCTGGAAGGCGAAACAGACATCGAACTCACCTGTCGTTATGAAGGGGATAAACTGGTTGAATATATCGACCATAAAAAGGTATAATTAATAGTTAGCAAAACAGTGCATTAACGAGGAACTTATAAGAATTGAGAGTTACTGAGGAGGAATACAAGATGAACGCTGTTAAAGAGTATCTGGTGGAAGGAAAATCCCTTCCGGAAACCTATCACAAAGCGCTCGCTGCTTTGGAATCAAATGAGAACATCTATCCCTGCGATGATTGGGACACAACACAGAAAGAGGTTTCCATGACCATGTGCGTACTGGAGCCGCTTGCAGAACCGATGATCAGCAAGCTGTTTATCGGCGGACCGGAGGAACTGGAACAGTACCGTCAGGAGATGCTGGATGGAATCCTGGACTTTGAGGTCGAAAAAGGAAACTGGGCATACACCTATCATCAGAGAATGGAAAAACAGTTCCCGTTCATCGTTTCTGAACTGCAGAGAAATCCTTCCAGCCGAAGAGCAGTTATTGTCGTTCGCGATTGGGAAGTCGATGCAGAGAGCGAAGACCCTGCATGCCTGCAGCATATCCAGTATTTTATCCGTGATAACCAGCTGCATTGTAAGGTGTTATTCCGCTCAAACGATGCCTGCAAGGCAACCTTTATGAATGCCTTTGCTCTGATCATGCTTCAGAAACGTTTTGCCGATGCATTGAATGTGGAGATGGGTACTTATACGCACAGAGCCAGCAGCTTCCATTGCTATGAAAAAGACTTTGATATGCTGAAGGGCTATGTGAACCGCATTGAAAAAGCAGAAGATGAATATGACCTCTGCTTTGATTATGAAGACGGCTGGAAAGAGGATATGGAATTCGCACAGCCGATGATCGCGAAAAAGGTAGAGGAGCTTCGGAACCGCTAGGCTTTTGCGAATCAATAGCCCGGAAGGGCTCAAAAAACAACAGGAGTAACAAAAAGTTTATGAAATACGATGTTATTATTATCGGCGCAGGACCGGGAGGTATTTTCTCGGCCTATGAGTTTGCCAAAAAATCTGATCTGAAAGTGGCAGTGTTTGAAGAGGGCGGGCCTCTTGAAAAACGTCATTGCCCGATCGACGGAAAGAAAGTCAAATCCTGCATCAACTGCAAGACCTGTTCGATCATGAACGGTTTTGGCGGTGCCGGTGCTTTTTCCGATGGAAAATACAATATCACGAATGATTTCGGAGGAACACTTCACGAGTATATCGGAAGAGAAAAAGCGCTCGAGCTGATGTACTATGTGGATTCTATCAACATGTCCCACGGCGGACAGGATACAACGATGTATTCAACAGCAGGAACGGCTTTAAAGAAGATCTGCATGCAGAATAAGCTGACGCTGCTGGAAGCTTCTGTTCGCCATCTGGGAACAGATATCAACTACGTCGTTCTGGAAAATCTCTATAACGAGCTGAAAGACAAAGTGGAGTTTTTCTTTTATAAACCAGTCACAAGTGTCGAAAAGACGGAAGAAGGATTCAGAGTCCACACCGAAGATGCAGCATATGAATGTGGCAAATGCATCATTTCTGTTGGACGAAGCGGAAGCCACTGGCTGCAGGAGGTCTGCGGCGCGCTGGATATCCCGACTACATCGAACCGTGTGGATATCGGTGTCCGTGTGGAGCTTCCTGCTCCGATCTTCTCCCATATCACGGATGAGCTTTATGAAAGCAAGATCGTATACCGTACGGATAAATATGAAGACAATGTCAGGACTTTCTGCATGAATCCGAAGGGCATCGTTGTTAATGAAAATACGAACGGTATCATTACGGTCAACGGACACAGCTTTGAAGATGAGTCCAGAAAAACAGATAATACCAACTTTGCGCTGTTAGTATCCAAACGATTCTCGGTACCGTTTAAAGACAGCAACGGTTATGCGGAAAGTATCGCAAAGCTTTCCAACATGCTCGGCGGCGGAGTTATCATCCAGCGCTTCGGAGATCTTGAACGGGGAAGAAGAAGTACCCAGAAGAGAATCGACGAGGGAACGGTCCGCCCGACACTTGCCGCAACTCCGGGTGATTTAAGTCTGGTCCTTCCAAAGAGAATCCTGGACGGCATTATCGAGATGATCTATGCACTGGATAAGATCGCACCGGGAACTGCAAATGAGGATACGCTCCTTTACGGCGTGGAAGTAAAATTCTATAACATGGGCGTCAGCGTCGATGAAAATCTGGAGACCAAATATAAAGGCCTTTATGTCATCGGAGACGGAAGCGGTGTGACGCATTCCCTGTCACATGCTTCTGCAAGCGGCGTGTTTGTTGCAGATAATATTATAGAAGAGGCAAAACAAAACAGTTAAGGTATGTGGGATACCTGAAAAAAGGAGAGGGTGCCATGTGTACAAATAATTGCAAAGATGAAAAAATGAAGGCACTGGATGTTGTGCTGGATGATCATGGCCACGACAGTGGTTCATTGATCACCATCCTTCAGAAGGCGCAGGACATCTACGGCTATCTT
>JAFWLM010000035.1 GCA_017511045.1 Lachnospiraceae bacterium | reverse complement strand
TCTTCCCATGCTGCTGCCGGATCTTGGCCTTCTTTTGGTTCCGGCAGGAGAGCTCCGATATATTCCGCCAGGTCCCTGGTCAGTTTCTCCGCCCCGAAAATGTTGACATGTTCCGCATCATAAAAGTCTTTATTAATATCTAAGCTTAAATCATTTTTGTGACCATTGTATGTGTTCGAACAGTAATCGAGGATCGCATAATTTTCTGATTGGATCAGATCAATACCTTTTGAATATGTTTCGCCATCTATGATCTCATTTCTCCTTGGAAACCGGACAAAGAGAACATTTTCGATCCCTTCCTGATTCAAGAAAGAAAGGAATTGTTCCAGGGCGGCTAAGCCTTCTTCGCTGAAGTCATATACTTCTTCTTTTATTTCCGCTTCACAAATATCGGTATAAGCACAGAAATTTTTCGTTACGGAATAACCTCTTTTCTTTTGATCAGCTTTATCAGTCAAGGCCTTCCAGCACCCTTTCAATCTCCCCCAATTGGAGTGGTACTTGGTAAAAGGAGTGCGGTAACTGTCTTTTTCTTCATCCGAAACCAGTTCTTCAATGCTTTGTGTCCGATTTTCGCTTTTTGGAATGCTGTCGATCCATCTTCGCACGGCAGCACTGTCTCTCTGATCGATATCGCAGAAACCGCTCAGGTCAACAACAAACAGTTTCGGATCCTGTGTTTGAATGGCTTCACGAACAGCGGATGGGTACATTGCTCCACTCATTCCTCCGGTTGAAACTCCGTAACTTGTAAATCCCTGTTCTTCATACGCCTGTGGAGAATAGAAATCCGTATAAACAGGGCTAGGTCCTATCAGGATAACATCTATGCTGTTTTCATCTTCCAGATAAAACCCGTACATACCGACTGTATCTCTGGCTTCCGGCACATGCAGAAAGAACGACGCGCCTGCCGTCAGACCCGCTATGATCACAGCAAATATGAGGATTTTCAACCAGTCTTTTTTCTTCATGTTTAAAACTGCATATATACAAACTCACCTGGTTTGATGCCAGGTCCATAAACGCCTAAAATTATCACTGCCATGGTTGCTGCTACCATCAGCACCCATTCCAGCCATTTCGTTTTCTGATCGATCATACCACGCAGGGATTTCTGTGATTTCTCCTGTATGATCGATACAACGATCATAACGATCAGTCCGGTAATGACTAGGACCAGATCCTTTCCATCCAGACCCAGATTCATAAGCATCTGGCGAAATGATCCGAGGAACGCCTTCGCAGTTCCATTTGCAAGATCCATGACAGCCCCTGCCGTCGTGTTCTTTAACATAGAAAACGCATCGCCTAATCCGTCTGCAATATCAAATACATACCCGCCCAGTACAAGCAGGAATGTTCGCAGCATCTGCCACAACCGCCATCCGGATGATTTTTCCCGGATGTGCATTTTCTCGTTCATCTTCAGAAATACCGGTTTCAGAAGCGTAGAAATGAAAAGGATCCCGCCATTCCAGATGCCAAATCCAACATACTTCCAGTTGGCTCCATGCCAGATACCGATCACAAGAAACGTGATCAGCGTCGCGAT
>JAFWLM010000034.1 GCA_017511045.1 Lachnospiraceae bacterium | reverse complement strand
TGATATCGAAAAATCGATAGATCTCAATAGGAAACTATCAAAATATTATTCTCAGATTCCATATTGGATAATTTTTAGTTATGTCTAGTAGCAGTGCCGCCGCATTGAAGTATGTCGAAATATTTTTTGTGTCGTTTTTTTCAGTGTTCTTGTTATCTGTAAAAAAAGAAAAACGTTCCAAGTTTTAATTTCGGAACGTTTTCACGAGTAAGTGTTTTTCCTTAACTCGTTTTAGGGTAAGCACCCAAGTCTCTGTGTAAAGCTTTCTTACTTTGCGATCGGATATACATCGTCACCGACCTTAACTATAACAGGTATAGTGCATTTTAAGTTTTCAATTCAATTTCCTGAAATACATCAACTTTTTGAGTTTAGTTCATTTCAAGTTTTTTCATTTTTTTGTCTTAAGATGCATATAGTTCATTTTAAGTTGTTATAGTTCATTTTAAGTTAAACTCCACACCCAAATGATGGGCACTTTGATCATGGAGCGCCGAACGGGAATCGGACCCGCGTATTCAGCTTGGGAAGCTGACATTCTGCCATTGAATTACCGGCGCATGCCTACGCGAGAAATCATACTCCAAATCGCAGATTTTCTCAAGCCTGATACAATGATATTCATGTGGATCAACGAACAGCGTGCAGAAGAACTCATTGCCTGGTATCGGAAAAACAGAAGAGAACTTCCCTGGCGCAGGGATTCCTCTCCCTATCACGTATGGCTTTCCGAGATCATGCTTCAGCAGACGAGGGTGGAATTTGTCAAAGAGCGGTATCTCCGCTTTCTGGAAGAACTTCCCGATCTTCTGTCGCTGGCGGAGTGCGAAGAGGAAAAGCTGATGAAGCTCTGGGAAGGAATGGGATATTACAGCCGAGCGAGGAATCTTCAGAAATGCGCCAGGGTGATTGCCGGTCAGTACGGAGGAGAACTGCCTGCCGATTTCAATACGCTGAAATCTCTTCCCGGCATCGGTCCCTATACCGCCGGGGCCATCAGCGCGATTGCCTTCCATCTTCCAAGAGCTGCGGTTGACGGCAATGTGATGCGGGTCTTCGCCCGCGCCGCTGCAGATGAGCGGGATATCAGAAGAGAAGATGTAAAGAAGGAATATACCGAAAAGGTACAGTCCTTTCTTGATGCCGGCGCTGCTTCGCTGTTGGAAACAGATCCCCTGTTCATGCCTTCTTTCACCCAGGCACTGATGGAGCTTGGAGCAATTGTCTGTCTTCCCAACGGAAAGCCGGTCTGTGAAAGCTGTCCCTGGAAGAACTCCTGTCTTTCTCATGCCAGGGGATTAGAGGAAGTCATTCCCGTGCGGGCAAAGAAGAAAGCACGGAGAATCGAACAGAGAACAATTCTGATCATACGGGAAGGAGAACGCTTTCTGATGCACAAGCGGGACAGACGCGGCCTGCTTGCGGGGCTGAATGAGTTTGCCGGTGCAGAGGGATATCTTTCCCGGAAGGAAGCCCTGAGATATGTGACGGATCTTGGACTGGAGCCGTTGAAAATCTCCCCTCTTCCCGAGGCAAAGCATATCTTCACCCATGTGGAGTGGCATATGAAAGCCTATGAAATCCTGGTCTCTCCTTCGGAGAGGGATCCCGGTCCCGGACTGTTCTGGGCAGACAAAAAGGAACTGCATCACACTGCAGTCCCTTCCGCATTTCGCACTTATCTTGAATATTACGATCTACGATGATCATTTGGAGCGGAGTCCGAACAGCGTTTTGAGGAAGCCGCCTTTTTTCTCTTCTCTGGCAGATCTGGGTTCTTCCGTCTTCTGTTCTTCCGCTTTCTTTACCTCTTCCCTATTCTCTTCCGCCTTCTGTCGGCCTGCTCTGGCCTCTTCGGCAGCCTTGTCTTGGGCAGTCTTTCGGGAATACCTTCTCACCTCGACATTTCCCGAAGGTGCGGGTTCCTTTTTCCCGGCCTGCTTCTTTGCATTCCCGGAAGCGCTGCTCTTCTTTGCGGAAGCATTGTTCTTT
>JAFWLM010000033.1 GCA_017511045.1 Lachnospiraceae bacterium | reverse complement strand
TTTTCGATCATGCGGGCAACTTCACGAACAGTCAGGGAGTAATCAACATCCGGAACACCTGCTGCGTTCTGGAAGTCTCTTCCAAGCTCTCTCTTCTTTGCTGTACAAGGCATTGTGCTGACAACAACGATCTTCTCAGCCGGGATGCCTTCTTTTTCTGCCAGGTAAGTTTTTACCATAGCACCAAACATCTGCTGTGGGGATTTGCAGGTAGATACATGATCAAGCATGTCGCCTGCGAAAGTTTCTACATAATTGATCCAGCCCGGGCAGCAGGAAGTAAACATCGGAAGGGTTCCTCCGTTTTTGATTCTTTCTACCAGCTCGTTTGCTTCTTCCATGATCGTAAGGTCCGCGGAAAATACAGTATCAAATACGCGGTCAAATCCGATTTTTCTTAAAGCGGCTGCTAATTTTCCTTTTGTTCCGGAGCCTACCGGATATCCGAATGCTTCAGAGATTGCTGCACGAACGGACGGAGCTGCCTGGATGATGACGAATTTGTCCGGATCATTGACTTTTTCTAAAACCTCGGCAACATCATCGCGCTCATAAAGTGCGCCAACCGGACATACTGTGATGCACTGTCCGCATCCAACACATCCGCTCTCGATCAGTGTTTCTCCTTTAGAAGGAACGATCTTTGCTGTAAGGCCTTCACCTTCCATCTTAATAGCGCCGATGCCCTGAAGATTCTCGCATGCTGCAACGCAGCGTCCGCAGCGGATACATTTGTTATCATCACGAACGATGATGCCGTCGGTTCTTACCGGAACAGACTCAAATGCTTCTTTTGCAGGATTTTTTGTCATACGAAGAGAATACTGAACATCCTGAAGTTCACAGTTACCTGTACGGTTGCAGTTTCTGCAGTCTCTGTCATGATGCTTTAAGATCTCTGCCAGGACTTCTTTCTGTTTTGCTCTTACGCCTTCTGATTTTGTTACAACCTCCATAAACGGCTCAACAACTGTCTCGCAAGCATTAACGATTCCTTTTCCCGGAATCTCTACGATACAAAGGCCGCTCTCATCTTTTTCCTGAACTCCTTTAAGATAGTGAAGGGATAAGATGTCTGTATCAAACTGCGTTCTCGCATACTTGTTTTCGAATGCAGTTTCGTAGATTGTTGCCCCATCACGTGCAGGAACAGGATTCCCATTAATCGAAATCTGAATCATACTTCCTCCTAACTCCTTAATTGTACTGTGTGTTTCTTTGAATGATTTACTCGTCAATCCTTTTTTGATGGTTTCATTCTATTGCGTTGCTGTCAACTTGTGATTATCTAATACTGCAGAAAAATCCGTTTTACTTGTGCAGGGCTGCACAACAATAAAGTCGTCACGACAATTGCCCTCCCCTGCCTACTATTTCCGCTTTTATATTTTATATAATGAAACTTTTTCGGTTCCGGTTGCCGCAATGTATACCATTGGTCATCTGTGAACAAAAGGCCCTCTCTATTTGTGGCAAATCAGCCAACTTTGCACAATTCCTTCTATTCTATAATTTGCGTGCAAGCATAAGTGTAACTATGGCGATTTGAATCCTATACATCTATTCAGACAGTTTTTCAAACGCATAGTAGAAAAAAAGAGGAGGTAATTTCTATATGGAAACTACGAAACAAAAAGCGAAATGGTATGGACCGAAGCAGATCGGTATGATCATCTTCACCGGCGTCCTGATGCTTCTGTCTTCCTGCTTCGTTGGTGGACAGACAAACACCGTCCTTCCTTATCTGGCAGGAATGCGCGGATGGGACATGAGCACACTTCAGTTATTCAGCGGTATCGCATGTATCCTTGATGGTGCCGGAATCCTGATCTGGGCACGTCTTTCCCGTAAGAATGCAAAACTGATGGCTGGTATCGCCCTGATCGTTATGGCAATCTGCCTTGTAATCTTTGGATATACCACAAGCCTTCCGGTTCTTTGCATCGTAATGTTCATCATGGGTCTTTCCAGTGCATGCTTCAGCTCCACCTGCGCAATGACCCTTACAGCAAACTGGTGGCCGACTAAGAAAGGTATCGTTCTCGGATGGTCAACAATGGGTATCGTTCTGATGTCTGTTGTTTACGCTCCGTATATCCCGCTGGCATATGATGCAATCGGCGTCAGCATGACTCAGGTTTGGCTCGCAGTTCTGACTGTTGTTGTTGCTATCATCTGCTTCATCTTCGTTAAGAATACTCCGGAAGAAGCAGGAACAACTCCGGACGGACTTACAGGCGTTGACCTTGCACAGGCAAAAGAGATCACTCGTCAGCTCTCTGAGTACAAGAGCCCGTTCACTCCGAAGAAGATCTTCTCTTCCTGGAACAACTGGGCGGTTGCACTTGCAGTTGGTCTTCCGCTGATGGTTGCTATGACCTATATCTCCACAACGATCCCGGCTCTGCTTTCCTATGGATATGATTACGGACAGGCAGTTGCAGTCTTCTCTGTTGGCGGTGTCGTTGCACTCGTTGGTTCCTGGGGCCTTGGTTTTGTCGACTCCAAGATCGGAACAAAGAAAGCAGTTATTATTTACATAATCATGATCATTGTTGCAATCGTAGCTGCAATCTTCATGAAGAACTCCTTCGCATTTGCATGGATCTCCGGTATCATCCTCTTCGGTGCAAACGGTGCAGGAAGAAACCTTCTTCCTTCCTACGTTGGTACGATCTACGGACGTTGGGATTATCCGGCTGCTTATCAGCTGATGGGAACTCTGTTCATGATGCTCTGCGGCGCAGGCGTTATGATTCCGGCATTCTTCCCGACCTACACAGTAATGTATATCTTTGACCTGGTTGTCCTCGTGATCGCTCTGATCCTTGCAATCACTTCCAAAGACAAATTCATTGGTAAACCGGATACAGAAGAAACTGGTATTGTACAGTAAGTACCTTCGTACATTAATAAACCTTACTTTTCAAAAGAAGAGCCGACGCACAAGATGCATCGGCTCTTTTATGATTTGATTGTCTGTTAATTATTCGCATATCTTCATGGCTCTTAAATCACAGATAATCCTTAATATAATCATAGACCTGCTGAAAATCTACTGAGAACTCTCCGTTCCAAATTATTACCGGAACCTGACTACTGAAATTATAAAGGACAGGGCATGCATCATGTTCCAGATCATACACGACAATCAGCAAGCTGTCCGGGTCAATGATCCAATACTCCCGAACACCCGCATCCGCATATTTATACAGCTTCAGCGTCAGGTCTTTCCGCCGTGTGGATTTTGATAGGATCTCAATTATAAAATCCGGTGCGCCAAATATTCTTTTGCTGGTAATTTTCGATTTGTCACAGACGATCATGACATCCGGCTCAACTATTGTGCGGTTGTCGCAGTTCAGCTGTACATCCAAAGGTGCCATAAAGGGCATACAAGGTCCTTCATTTTTTCTGACATACTCCCGTAATCTGGCAAAAATTTCCTGCGCAATCATCTGATGTGTAACAGACGGCGAACCCATATCATAGATGACACCGTCAATCAACTCGCCTCTTTGCTCTTCGGACAAAGCATAATAATCGTCAATTGTATAGGTTCCCTGACGGCCGTTATTAATCCAGTTTGGTGGCTCGATCCAATTGTTTATGTTATATGACGGCTCCGGCTCACGTAAAAAAGCCGAAGACCTGTTTTCTCCATTTTGATATTTTGACTGAGAATCTTCAAAAACTGCAGAGAGGGCCCTTATCGTTTCATATCGTGGCTTCCGGGTAACCTTTCCCATGACCTTCTGCACAGTAGCCATCGGAACTCCCGATAATTTGGAAAGCTGTTCATTTGTATAGCGGTATTCTTCTTTTTTTCTGCGAATCTCATCAATTGTCAGCATATCCCCTCCTCCTTTTTCTATCAATATCCTTCACATTCACCATTAATTATTCCATATATTACCTTTATTGTAAACCATTTATATGCCATAATTCCATTTAAGGCTATCTCTGTTCATTTTCATGGAGGTAAAAAAACAATATCCCGCTTTTACCTGCGGAATATTGCTTTTTGCTTCGCTTTCCTTCTTACGAAGGGTTATTATTACTCCGTAAACTCGATGGTGACGTTATGTACGAGTGCAAGACCGGCTTCCACTTCCACACATTTTGCGATCCCGTTCAGGATCGGGCAGGATACATGAACTGGAAAGTTTTCAGAAGCAAACTCATACAGCGGGCCTTGTCCCGGTTTCACCAGACAGACCTCGTACGGGTCCAGTTCTGTTCCAACTGCCTCCATCATCTTCTGTATCGCCTCGCAGCCACAGCCAACTTTGACATCACACAGTTCGTCATCGTTCATCTGTGCTGTCACGACTGCTTTAAATCCACATGGACCCGGATCAATTTTAACCTTTGTCATCGTTTTCCCTCCCACGAAATAACTGCTGCTTTCAGCCTCTCATCTCTGCAAGCAGCTTAAAAAACATCTATTATGATAATCTTGCGCGAATCTCTTCGAGCGCTTTCTCCAGTTTTTCCTTATCCTGCTCTCCCGGTGTCCATGCAACCATGGACTTTTCGCCCTCATAACGCGGGATCAGATGAATATGATAATGGAACACCGTCTGACCTGCTGCCTCATTATTGTTCTGCAGAACATTCAGGCCGTCAGCTCCAAATACTTCCGTAATGACCGGCGCCATTTTTTTCGCGAGTTTGTATGCCTTTGCCTGCACTTCTTCATCAATTTCAAAAATATTCTTGAAATGTTCTTTCGGCAGGATCAGCGCATGTCCGACCGTTGCCGGCCCTGCATCAAAGATCACATTAAAATCCTCGTCTTCGTATAGAGACATCGTCGGGATCTCTCCATTTGCCAATTTGCAGAAAATGCAGTTGTCGTCTTTCATTCCTCTTTCCTCCTGTATCTAAAAACTTTCAAAAAATACATTTTATGATCTACCATAAGGATAATAATCAAAAATTGCCTGAACAATATCTGTTATTTCCTGAATCTGTGCAAAATTGATTGTGCCAATTGTTTTAAAATGTCGCTTTGTTAAATCCACCGTTTTCAAATGTTCACATAATGCTATCACCTGTTCACCATTCACTGTCAACGGAATATGAAGCACATCTTCTGCAGCAGTTAAAACGATTGGACAAACAACACTCAAACCAGACTGGTTAAAAAAGTCTTTGCTTAATACTATTGCTTTCCTTTTCTCATTACTTAATTCTATAATCGTTCCTTGTTCAACGTACATCATTTATTACCAAACCTCCCGGCCGACAGGATCCCCCCAATCAAATTCTTCATAAGGACCTATCTTTCCATTAAAAGCCTCTGCTCGTTCTTCAAGCGTTTTATGCCGCTGGTTTTTTTCAATTGTGATCCTTCCTCTTTCTGCAAAAAGGATTACCTCATCATTTACATTTATTCCAGCTGTTTCCAGGAGCTCCTTTGTTAAGCGAATGCCTTGGCTGTTTCCCCATTTTACAATTTGAGTATTCATATTATTTTGACCCTTTCAATTCGTGTTCTCGTATATACTTTGTATATACATTATGGGTCTTAACATGGATTCTGTCAAACATATCGTCTGGTATTTCCCTTTTTCCCTCCAATAAATACGAGCGAGAGAAGAAGCCCGAAAACGAATCCTGCTGCATGTGCGACCGCATCGATTCCGCTGTTGATAAAGTTTGAATAAAAGAGAAAGATCAATATAACGCCGATCCGAAGCCACAGCATTCCGGGCCGCATCCTTCCTCTGTTTTTGATCATCAAATAGACGGCCGCTCCAATCAGTCCATATACCGCTCCGCTTGCACCGGCAGAAACCGTATTCTGTCCGGTCATATAATAGTAAGCCGCAGAAATGACGCTTGCTCCAAAACCAGAAAGCATATAAAGAGCAAGATACTTCCAATGCCCCGCTGCTCTTTCGATGCTGTATCCGGCGATTCCCAGATAAACCATGTTGCCAAGCAGATGGCTTGCGCTGAAATGCATGAACATATTGGTAATCAAGCGCCAGAACTGATATTTCTCAAAAATATAGGGTCCGTAGGATGCACCTTTTGAGATCATATAGCTCGCATCACCTGCATCTCCACCTGCGACCAGGATGATAAACCAGATCACATTGATCGCAATGAGAACAATCGTGACATAGGGCCAGTTCTTAAACCGAAGTCCAAGCTGGGCCTTCGCCTGCGGTGTCTCGCTAATTGCCTGGATCAGTCCATCCTTCAAGCCAAAAAAGTCATCGGGCTGATTCTCATAAATGAGCAGTTTCCTATCATAAGAGTCAACGATCCAGACCTGAACGCCGGAGATCTGCGCGAGCTTTTTATCGCGGTCCACATTATTTGTCGCAATGATAAAAAGAATATTCCGCTCCGGAACCTGTGCGGCCAGCTGATAATGTATATGCTGGATCTGAGCTGCTTCCAGGTGGTTATTCAGGTTGTGATTGACCAGAATGCAAAACAACGGCTCCCCATTTGCCCGGTTAAACAAAATGTTCAGCCCCACGGTTGCTCCGGAAGTGCTAGTCACTGCAAAATTCTGTTGTCCTAAGTATTTTAAAATGTCCTCATATACCATGAGGACATTTTAACAAGAAAAAAAGGGGGATTCAACGGAAACAAAACTCTGCTTCTGCAAAGCGCAGAATATCTCCTTCTGCAAGTGGCGTCATTGTATATGCAGGCAGTCTTTCTTCATTCAGATATGTCCCATTCATGGAATTTAGATCTTCAATATAGTATCTGTCATCCTTCTCATAGATCCGGGCATGCGTACGTGAAACGGTCTTCTCATCCAAAAATGCATCGCTGTCTTTTTCTGCCTTGCCGATTGTGAATGGATATTTCTGAATGATAAACCTTTGGTCTTTTTGTTCTTTCATTCCAACAAGTTTATGCGCTTCTTTCTGCTCTGCAGACAGCAGTACTGTTCCCCCATAGGTTGTTTGCTCCGCTAATACATCCTGAAAATCCAATTCGGACATGCTAATATATTCAAACTCCTTCGTTGGTTCCGGACAGGTTGCCTCCTGTGGATAAAACGGTTCCGGAAGATCCGTGATCCTGCCACATTGTTTTATTTTCTGCAACAGTTCTCTGTTATTAAGATCTTCTAAGATCTCCATAAAGGAGTGTCCTTTTAAATAGTATTTAACTTTTTCCAAAAAAGAGCTTTCATCGGTATTCCGAATTTCCGGGAGGTTTTGAATTGATTGCTGCTCTAACGCCTGCGGAAGCAATATGTTTTGCCCATCGGGTTTTATAACTGTCCGTGGATGGATCCCGGATATGAGTTCTTCCGGGGGAAGCACTTTCTGAATTTTCGGAAGCCGGTCTCCGGCATTTTTTTCGTATATTTTCAACATGGTATCGATCGTTGCATTTTCTTCCTGCAACCCGGCATGCAGTTCATAAACCAGCCGCATAGCCTGTTCGTCTTCATAATCTACCATAGAAATCATTTTCGACAGAAGTTCCCTGAGCTCTAACAAAAGGTTTCCCTGATAATAAGGATAATAGCAAAAGGCATATTGCAGGCCTTCAGGGTCCGCAAAAATACATTCCTGCTTGAGAATAATGTTATCCGGATCCATAAGATACTCGGTGAGCGTCCTGAGCAGGCTTTTTAAAGAAAACAAAAACGCTTTCAGATTCTCAAAGCTCATCTTTCTTATCTCGAACAGTCTGGAAAAAGCCTGCTTTGCAGAAATGTCATACAGCATATTATATTCGCCATTAATACATTCATATCCGATACTCAAGAGTCCTTGGATCTCGTTTTCCAACATCATTTTCACCAGAAAATGATGTTCTGAAAAATCCTTGGCTTTTTCGATTACCATATAGCTGTGATTTATATTATTTTTAAAACTAATATTCATTTTTGCTCCCCATCTTCTCTGTTAGTCCTGGTCTTCTGTAATTGCCGAAAGTCCGTCGCAGATCGTCTTGTAGCGGACAAGCTGCTCTCTCCGGTTTAAATTCGAAACATTGACGGATGCTTCAATTCGGCCCTCTGCATCGGTCAACTCCCGTATCTTCTCAAACGGCGCGTCAATCTCTGCCTCGGCACGAACACTCATTCCATCTGTTCCTCCCTCTGAACTCGTCTGAATGTTTTTTGCAGTGACCATCCTTTTTTCGAGCATTTGCAAAATACCTTCTTCCGCTGCCTGTGGATTATCTTTATATTGAGCGGCGTGATCTATGACCTCGTAACTGCTGACAGTACTCAGGATCACTCTGTCATGAAGCATAAAAACAACAGTCATTACAGAAGCGACCAGCAGAAGTGCAATGGGCACAAGGACACTTGCTTCAATCGTAACGCTTGCTTTGAGTTTCTTTTTAAATATTTTCTGAAACATACCTCTTCCTTTTTTACGAAATAATTAGTACGCCGACATATCCGGCTAACAGGAACGGGGCAAAAGGCAAATCCTCTCTTCTTCCTTTCTTTTGCAAAACCAGAAGCAGAATGGAGAAGCCTCCTGCAAGCAGCAGAGAAATGAAAAACTGCAGTATCGTTCGCTCCGGTCCCAAGAAAATCCCCGTTATCAGGAGCAGCAAACAATCGCCATATCCAACCGCTTGCTTCGTAAGCAAGGCTATCAAAAAAAGTGCTGTTCCCGGAATCAATGCAAATAAGAATCCTTTTACAGTAAACCGTTCCGACAGAAACAGGAGCAATAGTCCTGCTACCAGACCACTAATTAGAAACCAGATGGAAAGCCGGCTGGTTCGAAGATCTATAAGTGCAGCTGCAAAAAAGAACAGTAGCAAAACAGTCTCAGTGAGCGTGGGCAAAAGATCCATCATTGCGATCCCCCGCACATTGGGCAGGCGTGCCTATTGCCAACTTCCGATATATCGATTGCTTCAATGGTTCTTTTCAGCCCGGTGCAGTGAAGGTCTGAATGCCAGTTTGTTCCATAATCAGTGACATAGACGGTCTCATATGTCTCTCCTTTTTTACAGCAATCAGTACACATATAATATTTTCCGCCGTCTTTATTTCTCTTTTTCGTTACTTCCTCCGCACTTATGGCTTGAACAGAAAGGTCCAAATAATGACACTCTGTCGACAGATGATATGCCGTTCCGTGAGGTGTTACATAAACGGTTGTTCCCTCTGTCTCATCCCGGTCTTTCCCTCCGGAAGTATCTTTTAACTCCTTTCCCGTCCAGACATGACTCCTGCTTCTTTGTACAAACCGTACATCTCCAATACTGTCGGGCAGAAACGGAATATCATAGGTATAGTTCAATACAATATCCAGAATGCCGCTTTTCATATCAAAAGAAGAATGGTAAACATATAAACCAGCGGTTCCTCCTTTGATGCGTGAGCGGTTGATCTTATCGCCTAAGCCATCTTTTAAAATCAGTGTTTTAATGGATAGTGAATTTATTCCGACAGATGTGGTTTCTGAAACCTGATTTGTATGCTCTGTAAAATATGCCAAAGTTCCGATCTGTCTGGCTGCTTCTTCCATACGGAACTGAATATCTGACTGCAAAGAAAGAATGATCAAAAAATAGGAAAAAGCAATGACGAAGAAGAGAAACAGCGGCAATACAATTGCAGCTTCTATTGTCATTCCTCCCTTTATTTTTCCATAAGCTGCCAAAAATACGGAGAGAAATGTCCTCTCTTGATTGAAAATCCGGTCCTTATTGGCTACGGGTATGCCTTCCTGTTTGTATTTACTTCTACTGGTTATTTCTTTCATAGTGTTTTGACCGTTTTCAAAAAATAAAGGACATTCCTCTCCGCATTTTTGCATTATCCCCTAATATGCATATTCCTGAATGAAACTGAACTGGTATCCTGTGGTATCAGAAGCTGCTGTCCTTTGAACAATCGGAAGTGCAGCAAATACACCTGGCGCGGAATAGTGAATCTCTGCTTTCACCTGCGCAATGCAGTCTTTGATCCTGAAGTCTGTATTCTCATTCAGACACATATTTGCCTGTATCATATCCATAGTCCTGAATCTCTGATCTTCCTTCTTTTCCAAAAGAAGCAAAACTCTCAGATAGTCTTCATAGCCGAGGCCGAATTCTTCGTCGCTTTCTGTGGCTTCCTCTCCTGTAAAGTTTTTCAGTCCCTCCAGCGATAAAAACCAGTCATCCTGTTGTTTGACCAGCGGGATCTTCTTTCCTTCAAACAAAGCCTTTGTATCAAGCATCGCTTCCGCTAATGCCCACGCAGTAGTAATCAGAAGTTCTGCGATCTTCATTATGTAAACCTGTCCGAATGAAACTGCCGTAGCAAGTTCTCTGATCTCTGCCTGTTTTGTGCTATCCAGCATAAGGTTAACAAGATTTGCCCCGCTCCGGATCAGAATCAGTTCCGTTGCAACAGCGGACAGATTATCCCTGTCGTTATCTTTCCCGCTCAGGATGTATTCCACTTCATAGTCCAGTGCCGTGTTTTCCTTTTTATTTGTATAACAACCGAAATGCTCCACATCATATTCCGCAAAAAGGGCTTTTTGAACTGTTTTATCCACAAAGTCCTCTTCTTCCTCTGTTTCTTTTTCCATACTTGTTACAGAAGGAAAGCTGCTTCGGTCAATCTGCTTTTCCGAAATGTCTCCGGCTAAAAGATCTAATATTCCTGTTTTTGATTTCTGATTCACGTTTTCTATGAATGACAAGTCCGCAGATTCTGTCTGTTCAGCCGCCGATCCTGCATCCAATGACAACATATCAAAACCAGTTACACTTTCGAGCGCCTGTCTTGTCATTTCCTGATAGGTTCCTACATTTTCTTCAGAGACCTCCCCATCTGTTGCATCAAAAAAAGTATCTAATCCTTTCATCGTCTCCTGATACTTTGCAGCCGCTTCAGCATTGCTTTTGATCGTCTGATATCCAGCTCCCTCCTCACTTCCGGTATCTTCTATCTCTTCAATTCTTTTCTGAATTGCCTGATATATTTCCGGTGAATACTCCTCTTTAGATAGCTCTAATTCTTCTTTCATGGCAAGCAGTCCGTCTTTTGCAGCATCTACATTCTGATAATAATCCTCCGTTGCATTTTGCACGTCTGACAGTTCCTGTTGTATTTCATCACTGCTTGTTTTCAATTCTGTACGCTTCTCCGAAAAGCGCTTTGTCGCTTCCTGATCTCCCTCATCCTGGTATAGGTTCAGATCCCTCTGCATCTCTTCCAACAGTGTTCGGGGATTTTCCGCCAGATCCTTAATATGGTTAACCTTGTCATTTATTTCCGAAATGCTTTCTTCCACTTTAATAAACTCACTTTGATATTCTGATATCGTTCCCAGCACCTCTCTTACTTTCTCACTCTGTTCAAAAAAATCCATTCGGGAAAGCAGCTGCTCCGCGACACTTTCGACCAAATGAACCTTCATATAGTCATAAACCTGTTCTGCGAACAGCTTTCCTCCGTCGTCTGTGATCCACTTCACATCGACAAGGCTGCTTTCTGTGTAGTGCATTCCATACAGCTCCAGATCACTGCTGGCGTCCGTTCCCTTCAAATTCAGGTTTTCGCTGATATACCCTGTAAAAGCTTCCATGAATTCTTCTTCATCTGCCCATAACATCATTACGCCATATTGATCAAACAAGGGCTGCGCAAATTCCGCAAACACAGAATCTGCTGCCATGTAAGTTATGCTGCGCAGTTTTGTATTGACGGCGCTCACCCGGCCGGACTCAATCAGGGTGAAGATGAGCGCCATAATGATGACTAACACAAGTGTTATATAGATTGTCATGCTTGATTTCAGTTTCAGGCATGCAACAGACTTTTTCGCATATGAGGTTTTTTGTTTTAAATGGGAAAGATACATTTTGTCCGGCCGCTCCACCTTTATATCGTATTAACCTGGCTGTTAATGCTTGAGAAAATACTCTTTGCCAGTGACACGATCTGATCTTTAAAAATGATCACCAAACCAACAAGCACAAGAAGAATCAGGATCACCTCTACTACTCCGATTCCATCTTCCTCTTCCAAAAAATTCCGAAATCTTCCAAATAAACTGATCATCATATTCATCCTCCTTTTCCGTTTATATATTTATTGACATCAATGCCGGTACCGTTACGATCACGATTACGACCACCATCATCAGGACCATCGGGACAAGCATTTTTGTTCCAGCCTCTTCGCCTTTTTTTCTTGCTATCCGCTTTCTCTCTTCAAAAGCATCTTCCGCTTCCTGTTTTAGAAGAAGCTTCATGCCTTTTGTTCCCTTTGACAAATTCTGCTCCAATATATTTCCAAGTTTCATGTAGGAATGCAGCCCGCAGCGTTTTCCGAATTCTGAATACGCGTCCCTCTCCCTTTCACCGCTTCGTATCTTTTCCAGCGCCAGCTTCATTTCCTGGTATGCAAACCTGACGTTACCCGTTTCTTCTCTGTCGGCAACGATCTTCTCCCATGCTTTTAAAATGCTTGATCCGGCTTCATACATTAATGACAGCTTGGAGACGATTTCCGAAAAATCGATCATCATCTGTTCTTTTCTCTTTTTCACCCTGTCCTCCAGCTTCCGGTCATAACCAACTGCGATAACAATTGCTGCCAGCAGACCTAAAACAAGGAGTGTAATTTCATTATGGGTTTCATTTTTTCTAAAAGTGACCTTCTCTCCCTCCAATGTTTCCGGAAGCTTAACTTCTTTGTCATACACTTCATTTGACTCTTTGATACTTTCCTCTATTTGTTTGAGCAGAAGTTCTTTTTCACTAAGCTTCGGCGCTGTGATCACGACCGGAAAGTTATATCCTTTGCTGACTTCATCAAGAGTAAGAGTAACAAACAGATTCACAAGTGCCGTTTCGTCTTCTTCAAGCTCTGCCTTGATCTGTCCGTTATAATCCAGGATCTCTGTATCCTCGATCTTCCAAAAAATCTGGATCTGCCCATGCTGCGTGGGAAACTGCAAAGGCTTGTTTATATGCTCGGAATCTTCATTTTCCCCAAGTGCCTCTTGTTCTATTTCCTCAATTGCTTCATCAAACATAGTGAGGATCTCTTCCCGTTCATAGTGCTGTTCCTCTATAGAGAGGTCTATTACATCTTCTTTTCCCTGATAGTCGACCTGCAGCTCATAAGAGCTAGGCCCTCCGCCCGGTTCATTCCTTTCCAACACGTGAAGCGTCTCTGCTCCGATGCGTGACAGACAAAGGATCAAACCAAGCAGTGCGGCGCCTGTAATCACGCTGATTACTAATGCTGTTTTTTTTACCTGATATGCCTTCTTTTCTTCCTGTATATTTTCCTTTACATAAAGACTTTTCAGCATTCTGTCGACAGATGCTTCACCGCCTCCTCGCAAAAACTTTTGTATTAAGTCTGTCAGTTTTGCTGCGAGCGGATAGAAAAAACGAAAAGGATGTTCTTTTTTATTTAACGTTCGGATCCATGCTTTCTGGTAACCATGAAAGACCAATGCGGCTGCAATAAGGATCAGAAAGATCCCGCCATATACGAAAACCATAGTGACTCCTTCTCATACTTCTATCTTCATGATTCTGCGGGACAGAAAATAAGCTGCTATATATACGCCCAGACAGATAGTCATAATAATCCTTCCCAGTATCGTCTCATAAAGCGGCGCTAACATGCTTCCAGCACTCAGATCTATAAAGAGAATGATAAACGGCGGCATTAATGCCATAATATTCTGCTCCAGACGTTTGGACCTTATGACCACTGAGATCTCACTTCTTGTGTCAATTTTTGACGCTATGTCAGAAGATGTTTTCTGAAGAATCTCCACAAGATTTCCTCCGGTTCGCTTTGCAATCCCGAAAACGTCTGAGAATGTCCCAATATCTTCGCTCCTGCTCCTTTTGGCAAAGTCCTCAAATGCTGTCTCCAGCGGAACACCGAATGACAGCTGGTTATTAATAATGTCAAGCTCCCTGCAGATTGGTGCACTCTCTCCATACATCCCCAGCATTTCCTCCCGGCATTCTGTAATAGCGTTTTCCATAGAATAACCTGCACGAAGGGCAGAAGAGAAAGAAAGCAGTGCATCTTTAAACTGCAGATTCAAAACATCCCTGTATTTATCCGCAAGAACTTTTTTGTTATACCGATGAAAGAAGAAAACTGCAGGTACCATCAAAATGAAGGCAAAGACAGATTTATAGAAGAGATAAAGAAGCAGTGCAAAAAAGACATAAACCGCGATTTCTTTGATCCATTCGTTTCTTTTCATTCCCTTCTCCTAGCGATGCTGCTTTCTTGTATGCAGAGTGTTTCCTGTGGCTACAAGCTGCCCAGTTTCACCTTCTGAACTTTTGTATAAAAACAGTGGCGACAGACGGATCGCTCCGTTCTCCATGCCATATAGCTCTGTGATTTCAACCACTTTCCGGCTTCCGTCCCGAAACCGTTCCAAATGTACCATCACGTCAATTGCAGATACAATTTGTGCGCGAATGGCAGAAAGCGGCATTTCACAACCCATCAGTACCATGGTTTCCAGACGCGAAAGCATGTCGGATGGAGAGTTCCCGTGTCCTGTAGACAGGCTTCCGTCATGTCTCGGATTCGCATCTTGACTACGCATATAGCAAGGTGTTTCTGGCCTCATTCACCTTTGAAAAAACAGATATGAAAAAACCAAACAAAACCACATCAGTAACAGTCCGCTGTTATCTGATGACTGATTAATATGGATGGGAGGCGATAGTTTAATGGCTGTTTTGAAGAATAAAACGCAAAGAAATTTTACGATGATCAGCAATAATATATTGCGCGATAAAGATCTTTCAATGAAAGACAGGGGGGTATTGTGTACTATCTGCAGCCTTCCGGATGGATGGGATTTCAGCATTGCCGGTTTAAGCGCAATTGTTCCAGATGGCATCGATTCCATTAGACAATCTGTTATTCATTTGGAAGAGTATGGATATATTGAAAGAACCAAAACAAGAGGACCAGACGGAAAATTTATTAGCGAGATTGAAGTCTTCTCAGAAAGAAGAATGCCAAATAACACTCCACGTGGGAAAAGCCGTGACGGAAAATCCAACACGGTAAATCCGTCACGGATAAACCGTCACGGTTCTTCCGTCACGGATAATCCCCCGGAATATAATACTGATAATATAAAAGGGATTATTAATACTGATAATAATAAACCCATCATTCATACAGCAGAAGAGCCTGTGATTGACGGAAAGAAAGAAATCAGTGCATATAAAAAATTGATCGCAGATAATATCAAGCTGGATTGGCTGTTGGATGTTGCAGGCAGACAAAGCGAGGCGGAGACCACAATGGTTCATGAGATTTATGACGTTATCTGCGACATGGTATGTTACCCACGGGAATCGGTTGTTATTAAAAACACTACTTATCCCTGGGAAGTTGTTAAGAGCCAATTTCTGAAATTGCGGTATGAACATATTGGCGGCATTCTGAACCGGTTGGTCGATAAAGATCTCGGCATAAAGAATATGTCGAGTTATTTAATATCGACCTTATATTCTGCCAGCCTGGTTGGAACACTCGAAGCCCAAGCAAACCTGCATGATGATTATCTGAAGTTCCTTCGGGGCAATCCATATTAATACTTATGTATATGCACTGTTTAAGACGGGAAGTGTTTCAAAATCTATTTTTGCGGCTCACTAAACATGATATAATCGGTTCGACAAATCGGGATTTCGGGAGAACATGATGATAGAAATTTCAAAGCTGAGCAGTCAATACGAGATCCGTCCGCTTGGTGAGGTTGATACGGAAACAATCCTTGAACTTTATAAAGGGAATCCGCTCTTTTACCAATACTGTGAA
>JAFWLM010000032.1 GCA_017511045.1 Lachnospiraceae bacterium | reverse complement strand
CTGCAGTACACCGATTGCCGAATTGAAAAATGCCATAGATAGTCCTCCTTGTGAGTGCCGGGGAACTTCCCCGGATGACGGTAATGGGACCTGTTTGTGGATCCCGGGAAACAAAAAAGCCCTCGTCCCGCATGTGCACCTGCAGGAAAAGGGCAGCAAAATAGCCAGGACACTTGTGAGCGCCTGGCTATGTAAGGGTCATATTTAATTTAAGTGCGTGGCAAACAGAAATTAATCAATCTGCAAGATAAAAAGATGGGACCAAATCATGGGTGATGTATTTGTCACCAAGAATAAGACCCTGCTCTCTCGTTTCATGAATATAAGCCTTAATTTCTTCAAGGTTTTTTCCTTCAAATCCATCTTCATGAAGCCATGTCTCGGAATACATCCATTCCCGATCATCTGGATCGGAATATCCACCGTATCCGTGCTGAAAATTCTTTTTACAGTGCTCCCACCAAAGGATGGACGAAACGCGACAACCTTCTTCATAGATAAAATCCAGGAACGCTTCCCAATCCTTGAAAAGGTACTCTGAGCAGAAAGAATGATCCTCTATATATTTCTGTACTCTATGATTTATCATTTTCATCCTCATAAATGGAATTTATTGCTCTGCATATTTTGCATAATCAGCAGTCAAAGCACTGACAAAATCCCGTAAGTATGTTTGCTCAATTTCGTTCTCAAAAGTCAGTTGTTGTGTATGTCGGTTTCTGGACCGGGTGATTTTCCCTCTAACAGTTATGTGGCCGCGTTTTTGAGCGATGAACTCAATATAACTATCTGTTTCATACAGGTCTTGAATGATGGCTGATCCGTCCAGTTTTTGATACATTTCGTTCAGCTGGGAAACAAAACCCGCAATCAATATTTCCTCTGTGTCAAAACAGGATTCCGCAGAAAAGCCTTCGCTCCATACGTCTATCATGACAGAATTTGCAACAGGCGTTAATGTAAGAATGAAGTTTTCAGTTTTTATTGTATACATGATTCCCTTACAAATCGTTAAGGAAAGAATCGAAGGTGGTGCAAACGAAAAAGCAGCATTGCGCTTTCCGATAACTGCCCTTTCGTTTGCAACAATTTCGATTTTTCCTGGTTGAACAAAGCGCGTCCGGGTTGCCTGTATATATGGACTTTCAATCAGACCGCTTTTGCTCAGAGTGTAGCATGGATTCTCTGATAAATGTACTGTTTTGTACAAGAAAACCACGATGATCGCATCAGAAATAAGCCTTTAAAAGGCTTCACAGAATCCGTATTCATTTTTAAGAAATCAACAGAGCAGATGTGGCTCTGGCCGGAACAAAGATGGATCAGCACCTATCGGAATGATCCTTCCGCCACAGGACGAGCATTTACAGACATCCTTGTTATAGAGAAGGCGGATGATTGCCGGTCCATCCAGATTCTTCAATCGGGACAGATATTTTTTACCACCAAGAAGATTCCGGCAAAGAGTAATCTTCCGGTTTTTGTTCCGTGAAGAAAGAAGTCCATAGTGCCTGATCCGTACGAACCTTTTGGGCGGGACATGCATCAGAAACCGGCGTATGAATTCTTCACCGGTGATGGTGACTTCTTTCCATTGTCCCTGATTTTTGTAATCTTTTGCAGTAAAGGTGACAGTGCTGTCCGTCATGCTTTTAATACGATAGTTGCTGATCGCGATCCGGTGGGTATACTTCCCGAGATATTTGATAACGGACTCAGCGCCATCAAACGGTTTCTTGCAGTAAGGGATCCACTCTTTTTTATAACAGGAGTCCAGCAGATTCTTGAACGCATAGTGGTTTTTGAAGCACTCTGCGCTGCCGTGGAATTCAAGCTTTCCGTCTTCCCAAAGGTGCTTCAGCTCCGCAAGATACTTGCCGCGGAATAGGCGTGAAACAACCCGGATGGGAAGAAAGAACTCTTCTCCGGTATCTTTCCACTGGTTTTTGGGGTCGAGACCGCCGCCCAGCACAACGGCATGGATATGCGGATGGAAGTTCATCTCACTCCCCCATGTATGGAGGATGCAAATATAACCAATGTCAGCACCAAGATATTTGCTGTCGGAAGCCAGTTCCCGCAGTGTATCGGATGAAGCATGATAAAGGGCATCATACAGGAGTTTCTGGTTGCTGTAGATGACAGGATTCAACTCCTCCGGGACAGTGAAGACCACATGGAAGTATGGCGCATCCAGTACATCTTCCCGACGGGCATCCACCCACTTTTCCTTTGGGAACTCCTGGCACATGGGACAGCATCGGTCACGGCAGGAATTGTAGTGGACCGAAATGCAGCCGCAGTCTTCGCAGACACTGATATTGATACCGAATGCACCGGTTTTACAGTTCCTGATATGATAAGCCACTTTTCGTTGAGCCGCAGAGAGTTCATGTGTTTTCACGTAATCAGGGTAAAAACGGTTAAAGACATCCTGGATTGTACATTCAGTACTCATGCTTCACCGCCTTTATGCAGATCGTAAGGGCTGCGGATCCCAAGAAGGCTCTTGTTGCTGACATGGATATAGACTTCTGTCGATTTTGGATCCACATGTCCAAGCAATGCCTGAATGTATTTAATGTCAACACCATCCTCAAACAGATGACTGGCAAAGCTGTGGCGGCAGCAATGACTGGTTACATGTTTTGTAATACCGGCTTTTACGGCACTTTTCTTGAAATACTGATTGATACTGTTCTTGTCAAGATACGTGCCGGTCCATGAGCTTGGGAAGAGAATGTCTCTGGGCTTACCACACTTAAACCAGTATTCAGTCAGAAGATCGAGGTTGCGTTCAGAAAGGATTGTATATCGGTCCCGCCGGCTCTTGCTTTCGCGGACATGGATCGTCTTATTGGTGCGGGAAATATCGTCATAATGAAGATGTACGACTTCCGACACTCTCAGGCCGGAAGAATACATGGTGGCGATGATCGCTTTGTGTTTAAGATTAGATGTATGATCAATGATACTTTGCATCTCATCCCTTGACAGGACAGTGGGCAGAGAATAATCCAGCTTCATTCTTGGGATGTCTTCATCCTCCCAGTTCATCTTTAGGATCCGCTTATAGAAAAATCGTATTGAGGAATGATAATGGTTATAAGTCCGGGGCGCCAATCCACCGAGCCGCTTCTCTGTCAGGAATGCATCAACATCATCCGTCGTGAGGGCAGTGACATCTTTGTTCACAATGCGAAGAAAGTAGCCTACGGAATTACAGTAAGCATTGATAGTGTTTTCTTTTAAGTTCCGCTTTTTTGCTTCATTGCGAATCTGGTTAAAAATATCTTCGTACATAAAAACCTCCTTGATAGTAGTGTCTGCAGATACAACTACCTATCAGGAGGTGCGTTGGCATCATAATTCCGATTGCGGAAGACGCCTGAAAATGCTATTCTTTTCATAGGCAGTGGGGCTTTCCGTATTCAGTTGTTTGGTGTGGTAACTTAACAATACCGAATTACGAAAAGTATTTCCACTGCTTTTTAATTGTCAATAAAGTAAAACTGCGCCACAGCCCTGGCAGGCCATCGCGCAGCGATTTTGTTCAACTGGAATTTG
>JAFWLM010000002.1 GCA_017511045.1 Lachnospiraceae bacterium | reverse complement strand
CTCTTAAAGCGAAAGGAATGCTGTCGATCTTTCTGAGTCTTCCGGATGAATGGCACTATTCGGTCAAAGGTCTTGCCGGGATCTGTCAGGAAGGCCCGGACTGCATCAGAAGTGTTCTGAAGGAACTTGAATCAGCCGGATATCTGGTGCGAAGGCGCACCCGAAAAGAGAACGGGCAGCTTGGGGATGCAGAGTATCTGATCTTTGAAACGCCTCAGCCGAAGAATGATGAAGATCTCATATGTGCCTCTTCTGTACAGGCACCACCTGCGCAGGAATCACCTATGCAGGAAAATCCAGTACAGGTGAAACCTGTGCAGAATGATCCGACAGGAATAAAGAAAGAAGAAGTTATTACAGAAGAATCAATAACAGATCTATTAAATACAGATCAATCAAAGAAAGAGCGAGGAGAAAGCCCCCGTCACAAGTATGGGCAGTATAAGAATGTGCTTCTGAGTGATGAGGACTTCGAAAAGCTGAAGGCAGAGTTTCCGGCAGATTACGAAGATCGGATTGATAACCTGTCAGAATACATGGCTTCTACAGGAAGGTCCTACAAGAACCACCTGGTTACCATCCGGAGATGGTCAAGAAGAGATACTGTGCGCAAACCTTACCAGCAATCTTCCTCTCCCACCTACAGTGCCGATAGATACGAAACGACGAAAAGGAGAAGTTTATGACTGACATGAGATCCATTCTTGGTGCGATGGCCGAACGGAACAAAATGGAGCCGGAAGAAATACCTGAAGGCACATACAGAGCTGATGACGGTCTGCTCCACTGCAAGGTTTGTGATCAGCCGGTGCAGCATCGACTCGATATCGGCGGAACGGTCCATCTTGTCCGCTGCATATGTCGCTGTGATGAAGAAAGACGTAAACGTGAAGAGGAAGAAGAACGTCAACGCCGCGAACGCATGTATATTGCATCGCTGAAAGCGAACGGAATCCAGGAACAGCATTTCTACTCCTGGACTTTCGCAAATGCTGAACAAAACGGTGATATCCAGATGGCACAAAGGTATGTGAGTCAGTGGGAAAAAGCCAAAGAACAGAATCTTGGCTTGCTTCTCTGGGGCGGTGTCGGTACCGGAAAGACATATATCGCAGCATGTATCGCAAACGCATTGATTGAACAGAAGGTGCCGGTTCTGATGACAAACTTCTCCAAAGTACTGAATCAGATGGGAGCTATGTATTCTGAGGACCGATACAAATACATCTCGGATTTCTCAAAGTTCCCGTTGCTGATCATTGATGACCTTGGTGTAGAGAGAAGCACCGAATATGTCCGGGAACAGATCTTTGCCATTATCGATGAGCGATACAAAGCCAATCTTCCGCTGA
The DNA here is from genome assembly GCA_017511045.1 of Lachnospiraceae bacterium. GTDB lineage: Bacteria > Bacillota > Clostridia > Lachnospirales > Lachnospiraceae > RGIG5612. The sequence goes on along the minus strand of JAFWLM010000002.1, from coordinate 11,024 downwards.
TCGTTACAACCAATCTCACGATTGATGAGCTCAGCGACCCGAAAGATGTGGCAGATGCCCGGATCTACAGCAGACTTCTGGAGATGTGTGCTCCGATTCAGATCAGAGGATCCGACCGGCGGCAGAAAGCTGGAGACGCGAAGATTGACCTGGCGCAGCAGATGCTGTTTGAAAGCGAGGTGAGCCGATGAAAAGCAGCACAGAAATCATATCAATCGTCAATCAGAAAGGAGGGACAGCTAAAACAACTACAGCGGAAAACTTAGGGATCGGCCTGGCAAGAGAAGGAAAACGAGTACTGCTTGTCGATACAGATCCTCAGGCATCTTTAACCATTGCTTTAGGCCACCCGAATCCGGATGACCTGCCATTTACCCTGACAGAGATGATGAATCTCACTATGGATGAGACTCTGAGCGATCCGGTCGCTGGAATTCTTCGTCATGAGGAAGGTGTGGATCTGATACCGGCAAATATCTCTTTAGCCGGACTTGAGGTTTCCCTGGTCAACACCATGAACCGGGAAAGGATCCTGAAGCAGCTGTTGGATCAAGTCAAGGCCAATTATGACTACATTCTGCTGGATTGTATGCCATCACTGGGGATGATGACGGTCAATGCACTTACGGCTTCTAACAGTGCTCTAATTCCAGTTCAACCGAATTATCTGTCAGCCAAAGGTCTTGAGCAGCTGCTCGGTACCATCAACAAGGTCAAGCGGCAGCTCAATCCAAAGCTGAAGATCGATGGAATTCTTCTAACGATGGTGGACAGCAGAACAAACTACACAAAAGAAATCAGTTCGCTGATCCGCGACACTTATGGAGGCCATATTAAAGTCTTCCAGACAGAAATTCCCCGATCGATCAGGGCGGCGGAGATATCGGCAGAGGGCAAAAGCATATTTTCCTATGACCCCAAAGGAAAAGTCGCTGACGCATACGGAAAGCTAACGAAGGAGGTGATGATGAATGCAGAGAAAAGGCGCAAACGTCAGCTTGAAGAGTGTCGATGACCTTTTCTCCACCCAGGAAGAAAGAGATACGACCGAACATGTTCAGGAGATTCCGCTTTCAGAGCTGCATCCTTTTAAAGATCATCCGTTCAAAGTCTTGGATGATGAAGCAATGCAGAAAACAGTTGAGAGTATCAAAGAGTATGGAGTCCTGACACCCGCTATAGCAAGACCCAGACCTGAAGGAGGTTATGAACTGATCTCCGGCCATCGAAGGCATCATGCTTCAGAACTTGCCGGAAAAGAAACAATGCCTGTCATTGTCCGGAACATGGACGATGATGCCGCGACGATTCTGATGGTGGATTCCAATCTGCAGCGGGAGGAAATCCTGCCAAGCGAACGAGCCAAGGCTTACAAGATGAAGCTGGAAGCAATAAAACATCAGGGAGAAAGATCCGACTTAACTTCGGTCCAAGTTGGACCAAAGTTGGATGCCGCAAGTAGGATTGCAGAAGAAGCAGATGAAAGCCGTTCTCAGGTTAAGCGTTATATTCGCCTGACCAACCTTACTCCGGAACTTCAGGATATGGTGGATGACAAGAAAATTTCCTTCAATCCTGCAGTTGAGCTTTCTTACCTGAAGCCGGAGGAACAGGACATGTTCCTTGAAGCAATGGAAACAGCGCAGGTTGCTCCTTCGCTTTCCCAGGCACAGCGCATGAAGAAACTGAGCCAGCAAGGCCAACTGACTATGGAAGCCATGGAGGATATGTTATCTGAGGACAAGAAAGCCCCGCTGGACCGAGTGGTATTTGATCAGAATCAGATCCGGAAGTATTTCCCGAAATCTTATACAACCAGGCAGATGCAGGAAAAGATTATTCAGCTGCTGGAACAGTGGCAAAGAAAACAGCAAAGGGATATGGAGCGTTAAAAAGGTATGACAAATGAATATGGAGTGAATGTGCAGCTTTCTTATAACAGGAACGCTGCTTATTTTTTATCCAAATACAGAGAGGAGTTTGAGAAGATGATGAAACAGAAAGGAAAAACTACCACACCGATTGAGATCAGCATCGCAGAGTCACTTTGCCGAATCGCTGATTCTCTGGAGGAACTGATCGACATGGCAAAGGAACAGAACTCATGCGATTGCTGCAGCAAAGAAACTGATCAGGACATTGAGGATTATCTGGATCAGCTTCTGTCTCCGTCGAGGAAGAAGACATCTCCTGATGAAATCTTCGCCGTATCGATTGACCCTGCAAAGCAACCTGAGAAGGTACCGATTGGCAGATTTGATGAATATGAAACTTTCACGGTGGACGATGAAGTCATCTTTGAGATTCCGAATACGGATATGGCTGTTTCCTGCAGTTCCGGAAAACTGATTGAGATTGGCGGACATCAATATCTGTTCGGACAGGGCCTGGTTGTTCTGCTGGATCCAGATGATGAGCTTCGAGAATTCCAGGAAAAAGACTTTCAGAAAGTTCTCAGATTTCTGGACAGTGCCAAAAGAACAATTCTCTGCGGATCAGCGAAAAAAGACGTATATCGTCTCAAATAAGGAGGTAACAGATGGATTACGAAGAATTTTTGAACAGCCTGAAAAATGACTTGCAGAACTACTATTCTAACGCCGGTATTACCATTGAAAATGCCGATGTTCAGAAGATGCAGGGTGAATCTTACCAGGGACTGCAGATTAAGAGAGATGGATCTAATGTTGGGATCACCATGGACATGCACAATTTCTTTGCAGAGCTTGAAGATGGCATTCCTTATCATGATGTGATGCTGGATGTCAGGGATGCTGTATCTGAAGCGCTCAACCGTTCTCTTTTGATGAATGTGGATGTCGGCAAGCTGTCCAATTATGAGGAAATGAAACGCAGCCTGATGGTACAGCTTGTTTCCACAGAGAAGAATAAAGAGATGCTTTCAAGAGTACCGCATAAGGAAATGGCGGATATGTCAATGATATATCGCTTTGATCTTGGAGATACGGGCAACAGCAATGCAACGATTCTTGTAACCAACCAGATGCTTCAGAATTACGGAATCACGCCGGATCAGCTCCATGAAGATGCGATGAACTACGCACCGATGACGCATCCTGCTTCGATCCGCAGTATGGAGAGTGTTCTCTTCGGGATTCCGGAAGAAGAATCTATGATTCCGGAAGGTGTGCCAAAACTCTTTGTGGCAACAAATGAAAGGTCAATGAACGGAGCAGGAGTCATTACCTACCCGGATTTTATGGATCAGGCGGCTGAAAAGATGGGCGGCAGCTTCTATATCCTGCCTTCGTCAATTCATGAGGTCCTTATCCTGAAAGAATCGCCGGATGTTGATGTGAATACTCTGGTGGATATGGTGACAAACATCAATGCCACTCAGGTGATGCCGGCAGACCAGCTGACAGACAATGTTTATCACTTTGATGCAGAGGCACGAGTCTTTGAAACAGCACACAGTTTTGAAGAACGTATTAACTCAGAGCATGCCTCGCATAATCAGATTGTTGAAGCCATGGAGGTTGCCGGATACTATCTCGATCCGATCGAAAGCACACCTGACAATCTCCGTTTCGTACATGAAGGCGGAGTCATGCAGATGGAAAGCTGGGAGGCAGCTGAGGAATGGCTGAACGGCGTGGTATTTGATGATCCGGACGTATCGGACAAGGTGGAAAGAATTCTCCATCCTGAAGAATTCAAGATGGATGTTCTGCTTGTAGAACCGGGAAAGTATCCACAGCGTGTTCAGATCGGAACAGAACTGGAAGATCTGCAGAAAGCAGTCGGCGGACCTATTGAAGTAACGTATCCCTTTGATGATCCGGTGGGCATTATCTGCAATGAAGAGGGAAAACTGAATGGCATGGATCTGAATCGTGCCTTATACGATGATGAAGGACGGGTAAGCGATATTATTGCCGGTCCTTTTCTTGTAACTGGACTCACAGAAGACAACTTCCAGTCCCTCACAGATGACCAGATGGTTATGTTTGAAGATAAATTCCATTCTCCCGAGACATTTATCAGAATGGGCCGGAGTATCATGGCTATTCCTGTTCCGGATGATGTTGTCCGTGAAAAAGCTGAAGGCATGAAGCCCAGGGAAAAACCAACACCTGATATTGAAGCCCGGTAAGGAGGTGATGCTGCTTGCAGGAGGAAATCGAAAACCGTACTGTCAATCTTGCGGTCACAACGACAAGACTCAGCGGCCGGGTACTGATGGATGCACTTCGAATGTACCTCCGTCACAGAGACCTGAAAAAAAGCAGAAATCAACAGACAAAAGATGATCATCCGCACGGTGAACAGACTGTAAAGGACCTGATCGGACAGAATCAGGGAGTCACCAGTATTCCGCTGGATGATATCCGCATCCGGGATTTCAGTCAGGCTGCGAGGAAATACGGCGTGGACTTTGCTGTGACAAAGGACAAGACAATAACGCCACCCAGATATGTGGTGTTCTTCAAGGCCAGAGATACGGATGCCTTAAAACAGATCCTGGGGGAATTGACACAGAAGCAGCTGAATCAAAAGGAACGTCCCAGCCTGATTAAACAGCTGGCCAAGATCAAAAATATGGTCAAGGCCATTCCCTCCAAGGCGCGTAGACATGAGCAGGAGCACGATCGTTGAGTAATCGGGCAAAGAAGCAGCTGATCCTGCACATTCCGTATGTGATCATGGGACTGATCGCGACCAATCTCGGAGAAGCCTGGCGGCTGGCTGAAGGAACAAATGCATCAGAGAAGATACTGAGTCTGATGACAACGATTCAGACAGCATTTGCGAATCCGTTGCCAAGCTTCCATCCGTTAGATCTTCTGATTGGTGTCGGATGTGCAGTGATCTTCCGCCTCGCTGTTTATATGAAAGGCAAGAATGCAAAGAAATACCGGCATAACACCGAATATGGATCCGCCCGATGGGGAACTGGAAAAGACATTGAACCGTTTGAAGATCCTGTGTTTCAGAATAATGTTATCCTGACGAAAACCGAACGGCTGATGATGTCAAACAGGCCGAAAAATCCAGGAAACGCGAGGAACAAAAATGTCCTGATTGTCGGCGGGTCCGGTTCCGGTAAAACAAGATTCTGGCTGAAACCAAACCTGCTTCAGATGCACAGTTCCTACGTCATAACTGACCCAAAAGCCAGTGTTCTGAATGAGTGCGGAGCTGCCCTGGAGAGAGGTGCACCGCTTCTGGATGATAAAGGAAATCCGGTCAAAGACAAAACCGGCAGAACAATTTATGAACCGTATGAAATCAAGGTGTTCAATACAATCAATTTCAAAAAGTCGATGCACTATAATCCTTTCGCCTATATTCATTCTGAGAAGGACATTCTTAAGCTGGTTACGGCACTGATTGCCAATACAAAGGGAGACGGTAAAGAGGGAGATGAATTCTGGACGAAGTCGGAAACGCTGCTCTACTGTGCTTTGATCGGATATATCCATTACGAAGCTCCTCCGGCCGAGCAGAACTTTGCGACATTACTGGAGATGCTGAACTCTATGGATACCCGTGAAGATGATGAGGACTATATGAATCCGGTAGACATTCTGTTCGCCAACCTGAAAAAGAAGAATCCAAATCATTTCGCGGTCCGTCAGTATAACAAGTTCAAGCTTGCAGCAGCTAAGACACTGAAATCCATATTGATCAGCTGCGGTGCTCGGCTCGCTCCCTTTGATATACAAGAAGTCCGGGATATCACAATGTATGATGAACTGGCCCTGGATACGCTGGGGGATAAGAAGACGGCATTGTTTCTGATCATGTCTGATACAGATGCAACTTTCAATTTCCTGATTTCTATGATTTACACACAGCTATTCAACCTGTTATGTGAGAAAGCAGATGATGTGTACGGCGGCAGGCTGAAAGTCCATGTCCGATGCCTGATCGATGAGGCGGCAAATATCGGCCAGATTCCCAATCTGGAAAAACTGATAGCGACGATACGAAGCCGTGAGATATCTGCCTGTCTTTTCCTTCAGGCACAAAGCCAGCTGAAGGCAATCTACAAGGACAATGCTGATACGATCATCGGCAACTGTGATTCCAAGATCTTTCTCGGAGGAACAGAACCGACAACTCTGAAGGAACTGAACCAGTCACTTGGCAAAGAAACCATCGATACGTACAACACAGGCGAAAGCCGTGGCCGGGAGGAGTCACATTCCCTGAATTATCAGAAGCTGGGACATGATCTTCTTTCTGTTGATGAACTTGCAGTGCTTGAAGGAAGCAAATGCATTCTGCAGCTTCGCGGTGTGCGTCCTTTCCTGTCAGATAAATATGATCTGACCCAGCATCCGAATTACAAACTCACCGGAGACTATGACAAAAGAAAGATGTTTGATATCGAGAAGTTCCTGAACCGGAAGATGGTGCTAAAGCCGGATGAGAAATACACAGTCATTAACATGGACGCTTGATCCTGGGCCGAATGGTTCCGGATCTTTTTTCGTTACTGCGAAGGAGGTGGTGCCTAACGAGAGTCACTTATTTCGAATGAATGGAATGATTAGAAAAACAACTCGCGAAAATGACGTTTACGAAACGTGGAAAGGATGGAAATGATGAGCGAAAGCATTATTACGATCAAATTTGCAAGAGGCTTGCTGGGTGAGGAATTCACAGCAAAGAACGGAAATGAACTGGTTCGGGTGAAGATCCCGAATGAGGATCCGGAAGATCATTCTCCCTGGGCAAGCTTCGTGGTACCAGTCGATGCTGTCTATGACAGTCAGAACGGAAAGGCGATCTGTGTGGATCTTCCTGCCGATGGAGAAACCACAGTCACCAAATCACACCTGAAGGGAAAGGATCCTGACGGGAAGAATCTCTGGGAGGATGAACGGTATAAGGTGAGCAATTCTCAGCTGAAGGAAATGGTTGAGTTCTATAAGAAAAAGCCCAGAGAGAATGCACGATAATGAACGGTAAAACTGAATATTCCTATCACAGACGCAGACGGATCTCAAAAGGGTTCGGCTGCTTTTTTTGTTTCATGGCAGTTACAGCTGCCGTTTATCTTGTCCTCAATTCCAGAAACTCCGGTCACCGGACAAAACACATTGAAATCAACTAAGCGGTCCATGAGAAACCGGAAAACAGGAATTTTGGAATACACATTATCAGCCGCATAGACGGCAAAGGAGGAAATCGAATATGGCATTTTTCAACAGCGCAGTTGGTGTACTGCAGACTCTCGTAATCGCTCTTGGCGCAGGCCTCGGTATCTGGGGCGCAATCAACCTCATGGAAGGCTATGGCAACGACAACCCTGGCGCAAAGTCCCAGGGAATGAAGCAGCTGATGGCAGGAGGAGGTGTCGCACTGATCGGGACCACTCTTGTACCGCTTCTCGCAGGACTGTTCTGATCGGGAGGTGATCTTCTAAGTGGACACGATCTTTCAGCAAATCGCTGATTGGCTGAAAGAAATGCTCGTGGGCGGAATCATGAACAGTCTGACAGGCATTTTCGATGCTGTGAATCAACAGGTCGGAAATGTCGCGACGCAGGTAGGGACGACCCCGGCGAGTTTTTCGCCGGGAGTCTTCTCCATGATCAGAGGGGTGTCCGAGTCGGTGATCGTTCCGATAGCCGGCCTAATTCTGACTTTCATCGCCTGCTACGAGCTGATTCAGCTGATCATCGACCATAATAATCTGGCGAATTTTGAGACATGGATCTTCTTCAAGTGGATCTTCAAGACCTTTGTAGCAGTCATGCTGATCACAAACTGCTTCAACATTACTATGGCGGTCTTTGATGTGGCACAGCATGTGATTGCCTCAGCCGGAGGCATTATCGGAGGAAATACAGCGATCGACGATTCTGCCATCGCCGGCATGCAAAGCACGCTGGAAGCCATGGAAGTCGGGCCGTTACTCGGTGTCTATCTACAGACATTCCTTCTGAACTTTGGCATGAGGATTATGTCTCTGATTATTTTCATTATCATTTACGGACGTATGATCGAAATCTATCTCATGACAAGTCTTGCACCGATCCCGTTTTCAACTTTCGGAAACAGAGAACAGAGCCAGATCGGACAGAACTATCTGCGATCCCTGTTCGCACTGGGATTTCAGGGGTTTCTCATTATGATCTGTGTCGGCATATACGCTGTGCTGATTCAGGGAATCTCTTTCTCCAGTGATGTTGTTGCATCGATATGGGGAGTTCTGGGATACACAGTTTTACTTTGCTTCACGTTGTTCAAGACTGGAAGCCTGGCAAAGTCTGTTTTCAATGCACATTAAGGAGGTGGCAACTTGTCAGCATATATCTCAGTACCAAGGGATCTGACCAAGGTCAAATCCAAAATCTTTTTCAATCTGACGAAGCGGCAACTGATCTGTTTCTCTATCGCAGCAGCGATCGGGATTCCGGCTTACTTCCTTTTGCGGAAGACCGGAAACATGAGCTTTGCGGCCATGTGCATGATCATCATTATGCTGCCGTTTTTCTTCCTGGCTATGTATGAACGGGACGGAATGCCGCTGGAGGTGATCTTCAGGCACTTCATTGAAGCCAAGTTCATCAGGCCTAAAGACAGACCTTATGTGACGAATAACTACTATACAGCCCTGCTCAGGATGGCAGAGGCAGAAAAGGAGGTGGACGCGATTGTTCTTCAAGCAGAAGAGAAAAAAAGAAAGCGTGGAGTTAAAACTGCCCGCAAGTCTCACAAAAAGTGAGAAGAAACAAGTCGAGAAAATCGTTGCCCGCGCAAGAAAAGATGATGGGATTCCCCGCACAGCGCAGCAGACAATACCGATCGACAGAATGTTTCAGGACGGTATCTGCAGATATGGGCAGAATTACTACACAAAGACAATACAGTTTCAGGATATCAACTATCAGCTGGCACAGCAGGAAGACAAGACAGCGATCTTTGAAGAATGGTGCTCCTTCCTGAACTTCTTCGACAGTTCGGTACACTTTGAGCTTTCATTTATGAATCTGGCAACGGATCCTGCAAGCTTTGAGAAAAACATCCGGATCCCGTTCAGAAAGGATGGATTCGATGATGTCAGGGAGGAATACTCCAGGATGCTTCGGACGCAACTCGCCCAGGGCAATAACGGCCTGACAAAGACCAAGTTTCTTACTTTTGGCATTCAGGCAGAGTCCATGAAGCAGGCTAAGCCCAGACTGATCCATATTCAGACAGACCTGCTGAACAATTTCCGCCGCCTGGGGGTTGTTACCAGAGTGCTTAACGGAAAGGAGCGCCTGAAAGTTATGCACGATATGTTCCATATGGGCGATAAGGACCGTTTTGTATTCGAGTGGAAGTGGCTGAATGAGTCAGGCCTTTCGGTTAAGGACTTCATCGCTCCTTCTTCCTTTTCATTCCCCGGCGGCAGGACTTTCCGTATGGGACCGCTCTATGGAGCCATGTCGTATCTGTCCATCACGGCATCAGATCTCTCTGATCAGCTGCTGAAGGATATTCTCGATATGGAGTCCAGTCAGATTGTAACGATGCATATCCATTCGGTGGATCAAAATGAAGCAATCAAAACGGTAAAACACACTATTACCGAACTGGACCGTTCCAAGATTGAGGAACAGAAGAAAGCCGTAAGATCCGGCTATGATATGGACATTATTCCTTCTGATCTTGCAACCTATGGCAAAGATGCAAAGGCGCTGCTGCAGGAGCTGCAGAGCCAGAATGAGCGTATGTTCCTGCTCACGTTCCTGATCATGAATACAGGGATGAGCAAACAGGAGCTGGACAACAATATCTTCCAGGCTTCTTCAATCGCACAGAAGCATAACTGTAATCTGCGCCGCCTGGACTTCCAGCAGGAACAGGCGCTGATGAGCTCACTGCCGCTTGCAATGAATCAGATCGAGATCGAGCGCGGGATGACAACCAGTTCAACGGCAATCTTCGTTCCATTCACTACCCAGGAATTGTTCCAGGACGGTAAAGGCTCTCTGTATTACGGTCTGAATGCTCTTTCCAACAACCTGATCATGGTGGACAGGAAGCTTTTGAAGAATCCGAACGGACTGATCCTCGGCACTCCAGGTTCAGGTAAATCATTCAGCGCCAAGCGTGAGATCACCAATGCATTTCTGGTAACGGATGATGACATTATCATCTGTGATCCGGAAGCTGAGTATTCTCCGCTGGTAAATAGGCTCAAAGGGCAGGTTATCAAGATCAGTCCTACGAGCACGCATCATATCAATCCGATGGACATCAACAGCAACTACTCGGAAGAAGACAACCCGCTTGCATTGAAAGCGGATTTCATCCTGTCTCTCTGCGAACTGATCGTGGGAGGCAAAGAAGGCCTGCAGCCTGTAGAGAAAACAGTCATTGACCGTTGTGTCCATCAGGTATATCAGAACTATTTTGATAATCCGACGCCGGAAAACATGCCGGTTCTTGAAGACCTGTACAACCTCCTGCTGACTCAAGAGGAAAAGGAAGCCAGGCATGTAGCAACAGCGCTTGAGATCTATGTTAAAGGCTCTCTGAACCTGTTCAATCATCGGACCAACGTTGATATCAGCAATCGTCTGGTCTGCTATGACATCAAAGAACTCGGCAAACAGCTGAAGAAGCTGGGAATGCTGATCGTTCAGGATCAGGTATGGGGACGAGTTACCGCAAACCGTGAAGCCGGACGGGCAACCCGTTATTACATGGATGAGTTTCATCTTCTTCTGAAGGAAGAACAGACGGCTGCTTATTCCGTGGAGATCTGGAAGAGATTCCGTAAATGGGGCGGTATTCCGACCGGTATCACGCAGAACGTAAAGGACCTGCTTTCAAGCCGCGAGGTTGAGAACATCTTCGAGAACTCAGACTTCATCTACATGCTCAACCAGGCACAGGGTGACAGACAAATCCTGGCGAAACAGCTGAATATTTCTCCGCACCAGCTTTCGTATGTTACCCATTCCGGTGAAGGCGAGGGTCTGCTGTTTTACGGTAACGTCATTCTGCCGTTTGTGGATCACTTCCCGCAGGATCTGGAACTCTATCAGATCATG
>JAFWLM010000031.1 GCA_017511045.1 Lachnospiraceae bacterium | reverse complement strand
TCCTTTTCCGGATCGTTCAGCCGGAAAAGGATCGGGTTCGGTCTGCTCTTATTCAAGCGATCAACTCCTTTCGAAAAAAATGTGCCGCTGCCATTGATGGCGGCACGTGTTTTGAGAAAGGATGCCAAAGGGTCCAGAGGGAAAGCGCAGCGTTCCCCTGCAAGCGACTGATTGATTCACGAAAGTGATATCAAATCAGGGAGCTTGCAAGAGAGACAGCCCTTGGCATCAGCCGGGCGGGCTGTCATCGGATGCGGTGCGTTCCTTATCGGAACGGATCGCAGAAGGTGACTGTCCGTTTGGCTGATTCAGGCGGAAATAGCATTGCCGCGCTGGTGATATTGACGCCGGTGTGTCACACCGGTGTTAATGATCATCAGCAGGAAATGCGTGCCTGGCGTAGCGGAACTCCGGAAGGATTCTGCGCTCGTCCAGGTATTTCTGCCGTGCGGTCTCTCTTTCCGAAAGGGAAGCGGCTGCTTTGCTTTTCGAATAAAGATCATGCTGGTAGATCTTCTCGCCCTTCTCTTCCAGCTGCCGCTTCACTTCGGCACACCCGCTGCAGGTCTCGCATTTATGATCGGAATCGATCACAAAACATTTATATAATGTGGTAAACAATCCCTCCGGGATCATGATATTTTTTCCCATTCGATCTCCTTCCTGTGACGGTTTGTGACGATAATGACGGTATTTACGTGCCCGGTAAAACCGTCATTACCGTCATGTATCGTCATTCTTCCATAAGTTCCAGTCGTATCTCCCTGCTGGCACTGTTGCGTTCTTTTATGTAGCGGATCCCTTTTTCACGGAACATCGGCCCGCTTTTGGAATTCAGTTTCCGCGTCAATGCATTCGGTGCTATTCCGTCAAGCCCTGCATCGGTGATCAGATCAGACGCTGTCCCGCTCCAGTTTTTTTCTGTCTCGATGAGCCTGCATATCTTCTCGATCACCGGGTCATCAGGCTCTTCCCATAACGTCGTATCCGCATTTTTGAACTTCCAGAGGAGCGATGACGGATCCTGCTCGAGGTTTATGATCTGGTCCTGCTGGTCCCTTCCTGTGATCTGCAGTTTCGCGTTCGGATCCCCTCTTCTCCTGCTCATGATCATCGCTCCATCCGCACATCCCATCAGGCCGTTCGTCCCGCTGATCTTTTCAAAGCAGTCGTCTGCATCCTGTTTCCGCGTATGATGCACAATCAGGATGCAGAGATCGTGGGTGTCGCTGAGGTTCTTTAGCTGCGTGATCACTTCATAATCACGGCTGTAGCTGATGGTCTCATTTGAAAGCCCGCGGATCTTCTGCAGCGTATCGATTATGATCAGTTTCGTATCCGGATGTTTCTTCAGATACTCCATCAGCTGGAAGACCAGGCCTTCCTCGACCGTTCTCGATGCTGTCGCAAAATGTAATACTTCGCTGCCCTCTGTTCCGAACATCCTGGAAAAGCGGTTCTGTATCCTCTGGATATCATCTTCCAGCGCCAGGTAGAGCACGCCTCCCTGATGGGTTTTATACTGTCCGTCCCAGAGATCCTTCCCTGTCGCGACATGGAACGCGATCTCAGCGACCAGGAATGATTTTCCGATCTTGGATGCTCCGGCCATGATATAGGTCCCTGGGTTCAGAAGGTTTTCTATGACCGGTTCCTTTGGTTCAAAGTAGCTGTCCAGAGCCTCATCCAATGTAAAAGTCCTTAGTCCTGCATAAAAATCGCAGTTGAATCCGGCGTCTGCAGTTGTTATAATTTTCATATCAACAGGCGGTGTCTGCTCCTTATCTGCGCCAACAGATAGTTCCGGAGCGGGCACTTGTTTTTTATCCATCATTTTTATCCTCTCCCTTCATTCCATTCATAGTTATTGCGACTTGCTGGATCGTGATCAGCAGTTCATCATTTTCCGGGCCACATCGTTCCAGCCTTCGCAGTTCTTTCAGGATGCACGCCATCTGGTCTTTTAAAGCCTTATAGACTCTCGGGTTTCCCTGCACTACGATCTCGCGGTCTGTCAGTTTCCTCATGATGTACTCTCTTTTTGTCAGCCCGCTGATTTTAACAAGACTGGTTATGAGATCCCATTCTTCATCTGAAGCCCGGAATGAGACTGTCCGGTTCCGCCACCTTCCTTTTGCATCTAATCTTTTTTCCATTTACTTCACCTTCTCCCTTCTTAATTCTTCCAGATCATTTACCATTTCGCTTTGCACCGTCGGAAAAAGATGTGCATAACGGTTCGTGATTTTCTCCGTTTCATGGCCTACCCTTTCACCGATCGCAAGTGTGGAGTATCCCATGTCGATCAAAAGCGAAACATGACTGTGCCTCAGATCATGGATTCGGATTATTTCATTTCCACAGGCTTTGCAGCCTCTTTCCATTTCATGCTTCAAAAAGTATTTGGTCACTGGAAACATTCGCTGATCCTGGGCTGGATCATAAAGCATATTCAGGTAGTCCCTGATCTCTTCGCTGAGAAAATCCGGAATCTTTATGATCCGATTGCTCTTTTTCGTCTTAGGATCCGTAACAATGTCCTTTCCATCCTTTCGGTGATAGGTCTTGTTGATCCTCAGCGTCTTTTTTTCAAAATCAAAATCTTCCGGCGTCAGTGCCAGTAGCTCTCCTTCCCTTATACCTGTCCAATACAGAACTTCAAAAGCATAATATGCTAACGGTTTATCCATAATTGCTTCCGCAAACTTCAGATATTCCTCCATGGTCCAGAATTTCATCTCCTTCGGAATCTCTTTTCCCATAGTTCCAGCCTGCCTTGCCGGATTCGAAGGAAGATGATAATAATTGACGGCATGGTTGAATATTGCTGTCAGCTGCGAATGGATCGTCCTTAGATAATCCGGAGAATATGGTTTTCCCTGTTTGTTCTTATGCTTCATAAGTTCATTCTGCCAGGCGATAACATCTCTCGCTTTGATCTCATCAATCTTTCGCTTCCCAAAATACGGCAGTATCTTGGTCCTAACGATATGCTCTTTGGCTTCCCATGTACTTTCCTTCACCCGGTTTTCCTTTTCCGCTTTGTAGATTTCCCAGAAACTTTCAAAGGTCATATCCAGTTTTGCCTGGACTTTTAACATCGCTTCGTGTTCCCATTCCACGGCTTCTCTTCTTGTTGCGAATCCTCTTTTAGAGGTCTGTTTTTTTGTTCCCGTAAAATCCTCATACCGGAATATGACGCGCCAGGACCCGTTTTTGTCATCTTTAAAAACCGGCATCGTCCATTACCACCTCCTTCTGATAATCGGTTTTCTTATGGAAAAACGAGGAATTAATCCGCCCTCTTACGGTCAGATAGCCCATTTTTTCCAATTCTCCGTTGAGTTCCCTGATGATCTCGTAGGCTTTCGGTTTTGATATCTGCATGATCTCTGCGACATCATCTGCTGTGTAAAACTGCATTTTGGACATAGTTGTCCCCCCTTTCGTTTTTGTATTTTTAATTGCCATATTTGTCCCCGACATCCCTGGCTGGGGAGCTTCCAGTCATTTGATCCGACAGGATCAACATCATTGGGTTCGAACCACCGGAGTGTCTCTCCGGCCACCCTCATTGCGTGCGACTATTCCCTGACCTGGTTCGGCTTCTATAGCACGGGCTGTGACTAGACGGAAGTATCATTATTTGTAACTGGTTGCTGCATATTCAGTTTTCAATGTTCGTACTTAACTTATTTTAGTTAAGTTAATTATATTATATAACTGTTTTTGTTTAAGTCAACCCTTTTCTTAACTTTTTTTATTTAAGTCTTGATTTTTATATCCAGGATTGCTAATATATACTCAGTTCAACAAATTTGTTTAAGTCGGCAACAAGCCGAGGGAGGTAAAACACATGGCTTTTGGAAAACGTATCCGCTTGTTCCGCACCCGTAAGGGTCTGCTGCAGAAACAATTAGGTGAGCTTCTTGGCTTCAAGGGAAAAACTTCCGAGGTCCGCATTGCTCAATATGAAAATGAAGCCCGTGCGCCAAAAGCAGCTCTTGTAAAGCAGATGGCTTCCATTTTTGATGTGGATCCCCGGGCTATTACTGTTCCGGAAATAGATACCCCCGTTGGTCTGGCGCATACCCTCTTTGCTTTGGAAGACATGTACGGCTTGACTATAACAATGGTCGA
This sequence comes from Lachnospiraceae bacterium, assembly GCA_017511045.1. Lineage (GTDB taxonomy): Bacteria > Bacillota > Clostridia > Lachnospirales > Lachnospiraceae > RGIG5612. The sequence goes on along the minus strand of JAFWLM010000031.1, from coordinate 613 downwards.
TGGGACTCCGTATATTGGGGCTTATGCGTTTCATAAAGAATTCCCATATACGTTGCGTCTACTCCGCACTTGGGCAGAGATGAAGCAGAAGAAAAAGTCCGGCGAAATAACACAAGAAGATTATGATAATTGGCGGTATCATTACCCGGAAAACACCCCTGGTTTTGTCAAAGTTCCTCCGCAAATCTTTACGCAAGAAGAAATGGATGAGCTTTCTGGACGCAAGAAAAAATAGCAAGCCGAATTATTTCAGCCAAAAACAAAGAAAGACCTTACTGACACCAAAAATCAGTAAGGTCTTTTTAATTGAAATAAATAGAAATTATTCGTTCAGTATTTTGAAAATGTTGCCGTTTTGTTGCCGAAACTTAAACAAATCTGCTTGGAGCCCGCTTAAATAAAGGACTTTTTTTCGGTTTTTTTTATTCGTACTCTACAGTTGCCGGCGGCTTTGGTGTGAAGTCGTAAAGCACGCGGTTAATGCCTGGCACCTCTGTGGTGATGCGCATTGCCAGATGATCCATCAGTGCCGGATCCAGATGCTCTACTGTTACTTCAACAACATCGGTCGTGTTGATCGCACGGATGATGCACGGCCATGCAAAGGTCCGCT
>JAFWLM010000030.1 GCA_017511045.1 Lachnospiraceae bacterium | reverse complement strand
AGAAAAAAAGTTAAAAAAGTGCTTGCATTTGGAAAAAACATATAGTATTCTATCAAGGCTGCGACGCGGAAGCGTAGATCTTTAAAGTTGCTGCAGAACAAGCAGGTAATTTAAAGGGAGCAAATGCCGGATGATCCGGCGAAGCGTCAGATGTACACCACGGTCCGTCAATGGAGACGGAAACAACGTGTGAGCAGCGGAACAAGAGCCGGTCAGCTTTGAAGATGATTCGAACATCGGAAAGCGCCGAAGGCGGGGCGGAATGCCTGCGAGCGGTAGGACGCGGCGGATCACATAAGAATTGGCTGTATTATTATGCCAATTTTTTGTGTGAAAAGCGTGACACACACGGGAGAGTGTACAGGACAGGAAAAAATCAAATTATTAGGAGGAACAAAATGGCAAATCAAGTAATGAGAATCACACTCAAGGCTTATGATCACAAACTGATCGATCAGTCAGCCGCAAAGATCATCGAGACTGTAAAGAAAAACGGATCTCAGGTTAGCGGACCGGTGCCGCTTCCGACAAAGAAGGAAGTCATCACCATCTTAAGAGCAGTTCACAAATATAAAGATTCCCGTGAGCAGTTCGAGCAGAGAACTCATAAGAGACTCATCGACGTGATCGCTCCGACCCAGAAAACAATGGAAGCACTTTCCAAACTGGATATGCCGGCAGGCGTTTATGTCAACATCAAAATGAAAGAGCAGTAAATCCGCAAGCGGATTCATTGTTCGCTCCGCAAAGGAGGCGCAGAAATTTGCAGAAGAAAGATGCTTCGCATCAGCAAATTTCGCGCAGTGCAGCATAGCTGCCCTATTTAGAAACACACAGCGAACTGTTCTATCTAGAATGAACACCAAGGTGTTCCGCTGTAGTATAACAGGAGGTTATTAGATAATGAAGAAAGCGATTTTAGCAACTAAAGTCGGTATGACCCAGGTCTTCAACGAAGACGGCGTGCTCACACCGGTGACAGTTCTTCAGGCAGGCCCTTGTGTAGTAACACAGGTTAAGACTGAGGAGAACGACGGCTATGCAGCTGTTCAGGTAGGTTTTATGGACAAGAGAGAAACTCTTGTAAATATGCCGGACAGAGGCAAGTTCGACAAAGCAGACATTCCTTATAAGAGATTCATCAGAGAATTCCGTTTTGAGAATGCTGCAGACTACAATGTAAAAGACGAAATCAAGGCAGACATTTTTGAAGCTGGCGATAAGATCGACGTAAGCGCCATCTCCAAAGGTAAAGGTTTCCAGGGTGCGATCAAGAGATTCGGCCAGCACAGAGGACCTATGAAGCATGGTTCCAAATATCACAGACATGCAGGTTCCAACGGCAGCGCATCTGATCCGTCCAGAGTATTCAAGGGAAAACACATGCCTGGTCAGATGGGTGCAAAAAGAGTCACCATCCAGAACCTTGAAATCGTTAGAGTTGATGCCGATGACAATCTGATCCTGGTTAAGGGAGCTGTACCGGGACCGAAGAAAGCTTTAGTAGTTGTACGTGAAGCAGTCAAGGCTTAACGATTAGGGAAAGGAGGAAATTCAGATGTCAAAAGTATCTGTTTACAATATGAAAGGTCAGGCAGTTGGCGATGTGGAATTAAAGGCTGAGATCTTTGACGCACCGATCAACGAGCATCTTCTGCATCAGGCAGTCGTTGCACAGCTGGCAAACAAACGTCAGGGTACACAGAGCGCTAAAACACGTTCCGAAGTATCCGGAGGCGGAAGAAAACCGTGGAGACAGAAAGGAACAGGACATGCTCGTCAGGGTTCCATCAGAGCTCCGCAGTGGACAGGCGGCGGCGTTGTATTCGCACCGAAGCCACGTGATTACGAAATCAGATTAAACAAGAAGGAAAAGAGAATTGCTCTGAAGTCCGCATTAGCATCCAGAGTTCAGGAAGAAAAATTCTTCGTTATCGATGAACTGAAAGTGGATGAGATCAAGACCAAGACCATGGTTGAGCTCTTAAACGGACTGAACGTAAAGAAAGCTCTGATCGTATTAAACAGCAATGATCAGAACGTCATTCTTTCCGCAAGAAACATTCCTGATGTTCAGACTGCACTTACAAACACGATCAACGTATTCGATATTCTTAAATATGACGCATTCGTTGTTGATAAGGCAGCCTTAGAGACAATTGAGGAGGTGTATGCATAATGGCAGATATTAAATATTATGATGTGATCTTAAGACCGGTCATTTCCGAAAAAAGCATGAATCAGATGGCTGAAAAGAAATACACTTTCTTAGTTCATGTAGATGCAAACAAAGCTCAGATCAAAGAAGCTGTTGAGAAAATGTTCGAAGGATGCAAGGTTGCAAAAGTCAATACAATGAACAACCATCCGAAGACAAGAAGACGCGGACGTATCGTAGGAAAAACTGCAGAAAGCAAAAAAGCGATCGTTCAGCTGACAGCAGACAGCAAAGATATCGAGATTTTTGAAGGTCTGTAAAAAACAGACGACTATACGCAAGTCAAGCGTGATATGAAAAGACAATTATTGAAAGGAGAACATCATGGGAATTAAAACATTTAACCCATATACGCCTTCCAGAAGACAGATGACAGCCCTTGATAAGAAGGAGATCACGAAGAAAACTCCGGAGAAATCCCTTCTTTCTGTAAATAAGAAAAACGCAGGACGTAACAATCAAGGAAAGATCACTGTAAGACATCAGGGTGGCGGCACAAGAAGACAGTACAGAATCATTGATTTCAAGAGAAATAAGGATGGTATCCCGGCAAAAGTTGCCGGAATCGAATACGATCCGAACAGAACAGCAAATATTGCACTGCTGAATTATGCAGATGGCGAAAAGGCATATATCCTCGCTCCGCTCGGTTTAACAGACGGAATGACTGTTATGAACGGACCGAACGCTGAAGTAAAAGTCGGAAACTGCCTCCCGCTTGAGAATATCCCGATCGGTACAGAAGTTCATAACATCGAGCTTTACCCGGGAAAAGGCGGACAGCTGGTAAGAAGCGCAGGCAACTCTGCACAGCTCATGGCTAAAGAAGGAAAGTACGCTACACTTCGTCTTCCTTCAGGCGAAATGAGAATGGTTCCGATCATCTGCAGAGCAACCGTAGGACAGGTTGGAAACGTTGAGCACGGACTTGTCAACTATGGTAAAGCAGGCCGTAAGAGAAACATGGGTATCAGACCTACAGTACGTGGTTCCGTAATGAACCCGAACGACCATCCGCATGGTGGTGGTGAAGGTAAGACTGGTATCGGACGTCCGGGTCCTTGCACCCCGTGGGGCAAGCCGGCTCTGGGTCTTAAGACCAGAAAGAAGAACAAGCAGTCTAACAAACTCATCATCCGTCGCCGCGATGGACGCAACATGAAGTAAGGAGGATACCATGGCAAGATCATTAAAAAAAGGCCCTTTTGCAGACGAAAGTTTGCTTAAGAAAATAGACGCAATGAACGCAAGCGATGAAAAAAGCGTTATCAAGACCTGGTCACGCCGTTCTACGATCTTCCCGAGTTTCGTAGGACACACCATCGCCGTTCATGATGGCAGAAGACATGTTCCTGTATATGTAACAGAAGACATGGTTGGACATAAACTCGGAGAGTTCGTAGCAACCAGAACTTACAGAGGACATGGCAAGGACGAGAAGAAGTCCAGATAAGCAAAATTTCGAAAGGAGGTTTAATCCATGGCAAAGGGACATAGATCACAAATTAAAAGAGAAAGAAATGCGAATAAGGATACCAGACCATCAGCAAAGCTTTCATTTGCAAGAATCTCTACCACCAAGGCATGCTATGTACTTGATGCGATCAGAGGTAAAAATGTAAATGATGCCCTGGGTCTCCTTGCATATAACCCTAGAAAAGGATCCACGATCATTGAGAAGCTTTTAAAGAGCGCAGTTGCAAATGCACAGAACAACAATGGTATGAATCCGGAAGACCTTTATATTGCAGAATGCTATGCAAATAAAGGACCTACAATGAAACGTATTAGACCTAGAGCACAGGGAAGAGCTTACAGAATCGAGAAGAGACTGAGCCACATCACGATTGTGCTCGACGAAAGATAGGAGGCTATATGGGACAGAAAGTTAATCCTCATGGATTGAGAGTAGGAGTTATCAAAGACTGGGATTCAATGTGGTATGCAGAAGAAGACTTTGCTGACAACCTGGTTGAAGATTACCAGATCAGAAAATTCCTGAAGAACAAATTATACAATGCGGGAATCGCAAAAATCGAAATCGAAAGAGCTTCTGACAAGATGCTGAAAGTTAAGATCCACGCTGCTAAGCCGGGCGTTATCATCGGCAAGGGCGGAGCAGAGATCGAGAAAGTTAAGAAGCAGGTCAAGAAACTCATCGGAAAAGATGCGATCCTTGATATCGTTGAAGTGAAGAGAGCGGACAAAGATGCACAGCTTGTAGCAGAAAACATTGCTCAGCAGCTCGAAAACCGTGTTTCCTTCAGAAGAGCGATGAAGAGTGCAATGAGCCGTTCCTTAAAGGCTGGCGCACTTGGAATCAAAGCTTCTTGCTCCGGACGTTTAGGTGGAGCAGATATGGCTCGTACAGAGTTCTATTCAGAAGGCACTATCCCGCTTCAGACTCTGCGTGCAGACATCGACTACGGTTTTGCAGAAGCAGATACCACCTACGGAAAAGTTGGTGTTAAGGTCTGGATCTACAAAGGAGAAGTGCTTCCGGTAAAAGAGACCGGGGAAGGGAGCGATAAATAATGTTAATGCCAAAAAGAGTAAAACATCGTAAACAGTTCCGCGGCTCCATGAAAGGTAAAGCACTGAGAGGCAATAAACTTGCTTACGGTGAGTTCGGTATCGTGGCTTTGGAGCCGGGCTGGATCACATCCAACCAGATCGAGGCTGCCCGTGTCGCTATGACAAGATACGTAAAACGTGGCGGTCGTGTATGGATCAAAATTTTCCCTGATAAACCAGTTACAGCAAAACCTGCTGAAACACGTATGGGTTCAGGTAAAGGTGCTCTTGAGTACTGGGTAGCAGTTGTTAAGCCGGGACGCGTAATGTTCGAGATCGGCGGCGTGTCCGAAAGCCTTGCAAGAGAAGCTCTGCGCCTCGCAACACACAAGTTGCCTGTAAAGTGCAAAGTCGTCTCTAAGGCAGATCTGGAAGGCGGTGAATCAAGTGAAAACGAATAAATACTTAGAAGATTTAAGAACTAAATCAGCAGCTGAATTACAGGATGAATTAGTTGCAGCAAAGAAAGAGCTTTTCAACTTAAGATTCCAGAACGCAACAAACCAGCTGGAAAACACCGGCAGAATCAAAGAAGTCAGAAGAAACATTGCAAGAATTCAGACAGTGATCACTCAGAAGTCTGCCGAGTAAGGAAAGGGGTAAGCGAACGTGGAAAGAAATTTAAGAAAAACCCGTACAGGGAAAGTGTTAAGCAATAAGATGGACAAAACCATCGTGGTCGCTGTCGTTGATAACGTAAAACATCCGCTGTACAAAAAGATCATCAAAAGAACTTACAAACTGAAAGCTCATGATGAGAACAACGAATGCAACATCGGCGATACCGTAAAAGTAATGGAAACAAGACCTCTTTCCAAAGATAAAAGATGGAGACTGGTCGAGATTATCGAAAAGGCGAAATAAGTAGAAAGGAGAATTGTTATGATTCAACAGGAAAGCAGACTGAAAGTTGCCGATAACACAGGTGCTAAAGAAATCCTTTGCATAAGAGTTCTTGGCGGTTCTACAAGAAAGTACGCCAATATCGGTGATATTATCGTAGCTACAGTAAAAGATGCAAACCCGGGCGGCGTTGTTAAAAAGGGTGATGTTGTAAAAGCTGTAGTCGTACGCACAAAGAAAGGTGCACGTCGTAAAGACGGTTCCTATATCAAATTTGAGGAAAATGCTGCCGTAATCATCAGAGACGATAAGACTCCGACAGGAACACGTATCTTCGGACCGGTAGCCAGAGAGCTGAGAGAAAAACAGTTTATGAAGATCGTTTCTCTTGCTCCGGAAGTATTGTAGGAGGTAAGGCATGGCAACATTAAAGATCAAAAAAGGTGATACTGTAAGAGTCATCGCCGGAAAAGACAAAGATAAAGAAGGCAAGGTACTTGCTGTTGACGCTAAAGCCGGAACCGTTCTCGTTGAAGGTGTAAACATGATCAAAAAACATGTGAAACCGGGCAGAACAAACCAGGAAGGCGGCATCATCACTCAGGAAGGACCGATCCATATTTCCAACGTAATGTACGTTCACAAAGGAAAAGCAACCAGAGTCGGATTCCATATTGAAGATGGAAAGAAAGTACGTTACGCAAAATCCGCTAACGAAGCGATTGATTAATTAAGGGAAGGAGGTCCAAAGCGTTGAGTAGACTGAAAGATATGTATAATTCTGAAATCGTAGATGCTATGATGAAGAAATTTGAATACAAAAACATTATGCAGGTGCCGAAGATCGATAAGATCGTGGTCAACATGGGTGTTGGAGAAGCAAAAGACAATGCAAAAGCATTAGAATCCGCTATCAACGACATGCAGATCATCACAGGCCAGAAGGCTGTTAGCACAAAAGCTAAGAAGTCAGTCGCTAACTTCAAGATTCGTGAAGGCATGCAGATTGGATGCAAAACGACTTTAAGAGGCGAGAAAATGTACAACTTCTTAGACAGACTTATCAACCTGGCATTGCCTCGTGTACGTGACTTCAGAGGAGTTAATCCGAATGCATTTGACGGCAGAGGTAATTACGCTCTTGGCATTAGAGAGCAGCTTATTTTCCCGGAGATCGAGTATGACAAGATCGATAAGGTAAGAGGTATGGATATCATCATCGTTACCACAGCTCATACCGATGAGGAAGCAAGAGAGTTGCTGACAATGTTCAATATGCCATTTGCAAAGCAGTAAAGGAGGATAAAGATGGCTAAAACAGCTATGAAAATCAAACAGCAGCGGAAAGCAAAGTTTTCCACTCAGGAATATAACAGATGCAGAATTTGCGGACGTCCGCATGCTTATTTAAGAAAATACGGTATCTGCAGAATCTGCTTCCGTGAACTTGCATATAAAGGCCAGATCCCTGGCGTAAGAAAAGCAAGCTGGTAAAAGCGAAATTTTAGAAGGAGGAAACAATTATGACAATGAGCGATCCAATTGCTGATATGCTTACAAGAATCCGTAACGCAAATACAGCGAAACATGACTCTGTAGATGTTCCGTCATCTAAAATGAAGCTTGCAATTGCAAAAATTTTGTTAGATGAAGGATATATTGCAAAATATGAGATCGTGAAAGACGGAAACTTCGATGTGATCCGCATCACTCTCAAATATGGCAAGGACAAAAACGAAAAGATCATCACCGGACTTAAGAGAATCTCCAAACCTGGACTTCGCGTTTATGCCGGCAAAGATGAGCTTCCGAAAGTTTTAGGCGGCCTTGGCATCGCAATCATCTCCACAAATAGCGGAGTAATCACAGACAAAGAAGCACGTAAACTTAATGTTGGAGGTGAAGTTCTTGCCTTTGTATGGTAAGAGCCGAACTGAAAGTACCGTTGCAAATGCTAGTGTTATCACCACCACATAGCAGATACGGAAAAATAGTAAAGGAGGACACGGCATGTCACGAGTTGGAAAAATGCCTATCGCTGTTCCGGCAGGAGTAACTGTTGAAATAGCAGAAAATAATGTAGTGACAGTTAAAGGACCTAAAGGAGAACTCTCCAGAGCGCTCCCGAAGGAAATGACGATCAGAAAAGAAGGCGAAGAAGTTATCATCGAAAGACCGAATGATCTTAAGAAAAACAAAGCACTTCACGGCCTTACAAGAGCCCTGATCAACAACATGGTAATCGGCGTTAATGTTGGATTCGAGAAAACTCTTGAGATCAACGGTGTTGGTTACAGAGCTGCAAAGCAGGGTAATGTACTGAATCTTTCACTTGGATATTCTCATCCTGTAGAATATCCGGAACCGGAAGGAATTACCATTGAGGTTCCTGATCAGAACAAGATCATCGTAAAAGGAATCAGCAAAGAAAAAGTCGGACAGTGTGCTGCAGAAATCAGAGGATTCAGACCGCCGGAGCCATATAAGGGCAAAGGTATCAAGTATGCAGACGAGTACATCAGACGTAAAGTTGGTAAGACAGGTAAATAAGCCGGTTGGTAAAGGAGCGTGAAAGAGAATGATTAGTAAAAAATCAAGAACGAAAATTCGTGAGAAAAAACACATGAAATTACGCAATCGCTTCAAAGGTACCGCTGAAAGACCTCGTCTTGCGGTATACAGAAGCAATATGCATATGTATGCGCAGATCATTGATGATATTGCACATGTAACATTAGTCTCCGCATCTACTGTACAGAAAGATGTGAAGGCTGAATTAGAAAAAACAAACGATGTTGCAGCTGCAGCTTATCTTGGAAAAGTAATTGCTGAGAGAGCAAAGGAAAAAGGCATCACAACAGTTGTTTTTGACAGAGGCGGCTACATCTATCACGGCAAAGTTAAGGCATTGGCTGACGCAGCCAGAGAAGCCGGACTGGAATTTTAGAAGGGAGGATGCGCAAGATGAGAAACAGAGATGAAGTACGCGCAGCTGGTGAAGCTCCTGAATTCGAAGAAAAGGTAGTAACCATCAAGCGTGTTACCAAAGTTGTTAAGGGCGGACGTAACTTCAAATTCACGGCACTGGTTGTTGTTGGAAATGGTAAAGGCAGAGTCGGAGTCGGACTTGGAAAAGCAATCGAGATTCCGGAAGCAATCCGTAAAGGAAAAGAAGATGCAATGAAGAATCTTGTTGACGTTCCGGTTGATGAGACAGCAAGTATTCCGCATGACATCATCGGAAACTACGGCGGAGCATCCGTTCTTCTTAAAAAAGCTTCCGAAGGTACCGGTGTTATCGCAGGTGGTCCGGCACGTAACGTATTAGAGCTTGCAGGTGTTAAAAATATCCGTGCAAAATCTTTAGGATCCAACAATAAGCAGAACGTTGTTCTTGCTGTTATGGATGGACTTAAGCAGCTGAAGACTCCGGAAGAAGTTGCAAGACTTCGTGGTAAATCTGTAGAAGAGATCACAGCATAGTTAATTAGGAGGAAAAGAAAATGGCAGATAAGAAAATCAAAGTTACATTAGTCAAATCTCCTATTGGTGCGATCCCGAAACAGAGAGCAACTGTAGAAGCTTTAGGACTTCGCAAAGTGAACCACACAGTTGAGCTTCCGGATAACGATGCAGTTCGCGGAATGATTTGGCATGTAAAACACTTAGTAAAAGTTGAAGAAGCATAAAGGAGGTCACAAAAGTGAATTTATCTAATTTACACCCTGCTGAGGGTTCAAAACAGAGCAATAACTTCCGCAGAGGCCGTGGCCATGCTTCTGGAAACGGTAAAACTGCAGGAAAAGGACATAAAGGACAGAAGGCTCGTTCCGGAAGACCGAGAATCGGTTTCGAAGGCGGTCAGATGCCTTTATTCAGAAGAATTCCTAAGAGAGGATTCACAAACAGAAACACCAAAGACATCGTTGCTATCAACGTTGCAGCACTCGAGTGCTTTGAAGATGGTGCAGATGTTACTATCGAGTCCCTCATGGATATGGGCATTATCAAAAATCCGCGCGATGGCGTTAAGATTTTAGGTAATGGAGAAATCACAAAGAAATTAAACGTTAAGGTTACTGCTTTCAGTGAGTCTGCAAAGGCTAAAATCGAAGCAGCTGGCGGAACATGTGAGGTAGAGTAAATGTTCAAAACGATCGTACAGGCATTCAAAGTCAAAGAGATTCGTAAAAGGATCCTTTATACAGTAGTAATGCTCATTATTGTTCGTATCGGCTGTCAGCTGCCGCTTCCGGGAACGGATGCAGCAGTGATCAAAGAGGTTTTGGGAGGCCTTTCCTCCGGGGCATTCGGATTTTTCGATGCCCTGACCGGATCCTCCTTCTCCTCATTTTCCGTGTTTGCACTTAACATCACGGTTTATATCACAGCGTCCATTATCATCCAGCTTTTAACGATTGCGATTCCGAAACTGGAAGAGCTTCAGAAAGAAGGAGAAGATGGACGTCAGAAAATTGCAAAAATCACGCGTTACCTCACAGTAGGTCTCGGACTGGTCGAAAGTATTGCCATGGTCGTCGGTTTCGGCAACCAGGGCATTTTCGGTTCTCTCACGGGCGGTATGCTTGTGTGGACCATGATCTGTGATATCCTGATCCTTACTGCCGGCGCCACCATTATTATGTGGATGGGCGAGCAGATCACAGAGAAGGGTATTGGAAACGGTATTTCCATCATCTTGCTTGTAAATATCGTTTCTACAATGCCGAATGACTTCTCCAATCTGTATCAGCAGTTCGTAAAGGGAGCAAGCAGCGTCGGTATGGCAGTGCTTGCAGCGCTGATCATCATTGCAGTTGTGGTATTTGTTGTTGCATTTATTGTTTACCTGAATGATGGCGAGAGAAGGATCGCGGTTCAGTATTCACAGAAGATGGTTGGAAGAAAGTCTTACGGCGGACAGTCTTCGCACATTCCGCTTAAGGTCAACACCGCAGGTGTTATCCCGATCATCTTTGCGGCTTCCCTGTTCCAGTTCCCTGTGATCATTGCAAACTTTGCAACCGGTTACAAACCTGGTACATGGACCAGATTCTTCATGTCAAGCTACTGGTGCAATCCGCATTATCCAATCTATTCACTTGGTCTTATCCTCTATGTTGCACTGATCGTGTTCTTTGCATATTTCTATACACAGATCACGTTCAATCCGACAGAGGTTGCCAATAATATTAAGAAACAGGGCGGATTTGTTCCGGGTATCAGACCTGGTAAACCGACAGAAGATTATTTCAAGAAAGTTCTGAAATACTTAATCTTTATCGGAGCGGTTGGCCTGATTATTATCGCAATCATTCCGATGATCATCTCCGGTGTATTTAATGCACAGCTTTCCTTCGCAGGAACATCCATGATCATCGTTGTAGGCGTAATCTTAGAGACAGCCAAGAAGCTGGAGTCCATGTTATTAGTTAGAAACTATAGTGGATTCCTGGCGAAGCAGTGAGAAGAATAAAGCAGCGGGCATGCTTGCATGCCTGAGCTGATTTATTCGGCGAGCTGCGGTCCACGTAGTACGTAGGATGCGAAGCATCCGGGAGTACGGAGTGGACTGAGGGATGCGGGAGCAAAGCGAAGCATCCCGTAAGGAGCCAGTACATAAAGTAACAGTAAGAGAGGCATTACATGAAGTTAATTATGTTAGGTGCCCCTGGAGCAGGAAAAGGCACACAGGCAAAATTAATCGCTGATAAATATCAGATCCCACATATTTCTACGGGCGATATTTTCAGAGCAAATATCAAAGACGGTACAGAGCTCGGCATGAAGGCAAAATCCTACATGGATGCCGGCGGACTGGTACCGGATGAACTGGTCATCGATCTGGTCGTAGACAGACTGACCTGGGAAGATGCAAAGAACGGATATGTTCTGGATGGTTTTCCGAGAACGATCCCTCAGGCAGAGGCCCTCACCAAAGCGCTTGCTGAAAAAGGTGAAAAGATCGATGCAGCAATCGATATCGATGTTCCGGATGAGAACATCATTAACAGAATGGGCGGTAGAAGAGCATGTGTTGCATGCGGAGCTACTTACCATATAGTCAATATTCCGCCGAAGGTAGAAGGAAAATGCGACAAGTGCGGAGCAGACCTGATCCTTCGTGATGATGACAAGCCGGAAACAGTAAAGAACAGACTGGAAGTTTATCATGAGCAGACCCAGCCGCTGATCGATTACTATAAGGCAGAAGGCGTGTTAAAGGAAGTTGACGGAACAGTTGATATGAATGATGTATTCAATGCAATTGTTCAGATTTTAGGAGCATAAGAGATGACTGGAATTACAATTAAGTCTAAACGAGAGATCGAACTGATGAGGGATGCGGGCAAGCTTTTAAGAGATGTCCATTTTCGACTCGGTGAAGAGATCGCACCTGGAATCACGACTCTCGATTTAGACAAATTGGGTGAGGAACTGATCCGTAAGACAGACTCCATTCCATCTTTCCTGAACTATGAGGGATACCCTGCATCGGTGTGTGTATCTATCAATGATGAGGTAGTGCATGGTATCCCCACAAAAGACAGGATCATTCAGGACGGAGATATCGTAAGTCTTGATATCGGCCTGATCCACAACGGATGGCAGAGCGATGCTGCAAGAACCCATGCAGTCGGCAATGTATCTGAAGAGGCACTGGCACTGATCAAGGTTACGGAGGAAAGTTTCTTTGAAGGCATCAAATTTGCTGTAGCAGGGAATCATTTGCACGATATATCCAATGCGATCGGAAACTACTGCATCGACAGAGGATACGGCGTTGTATATGACCTGGTCGGCCACGGAATAGGTCGCGAAATGCATGAACCACCGCAGGTCCCGAATTTCCCGCAGAAGAGAAGAGGGGTCCTGCTGTGTGCAGGAATGACACTGGCCATCGAACCGATGATCAATATCGGCCGCGGCGATGTAAAATTCATGGATGACGGATGGACTTGTAAAACAGAAGACGGGTCGCTTTCCGCACATTATGAAAACACGATATTGATCACGGACGGAGAGCCGGAGATACTCTCACTTTAGGAGGTAGATATGTCTAAAGCAGATGTAATTGAAATCGAAGGAAAAGTAATCGAAAAATTACCAAACGCCATGTTCCAGGTGGAACTTGAAAACGGCCACACGGTATTAGCCCACATCAGCGGTAAGCTTCGTATGAACTACATCCGAATACTTCCGGGTGATAAGGTCACTCTGGAAATGTCCCCATATGATCTTACCAAGGGGAGAATTATCTGGAGAGACAAATAAGTAAAAATTGTTCTTGCACCAGGGATTCGTTTGTGATACTATGGTGAGCGGACTTTCGCGCGGTAAAAGTTTTTTTTACTGCGTCCACAGTATTGAAAGGAGTGTTTGACATGAAGGTAAGAGCATCAGTTAAACCGATTTGTGAAAAGTGCAAAGTTATTAAAAGAAAAGGCAAAATCAGAATCATCTGTGAGAACCCGAAACATAAACAGGTTCAGGGTTAAGTTGTCTAATTATTTAACGGAGGTAGAATAAATGGCTCGTATTTCGGGAATTGATTTACCAAAAGACAAACGTGTAGAAATCGGATTGACTTATATCTATGGCATCGGCAGACCGAGCGCAACAAAGATCGTTGAAGCTGCCGGCGTAGATCCGGACACACGTGTAAAAGACCTGACTGACGAAGAAGTTAAAAAACTCAGTGAGATCATCGAAGGTCATTACATGGTCGAAGGTGAATTAAGAAGAGAAGTCGCTATGAACATCAAGCGTCTTCAGGAGATCGGATGCTACAGAGGCATTCGTCATCGTAAGGGCCTGCCGGTTCGCGGTCAGAAAACAAAGACCAACGCAAGAACCCGCAAAGGTCCGAAGAGAACTGTAGCAAACAAGAAAAAATAACAAGTAATCCCGAAACCGGAACATTTCTATATATAGTAAGAAACCGGAACGGGAACCCATAAGGGAGGTTAGTTTAGAAAATGGCAGCAAAAAAAGTTACGAAAAAAGTGACCAAAAAGCGCGTTAAGAAAAACGTTGAACGAGGACAGGCGCATATCCAGGCATCCTTTAATAACACCATCGTTACTCTGACCGATACACAGGGGAATGCCTTAAGCTGGGCAAGCGCCGGTGGTCTGGGTTTTAGAGGTTCAAGGAAATCTACACCTTATGCAGCTCAAATGGCAGCTGAAACTGCAACAAAAGCAGCTTTAGTACACGGACTGAAATACGTTGACGTATTTGTAAAAGGACCGGGATCCGGAAGAGAAGCAGCTATCCGTGCTCTTCAGGCCAATGGTCTTCAGGTAACAAGTATCAGTGACGTGACACCGGTACCACACAACGGTTGCCGTCCGCCAAAACGTAGAAGAGTCTGATTAGGAGGTGCAATTAAATGGCAGTTAATAGAGTTCCTGTTCTTAAAAGATGCAGATCACTTGGACTGGATCCTATCTATTTAGGAATCGACAAAAAGTCCAAAAGAGGCGCTGCTAACGGCAGACGCCAGAATAAAAAACTCAGTGAGTATGGTCTCCAGATGAGAGAAAAGCAGAAAGCAAAATTCATCTACGGAGTTCTGGAGAAACCGTTCCACAATTATTATGTAAGAGCAAAACAGATGAAAGGCCAGACAGGTGAAAACCTGATGACACTTTTAGAGAGAAGACTGGACAATGTTGTCTTCCGTGCTGGTTTTGCAAGAACCCGTCGTGAGGCAAGACAGATCGTTGACCATAAGCAGCTTCTTGTAAATGGCAAGGGTGTTAACATTCCGTCTTATCTGATCAAAGCCGGCGACGTGATCGAGCTCAAGGAAAAAGTGAAAGGCTCTGCAAGATATCAGGCTATCGCAGAAGTAACTGCGGGCAGACTGGTTCCTGCATGGCTTGAGGCTGATCTTGAGAACTTCAAAGTAGAAGTGAAAGAATTACCAAAGAGAGAGGATATCGACGTTCCTGTAGACGAGATGCTTATTGTCGAGTTGTATTCTAAATAATAAGGAGGGCCCATGTTCGAATTTGAAAAACCTAATATTGAGGTTGTTGAAATCTCAGAAGATAACAAATACGGCAGATTCACTTTAGAACCGCTGGAAAGAGGATATGGCACAACTCTCGGAAACTCTTTAAGAAGAATCATGCTTTCTTCTCTGCCTGGCGCAGCTGTAAGCCAGGTGAAGATCGCAGGCGTTTTACATGAGTTCACAACGATCCCGGGCGTAAAAGAAGATGTCACAGAGATCGTCATGAACATTAAAGAGCTGGCAATCAGAAACAACAGCCAGACAAATGAGCCGAAGATCGCATATATCGATTTCTCCGGCGAAGGCGTTGTAACTGCAGGCGATATCCATGTAGATCAGGATGTTGAGATCATGAATCCGGATCTTGTGATCGCAACTTTAGATTCCAGTGACAGCAAGCTGTACATGGAACTTACGATCACAAAGGGCAGAGGTTATGTTGATGCGGAAAAGAATACCGTAGACAACTCTGCAGTTGGTGTGATCCCAATCGATTCTATTTACACACCGGTTGAGCGTGTAAACATCCAGATCGAAAATACCCGTGTTGGACAGATCACAGACTATGACAAGCTGACGATCGAAGTCTTCACGAATGGAGCACTTGCTCCTGATGAGGCAATCAGTTTAGCAGCGAAGGTTCTTTCCGAACATCTGAACCTGTTCATCAATCTTTCTGAAAATGCAAAGACTGCAGAGGTCATGATCGAGAAGGAAGAAGATGACAAAGAAAAAGTTCTGGAAATGAACATTGACGAGCTGGAGCTTTCCGTTCGTTCTTACAACTGCTTGAAGAGAGCTTCTATCAATACCGTAGAAGAGTTAATTAACAAGACTCCGGAAGAGATGATGAAAGTTCGTAACCTTGGACGTAAGTCTTTAGACGAGGTATTTGCGAAACTGAAGGAGTTAGGATTAGAGCTTAAGAGCTCAAATGAAGAATAACTAAAGGAGGCAAAGGTTATGGCCGGATATAGAAAATTATCTAGAAACGCCGCTCAGAGAAAGGCTTTAATCCGTAACCAGGTTACTGCACTGATCAATAACGGAAAAATCGTGACAACAGAGGCTAAGGCTAAAGAAATCCGTAAAGTAGCAGAGCACTTGATTGCTCTGGCAGTCAGAGAAAAAGATAACTTCGAAGAAGTCACAGTAAAAGCAAAAGTTGCCCGCAAGGACAAAGACGGCAAACGTGTGAAAGAAGTTGTTGATGGAAAGAAAGTCACTGTTTTTGATGAAGTTGACAAGACCATTAAGAAGGATGCTCCTTCCCGTCTTGCAGCAAGAAGACAGATGCTGAAAGTTCTTTATCCTGTAAAACAGGTTCCGGATAAGGCTGCCGGAAAGAAACGCGGTACGGTAGAAGTTGACCTTGTAGCAAAACTTTTTGATGAGATTGCTCCGAAGTATGCAAACCGTAATGGTGGATATACAAGAATCGTAAAGATCGGACAGAGAAAAGGCGATGCTGCAATGGAAGTACTGATTGAGCTTGTATAATAAAAAAGGTGTTTAATGTATTAAAAGAGACCGGTAAAAGCGGTCTCTTTTTTTTGAGCGAATGGGAGCGAGTGACAGAGAAAAATAAACAACAGATTTCGAAAAAATGATGTTTTTTCGCTAATGATTTTAGTTGTGTCCAAACTGTGAAAATGATATAATTCTCTTCGTAAATATTTTCTGGAAAAAATTTTTTTAGAAAAGGAGAGGTTTATTATGCAACAGAAAAAAAGTTATAACTTTGGTGCACGTGGCTGGCTGCTCATCCTCTGGGTTGCCACAGGTATGTTTTCCTACGTTGTAGCTGGTAACTATCCGCTTAACATTATGTCGAATGCTCCGCAGTATGGTCCGGCGACAACACTGTCTATGGTCTACACCGGTGCTTCCATCGTAGGTATCATCATTCAGGTTATTTTCTCCAGTAAAGTTAGAAACTGGAAAAAATTATCTGTCATCTTAGGTATTGCAACATTAGTATTCATGGTATTAGAGATGGTCGTTCCTGCAGGAACTGATCATGCAAGTATTCTGTGGATCATCTGCTTTGGTGTTGCAACTGCTATTTCCGCCCTTTACGGAACATGGGCACTGTCCGTTCTGGTTGGTGTTTGGTTCCCGAGAAGAAAAGGAACAGTTATGGGTATCATCACCTTTGCTTTCCCGATTGGTAATGCACTTCTTGGCGGATTCGCAGGAAAATTCCTTCCGCTGGCATTCGGCGGAGACGGCATGGCAGCTCTGAAATCCTTATGGCCATATGTACTGGTTGTTCTGATCGGTTTCATCATTGGTATTGCTACTATCTCCGAGTTCCCGGAGCAGGTTGGTGCATATCGTGATAATGATAAGAGCCTTACACCTGAGATCGCAAATCAGATGATGCTTCAGGAGATCGAAAACAGAAAGACCACTGTATGGAAAACAGGCCATACTCTGGCATGCCCGGACTTCTGGTTCATTACTATCCCGATGGGCTTACTGCTTATGTTCGCAGTTGGTGCTATGACACAGTCTATGGCAATCATCTCTTCTCAGGGTGATGCTTATGCTTGGACAGGCGGCTACAATGGTGTTATGTACTGGATCGCAGGCTTCGGTATCATCGGCTCCTATGTATTTGGTCTGATCGATACCAAGATGGGCACCAGATTTGCGATTCTGCTTTCCCATATCTTCATGCTCGTATCTGGTATCCTCGGAATGCTTAAGAACCCGACACTGATGTTCATCGGCCTGATCCTTCTGGCAATGTTCATGGGCGCTTCTTCAAACTACACAGTATCTGCAGCAGTTCAGTACTGGAGAATTGAGGACTTCCCAAGCGTATTCTCAGTTGTTAACCCGGTTGCAAACTTCATCAACGCATTCGGACCGACGATCGTTGCAGCACTTATCGCATCCAAGATGGGTGTTACTGGCGTATTCATGGTAATCGGTATCGCAGCTGTTATCTCCATCATCTGCTGCTTACTGTTCAAACCTGCACGTGTTAAAGCATGGGATG
Source organism: Lachnospiraceae bacterium (assembly GCA_017511045.1). Taxonomy (GTDB): domain Bacteria; phylum Bacillota; class Clostridia; order Lachnospirales; family Lachnospiraceae; genus RGIG5612. The sequence continues at coordinate 315 of JAFWLM010000030.1, read as the reverse complement.
ATAAATACAGAACAGCAGCCGGAAAACCGCTTGATGATGTTCTGGTTGGACGTAAATAATTCACGTACAAAGATTAAAAAATATAAACCAAAAGTTTTTCAGAAAATGCAGAGCAGGAGAACCGTAAGGTTCTCCTGTTTTCTTTCTTCGTTTACTTGCTCAAATACATAGAAACTGATAAAATACATCACTGTATAATACAAAAGACAGGAGCAATATCATGTCAGATACAATTAGAACCAAATGTCCGTATTGCGGAAGCAGCTTATTATCGGAAGAAGACGGATATCGCTGCAGATTCTGTAAAAGTTTTTT
>JAFWLM010000029.1 GCA_017511045.1 Lachnospiraceae bacterium | reverse complement strand
CTCATATGAAGTCTATTCCGTTGATAAGGGAAATACGATTTACGGAACATATCCTTTTGTTCATAATGCAAAGGGAGAAAACCTCTGGGATAAATATGTAAAATGGAATGCGCCGGGACCGGATGCTGCCTTTTGGAGAGGGTTTTCTGAGGAGTATCTTGCCGGAAACGGCCCGATGTATGTGGATATGAAAGAGTTTATGCAAGCTCTGGAAAATGACACAGACTGGAAATACATGGGAACCAGCATCGGTTTTGAAGAGCAGAAAGGAACCGTCGGAGCGCGCTTCTTCCCGGATAAACTGAAATATTCAAAACTCTTTGAAGAAAGAGAAGCAGAATATGTTCAGCTGACGGATAAACCGGAAGTGAAGATTGCGTTCCATGGAAACGCCGGTCCTGTCATGGTAGACCATGATTTCCAAAGCACGATCCCGGGCTTGTATGTCATTGGAATTGACAGCTGGAATGGAAGTGCAGTCGGTGGTGCTGTCGGACATCCGGGCATGCAGAAAGGAAACGGAATCGGTCATGCTGCATTTACCGCCTATATCTGTGCTCCGAAAGCAGTGGCGTATGCAGAAGGAGCAGAGCTTCCGAAGATCAGCGAAGAGCAGGTCGAAGATCTGAAACAGAAGACGTATGCAGCGCTTGAAAACGCAGAAGGAATTGATCCGCACGAACTGATCGAACAGATCCAGGATTGCATCACTCCTGTAAAAGTCAGCTGCCTGCGCGAGGAAAGCAGAATGGTGGCAGCGCTGGAGGAACTTGTTAAAATAAGAAAAGAAATGATTCCACAAATGAAAGTGGATAATTATCACGACCTCAAAGTTGCACATGAAGTGTCAGCAATGGCAGAAGTAGCAGAGATGGTGCTTCGGGCAGCAATCATCCGGAAGGAATCCCGCGGAACCCATATCCGTCAGGACTATCCGGAAATGGATAATGAGAACTGGCTGAAGTGGATCATTATCGAAAATGATAATGGCGAGATGAAATTGTCCACACAGGATATTCCAATCGAGAGATATCCGTATCGTCCGGACAACGCATAGGAGATAAACATGCCACAAGGAAATCCATTAGGCTTTGCGCCAATCAATCAACTGCTCAGGAAATTCTGTATCCCCACGGTGATCATGATGGTCGTCGGATCGCTCTATAACATGGTGGATCAGATCTTTATCGGGCAGGGCATCGGACTATTGGGAAATGCAGCAACCAACGTTGCGTTTCCGATCACGACGGTCGTCCTTGCGATCTCCGTTATGCTCGGAATCGGGGGATCGGCAAACTTTAATCTTTTGTCCGGACAGAAAAAAGATGAGGAGGCTAAGAAATATCTTGGCTGCTCTTTCACCATGCAAGTGGTGATCAGCGTTGTTTTGATGCTGATCGTACTGATCTTTCTGCGCCCGATCTTAAAGGGATTCGGCGCAACGGAATCGGTTCTTCCTTATGCTGTTACCTATACTTGGATCACTGCCCTCGGCATTCCGCTTTATGTTATCAGCCAGTCCGGAGCCCATCTGATCCGTTCTGATGGGGCACCGACCTTTTCCATGGCATGCGGCATTACAGGAGCTATTTTGAATCTGATCTTAGATCCGCTCTTCATCTTTGTTTTTAAATGG
>JAFWLM010000028.1 GCA_017511045.1 Lachnospiraceae bacterium | reverse complement strand
TTTTCGAGATGTATCCATGTAAAACTTCAGCTTTTCCAGTTCCTTTTCTTTCTCTTCTCGAATCGGGGTAAGCATCCGCTCCTTTGCCTCTTTGTACTCCTCAACTGACAAGCTCCCTCTGGCTTCCCGCTCTGCTTCGACATCAAGTCCTTTTCTCCGGCAGATCTCACCAAAAAAAGCCCGTTCATTCTCTTTCCAGAGTTTTGTGGCGTTGTTCAGCTTGCTCTCTTTTTCAGGATGATAGCCCATTTCCTTCATAGCTTTGTCCAGGCTGTTTCTTGTATCCATCCCTCTTGAATATCCGTGGGCAACAGGAATGTAATCAAGATGAAGGTGGGGACTTGCTTCGTCCATGTGTATGTAGGCGCCGATGACCTTGAGGTTTGGATTCCTCGATTCAAAAGTTTCCGCATAGAGGATCAGGGCTTCTTTTGCTTTTTCTCGCAACTCGGGGTGTTCTTCAAAGTCCTCCATCTTGCCCCACTGGAGGACATCTTCGTAAAATAGTTTTTCGCCATTTTTCGATTTTTTTATCTTTTCATAATAGTTTTTTATTTTCCGGTCTTCTCTGGATTGCTTCTTGTTATACCTTCTTAACGATTCTCCGAAGATTTCTTCGTAGGCTTCCTGAATGTCTTTGTCTACAAGAGTGACGTTCAAATGCATCTTTGTCGGGTCTATGTTACTTGGTATTACAAGCCCGTACTTCTCGTACTCTCTTCGGTTATGCATCTGACTTCCTTTGCCCTGCGGCATTGATATTCTTCCCATGACAAGTCCTGCCTTCCAAGATTTTTCCAAATCAAGTATATAATGTTTTTTTACTTTTGTCACGGCAAAAGTAACCCCGTATGACTTTTGGCAGAGCCAAAAGACGGGGCTCTCCGAGGGGCGGGGGTTACACCCCCTGCACCCCTGTTCACACAGCAATAGCCAGGACAGTTATGTCCTGGCTATTGCTGTGTCTTACATGCTCCCAGAAGTATGAAATTCATACTTCTGGGAGTTGAGTTGATAAGATTAGTTTCATCCTGCATATGGCATAAGCTTCACCAAGCAGGTTGCGAGAGTCTTGTCCCGGAACAGCGCCTCCTTTTTCTCGGCTTCTTTGATCACGTTAATTTTCCCGTTTTTCGACACTGTGATGATCCCCCAAGCCGGTCGAATTATGGATTCCGCTGCTTCCCGCAAGAGTTGATTATCTGCTGGAATCGCAACATAAAAGTAGTCGCAGAAGTCCGTGTACTCTGCCATTTTATGATCACCTTCCAGATCGTTCTTATCGACTTTTATCTCTATACCGCGGAGCACAACGCTGTCCTTCTCGGTTGATGTGACTGTTTCTGCAATCAAGACGTCGATCCGTCTGCTGTGCCGTGACGTTCCCGCATCAATACGAAACTCAGGGAAGCATTGGTATGCCTGTTTAAAGCGTGCATATTCTTTTGCCGCCGTAAGCCAGGTCGATTTTTTCAGCGCCATAACAATATCTGATGCGGTGACAATTACTTCGCTCTCAGTGCGATCAGCAGCCTTGACCCTGTCATGCCGGCTTTTGGGTCCTTTAAGACCGCTTATTTCCTTCCTAGCCTTTGCGGCCGCTCTAAGATCTTCCCTTGTGAGATTTCCTGCAACAACCTGATCTATCAGTCGATCCATTTCTGTTGCGTTCTTGCCTGCTACTTTTTCACAGAGATTGATGGAATCCGGTGACACAGACAGATCTTCCAGATCTGCCACTTTCCGTCCCTTCTTTTCTGCCCGCTGTCTGTATTCATCATAGCTTTTTCCCGCTTTCTTCCGGCTCCAGAGCAGGCTTACGTGGACTCCAAGATCTTCAGCCAAGGCGTTGACCCAGCTTGTGAAAGTCGGAGTGTCCTGCCGTTCTCTGTACAGTTGAGAAGACTCGACTTCGCTCATCAGCTGGTACATCCTTGTCCAGTTCTTTTTATCGATCTTTACGCAGCCAGACAACTCCTGCTCAATCTCTTTCAAATTTCTCATTATGTGCGCCTCCTTGCCGGTTGTAGGTTTACTAT
>JAFWLM010000027.1 GCA_017511045.1 Lachnospiraceae bacterium | reverse complement strand
TTTGAGGATTCGGCATTTATACTAATTTTTTAGTGGGTAATATTTCGGAAGTTAAGAATCACATGAAAAGCGACCGCTGCCCTGAATCAACAGGCCTCAGCGATCGCTGCTTTTCATATTTGATAACAGATACCCGCAATGGAATTATATTTCTTCCGTAATATTATTTGCTTTTTTGTACAGGAAATCATCCAAAGCTTCAATTATCTGGCGGTGATTCGCATGATTGCCGTGAAGGAAATTTGTATTCTCGCGTTCATCAGTCGCATATACCTCGAGCATTCCCGGATACCCCATCTCTTTAAGAACATCCCTCAATGCCCATTCCAGAGAATATACTCTTCCATTCAGCCTCTTTGCCTCTTTGTGAAAGCCATGTTTTCTGAACACAGCTACAATTTCAGCACACTCAGCCTCTGTTCCTCCGGTTACCTGTTCAATTTTATCATCATCAAGTGCCTGTACATTTACAGCTTTCTTCGTATCTTTCATTTTAGTTTTCTCCTTATCACTGTCGCCATTTTATACGATACATGTTCCTATCATCCACAGAGTATTTTTTCTCCTGTTAGAACCCTCCTGAACCCTCCTGTCAGAACCTCGCAAGTCACCAATACCGCTTTATCGAGAACCCTGAGAGAATCAGGAAAAGCCAGTTCTTCTGACTGATCGACCTGATACCATCCTGCTGATGTGTAATAAATACCATTCCCCATGCCATGATAAGAACAACCATGGTACGGATCGCTGCAGCGAGATTGGATCCGACACCCTCAATTCCCACTTTAGCCAGTGTTGATGTCATTGCAGCAAAAACTGCTGAACCAAGCGCCAACCAAAACCACATCACTGGTTTTCCTCCTTCAAATCCCGATCTGTCTTTTCACAAACGGTCCTGTCTTTCTTGTTAAAAAAAGTTATCCCCTTCTGTATTTCCGGATCCAATTAACAGCAAAATCCACAAGTCTTTTCTGACTCATCAAGCGCAATTCTGCATTCCCGATCATGGATTTATTGACAGTATTGGTCTGTTCAAAAGCTTCACCTATCTGATCAAAATCCTCCCCGTCAACAAAAAGGGTCTCGTACTCTTTCCATACGCGCTTACCATCTTCCATAATCGCACTATGCTCCGTGCAATTATGCTTGCCGGGATAATCGGCGCGGACATCCGCAAGATGCAAAGATGTATTCTTATCATAACCAACACCGATAAGTAAAACCTTCCCATCCAGCTCGTATAATTTTCCGATCGGAGATCCTTCTCCGAAAATATTTGAAAGATCGTGATTTTTAACAAGATATTCCGCATGTTTGCCCCATGCAGCAACAGACCTTGCAGGATGATCGCTTCGCAGAGTCCCGGGCCATTGACGGAACGCTTCTGCAACAGCTCCCATGGTATTGGTCGGGGTAATCCTCTTATCATAAGCCGGCCAGTTATCACGGATGATCTGCCAGTATTCTTCCGGAACTGTCCAGTGAACTCCATCCTCAGGATCAAGGTTCTTCCATGATTGTGTCGGCATCATAATGGTTCCGTCTTCTCCGACCACATCAATTAATGCCTCAATGACGGTCTGTGCTCCGCCGCATACATAGCCCATCTCAGATAATGATGTATGAACCATGGCTGCATGACCTTTCTCAAGATTCACAGCATGCAGCGCATCTATGATCTCACTCTTTGTAATCGGTTTACCCATACTGTCTCCCCAACGGTTTTATAAAAAGATATTTAAGCATTCTCTGGTTTCTCCTACGACATGCAGCAGGTTATTTCAAAGTAAAAATTATATGCCGACTCCGATTTGCCGATGCCCATGCAAGCATGCTTTCATCGTTCTTTTGCCTCGCGCAGAATAAGTGTATGTATATATTCTGCAGTCTTTTGATTCAGCGTCATAAGGAACGCCATACTGCGGCATTTTTTCAGCAGCTCACCATCCAGCGTGTATGCATATCCTCCGGGACATGTGGGCGTGCAGGTCAGCCCGTTCAGTTTTTTACAGTCGGTCGCTTTCTTCAGTTCTTTTTTCATACTGTCCGGGAGCCCGGCAAGGCAATCCTCATAAGCTGCTATTTCTGCAGCATACAGCCGCACCTTGATGCCGCTTTTCCTGTAAACATAGTTGAGAAGAACTTTCCTGTCCTTCATGTACGATAAAACAGGCCCGCTTTTCGCTTCCTTGATTTCTTCCGTAAACCCCATTGCCGATAATTCATCATGAATATTCTGTACGGTTTCAAGTATTTCTGCTGGCAGCATCTTCTGATATTCGATAAATTTCATTCTTTAACAACCTCTTTTCGGAAAGCTTTTATTCACTTCTGGTATCCGTATTCCTCTGCACTTTTTCAAAACTCACCGTCTTCCCTTTAAGTGAAATCTTTCCCACCTTATATCCGTAATTCAGCAGTTCCTTCTTATGATTCAGGAAAGAGTGGTCGATCGGCAAACCGGCAATCTTCTCCATCTCATCAAAGGTCAGCCTGAAGCTGTCCGTACCGTTTTCCTTAATCCAATTCCACAACAGTTCATATTTGCTCATAGCGCACCTCTCCTGCAGAGTTTCCTCGCGTGAAACAGATGTCATTCAATCAATGTCAAAGCAATCGGCTGCTGCCCCGCCTGAATATCTCTGCCGGAACTGAGTCATCTGTTCCCGATCCGCATCCAGTTTCTCACAACGAGCGGGGCATGCTATGTCTTTCTCAATTCTTTCGGAGCTTCAATGATTCCTGTTCTTTTTCTGCATCAGGACACGCATTCAGATATGAGAGTATATGTTCATATTCGTCCGCGGTGTATCACAAATGGATATGATATGCCTTGTCCTCAAATCCGGTTTCAGTATAAATTCAGCCTATTCAGTTCTCAGTGTTCAGCAGATTCAGCGGAGTACACTGATAAATCAGGATCATCGCATCATACAGATAATCGGGTTCACAGTATATTCTGACGGTATCCTGGAGAATGGTATTCAGAAGGCTGTATCCCTCTGACAGACTGCCTGTATAGATGGGTCCATGGATATACCTGTATACTTCAGAATCTTCGCTGACTTTGGAGAAATCCAGATAATACGTCCCCAGCTCTTTCGCCTGATAGGCAAGAATATCCCCTGAAACAAACCGGTGATTGGCTCTTCTGCCGCTCTTGTATGGCATATTGCAGTCTGTAATGAAATAGTCTGTTCCGATGGCATAATACGAATCGCTCAGTTGATCCCGGAGAAACGAACCCATCGTTCTCGTATAGTTCCCTGCATAACCGATGTGTCCGTTATGCCCTGCAATTATCATTCTTGATTTATCCAGTGTTTCAGAAATCTCTATGACTTTCTCAGCCATCATCTGGTCCCGGTACTGTCCTCCTTCAACCATACCATTGTCCCCGTCATATCTGGCAGCCAGTTCCCTAGCTCTCATCACATTCTCTATGCAGTCCAGAATACAGTCATAGTTGTACAGATTCTGATATGCATCCTTGTTAGCCGTCAGCTGATTCTTCAGACGATTCAGCGCTTCAAAGCCTTCGCTCAGACTCGCATCTTTGAAGCCTGTGCTGCCCTTCAGATAAGAATCAAAAGCAGCAGCGACATCAGCACCTTCTTCTATGGAATTTTCTTCCGCAAAATCCAGAATCAGTTTCAGATCAACATCCGGATTCTGCAGATCAAATCCATAGAATGATAGTTTTTCACTATGAGAGCGATTGTATTCTTTCATCCATTCTAGGAGGTTTCTGATTTCCTCTGTTCTGTAGATCGTAAAGTTGATGCGGTTCATCACCTCATTGACTGACATTTCGGAATGATCATGGATGTAATCATTGATGATGACACCCTCACCGTAATCCATTTCCATAGCAAAACAGTCAACACCGTACTGATCAGCCAGCACTTTCAGAACTTCGAGCTTAAGCTCCTGGAATTCCGCATTTCCATGCGTTGCTTCACCCAGCCCGATGACTTTTGCATTCTCAGGTACTGTGAGTTCCTTGATGCCGCAGGCAATTTCATCAATCCCTTCGATTTTTCTTTTTGCCTGTATTTCCGGTTTCTTTATCAGATAAATATCCAGAATTGCCAGTCCAAGTATCAATACCAGAAACAGCACGGCTATGACTTTACCAATCTTCTTCAGGACTTTCATCTTCTTCACCTTGTATTTATGATGGTTTCTCAGAACCAGTTTATATGTATTCCGATTTATCGTACTCTCTGTAAACTCATTATACAAATCCCCCTGACGCCTGATGAGAACCATTTTTCTTATGAATCATTCGAACGTACGGATGATCTGTTTGTTTCCTTCATTTGACTTCTTCATAAGCGAAGCACTTCCTGACTGATCGCCGCGGGAGGAGTAAAAATCTAACGGTTTCCATGCAAAAATAAACTGTTTTTTATCTCTTCTGAAGCCACCGGCATACGGTCACTCAGCTGGTCCGCAATGATTTCTTCAGGAGCGGCAAAAACAACTGTTTCTTCTTTTCACTCATATACCAGATGAATCTCCTGTTCTTACCGTTGCTGTAACCACATGCGAAAATGACAATTCGTGATTTTCATCCTCCGGATTTTCTGCCGACGACCAGCGCACCAAGATCAGAGAGATCAAGGTCGGAAGCATCAACCATATCCTGCTTTTTCTGTGCTTCGCTGGAAGCAGGCAATTCTCCGCTCAATTGCCTTCGGATGCTTTCCGTTCGAATGGCAAGAAATGACTTCATCGTTTCGCAGGCTTTTCGGAACTCCCCGGCGGTACAGAAGGCCGTCGGATCTTTTTCAATCCACGGCATCAGCATTTCGCTGACCCGGTCGATTTCCGCTTCGTACTCGCCGTTCAACAGATGCTCACTGAGGAGCGCGGACAGCACTGCGTGATATTTGTCCAGATATTCCGGACGGCTATGGATCAATTTCCACAGCGGCCGGTTTTCCTCCTCCGCGTTGATCAGCGGCGTGTCAATTCCGAGGTTCAGCAGCCGGGTTGGGTCTTCCCAGTTTTCAAAGCCGATCACCGATGGAAATGTTCCGAAAGCCAGATTGTAGTCCCAGGGAATCATAGACAGTTTTCCGTCTGCCTCGTGCAATTTCAGATTGCTCAGCTGGCTTCCGGTATAACTGTCAAAATTCAGGAGATAGTTGTGAGCGGCAAAGAAGCGGATAATTTCATCCATATCGAAACAATCGTCAATGTTTTCCTCCAGCGACAATGCCCGGATCGCGGATATCACTCTTTGAGGATCATCAGGATTTGCATTCGTTTCCACATGATCCAGGATATCCGCATAGTTCTGAAGGTTTTCCCCAGTGTAGAGCAGATCCGCGCCATGGACATTCACCGCAGGCGGGAAGCCGTTCTCCCGGATCCAGTCCATCGATTCAGGTGTTATGGTCGATGTATCGATCGTGCGTTCCACACTGTAGATCACACCCTCGCCGTGATACGAGCGGTTCAGGAAACCATCACTGACATCCTCCACAGCCATGTACAGCCCCTGATCTGTTCCGTTCACCGTCAGCCATATATAACTGACGAGCGGTGCCTCCACGCCTGCATCCCGGAACATCCGGTAGCTGATCAGATCTTTCATCCAGGTATAGTCACAGAAGAGGCTGTTAAGGCTGAGCTTGTCCAGTCCGTAATAGGTCTGATCCTCCACCAGCTTTCCAAAATTGACCTTGAAACTGTAACGCCGGCTTTCTTCCTCCCCGTAAGCCACGAAATACAAACTGGAAAAGCCTTTCGTTGAGAATGTCACATCGCTGAGCGCTTCACCATCGATTACGATATCGGCAGTATATTTCGTCTTGCTGACAGGGTCAGCAAGAAGTTCCGTCCAGTCTTTGTCCGCTAGCCGGACATCAATCTGATGGACATAGCTGTTGTCGAACAACTTGTCCGCATAGGTAATCGCCGCGTTTCCGGAATTGATCTTTGAATCTTTATGCCCGGCGCAGGCGAGAAGGGGCAGGAGGATAACGAGGAACAGAAGAAACACCTTTTTTTTCATATTACGCACCTGACTTTTGTTTGCTATAGGTTTTTTTTCGAGGCTCATCATGATTAATCTTCCGTGTTTATCGCGTTTCGGAAAACTGACAGGTTTTCGTCTTATCTCATCACGGTTTGTCGTGTTTCAGTGTAATCGTGCAACTTCTGTTGTAAGTATAATTGTAACCCTGCTTGCATACACTCACCTGATCGATAAACAGGAATTTATCATAATCTCTTTTCAAAACGGAACATACCTTCCAAGGACTGTTCCTTCTCTTTTTTGCCTTCATCTTCAAGCGTACTGCGGTGATGCTCATTAAAAAACTCAACGATGTGAAAACCGCAGCGATTGACATAGAAATGGATGTTTCTTGTTTCAAAATAAGGCGTCAGTGTCTCCCATACTTTCACATTCGGATACATTCTTTCGATCTGACACCAGGCGGCATAGCCGATACCTTTGCTATGGACATCCGGATCGACAAACAGGATTTCCAGATCTCCTCTGTTCTGTTCTACTCGGACGATCGCTCCTCCGGCGCTCTTTCCGTCAGACATGATTCTGAACGCTTCCCCATTGTCAATGGACTGTATTATCGTTTCTCTGGAGATAATCTCTCCCTCTTCCTCAAAGTGCTCATCTCTCATGCCAAATTCTTCAGTTGCTCCGTATTTGAAAGCTTTCTGGTTGTCTTTGATGAACTGTTCTCTGTCTTCGTCCTTCAACGGGACTAATGTTACCTGAATTTTGCTCATGTTACCTCCTGTCTGCCGGAAAAATAAAACCCGGCGATGCAAAAACATCTTACCGGGCTCACCCGACATCTTATCTGACAGGCGGCCTGCAGATCTTTCGAACTACGATCCCCTGTGCTACGGCACACTGTCCTCCGATGTGATCGTATTCTATCAATTATTTATAGTTAAAACAAATCTAGCAGGTTTGTCGAACTCTTCTTGAAGCAATTATAATGTTTATAAAATCAATGTTTTGATGATGAGCTGAAGTTTAATTACATTTTTGAAATGCAAAAAAACAAGGACAGTTCCACCTGTCCCTATCTTAATCAATTGTTCGTCGATTACTGCTGATTTTTCTTAGCCTGGTACTCTTTTCTCAATTTATCAAGTTTCTTCCAGTCGATTCTTTCTGTAGAGTATCCATATTTTTTAGCGTAGTATTCTATGCGATTTCGGCAGGTACTTTCGTACCTTACATCTCCGGTTGTGTCGTCGATTAGCTGATATTTGTGGTTTCCGTATGTATCAAAGAAGATGTAGCCGCCTAAAACATCCAGTAACGCAGTAATTCTTCTTCCGTTAAAACTTTCTTATCTGCCATAATCTTATCTCCTTTTTTTCTGACATTATGATATACGCGGATAGACACTTATATCCATACCTGGATCTGTGAAAACCACCTCAAGCAATCGATTTCAGCTGAAGTTTAGTGCAAAAGTTTCAGCTGGGAAAATGGTCTAAAATATCACATTTCATGAAATTATCATTTGGCAAAAAATACCGGCGATAATGATCAGTTCTTTTCTTGTATAATCATTTTTGCGACAGCACCATTACGGTGGTGGTTACCTTCTTGCTACACCCTGACTTCAACTGTGGTTGAACACCGGAGCCACAGCAAGAAAGGATGGTGATTGGTATGGAAGCGTCAAGCCTCTATGTCAGCGTTCTCAGCCTGGTTGTTTCTGCAATCAGTCTTGGGGTCGCTCTTGGATCAATGAATTACCCCAGGGCAAGCCTCAACCGTCCACTGGACGGTTGCCCGCTGCTATCGCGACGCGGCTGGGGTATCTGAATCCCGCTTCGCGGGCGACGACTACATCTTAAGCCGCAGCTGTACATACGAATCTTGTGT
>JAFWLM010000026.1 GCA_017511045.1 Lachnospiraceae bacterium | reverse complement strand
TCCGACGCCGTTTGGTAAGAAAAAATGGTTACACGGAACAGTGAGAAGTATTCTTCAAAATGAGAAGTACAAAGGTTGTGCACTTCTTCAGAAGAACTACACACCGGACTTCCTGACAAAGAAACCTGTAAAGAACGACGGAACCGTACCGCAATACTATGTTGATGAAAGTCATCCTGCCATCATTCCACCGGATCAGTTCGATCTGGTTCAGGATATCCTTGGAGAGAGGTCTCGGGATCCAAAGCACAGCGGTACAACAATCTTCTCAGGTAAAATCCGGTGCGGAGAATGCGGCGGCTTGTACGGAACAAAAGTCTGGCACAGTAACGATAAGTACCGGAGGGTGGTCTGGCAATGCACGGATAAATACAATAGAAAAACGTACTGCAAAACGCCGTATCTCACCGAGGATGAAATCAAATCAGCTTTTGTGCAGGTGGTAAACCGAATCTTCAGAGATCGGGAATTTCTCCTGACAGAGCTGCATGAACTTCTGAATCTGCTCAGTGATACAACCTCCCTGGAAGAGGAGTCCAAAATGCTTGGGGAGCAGATGGACTTAAAAGCCAAGGAAGCAGGCAAGATGGCTGAACAGAAATCAGCGCTTGAGCAAAATCATGATGAGTACGACAGATTACTCCGCAGCTATGAAGAAACACAAAAAAAGCGGGATGAGGTGATTGCCAGGCTCGAGAATACCAATGACCGCCGAATCAGGATCGAAAAGTTTATTCATACCGTCGAGGAACTGCCGGAGCTCTTCACCGAATTTGACGTAAGCATATGGGCGGCGATGGTTGACAGTGTTACGGTTTACTCAAAACAGAAGATAGTTTTCCATCTAACATGCGGGAAGAATGTTAAGGGTAGAATAGGATGAGCGATCAAGAAAAGTATTTCCGGAGGTGATGGCCTCCGGATTTTTTGTTTGGCTGATGGAAATACACTGAAGCTAATGATATATTGTGTTTAGCAAATAATAAAGATTATGACGAGGTGAACGTTGCTGCGGAACAATGCGGAACTTGACCTGAACACACGGTTGAATGAGGAGGGGATTACTCAGACAGAAGTCGCTGAGATGATTGGTGTGTTTCTTCCTTATGTGAATCGAATCATTCGTGGGGCGGGAACAGATCGTCCATAAGACGTTCGTAAAGATGATGGATGAGCTCGGCTATGATGTAGAGCTTACATATAAAAGAAAGACAGAAGAGAAAATTGCCCGATAGGAGGTGCGTCGGAGTGCGAGTTCAGAAACACCTAAAACCCAAGATACTCTCCCTGATCGCTACCGCCATTTGTCTTACCATAGCATTATCTTGCTTCATCATGCCAGCATTGGCTGCTGCGGGTGAGAACGAGGATAGTGCGTTAACGGTCGGTGTACCTGTGGATCGATGCCCGGTATTCTACCTGGACGCCGATACGGGTGAAATTGTAGGCATTGGCGTAGATTTAATGCGGGCTGTTGCGGAGAATGCTGGGTACGACGTATCATTCATTCGCGTCAAAGAAGCGACACTGAAAGAGGCTTTAGATATGAAAACAAAAAGACAATGAAGGAGACACTGTAAGTGATGGAGGTGAAAGGCATGTACAGTTTCCCAGAAGACATGAAAAAAGCATATGAAAGCAGTCCTCTTTCGTTCGTCTATTACCAAAATATAGACGACAGGGCTGTGCCGGTACTCGCGTCTGAAGGATTCATACGCAATTCAGGATTGAATCGTGATAATGCTTTGGAGTGGCTTAGGGTCGGAATGTTTGAGCGTATGCATCCGGATGACGTAGGCGTGGTCTCGCAGATAAGCGATGAATTCCTTCATCAGAAGGGCCCTTACGATATTGTTTTCCGCTGCAGGCTGGACTCTGCAGAAACAGACCCTGAAGCCGAACCGCAGTACGTGCAGATTCACGGTCTCGGTAAATGGCAGACGATGCCTGACGGGACTGAACTGGCAGTGATCACATATGCAAATCTCTCGGAAACACGTGAGGCGACTTTGAACAAAATGGAAGCATATGCGTTGCTCCAGAGTGATCGCTTCTATACAGATCCATTGACCGGATTGCCTAACACAAACTATTTACATGAATTCGGAGAGGAAAAGTTCGATACGATCCGTTCGGAAAACCGCACTCCACATGTTATTTACACTGACATCTATTCGATGCAGTCATACAACAACCAGTATGGTTTCGACGAGGGGAATCGGCTGCTGTGCCTGACTGCAGAGACCCTGAAGACTCAGTTCCCAAAAGCGTTACTGGTACGAGGCTCTGATGACCACTTCATAGCTGTTACAAGAATCGATAATAGAGAAGAACTGATGCGCAGACTAAATGAGGCAAATGCGACAGTCCGCAGGGAAGCATATGGCAATACTTTAGGACTGCGTATCGGCATTGCGCCGGTTAGGGAAGACATGGATCTCGGTGATGCACTCGACCATGCAAAGCATGCTCATAAGCGTATCGAGAATGACATGAACCGGGTAGTAGAGTTCTTCTCTCAGGAAGCGGATGATGCATTCTGGAAAAGCCGCTACATAGTTGAGAATCTCGATCAGGCGCTCGAAAAGGGCTGGATAAGGGTCTTCTATCACGGACTTTATCGCATTGAGAATAAAAAAGTAGCGGCATTTGAAGGCCTGGCGCGCTGGATCGACCCGGCTCGAGGCATGATATCTCCGGCCGAATTCATTCCGACGCTGTTAAACTATCATCTGCTGTACAAGCTTGACCTGAATATGTTCGAACAGGTCTGCAGGGAGGTAAAAGTTCGCCATGATCATGGTCTGCCGCTTGTGCCGGTATCCGTGAACTTCTCAAGGCAGGATTTTGACCATGCTGACGTCGTAGGTGAGATGGACAGGATCTATGATGAGTATGGTATGGATGAGTATGTTGACAAGAGTTACTTCATAGTTGAGATCACCGAGCAGGATATCGCTGTTGGAGCAGACAAGTTTCGCGAACAGCTGAGACGTATCAGGGAGAACGGCTACAGACTATGGCTTGATGACTTCGGAAGCGGCTACTCTGCTATAAATATGTTCAGTCAGTATAAATTCGATCTTATCAAATATGATATGGATCTGCTGAAACATCTTGATGATCATGGCGGGACGAACAGGCTTATCCTGAAGGAACTTGTGTATGTAGCAAGGCAACTCGGCATCCATACACTTATAGAAGGAGTGGAGACAGAAGACCAACTGATGTTTGTAAAGGATATAGGCTGCGAACTGGCACAGGGATTCTTTTTCCACAAACCGGAGTCTCTTGATGAGATCCTCTTCAGGACGAGAGATGTATCAAAGATCAGGATATGCGAGACGCCTGAAGAAAGAGAAGAGATGAACCGTAAGTGGTTGGAGTAGAATTCAGAGAATTACTACAAATCGATTTAGAACGAGCATATGTAATTATGTAATAATGAAGAAAGCAATAATCATGTGATGGACGAAAATAATCTTTCTTCTTTATGTCTCAACTTCCCACCGATTCTCGTTATAAAAGTAATGCAGGTTATAGCAGATGCGCTGGCCTGCATTTATTGTGTCGCAATAATAAACGGCCCGAGTAGTGCCGTTTGCTCTGATCCATTCTATGTTATTGATATTTGTAACTCTAACTGTCTTTTTGATACCAAGCTCTCTGACCTTACACGCATGTGATTTCCCGTAACTATGCTATGATGATAATGGTCTTACAGTTGAACGGATTTTGATTCAATGCGTTCTGTCTGGATGAACATCAAAAATAAACGCAGGCTGGTACCGCATGGCCAAAACCCGCAAGCCCTGTATTTTACATTAGAAAAAGAACTTTAACGAAAAGGAGAACAGAACATGGAAAACAAAAAAATGCTTCAGGATGAAACAATGGCGAATGTATCCGGCGGATTCATCTTCGCAGACTCAAAAGGACAATTCTGTATTATTGATGAAACCGGCAATGTGCTGGAACTGTTTCAAAGCATGGATGAAGCTTTGGCCTACTGCGAACAAAACGGTATTTCCAACCAACCGATCAGCTGGGAACAAATAGTCAAATTAAGAGAAGCAGCTTCCAAAAAGAGACATGAAGACGACCCATACTATCCTCCGAATATCAACCCGCTGATTCCCCCTTATCATAAGTAAGGAAACTATCCACCTGCTGTTGTTTAATGAGTTTTTGTATAATCCAGCTGCAGATTCACGAAGGATTGCGAACCTGACATTGACAGCAACTGAACAAAACGCATGACTGAATACAGCTGCGTAAAGGTGCAGCAGAAAGGATCGTAAAAAATGAGCGGTAAAAAAATACTCGTGGAAGAAGAGACAAAAAAAGTCACCGGCGGAGATGATTCTGCTACTGATACAACCATAACCCCGGCGGAGCATCCATAAGGGTAGAATTGCATGAGCGGCCTAAAACAGGTCGCTTTTTTTGTGCGCATGGTTGACTGTACCCTTAAGTATTCATCAAGACTGGCTGTTTTATCTACAGAATTCGCTTATTTGGGAGATAAAATCGACTACTAATCTGTGTTCATGCGTCACCTCAGGGTGGCGCTATTTTTTTACGCGATAAACGTCGGAAAACCGCATAAATAAGCCCAAATATTAAATTGAAACCAGAAAAACTCATACTGTGCTCATTCGGGTTCTACCGTTAATTTGTATCGTTTTTGCTTTAGAAATCGAGCTGATCATCACGCTGCTGCTGTCTCTGGCGGCAAATTACAGCCCGCGGGAACTGCAGTTTGTGATGATCGACTTCAAGGGCGGCG
>JAFWLM010000025.1 GCA_017511045.1 Lachnospiraceae bacterium | reverse complement strand
CCATTTCCAGCCAGTCCGGCATCATAAATGATATCTTCGATAACCTCAGTTTTCAGATTGATAGTCACCCAATACTGTCCATCTTTTTCTGTAAACGTATCGCCGTCTTTTTGCCACAGCCAGAACAGCATATGCGCCAGCGGTTGATCATTCTGGTAAGAAATATAGGTGCTATCCGGTTCATAATTCAGCTTATTTGTCTGTTCTTCTGTCAGTCTGTATTCCTGAATGACGGCATCCTTTCCCATTGCGGAAGCCCTTTCCATTGTCAACGAACCTTCCGATTCCGCTTTGGCAATCTTCGCAAGTCTTTCATCGTCCTCGGCTTTTGCTTCTGCCAGGGCACGATCAGCTTCAGCCTGATCCTCTTCAGTCCATTCAATATCTCCGCTGGTCAGACGAGGATTAGGCTTTACACTGTTTTCAGTGGGAGACGGCATAATACCCATATCTCTGAGTTTCCCCATAGTACCTGCATAATCGTAGGAGAGCAGTTGGAGCTGTTCCGTCCCGTATGCTTCTGCACTCAGACCGCCGGAGGTGTTCATTCCGTCTTTGGACCAGCTTGCTGTACCTTTGTTTCCGCTCACGGTCACGGAATACTCACCTATGCGATCTGTCGGGAAAGAGGCCGTGTCCGGGATCGAGAAAGTAACAGTGGACGTTCCGTCACCATTCTCTTTTACCTCCCTGTAAAAGAGGCTAAGAAGATCTGCAGTGATACCATATTTTTCTTCCATTGTCTGATTGGCAATACGAACTGCATCGTATCTTGGAGAGAAAATCAGTCCTGCTGCCAAAGCAGTTACACTGATGCAGAGAATAGCAGCAACCAGAATAAATGTCGTTGAAATCTTTTTCACAGGTTTTTCCTCCTCGCTGATGGCGTGAAGCACCTTCTGGCGCTTTCGCTCATCCCATACGAGCCCGGAAAGGTTCTGGTCAACGAGCTCCTGAAATTCATGATTCTTCATTGTAATACCACTCCTTTAGCCTTTCCCGCAGAATACCGTTGGCTTTGTTCAATCGTGATCGGACTTTCCCGTCGGATAGTCGCAGTGCACTTGCAACCTCTTTGAGCTTCAGCCCTTCATAGTACCGCAGCAGAACAACCTCACGGTATTTTACGGGGAGGCGCATGACCTCAGTCAGCACGGTGTTATCAGGGAAAGTAAAATCGGCGGTTCTTTCGGGCAGCGAGTTCATATCGATCCGGCTTTGATGGCGAAACCAGGCGGTTCTCAGCATGTCCCTGCAGGTATTGACGCAGATAGTTGCCAGCCAGGTTTTTTCTGAGCTATCCCCGCGATAATCATTCAGATGCCGGTATGCCTTGAGGAATGTTTCCTGCACAGCGTCCTGTGCGAGATCAGCGTCTTTCAGATAAAGAGCACTCATTCTCAAAAGGCTGCTGCCGTACTGCTCCATGAGCCGATCAATCTCTGATCGGCTGTCCAATTGGCTTTCCTGAAGCACTGTACCAACTCCTTTCACCTATTAGACGGAGCATAATTAAAAAACTGCTGGGATTTAGAAAAAAACCGTCATCCCATCATGGAGCGTGTTTCATTTTCTTTCTCAGCTTTCCAATAGCCTCGTCTTCGGTTTTCTTCACCCGGCTCTCAGACAGATGATAGATTCTGCCCATTTCCGCCAAGGATTTATACACATCATCATCAAAGCCATATCTGCAAATGATCCAGGCATGATGCCGCGGGGACAGCGAACGGATCGCAGCGTAT
>JAFWLM010000024.1 GCA_017511045.1 Lachnospiraceae bacterium | reverse complement strand
TGTATCTGCATTTCTGCTGACCAAATAATCGTATACTTCAGATGTTCTTTTGTTCCCGTGCGGTAATGTCAGAACATCTGAAGTATCCTTTCTGTTGGTCATTAATATTTATCCGTTCATTATAAGCACTTAATTATGCTAGCCTCTTTAATGAGGATACGGATGGAGTCGCAGATCTGAGAAACGATATCCTGTCCCAGAGCGCAGAGGATTTCTATTTCTACGTTGACCTGATCGATCAGGCCTGGAAGGCTTTTGATGATCTATCCCCCCGCCAGCAGAATGTTGTCGCCAGTCGGTGCGGTTTCTGTGAATTCTGTCATGGCATACAGAAAGAACTGGAATATAAAGATATAGCTACAAACAACGGGCTTTCTTCAGCACAGGCTGCCGAGAATATATATAAGCAGTCAGTCCGGATGATGCGGGATAGCTTTTACTGAGATTTCCCGCATCAGGGTTATTTCCTGACATATTGAATATATTCAACTTCGTTTCTTTGCGTCTGCTCACACATGAATTCAAAAACCTGATCTCGAAGAACTTTTCTCGATGTTCTTTCATCAAGTGAAGAATCCGGATAAAACGGCTCGCTGACAATAATCGTGATCGCAGGAGGAAGAAATGATAGTATTCTTTTTCTGTATGTTGTTACATATGCGACAACAGGTGTATTGCACGAAACCGGATACAGAAATGATGCGGGTGAGAAATCACGTATTCCGGTATAATATGGCCAGATGTGTGCCTCAGGATATATGGCAATACGGGCACCTTCTGTTATCCTTTTGCTGACAGCTTCCCTGAATTTCGGGGTTCCGTTTCTTTCCGTAGGAAGAATCAGCCCTCCGAGCATCTGTACGAGCCAGCCAATCCCTTTTATGGATACAGCTTCTGCACCGGCAATTACATAAGCCCTGTGGGGAAAGGCGATCATGGCAGGACAGGTAGCGTCAGAAAAATACTGTGTATGGTTGCCGTACATAAAAACACCACGGTTTATCTTTCTGACAGATCTCCTGTTTTCAATCCTGACTCCGAACCATACTTTATTGATAATGAATGCTATCGGAACAGCAATACCGTAATATAATAATGTGACAATTATTCGCCATGCTAAAGAATCATGAATAAATGGAAAATCTTCATCCACAATCCTGCGTCTGACTTTAACAGATGAAAAATCATCATTTGAGGTATCAGAAAATATAACTGTTTTCTTTTTCATTGGTTTTCATTTATTGTATTCAGAATCATTTCTTCCATACAATTCATACATTGTTCAAGGCCATATTTAAATGAACATGCAAGATATCTGTCGCTGCATATTTTTGCCTCTTTGGGGTTATTTATCCAATACTCAATTTTCGCTGAAAGGTCATATGGATCGTTGTCATGAAAGAGGTTTCGTTCATCCAGGGCAAAACTCCTGGCAGCACTACGTCCGGAGTCAGAAATCAACGGAACAGTTCCGCAGGAAATGGCCTCAATGCAGGATATTGATTCAATTTCTACAGATGCTGGATGAACATAAAGATCTGAGAAGTTGATTACCCTTACAAGCTCTTCTCTGGAGTAAAAATTCATGATTGGCTGGACGTACAGGTTCTTTTTTGCGTATTTATTCAGTTTTCTCTCGAGAGGTCCGCTTCCTGCAAAGATCAGTTGTATATCATATTTATCCTGAAGCAGTGTTACAGCTTTCAGCAGTATCATATGAGACTTTTCTTTGCTGTATCTTCCGGTAAAAAGGATAATATATTTATCTTTAATCTCTAATGGTTTCGATATTTCCTTATTCCGGAAAGCCTTGTTAACACCGTTTGATATAACATATCCGTTCGTCGTACCGCAGATAGTTTCAAAAACATTCCTGATAAACTCTGTCGGGTAATGAATTGCATCAACCTTGTTATAAAAATATCGAAACATTATTTTATAGGCTAAGTTGTTGACTGACCGGGAATTCATAAGAAACAGGTGGCTTGTTATATTTTCAGCCTGACAGTGAAATCCGGCAGTAACAGGAATTTTTCTGCGTTTTGCCTCCTTAAGAACAGCCCTGCCAAGAATAAACGGTACCATTATATGAACTGCATCAGCCCGATCCAATGCTTCCTGTATAACTGAATGCACAGGTCTGGCAAGGGACACGCCGTTTTTCCTGATATAGTTATTGAATGGCCCGGCATTAAATTGCGAAACAACGAAATATCCTTCGTCACCGCTTCGGTCAGGGTCAGGACAGATTACCCTGACTTCGTATTTTTTTGCTCTGAGGTGACGGATAAGATTCATAGCTGCTATGGTCGTTCCATTATTTTCTTTTCCAAGTACATCACAAACAATCACAAATATCATACTTTTATTCCATTCCTGCTTTCTCGCGGTAGCTGCGCATCTTCTCGGAGAATAATCTCCGGGCAGAAGGCGGAGTATATGTAATAGCATTTGCCCCTGCCTCTATTGTTACCCTGATCGACTCATCTGTAGGCCCACCTGAAGCGATGACAGGAACAGCAGGAAATTCATCACGGATCTTTTTGACAATATTAGGTGTATTGATTCCGCTTGCAACGTTAAGTATTGCCGCTCCGGACCTGATACGGGCTGTTATATCATCATCTTCCCTAACAACAGTTATTATCACCGGTATGTCCACAGCCCTGGCAACAGCGAGAAGATTGAGGTTTGATATCTGGGCATTAAGCACTATGCCCATGGCACCTTGTGCCTCTGAATCTTTAGCCAGGGATATTGAGCGTATCCCTTGGGTAATCGCACCGCCGCAGCCGCAGAATACCGGTATATAAGAAGCCGATATGATAGCATTACTTATTGCAGCCTGTGGAGTAAATGGATATACTGCAAATACTGCATCCGCGTCGCAGTTCCTTATGATGGCAATGTCTGTGGTAAAAACAAAAGATTTTATTCTTCTGCCATTAATAACGATACCGCTTGCGGAATATATTGCTTTAGGCATTGTAAGTATTTCCTGTCTCAAGCTGCTGGTAAGAACCGGCGCATCATGACCATTTGCTGACAATGTTTCCCTTGTTGTTGGCATAATCCAGGCTCCTTTCCTATTAGTATTTGTTACAGTCAGTCTGCATGTATCTCATCAGTTTTATAAATGAATTTCATATTATTTGATCTTACATCACTATATGTGAACTCTTCTGCCGCTTCCTTAAGGGCATGAAGCCTGTCAGTCAGTCCATCAAGGTCGTTTTCAAGTGTTTCAGTCAGCTTTTCAATTGCCTCTTCATCAAATCTTGTTATACCGTCTGCCAGCTCACCTGAACCATTGCGAAGTTTTATTATTCCATCGATCAGAGAAGGTAAACTGTTCTTCAGTTCGAGAGTGCCTTCATACATGCTGTATGCGCCGTCAGACAGTGTACCGGCTCCGGATTTCAGATCACCGGCACCACTTGCAAGGTTGTAGGCACCGGAAGCAGCGCTTGATACACCTGAAGTATAGCTTACAAGACCAATATAGAACTGGTTATAAGTATCGAGCTGAGCCTTCAGCTGCGCGAGCTGTTTTACACTTTGTGCTGCGTCTGACATTTTTCCCTGAACTTCATCAGAAGCCATTGCAAGATCAATGGCGCCGCTTCTTATAGCAGATTTCTGTTCGTCTGACAGACCTGCAAGTGCCCCCTCAAGAATCTGTTTCTTCTGGGTATCGGTCAACAACTGACATGTTTTCAACGATAATGAATGTAAAAGCGCCTTTTCCGAAATCCTTTTTCAGTTCATCCTGACCGATAACGGTTTCCATGTCCTTGGGCAGGTAAGTCAGCATATCGTAATTAACTCTCGTATTAAGCATAAAAAAAAGAGATGGTATCATAAGCACAAGTGCTGCTATCAAAATCGGAATTCTTAACCTTACAACTCCCCTGGCAAATTTCATTAATTTCATCACCTCACTTTTCAGTATTATTACTGTTCATTAAACTCAACGTCGATATAATCCGGCTTCTGATGCCTGATTATCCTGACAGTTATGATCGCAACAACAAGATTCATTATTCCCTCAATGAGCAAAGAAATGCCAATAAGAACTGCCATTGCCAGGCTGCCTTTATCCGGAAATACCGCCATCAGCGTACCGATAATGCAGGAACAGACAGCAGCTGCCAGAATGAGCCACCACTTTCGCAGTCCGAACTTCCTTGCATCGGAAGCGACACGGAATCGGAACAGGCCGTCAGCCAATACAGTAAGGCCAAATAATATGCTCATAAGGTTTATGAAACTGTTTCCAGACATAAGTATTACGATGCCTGCGATCAGCATTATTATTCCCAGCTCAAGGTCATACTGGAAGGCAAGACGGTACAGATCCTTTGAAAAATAACCTATTATCCTTATGATTCCGAAGATTCCGATAGTTATTCCGCAGATGGTGCTCAGCCAGTCTGCTGCTGATGAAGGCATGATGATAAATAAAATTCCAATCACCATCATGATCACCGAGATCACTATATATCCTGTTTTTGCTATCCGCATGGGAGCTGTTGAACGATCTTTCATACTTCCTCCAAATTGATCAGTACATGATTTCTGAAGTGAACATGTTTTATTACAAAAATTATGCAGATAATACTCAAAAATCAAAACGGTCAGATTCTCTATGGTGCAAAAAAAACAGACACGGTACTTAAAATGCCTGAATGAATTTCAGACATTTAAAGGGAGTTTGTATGTTTTGAGAGAGAACAGAACATGGTATACTGATACATAATATGGTTAATTCAGATTTTCATACAGAAAGGAATTAATGTGGCAAACTTCACCAAAGATGCGATAAAGGAATCCTTCCTGAATCTCCTCGAGATAAAACCTTATAATCAGATCACAGTAAAAGACGTGGTGGAGGAGTGCGGCATTAACCGTAATACTTTTTATTACCATTTTGCAGATCTTCCGGCTTTGTTCAAAGAGATACTGGATGAACAGATGGATATGCTGATAAACGAGGATTCAGATATCAGCAATCTGGAAGAAAGCTTTAATCACGCGGTAAAATTTGTAATGGATAACAAAAAAGCCATATACCATATATACAACTCGATAAACAGGGATATTTTCGAACGATACCTTATGAGAGTCTGTGACCATGTAGTAAAAAAGTATGAGAGAAAAGCTTTTGAAAACTCTTCTATTACCGACAGGGATAAAAAGCTGATCGAGAAGCATTATAAATATGTCCTTTTCGGAGCTTCCATTGACTGGCTTGAAAGTGGGATGAAGAGTGATATCCAGGGAGATATCCATACCCTCTGTAAAATTCTGAACCGCCTGCAGCCCTATATGCAGGAGTATTTTCCCGGCTGATCAGCCTGGTACGCAGCATTTTTTCTCCTTGTGAAGAATAACTAAAAAAGGCAGAGAGTCTATCCCTGCCTTTTTGATGATCTCAATGTCCGGAGCTCTTCCATAATTCATCTGCAACTGGAGCCCAATTTTCAGCCTTCTCCACACATTTATCGGAATACTCCCGCGCGCTTTCCTGTGCCATGTAGTCAGTGCTTTTTGCGTTACTTTCCGCAACGATCTTAGTAAGGGCACCAGGGTTATCAAGCACAGGACATGGGCGGAGTTTATTCTCATTAAATGGCTGATCTCTTCTGTATGCCATAAACAGGGGAGACCTGAGAGCTTCCAGCAGAGTATTCTCCCGGATATTTGAATCTGAGTAATGAATAAATGCACATGGCTCTATATCGCCGTTAGCGTTTATATGCAAATACCTTCTGCCACCCGCGATGCAGCCACCAGGATATCCGGGACCGTTACTCTCATCATATTTTGAATATTCCCCATCATTCCAGAAATCCATTGTAAACAGCGGTTTGGTCTGGCGGAATTTTCTGATCTGTTCGTACATGAATTTTCTCTGCTCGGCAGAGACCATCAGCTCGGGAACAGCCTCTTTGCCAACGGGCATATAGGTAAAGAACCAGCAGAATTTTGCTCCCCACTCAATCATCTGATCAAAATAGGCCTCGCTGCCCACATCCTGCACGTTTGCGCTGGTATAGCAAGCAGAAATGCCAAAGGGCAGCTTTTTCTCCTTTAAAATCTGCATGGCACTCATGATTTTCTGATAGGTTCCCTGTCCACGTCTGCTGTCTGTGGATTTTTCAAAGCCCTCCGCACTGATGGCGGGAATGAAGTTTTTGACGCGCAGCATCTCGTTGGCAAAGGCCTCGTCGATCAGGGTGGCGTTGGTAAAGGCGGAAAACATTGAATCCGGATGGGCTTCACAGAGTCTGATCAAGTCTGCCTTTCGCACAAGTGGTTCACCACCGGTGTAAAGGAAAAAATAGCAGCCCAGCTCGTTAGCCTGATGGATGATGCTATCCAACTCTTCATAGCTCAGATTCAGCCGGTTTCCGTATTCTGCTGCCCAGCATCCAACACAGTGGAGATTGCAGGCGGATGTTGGATCCATCAGAATCGCCCAAGGGATATTGCAATTGTACTGTAATGTCAGTTTATCATGGATTTCACCGGCTCTGACGGTTGCATTAATCACGAAATTCTCAAAAATTGTGCGCCGGACATCGGAGTCGATCTCAGTAAAAATGCTGAAAATCAATTGGAACCAGTTATTTTCTGAATCTCCCAAGACAGATTTTATTGCTTCCAATTGATCTCCTAGCGTAGATCCTGCGGGGATGTAGGAATCAATGTACTCACCAAGTTTTGGAAGGCGATTGGCAGGATCCTGATCCAGCCAGTTGTAGACCTTCCGCAGAGCCGCGATCTCAGCATTCTGTTTTATACTCATATTCATTCTCCTTAATAAAGTCCCCACTCGGCAAATTTCTCAAACCCGCCGATGGATTTTATATAATCTCTTGCGGTGTCTACGATTTTGCTGTAGGGGATACCGTCGATTTCCGTATCCCCTATGGCGCAGCAAAGCTCCACCGGTCGCCGCAGTTCCTGCGCCTTCAGAAAGGCATAAATATTGACGGAGACATCCGCCTTACTCAGATCCTTTCCGTGCAGTCCGCCGCCAGTCACGCCATCAGCCATATCGCTGCCCAGCTTGCGGTTGGTTGCCCCGGTATCCACATCTGTTCCTCCGGTCCAGTCTCCCAGCGGATTCACCTCAGCGGAAGGATAGTCATCATGAAGCTGTTCCGTGGATACATTGCTTTGACAAATGATCATCCTGCGGCCGTCCAAAATATACTTCCCATCATGCGGATGTTTTTCATAGATCTCATGGGCGTATCTTGAGAGCTCCTTCTGCTCCTCCGTCAGCGGCGCGCCGCGAAAGATGCCGTTGTCCCCGCAGCGCACGGCACCGTCCTGATTCCGTGCCAGGTGGATATCCTGCCTGACGCAGCAGAGGTCCAACCGATTCTCCCCTGCAATGCGGTTTATGATGGGCGCGATTTCCTCCTCTGTAAAGTCACAGGAGCTTTCAATGATGACGTGGCAGACTCCGTGCCCGATTAACACCTCCACGGCAATTTTAGGCTCCGCCTGCTTCTGGTATGCCAAATCAACGATCGCCCCCGCGATCCGGTCCGCAACCTTGTCCGGGTGGGCGGGATTCACTTTCTCTATCATATCGCTTTCCTCCTTTTTCCTTACGGATGCTCCTCCGCCCAGACACGGTCCGCCGGATCCTGCCAGCGCGCGGCGTAGGAGACACACTTGTCGCAGAGGTGATCCGCGCTTTCCGGCTCCTCCAGGTCCGTGGACCTCGCGCCGGTTTCGGCCACGATCTGCCGCAGCTTCTCCGGGTTCTCCAGCATGGGGCAGGGACGGAGATGATTATCGTTGAATGGTTGGCCCTCGCGGTATTTCATGAAGATTGGCTGACGCAGGCAGTCCAGGAAGGACATTTCATTGATGTTCGCCCCGGAGTAGTGGATGAAGACACAAGGCTCCACGTCGCCTGCGGCGTTGATATGGCAGTAGTATTTACCGCCCGCCACACAGCCGCCAACGAACTCGCCGTCATTCTGGAAGTCGATTGCAAAGATCTCCTTGCCGCCCTCCAAACCACGGATCTCCCGGATCCGGCCCTTCATATACAGCCGCTGCTCCGGCGTCAGAAGAAGCTCTGTGGAGGCGTTCATCCCTACGGGCATATAGTGGAAATACCACGCGAAATAGCAGCCCTTTTCAATGAGCATATCCAAAAACGCATCGCTGGTCACGTCCATGTAATTTCGGCTGGTATAGCAGATCGAAACGCCGAAGGGAATGTGGTAGGAATGCATCATCTCCATGGCGCGGATTGCCGCGTCAAAGTGGCCCTTCCCGCGCCTGGAATCATTCGCCTCAGAGAAACCCTCCAGGCTGACGGAGACGAAGAAGTTTCCGACACGGAGCATCTCCTTGCAGAAATCGTCGTTGATGAGCGTCCCGTTCGTAAAGGCGTGGAACGCCACGTCGCGATGCTTGTTGCAGAGCTTGAAGATGTCGTCCTTACGAATCAGTGGCTCGCCGCCGGTAAACAGGCAGGCATGCAGACCCAGAGGCTTTCCTTCTGTCAGCACCTTGTCCATCACCTCATAGGAGAGGCTTTGCTTGTGGCCGTACTCCGCTGCCCAACAGCCAGTACAGTGCATGTTGCAGGCGCTGGTGGGATCCATCAGCACGATCCATGGCACATTGCAGCCAAGTTCCTCAGAAGCCTCCTGTGCCGTCTTGTAGCCCCGGAAGCCGCCCTCATAGGCAGCGTTCAAAAGAAATGTTGTTAGGATATTGGAGTCTGTCTCCTTGATCACCCGGTCTGCGTAATGAGCCCATTTGCTGTTCGGATCTCCCGCAATTTGGTGAAGCTGTGCATAGGTCTCCTCCTTCCATGTATCGCCCAGGATCTTCTGAATCAGGTTGATGAGACTATCCGCTACCTCTGCGGCGTTCCCTTCCTTTGCTTTGTGCACCACTCTGTCCAGTGCGAGCTGAAAGGCCTTCCGTTCTGCGGTGTGAATTACATTTGTCATAGCTTTATCCTTCCGTTTTTATCTGTTTGGTTATTCCCGTTATTGACCGATTTCTTCTGTCATAAAACAGCTCACCACACTTTCTGTTTTTATTATAACGTCCTCCCGGATCGTGAGAAACGGACAGCCAACCGGCCGTGCCTAATTTCCGTACAACTGGGCTGATTTGTCTAACTCCGAGACCTCTTCTCCTCTGCAGAGCGGCGCTTGCTTCTAATCATCTCTACCGCCTCGTGTGCATTAAGCAGATGTTCTGCGAGCGGGCGTTCTGAGTGGAAGGCGAAGAAGAAATGGACCTTTTGAGCGGCTGCTCTCTGTGCAGCGCGAATGTGCAGCTTCAAATTCTCATATTTCACGATGACGCCGTGTTCCTCGGCAAAGTGCTTCAAGCGTGTCGCAAAATGGATGGAACAAGCGGCGTCGACCAGAAACACGCAAAAAAACAGTCCAACCACGAAAGAGAAAGCGAGGCTGTTTTCCAGCCATGTCAGCAAATGCCGGACGCAGGAGTGAACCAGAAAACAGTAAGCTGCCCCCATAGCGGCCCAGATCAACGAAAACAGCGGGCAGATCAGGCCGTTTATGTTTCCCCAGAGCTTTGAGTAATCCCAAAGACGTACCCTCATCACCTTCAGACTCATAATCCCTGCGATATACTCGATCCCGGTCATACATGCTGCCATGGCCAGGACAAGCAGCGCAGTGCCCCCAGTGCTGCCTGTCAGGCTGACACGTTCGCCCAGAGAGACCAAAAGATACAGGATGCAAAGCCCAAAGCCATATAGGGGCACATAAGGCCCCGTACAAAAGCCGGGGTTGATCCATTTGTGTTCCGGGTTGGAGCCGGAGAAGTATTTGCGGAAAAAGAGCTCCAGAATCCATCCGAGCACTGACCCGATAAAAAAGAGATAAGCCAAGGATAAAAACAGATTCATTCAGATCCCTCATCACAACTATGTTTCCGTATCAGCAGATAGGCAGCAACGGATATCACACTGCATGCCACCTGTACAGACAACGCAATCAAAAACTCAGCAGATCCCGGCTGCCAGCCACAGATTGCCTGCTATGGATGCTGCGATCGCTTCCGGTGTCAGGTCATTCCGATGGATCGCGCAAAAGACGATAAACACGAGCCAGAGTCCGACTCCGCCGATAATCCTTACGGGTTTCCACAGACGATTCATGGTGTACTCCCTTTTTCTGCAGGACGGAACGCAGGCCGCTCGCCCCGGGTAATCAGATAAAAGGCTGCATAAATCAGTGCTCCCAGCGTTTCCACCAGCATGTCCATCATGGTGTCGATCAGGCCGATGTCAATGTAACCCTCCAGCGCGATGCCGTTTACCGTCACGCTTTCAATGCCAGAAATACTTCCGACCGTGTTGAGGTCGCCGCTGAGCAGTCTGGAATCAATGGCCGTTATGAACGTATCGCGCTGCATGTCCAAACCAAGGAGCTGATCCGCGCCGAATTCGTAAAATTCCCAAAGTGCGGAAACGGCGACGGAAAAGCAAACAGCAAAAACAGCGCACATGAAAATGCTGGTTTTGTGTCCCTTGTTCAGTAAACTGGGAAGGTACGTGCCGAACATGGCGAAAACCAACCCGCCCGTCGTGTGCAGCAGCTTATCCCAGATCGGAATCCGATCATACATCTGGTAAGCGTCTCCGGCCATGGAGCACAACACGTACAGGATGCAGAGCAGATAGACCTCCGTTTGGATGCGGCAATGAAACAGCCGCTCAACCAAATCGGGGATTAGAACAAGGACAAATGTGATCAGGCAGACGGGGATGGATTTCTTGTCGTCCCCAAGGATCGCATGCACAAGAGAAATAGCAGTAAGCAGCTCTCCCACGGCAACTCCGGCGAAGCGTATGTTTTGCTCGGATATCATATGCTATTAGTACCATATGTAGTCACACCGATTCGTATCTCGTCATACCGGAACGTGGTTTCCAAACCTACCCGTCATAAGTCTCCGCTGAACGTCACAAGCATCGATGAAATGGCACACAAAAGGTGTCACTGGCACAAAAGCACGTTTCGTTTTTCTGCGCAGAAGTTTATCTTGATTCTCCGACATTCCAGTACGGGAGCTGTATCTGCATTTCTGCTGACCAAATAATCGTATACTTCAG
>JAFWLM010000023.1 GCA_017511045.1 Lachnospiraceae bacterium | reverse complement strand
CATACGCAAGCATCGTAGCAGGAACGTCACCGCGGAAGGATTGATATCCGTCTAAGATCTGTGCTGCCCGATCTGCTCCGGCGTCGTTTTATCCAGGACTGCCTTGATCAGATCCGGCAGCTCCGGAAAAGCTGCCGCAATGAACGGCTTCTAAGAAGATCTGTATCTGGTTGACTTTGATGTTACGCAATTGGATATGCTGCATGGAACCACTCTTTCTTTGTATCAGGCATCCGATGTCTGATTATACCACACATAAGGCTGTCATAGATTATTATCATCTTCCCAGGGTGGAATATCGCTTTCCGTTTTTTCCTCAGAAAACCACAGACCCCGACATTTCGGCCGGGGTCTGATTCGAGGTTTTTCGTTTATTCTTCTGTCTTTTCGTTTACAGTGTTCTCTTCTTATCCGGATCAAAGATCGGTGCCGGTGCAACAGTCGCACGGATCATCTTCTGAGGCTGATCATTGTAACCCCAAACCACTTCCACTTCTGTTCCCGGGGAACAAAGCGCTGTATCAAGAACGCAGAGAGAGATCATCTTTCTGAGATACACGCTGTATGCGCGGCTCAGGGAGATTCCGGCCTGCTGTCCGTTTTTTAAGACTTTGTCCGGTGCGATCTCGTAATCTCTCGGCATTACGAAGTGCTTATACAGGTCTCCCTCTTTGAAATAAGAAGCTTGTACATCCATAACATCTTCGTCATTCCAGACCAGCGTGCAAATCTTTCTCTTCGGATTTGCCTTTTCTTCTTTCAGAATCTCGCAGCCCGGGAACTCATGGTCAAAGGTCAGTGCATAACCCCATCCAAGCTCTACCGGGCTAAAGATGGCATCCATCGCTCCATTCTCGCAGCTGCCACCCGGTTTTCTGGAAAGGGCACCCATCATAAACCATGCAACCGGTCCGAGCTCTTTGCAGTAACCCTGAGCGAGCTCATCATCCGGGTCATAAACTGCCGGTGTATAATCCCAGGTTCCTGTCGGGAAACATGCTTCCACATGATTTACGCCTTTTGCTGCGTTTCCGACTTTCGTTACTCCGCCGAATTCTTCACCTGCTTCGAGGATCGCGTTATTGATCTCGACTGCTTTTTCGCCTGGTCCTTGAA
Organism: Lachnospiraceae bacterium; assembly: GCA_017511045.1. Taxonomy (GTDB): domain Bacteria; phylum Bacillota; class Clostridia; order Lachnospirales; family Lachnospiraceae; genus RGIG5612. The sequence continues at coordinate 2,992 of JAFWLM010000023.1, read as the reverse complement.
GTTCAAAACCGATATTTCCGGACATTCCCTGACGAAGGGCTGCGACTTTTGTTCCGCAGATCTCAATTTCTTTAAACCACATATATTTCACGTCTCTGAGATTTTCTCCGCAGACTTTTTCCAGGATATCAACGGATTTCGGACCCTGAACCTGGAAGATGAACAGGTCATCATAGCGGTCTGCAAACTGCACGTTCCATTTTGCAGCTGCGCGCAGGCAGTGGCCTGTCCAATATACAAAGTTCGGGCCTCCGGTGATGCGGTATTTATCCTCTGCCAGTTTCAGCATGATGCCTTCTCCGACAACTTTTCCTCTATTATTGGTACAGACGATGTGTTTTCCTTGCCCGATCTCATACGGGTCTGCCTTAAATCCGCTGATCGACTGCATAAACGGAATCACATCCGCACCTTCCAGCTCTGCCTTCATCAGGTCAGACCAGTCGCCGATCATGCATCCTGTTTTCCAGGACATGCTCTCGTCTACCCAGTTCGTAAACTCGTATGGGCTGTAGGCGGAAATAAACATGGAATATTCTGTTACCTTGTAATCGACCGGAATCTCCTTTGTATAAGGGATCACTGCATTTGCAATATCTTTACTCATCTGCTTCGCTTCTCCTTTCAACTGTTTTGTGCGATTCTGCACTTTGTTCTTATGATTCTTTACGATATAATTATGGCAAAGCAGACGATAGAACTGAAATAACGGATATCGGATGGTTATTCCATTTTGTTATTACAAGGGGTGATCAGATGAAATTGGAATACCTGCGGGAACTGATGGTCCTGGCAAAACATAAAAACTATACGCGTGCAGCGGAAGAGCTGTATCTTACCCAGCCTGCTTTGAGCAAGCACATCGATCTGATGGAAAAGGAACTGGGAACATGCCTGGTCCGGCGAAACACCCACCAGGTAGAGTTGACCGAAGACGGACAGGAAGCCGTCAAAGCATTCCAAAAAATGATCAGGCTCTATGATAACTATGTATCGGATCTGGAGCAAAAGCGTACCGGACTTCAGGGTATGCTACGGATCGGAATGCTCTACTATACGATCCAACAGGATCTCGGAAAAGCCCTCCCGGCGTTCAGAAAACAATATCCGAAGGTCACGGTCCAGACGATCTCCGGCCAGCCTCAGGAAATCTATCAGGCTTTGATTGACGAAAAAATAGATCTTGGAGTTCTTCCTCCTGCGAACTATCCCCATTCAGATATCATGATGTTCCATGTTTTCGCACGAACAGGAGCATCGGTCATGCTTGCAGCAGACCATCCGCTTTCCGAAAAAGAATTCGTAACACTGGAAGAGCTCACGGACGAAACATTCATACTCTTAAAGGACGATCCTTACACGACGCTGTTTATCAACGAGGCGCTTGCACGCTGTTCGTTCACACCAAAAAAGACGGCGGAAGCTGACCACATCGATACCGTTCCTTTCACGATCCTTGAGACCGGCGGCATCCATATCAACGGCAGCGGATTTACGATCCCTGGCTATGAAGATGAAATTCGTGTCATCCCAATTCAGACAGACGGCCTGTACTTTGAAAAAGCCTTCTGCTGGTGCAAAGCCAACCAGAATCCGACGATCCCTGTCTTTCTTCAGTCCCTGCCGTCTTTTTATGCAAACTATAATCATTAGCAGAAAAAAGAAAACCCCGTAAGTCCTTGATACATAAGGATTTACGGGAAATCCATCCGAGGCGACAATCAGATTTGAAGACCAGGGAAACTGCCCAAAAAACACTATAAAATCAAGGAGGAAGCAGCACAAGACGGGGCAGGTGCACTAAAGTAGTGCACCAAAAAATAATTAATATAAACGAAAAATGGCGGGATAATCCCGCCACTTTTGATAATATCCTGATGATAAACCGGACTATCCAAACAACTTGCTAATATCCTTCTCCCCATACAATTTCGAGGGCAGTACAGTACACTGGTCCGAAAACAGTTCTTCACAAATCCTAAGTTCAAGATCCTGTCTGTGAATCCAGTGTCTGACCAAGCCTTCTTCGCCTTTAAGGCCGCATCTTACTGCATGGGGACTGTTGTTAAAATAGTCACAGAGCATCGAAAACCAGACCTCATTGCCTTTATCATCGACCCGGGTCTGCCGTGCTGTCTCAAGATTCCTTCTGATATCATCCGGCTGCGCCTTAAGATAAGCAATATGGATCTGCTTATCACCTATAGCTTTCTTAATGTCTCTGTAAAAATCTATGATGTCTTCATCCGGCATATCCCGGAACAGTATCATGTCCTCAACGATATTTTGGAATAGAGCGCATTCTGTAATTAAAGGCATCCCATCCCAGCTGTTGTAACGCTTCAAAATAATGTCTTTGAACCGCTCAAGGGATACCCGGTTGTTATAAATCTCATATTTTTCCATCGCTTGATAAAAGCTCCGTTCATCAGTCCGGATCTTTGTATAACAGATGACCGCATGACCATCTTCAAAATGGGTCTTTGCTTCTATCTCCGGTTTCAGAGAAGGATTCTTTTCGATTGCGGTCTGATAGTCTTCCATACCCATATATGCGCACCATGCCAGTTCTACCGGAGAATAGTCACCTTCTTCAAGAACTTTATGATCCGGACATTTCTCCGATAATAGCTTTACAAGAGTACTTTTACCGCTTCCCTGTATACCTTCAACGAAATATGTCATGCTTTGTATTACCTGCCGCTTTCCCCGGTCTTCTTTTTTTGTTTTTGCGTACCTTCACTTGTTGTTTTCGAAAAAGGAATGCTCTTTTTCCCCATAACCCTATTCCCGTTTTCTCTTAACAACTTTTACTGATGATTATCTTTACTTACTTTTCAGTTCGCCTGTCACCATTTTATTGCTCCTTCTTCCAATTCCATGTATAAGAGGTATACCGGCCTCCACTTATTTTAATAATTTCTTCGTTATCCAATAACTCTTTCAATGCTCTTTCAACTGTCGTTTGACTGATATCCGGACACTGACTCAT
>JAFWLM010000022.1 GCA_017511045.1 Lachnospiraceae bacterium | reverse complement strand
TGCATCTGCTGCCGCATCAATAACAACTTTGGTTACTTCATCAATCTCGCCTGCACCACCTGCTGCTGCGCCCTCTGCCGGAGTTGCTGCAGCTGCGTCTGCGGAAACCGTTCCTTCGATTCCAAGTTTTCCGCGGACTGCATTTACAAAGTCTGCGATCGTGTTAAGCTCGCCGGCTTCTGTGATATCGATCGTGATATCGAGTGCTTCTTCAATGTTGGAGAGCATGACGATCATCTTCATCGACTGCGGTGCAAGATCCTCACGGATATCGGTTGCCAGTGTGATGATGGACGGATCTACATCATAGCCGTCTGCTGCAGCTGCGATGACAGCCTTCACAACATCATCATTTGCATCTGCTGCCGGCGCAGGAGCTGCTGCTTTCGGTGCTTCCGGAGCAGGTGTCTCTGCCTTCGGCTCCTCTTTCTTCTTCGGAGCTTCTTTAAAGTTTTCATCAACCCAGGAGCAGATCTTGGTATCAGCACCCTGAATGATGTACGGTTTCAAAGTATAGCTATCCATGTTTTCATGGATTTTTTCATAAGCATCTTTTCCAACATGAACCATGGAAGTGACATACGGATCAGCGTTATCAATCTTAATTGCGACTGCAACAAAGCCTCCGTTTGCTTCTGCAAAGTCTGCCTCCGGGAAAACATTCAGCGGAGGAAGGACCTGAACGATCTTCGCTCTGGTGTTCGTAAGGTCAACCCATTCGGTGTCCAGATTTCCGCAGGCGTTGCATGCAAGATAAGGAGGAAACTCAACGTGTCCACAAGCAGTGCACTTACGGCCTAATACTTTTCCATCTTCCAGATTGTCGTAATATGTTTTAACGATTCTTTCTAATTTTGCGTATTTCATGACTTTCTCCTCCCTTCCTTACAGATATTTTAAGATCATGCAGAGCAGGTTCTGGCCACCGCCAAATCCGCGGACCATTGCATGCTTGATCGGCTTTTTGATCTGATGTGCATCTGCTTCGCCTCTCATCTGCATTGCTACTTCAAAAATATCGTGGGTTCCTGATGCTGCTGCCGCATGACCATAGTGGCATCTGCCGCCGTTTGTCTGGATCGGGCGATCACCTTCAAAGGTGCAGCGGTCATCCATCATGTATTTCCAGCCTTCGCCTTCCGGAAGATATCCGCAGGCTTCAGCTGAAAGCAGCTGCTGTGCCAGGAAGAAATCGTTTGTCATGAACAGATCCATGTCCGCACCGGTCAGGCCCGTAAGCTCTCTGACCTGCTTATAAGCATTCAGCGTTCCGGTACGTTCATTCTGCGGATTTCCATACTCTACGATGGAATGTCCGATTCCTAAGATCTCGATCGGATGATCGGTATACTCATATGCCATCTCTGTCGGCATGATGATCATTGCGCCTGCACCGTCGCATCTCTGTTCAAAGTTGCTGACGCGGTAGAAATGACCGAGCTTCGGATTCCATTTTGATGTCAGGAATTCTTCTGCTGTTTCAAAACCGTTTTCTTTTGCAACGGTGTCATAATCTTTCCCAAAAGACATGCCGATCGGATTGATCGCTGCCATCTTTCTTGCATTAACGGACATATGTACAAGCAGTGCATCTGCCTGCTCTTCACTCAATTTGTTCTCATCGCAGTATGCCTGGAACCAGCTCTCCCAATGGAACGGAAGGATTCCGTTGGTGAAAAGGTTGTAGTCTCTTGTGATCGTGGAGCACAGCGTCTCATGGAAGATCGCTTCGGTTCCGAGTCTTCTCTTTGTAAGGACTCTGTCCGGATACGCGATGGAATGCGGCATCTCAACACAGCCGCTTAAAACCACATCATAGGTACCGGAAGCTACCATTGCTGCTGCCGTTTCCACAGCAACATATCCGGTTGCGCATGCTTCACTCTGATGATAGGAGCCTTTGCCCTTCATGCCCAGCCAGTTTGCGACATGAACGTTTGGTGTTGCAAAGTTGCTTTCCCAGCCAGGGCCTGCCTGTCCGTGGACAAAGAAATCCACATCCTTTCCTGTCATGCCTGCATCACGCATAGCTTCAACAGCTGCATATCCAAAGAGTTCTCCTTCTGTAATTCCGTCCAGTTCCGGAATCTCACGGGTCTGTCTGAACGGGGTTACGCCAACGCCGACAATTGAAACGCTTCTGTTAAACGGTTTCAGTTTTGGCAGGTTATCACTAAAGCTCATCGACATTTCTCCTTTCACTCGATACTGTTCTGAAATACCGGGAAAATCCCTTTCCCTATTGTTTGTGCTTATTATAACGAGATGGAATATGTGATTCGTTGACCAAATTCAACTAAATAAGAGGGGGCTTTTGTGCATGAGTGCCATATACCCTGTTTACTGCAGCAAAACGCTCATGGTTTTGGTCCGGGCGTTCGTGTTTTTAAATCCTTTTATGAGTCATTGGCGATTATTCCTCGTTCCAGCGTTCCGTGGATCTGCGCCTTAATCCTTCCAATTTGAAATAAAATAATGTAGTAATTGTTCCAAACTATGTTATAATGATTTGTGCACAGGTATACAAAAGGAGAGGTATTATGTTTATCGGTTTGGAAAACATCCGGACTTTATTCCCAGAGGCAGAAAGTCAGGTTTCTGTCAATGCTCCTGATTACTGTCTTACAAGTTTTGACTATCTCAAAAGGACCACGGCACCATTATCAGCGCATGTTCTTTACATTGCAAAGTCTCCTGCAGACCTGAAAGGACTCGCTCTGATCGAGTCCATGAATCTTTTGATTTTTAATGAAGAAAAAAGGGATCTGGACAAGATTCTTTCCAAATATCCTGTGGAGGTAAACTATCTGGAGGTAGCGACTGCCTATACAGATGATGTCTTTACCATGCTCCGGGAGTATTTCAATACCAATGTCGCGACCGGACTGATGGCGCAGACGATCTTAAATATCCTCTTTTATGAGACCGGTATCCAGTCTCTTGTAGATTCATTCACCCGTGCTTTCAACAATCCTGTCTTTGTTTTTGACGCCGGATATCATCTGATCGCCTGCAACTATGAGATGGCAAAAGCCGACCCGACTGGGAAAGAAATCGTTGACAACATGGGCTTTACGGAAAAAGAATTCCGACTGATCAATCAGGAAAACCACATCCATGAAAAAGTGAAGAAAAGTGACAAGCCTTTAAGGGTACGGCATAAGGAGCAGGGTTTTGAACAGCTGATCTGTGCGATCGACACCAGAAAAGATTTGGGTCATATCGTGATCAACGCCGTGAACCGGCCGTTCAACGACACAGACATTGAACTGATGACGATGCTGAAAGAAGGCATCTATCAGCAGATGCGCAAAGAAGAATTCATCAATGATAACAGCGGCTATCCGTATGAATATTTCCTGAAAGATCTGTTAGACGGAAAGATCGCGACTCCGAAGCGGTATCAGAAGCGGCTGAGTTATGTCAATACGACCTTCTCCGACAATATGTACTGTCTTGTGGTGGAAACGGCAAGAAGCTCCATCACGCTGAACACCTTTCTGATCCGGAACCGGCTCGAAAGCCTGTTTCCGGATACGAAGACGTTAATGTACAACGGAGAGATCATCGTTCTTTTCTGTCCTCCGAAACATGCAGAGCTGACAAAAAAAGATTACGAAAAGATCCGTAAGCTTTGTACAGAATCCGAAATCTTTGCCGGAATCAGCAACAACTTTACGGATCTAATGGATTTTGCAGATTACTATAAGCAGGCGCTTAGGGCCATAGAAATCGGCATCACGGATAATCAGGAGCCCGGGCTGTATGTCTACCGCGATTATTTCATGCATCATATCGCAAACATATTCTTCCAAAAGGAGTCTGAAAAGACCTATTGCCATCCGCTTATGGAAAAGCTTTTGAAATACGACGCCGAAAACGAAACAGATCTTTCGGATACCTTATATGCATACCTGATCTGTGAACGGAATATCTCCGCAGCGTCTGACTATCTTTATATCCACAGAAATACGATGACCTATCGTTTAAAGAAAATCGACTCACTCGTCAATATCAATTATGATGATCCGAAAGAGAGGCAGTATCTGATCCTGTCCTACGAGATGCACAAAATAAACAAAGGATAGTTCAAAAAAAATATCTAAAAACAATTGCCGATGCACAGAACAATCTATGCATCGGCTTTTTATTCGGTGAATACTATACTTAATATACTCTCCCTATCGGTCAAGGATCCGGTAAGACAGCTGCAGTTCCAGCATCAGATCGGAATCATCCAGGTCCAGTCCCGTCAGTTCTTTGATCTGATTCATTCGTCGGAACAGCGTTGTCCGGTGGATAAATAATGCTTCTGCCGCCTGCGCGGAAGACATTCTCCCGAAGCAATACCATCAGTTCCTGGGAAAACTCATATGCCGTTTTCGTTTCCGTTGACAGTGTCCAATTAATTACCCATAATATTTTCTTCCCGGAAAACACAGCGCAGGAATGTCTCCAGCTCTGCTCCAGTTTCCGAACCATGACCGGCATCGTTTTTTCGACCTGTGTCTCCCATCCGCTTGCACCATATGGTTCTAAAATGAAGACCTGATACAGTTGTTCCGTTCCCCATTGATATGCGGATACTGCATCATGGAACTATAAGGTCAAAAAAGTCCATCTCTTGCTTATAATCTTATTGTAATCCCTTACTGTGATTTCATCCAACCTTTTTTTGATGGTTTCATTCTATTGCGGTCTGGTCAACTTGTGATTATCTAATACTGCAGAAAAAACCGTTTTACTTGTGCAGGGCTGCACAACAACAATGTTTCTTCGGCAATTGCTATCTCTTGCCCGCTATTCTTGCTTTTATATTTCATATAATGAATCTTTTCCTGTTCCGATTTCCGCAATGAATACCATTGGTCATCCGTGAACAAAAGGCCCCTTCTATTTGTGGCAAATCAGCTAACTTTGCACAATGCCTTCTATTCTATAATTTGCGTGCAAGCATAAATGGAACATTGTTTTTTGAGAATACTGTCCTTCTATTTTGACAGTTTTTCAAAAGCATAGTAGAAAAAGAGGAGGTAATTTCTATATGGAAACTACGAAACAAAAAGCGAAATGGTACGGACCGAAGCAGATCGGAATGATCATTTTCACCGGTGTTCTCATGCTTCTTTCTGCATGTTTCGTCGGTGGACAGACAAACACGGTTATCCCGTATCTGGCAGGACTGCGCGGATGGGATTCCAACACATTAACATTATTTAACGGTATTGCATGTATCTTAGACGGTGCCGGCATTCTGATCTGGGCAAGACTTTCACGTAAGAATGCAAAATTAATGGCAGGAATTGCACTGATCGTTATGGCAATCTGCCTTGTGCTCTTTGGCTTTTCCACAAGTCTTCCGGTCGTTCTGATCGTAATGCTGATCATGGGTCTTTCCAGTGCATGCTTCAGCTCCACCTGCGCAATGACGCTGACCGCAAACTGGTGGCCGACAAAGAAAGGCGTCGTTCTCGGATGGTCTACGATGGGTATCGTTCTTATGAGCGTTGTTTATGCTCCATACATTCCGTCCGCATACAACGCAATCGGCGTTCCGATGACACAGGTTTGGCTGGCAGTCCTGACTGTGGTTATTGCGATCATCTGCTTCATCTTCGTTAAGAATACTCCGGAAGAAGCAGGAACAACTCCGGATGGTCTTACAGGTGTTGACCTTGCGCAGACAAAAGAAATCACACGTCAACTTGCTGAATATAAGAGCCCGTTCACCCCGAAGAAGATCTTCTCCAGCTGGAACAACTGGGCAGTTGCTCTTTGCGTCGGTCTTCCGCTGATGGTTGCTATGACTTATATCTCCACAACAATCCCGGCGCTGCTTTCTTACGGATACGATTATAAGCAGGCAGTTCTCGTTTTCACTATTGGTGGTATCGTTGCCCTGATCGGTTCCTGGGCATTTGGTATGATCGACCAGAAACTCGGAACAAAGAAAGCTGTTATTCTCTATATCATCTTTGTCTTTGTGGCAATTGTATGTGCGCTGTTTATGAAATCTTCCTTTGCCTTTGCATGGCTTTCCGGAATCATCCTCTTCTGTGCAAACGGTGCCGGAAGAAACCTGCTTCCTTCCTACGTAGGAACGATCTACGGACGTTGGGATTATCCGGCTGCTTACCAGCTGATGGGAACTCTGTTCATGATGCTCTGCGGCGCTGGCGTTATGGTCCCGGCATTCTTCAGAGGAAATTACACAGCTATGTACATCTTCGATCTGATCGTCCTGGTGATTGCATTTATCCTGGCGATTACTTCCAAAGATAAATTCATTGGTAAGCCGGATACAGAAGAAACTGGTATTGCACAGTAATTGTTCTAATAAACCTTACTTTTCAAAAGAAGAGCCGACGTACACACTGCGTCGGCTCTTTTTATTGATTTATTGCAAGTTAATTATAGATAGTCTTTCGCTGCGATTGGATCTACTCCGTAAACTCGATGGTGACGTTATGTACAAGTGCAAGACCAGCTTCCACTTCCACACATTTTGCGATTCCGTTCAGAATCGGGCAGGATACATGAACCGGAAAGTTTTCAGAAGCAAACTCATACAGAGGGCCTTGTCCCGGTTTCACCAGACAGACCTCGTACGGGTCCAGTTCTGTTCCAACTGCCTCCATCATTTTCTGTATCGCCTCACAGCCACAACCTACTTTGACATCACACAGTTCGTCATCGTTCATCTGTGCTGTCACGACCGCTTTGAATCCACATGGACCCGGATCGATTTTAACTTTTGTCATCGTTTTCCTCCCACAAAATACCTGCTGCCTTCAGCCTCTCACCTCTGCAAACAGCTTAAAACAACTATTATGACAATCTTGCGCGAATCTCTTCGAGTGCTTTCTCCAGTTTTTCCTTATCCTGCTCTCCCGGTGTCCAAGCAACCATGGCTTTTTCGCCCTCATAACGCGGAATCAGATGAATGTGATAATGGAACACCGTCTGGCCTGCTGCATGTGCGACCGCATCGATTCCGCTGTTGATAAAGTTTGAATAAAAGAGAAAGATCAATATAACGCCGATCCGAAGCCACAGCATGCCGGGCCGCATCCTTCCTCTGTTTTTGATCATCAAATAAACAGCCGCTCCAATCAGTCCATATACTGCGCCGCTTGCGCCGGCAGAAACCGTATTCTGTCCGGTCATATAATAATATGCCGCTGAAATGACACTTGCCCCAAAACCGGAAACTTACACCCTGTCCACACAAAAAAAGTGTATATGTCACACCAACAGAGTCAAGACTGTCATGGATTATTATCGTCTTCCCAGGGTGGAATACAGCTTTCCGTTTTTTCCTCAGAAAACTACAGGCCCCGACATTTCGGCCGGGGTCTGATTCGAGGTTTTTCGTTTATTCTTCTGTCTTTTCGTTTACAGTGCTCTCTTCTTATCCGGATCAAAGATCGGTGCCGGCGCTACAGTCGCACGGATCATCTTCTGAGGCTGATTGTTGTATCCCCAGACAACTTCCACCTCTGTTCCCGGTTTGCAAAGCTCTGTATCAAGGACGCAGAGAGAGATCATCTTTCTGAGATATACACTGTATGCACGGCTCAGGGAGATTCCGGCCTGCTGCCCGTCTTTTAAGACTTTATCCGGCGCGATCTCGTAATCTCTCGGCATTACGAAGTGCTTATACAGATCTCCTTCCTTGAAATAAGAAGCCTGTACATCCATAACATCTTCATCATTCCAGACCAGTGTACAGATCTTTCTCTTCGGATTTGCCTTTTCTTCTTTCAGGACCTCGCATCCCGGAAATTCATGGCCAAAGGTCAGTGCATAACCCCATCCAAGCTCTACCGGACTGAAGATGGCATCCATTGCTCCGTTCTCGCAGCTGCCGCCCGGTTTTCTGGAAAGGGCACCCATCATAAACCATGCAACCGGTCCGATCTCCTTGCAGTAACCCTGTGCGAGTTCATCATCCGGGTCATAAACTGCCGGGGTATAATCCCAGGTTCCTGTCGGGAAACATGCCTCCACATGGTTCACACCTTTTGCTGCGTTTCCTACTTTCGTTACGCCGCCGAACTCTTCGCCTGCTTCGAGGATCGCGTTATAGATCTCGACTGCTTTTTCGCCTGGTCCCTGAAGTTCAAAACCGATATTTCCGGACATTCCCTGACGAAGGGCTGCGACTTTTGTTCCGCAGATCTCAATTTCTTTAAACCACATATATTTCACGTCTCTGAGATTTTCTCCGCAGACTTTTTCCAGG
>JAFWLM010000021.1 GCA_017511045.1 Lachnospiraceae bacterium | reverse complement strand
GATGACCATTAAGCCTGCTACGACCTGTCCGATCACTGTTGCCCATGCGGCACCTGCAATGCCCCATTTAAAAACAATGATGAAGAGCGGATCTAAGATCAGATTCAAAATAGCTCCTGTAATGCCGCATGCCATGGAAAAGGTCGGTGCCCCATCAGAACGGATCAGATGGACTCCGGACTGGCTGATAACATAAAGCGGAATACCAAGGGCTGTGATCCAGGTATAAGTAACCGCATAAGGAAGTACTGATTCCGTTGCACCAAAGCCTTTTAAGATCGGACGCAGAAAGATCAAAACGATCAGCATCAGGACGATCCCGATCACGACCTGCATCGTAAAGGAACAGCCAAGATATTTCTTTGCCTCCTCCTCTTTTTTCTGTCCGGAAAGAAGATTAAAGTTGGCAGATCCGCCGATTCCGAGCATAACAGAAATCGCAAGAACGACGGTCGTGATCGGAAAAGCAACATTGGTTGCTGCATTTCCGAGCAGGCCGACTCCCTGGCCGATAAAGATCTGGTCCACCATATTGTACAGTGATCCGACGACCATCATGATCACCGTCGGGATACAGAATTTCCTGAGCAGTTGATTAATTGGCGCAAAGCCTAATGGATTTCCCTGTGGCATTTTTTCTCCTAAGCGTTGTCCGGGCGATAAGGATATTTTTCAATCGGAATATCCTGTGTGGACAGCTTCATTTCTCCGTTATCATTCTCTATTATAATCCACTTCAGCCAGTTTTCGTTATCCATTTCCGGATAGTCCTGACGGATATGCGTTCCGCGGGATTCCTTTCGGATAATGGCAGCCCTCAGCACCATTTCCGCAACTTCTGCCATTGCAGAAACTTCATGAGCGACTTTCAGATCGTGATAGTTATCGACCTTCATCTGCGGAAGAAGTTCCTTCCTGATCTTCACAAGGTCATCCAATGCAGCAACCATACGGCTTTCTTCCCTTAGGCAGCTGACTTTTACCGGAGTGATGCAGTCCTGTATCTGCTCGATCAGCTCATGAGGATCAACTCCATCTGCTTTTTCAAGCGGCGCATATGTCATTGCCATCAGCGCTTCAACCTGTGCCTCACTGATCTGCGGAAGTTCTGCCGCTTCTGCGTACGCTGTCGCTTTCGGGGCACAGATATATGCGGTAAAAGCGGCATGGCCGATTCCGTTTCCTTTCTGCATTCCCGGATGTCCTACCGCACCTCCGACAGCGCTTCCGTTCCAGCTGTCGATTCCGATGACATACAGTCCCGGGATCGTGCTCTGAAAATCATGATCTACCATGACAGGGCCTGCATTTCCGTGGAAGGCGATCTTCACTTCCGGTTTGTCTGTCAGCTGAACAAACTCTGCTTCTCTTTCTTCAAAGAGTTTTGAATATTTCAGTTTATCCGGGAAGAAGCGCGCTCCGACGGTTCCTTTCTGCTCTTCAAAACCGATGCTGGTTCCCATGTATTTCCAGTCTGTGTCATTTTCCAACGCCTGCATGAATTCCTTCATGTCCACATACATCGGTCCGTTTCCTGCAAGATATTCCTCAGAAAATCCTCTCCAAAAGGCAGCATCCGGTCCCGGCGCATTCCATTTTACATATTTATCCCAGAGGTTTTCTCCCTTTGCATTATGAACAAAAGGATATGTTCCGTAAATCGTATTTCCCTTATCAACGGAATAGACTTCATATGAG
>JAFWLM010000020.1 GCA_017511045.1 Lachnospiraceae bacterium | reverse complement strand
GAGACTGTATGTTTGTTGTCCAAACTTTCTGGAGCGAAGAATCACATCAGTGTGAAGGTCGAAATGGATGAAATGGATCTGACAGCAGCGGAGAGCAAGGCGACTTATCAGGAGATTCAGGACTGGGTACAGGAGAAGTATGGTTTTCATGTAACACACCTGAATATTGCAAAGACGAAGCGAAAATGCGGGATTATAGAACGTCAGAACTTTAATCTTCCGAAGAGTGATGACAGTCGGTCGCCGGAGACTCAGAAGGATAAGGAAGAAGCAATCATTGAGGCGTTTCGGCATTTTCAAATGATTTAGCAAATATGGAGAACAATATGCATAATGAGGTTCTGCATAGGATAACCCGATTTGAAGAGATAGATCAACATCAGTTGATGGATCTTTATGCTGAGGGGAATGCAGAAAATACGGACTATTTCTATCCGGAAATGGCGGATAAAAAGGCGGCTATCAGCAAAGTAGAGGATGACTTCCTGAATTATATCAGAACTGAGTTTCTGGGAGGAGGAAACACTTACTGGGTCCTGGAGGCGGACGGACGATGGATCAGTGCACTCAGGTTGTATCCGCTGGAGCAGGAATTCTATTATCTGGAGGCGTTGGAAACGCATCCTGCATTTAGACAGCAAGGGTATGCATCGAAGCTTTTGAACGCCGTGATCAGTGAATTGAAAAAAACAGGATCGTTTGTTTTGTGTGACTGTGTCAGTAAAAAGAATATGGCATCGATTCAGACGCATTTAAAGTGCGGGTTCATAATTGCATCTGAGGATGGTATAGATTATCTTACAGGAGAAGCTGATTCCAGAGATTACGGGATGCGGTATGAATATAGAAAAGCAGCCCAAAAGAGTAGTAAAGCACAGGCTTAGAAATAGGATTGAAGAAATCCTTTTGTTGTGTTATAATACCTTTGATTTTATTGAAAGGCACATGACCTTCATGTGATGGTGAAGCAATGATTAACAGATGATCGAATTCAGCATATGTAAACGATTGATGCTTTATGGGTGTAGTATGCCCATAATCAGTTTGCGTAGACTGGATGAAGATTGTCTGTTTTTCGAGCGGATCTTAATGAAAGAGATACTGATTACCTGTACAGCTGCAGGTGATCTGCAGTCTCTCTCATCATATTCTACGCGAACATGGAAACCGCCTCGCCCTGACAGACTCTTATCAGTCTATGCGTGTCAGAGAGGGGTGTTTTTTTGTTACAGATCAAATCACTTACCATAACGCATAGCAAAGATCTGAGAACGATCCTGAAGGATTTTGATTTCGTGCTGAATCGTGGTGACAAGGCGGTTCTGGTCGGTGAAGAAGGGAATGGGAAGTCCACTTTGCTGAAGTGGATCTATGATCCCGGCCTGGTGGAATCCTATGCGGAAACAGAAGGGGTTCGGATCCTTCAGGGCGAACTGATGGGGTATCTTCCACAGGAACTAAGGGACGAAGATAAACAGAAGACGGTTTATGAGTATTTTTCGGGATTACTGGCTTTCCAGGAAGCGAACCCTTATGAACTTGAGAAAGTGACAGCAGAGGTGGGGATTCCCGGCGCACTGATTTATTCAGATCAGACAATGCGGTCTCTTTCCGGTGGAGAAAGAGTCAAAGTTCAGATGGCAGGGCTGCTGCTTGCGCGTCCGGATATTCTGTTGCTGGATGAGCCTTCCAACGATATTGACCTTTCCACACTCCGGTGGCTGGAAAAGATGATCAACCGATTCCCCGGCGGTGTTCTTTTCATTTCCCATGATGAAACCCTGATCGAACGGACGGCCAACCGGGTGATCCTGATCGAGCAGCTGCGGAGAAAAACCGTATCCAGGGTGACGATCGCCAATGTGCCGTTTCGTACCTTCATGGACGATCGGCAGCGGGCGTTTGAGAAACAGAAACAGGAAGCCTGCAGCGAGCGGCGCGAAGAGAAAAAGGCCATGGAACGGTTCCGACGCATCGAGCAGACGGTGGAATCCGACCTTCGGAACATTTCCAGACAGGATCCCCATGGCGGCAGACTGCTGAAGAAAAAGATGAAGGCGGTCAAATCTCTTGAGAATCGGTTTGAACGGGAACATATGGAAATGACAGAAGTTCCGGAGATGGAATCCCCCATCAAGATCCGTTTCGAACAACAGAGAGCTATGCCTCCCGGGAAAACGGTGATCGAATATAGTCTTCCTGAGCTCAGGTCCCCGGACGGGAGAGTCCTGGCAAGGGCTATCGACCTGAATGTGAGAGGGCCGGAGAAGATATGCATCATCGGAGATAACGGCTCCGGGAAGACGACACTGATACGGAAGATCGCGAAAGAACTCCTCTTGCGGCAGGACCTGACGGCCTGTTATATGTCCCAGGAGTATGAGGAAACGCTGCTGTTTGACCGGACTCCGGTGGAGTATCTCGCGCCTTCCGGGCAAAAGGACGACGTGACGATGGTGCGAACCTATCTGGGCTCCATGAAATATACGGCAGATGAGATGTTCCATCCGATCCGGGAACTGTCCGGAGGACAGAAGGCGAAACTGCTCTTTTTAAAGATCAGCCTTACCCAGGCAAATGTTCTGATCCTGGATGAACCGACGAGAAATTTCTCGCCGCTTTCCGGACCGGAAGTCCGGGGAATCCTGAAACAGTTTCCGGGAGCCATTATCAGCGTCTCCCACGACCGGAATTATATTTCGGAGGTGTGTGATACGGTTTACCGGCTGACACCGGAAGGATTAACGGCAACCGGGAAGAATCAATGATAAAGGAGAAAACGAAAATGAATGCATATGAATATATTACATTAAGAGAACGCCCCGAGCTTGCAGAATCTGCAGCGGAATGGTTTCACCGGAAATGGGGTGTACCGAAAGAAGCCTATCTGGAATGTATCGAAGCATATCTGAGCAGTGCAACAGAATATGGCTGGTATCTGTGTTTGAATGATAATCAGATTATCGGAGGCCTGGGTGTGATTGAAAATGATTTTCACGACCGGAAAGACCTTGCGCCAAACGTGTGCGCGGTATATACGGAAGAAGCATATCGCGGTCATGGCATTGCCGGCTGCCTCCTGAATATGGCGACAGAGAATCTGAGGGCAAAAGGAATAACGCCAATATATCTGGTTACCGATCATGTTGGATTCTATGAACGTTATGGCTGGGAATTCCTGTGTATGGTTCAGGGAGATGGCGAGCCGGAAATGACAAGAATGTATATTCATTGGTAACGGATTCTCCCTGATAGCAGGAAGAATCCAAAGAAACCTCTGGTTTCGTGGCAGAGGATTCCAAAGGGGACAGCGTCCCTTTTGGCACACGACTTTGCAGGCAAAGTCTAGTGTGTTATACCTTTAT
>JAFWLM010000019.1 GCA_017511045.1 Lachnospiraceae bacterium | reverse complement strand
TTTCCTCTCTATTCTTTTTTATTAAATCTCAACAAAGAAAGCCTTTGTTTATGCCATCTCTTGAGATCTGTATTCGTACCTGAATAGTTGCAAAACAGAGTCAATGGATAGGAATCTTTCCTTCGCGGAAGTGATTCCAGTGATTCTGAGTACACAAAGAAGAGCGTCATGTGGTTTTATGAAGGCCTTCTTTGCTTCCCCGATCCACCTACAGTAACAAACCTCTCATGTCTACCAGGATCTTCCATCTTTGACGGAGTCCTAAATTCCTTCGTTCTGTCTATCCATAGCGGGGTGCCGCTTATGCTCCCTGTCAGGGTCATGCCCTACGGAAAAAATCCAGCGCGGCTGCCGGCTCTGCTTTGTTCCTTTATGTGCATTCCTGCTCACAGCACCATCTGGCGGACGCTTTCCTGCTTGCAGTCTTTTTGCAGTTTATGCTGCCTTCTCCGGTCTATGGATGTCTCCTCTCAGCTTTGCAGCATCATAGTCGCATCCATTCTTTAAGATGGCAAAGAATACCCGTATCAGTTTACAGCTCACTGCTATCATGGCCTGATGGCCTTTTAATGGGTTATGGATACGTGTACTGTAATAGTCATATACCTCTCGAAATTCCTCATTCGAACCTATCAGAGGTAATACTACCTGAAACAGTATCCGCCGCAGTTTTCTGCGTCCTCGCTTACTGATCGTTGTCTGTCCCTTGTGTTTTCCCGAACTGTTCTCGACCAACTCCAGTCCTGCATATTTCTGGATCTGCTTCGGTGATTGAAAGCGTCTGATATCACCGACTTCTGCGAGAAATCCTGCTACTGTTACGATCCCTACTCCTTTGATGGCGAGCAGTTTCTCCACGTATGGCACCTTCATGACTACTTCTGTCATGCTTTGTGTCACCATTTCCAGCTGTGTCTGTTTCCTCCGATAGTCTTCCAACAGGAGTTTCAGTTCACATCTTGCTCCGGCTCCTCCGTGGATTCCCACGCTGTTGTGTGCCGCTTCTACCAGGGTCTTTGCCCTCTTTATCCCTATGGCACGCATCTTCTTTTCTCGCCAGATCCTGTTGATCCCTTCCGCTCCCAGTTTGATGATATCTTCCGGCAGTGGTGCCTGTTCCAACACCTGCATCCCGCTTTCTGCATCAAACTTTCGGTATACCTTCAGATACTCTGGAAAATATATCTTTAGCCATCGCTGGATCCTGTTCGCTGCTGCGTTCTCTTCCTTCTGGATCCGGTCCCGGCTTGATACCGCTTCCCGCAAATCTGCGTAGACTCCTTCCGGTATGTATGGATAACAATACCTTCCTTCTACCATCAGCTTTGCTATCGTCTTCGGATCTTTATGATCCGTTTTCTTTGGACTGTTGTCGTCCAGTTCCTTTAACCGCTTTACCGCAAAAGGATTGACGAACACCAGTTTTATCTCATGCTCCCTTAAGTACTTCTCGAATGTGTACCAGTAATGTCCTGTCGGTTCACATCCTACCAGTATTTCTGTCTTTCCTGCTTTCTTACTGTTTATCTGGCTCCATTCATAGAAACCGTTAAATCCTTCCAGGTCACTGCTGAACCGATAAACTCTTTTACTAACCTCTCTACCTCGGTAATCGAACGCTCTCGCGTAGTGATCC
>JAFWLM010000018.1 GCA_017511045.1 Lachnospiraceae bacterium | reverse complement strand
TTATCACTTGTCTTCTCGATTTTTTTCAGTTCTTTTTCAGAAACGAGGGTTTCCAGACATCCCCTTCTTCCGCAGACACAGAGTTTCCCCTTCGGATTCACAATAATGTGACCCATTTCCGCAGTCTTTCCGTGGCGGCCATGATAAACCTGGCCATCGATGATGACGGAACTGCCAACACCCGGGCCCCATTTGAGCACAAGCAGATCATGATGGATCCGTCCGCTTCCGAAATACAGTTCTGCAATTGCGAAAGCGTCAACATTGTTCTCAAGCAGTACCGGGAGCTTAAGCTCTGCTTCCAGGACCTTCCTGACCGGAACTTCTTCATTCCAGATGCCATACGCCTGGCGGGAGATTCCTTCTTCACGGTCTACAATACCGGTCGTCGCATAGGAGATACACTCAACATGTCCTTTGATCGTATCAGGGATCTGCTCCATCAACTCGCTGCAGATCTCCGCAATGTGAAGAAGAAATTCTTTTGGGGGAAGATCTTTCTGGGTCATAAACTGGTGCAGAAGCTGGTTTCCATCCCGATCCGCAACAACGGAACCCATAAGATCACAGACGGCAACTGTCGTAAAATCCGGCTCCGCGTTCACTGCCAGCACAAGAAAGGCCTCCGCATCGATATGCAGCAGAACCTTCCGTCTTCCGACAGCTTTCTCGCTTTCTTTTACGATCTCGCCTTCCCGTAAGATCCCTTCCCGTATCAATGCGGTCGTGATCTGGGTAACGCTCGCCTGGGTCAGGCCTGTTGCATACGCGATGTCTTTTCTTGAAGAAGGGCCATGATCATTAATATAATTTAAAATCAGAGCACGGTTCTGCTGACGCACCCGCTCCATATTCATTCCGGTCTTCTGCAAGAGAACCCCCTTATCCTGTATTAAAATCTATATACTTCTATATTCAGCATATGGCCGAGGTATTCCAGGCTGTCCGCAGCATCTCCGTAAATGACTGCGAAATGCGGCTCCCATCCGGCCTCTACTGTTTTCTGTACAATCGTTTTCGCATCTGTATCTGTTTTAACAGACATTGAAGTTCCGAAAAACTGTTTTTCTTTATCTAACGCCTCGCCACCGGCAATGAAGAATCTGAAAGTCCCGTCCGGCGCTTTTCCGACCCGGAAGATCGTAACATGTTCTGCTTTCCTGCAGCCGAATTCCAGTGTCGGTCCGATATGGCGGTTGCAGTGTTCCCCGATCACCGCGCCGGTATCTTCTCTGGCAAGTGAGCAGGCAGCCATTCCGCAATGCCAGAAGGTGATCGCATTCTCCTTTTCATCTAAGGAAACCGGATCTCCGAAGAATGCCGGAAGACCTGTCAGCTGCATTCCCATGTACATAGAAAGCGCTCCATAGGTATCTGCTTCGCAGCTTGCAGCAACTCCCAGATCATTCAGGATTCCGAGCACGGTGCAGACCGGTGTTCCGAAAGAAGTGAAAAAGTCCGGCCAGCAGCGGGAAGCAACCGCTCCGATCCCGTTTTCCCTGACGTACTCTGCATAAGCTTTATAAAGTCTTGCAAAATCTTTCCGGTTCTGCTCCGGAGTCTGGCTCAGGCCGACAGTTCTTTCCTCTGCGTCCTTCAAGAACTCTTCACACTCCGCATCCGTATACGCTTTTGCTTTCTCGATCAACTCTCTTGCTTCGATCGATTCTAAACGAACACCAAACGTTTTCAGCATTTCCGAATCCAGCGCACGGCCGAATCCGAATCCCTGCGGCGTATGTCCGATGGCTGCAAGTTTCAAAGACTTAAGAGAAAACTTCAGCTCTGCCGCTTTGATCACAGCTTTGATCTTCTGAACCACTTCCGCTTCTTCCGGGGATCCGAAAACAAAGTCCAGCGGCTCTTTCCGGAACTGACGGATCGTATTTCCCGCAGAATATGCACCGGTCAGAGAATTAAGACGCAGTCTTCCTCCATCGATCACCGGTTCCCTTAACGCCCAGAGCAGGATCGGAACATCCGGAAAACGATGCAGCACCTCCTGACTGTAGGCTGCATTTGCGAAAGTGATATTCTGCAGTATGATCAGTTCCGGATCTAGCGTATCCAGATATTCGTTCAGTTTATCGATCGAAAGAAGCATTTCTTTCGGCTTTTGCGTATTATCACAAAGTCCCTTTAAAAGGTCAATTGATTTCCCGAATTCTTTCTGCGCACTTTCCAAATGAAATGTCGGAACTCCGATCGGTACATATGCGATTTGAAACTGTTTCATAGATTGTTAACCTCTTTGTAATTATATCTGATATCTTTCTATTTGAAAAATAAAGAAATTCCCGATATCAATAGTAAAATGTAAGTAATGATCATAAAAAGCCTCTGGCTCATCTTCTTATATAAAAGACTTCCGATGATCATAGCAAGGATCAGGACCGGAAGCGCGATCAGCTGGGTCTTAAGAAGCGGAAGGCTCCACTCTCCGGAAATCAACTGTGTTACCAGAAGGATCGTGTCCAGGACAGCCCAGATCGTAGAAAGGGTTGCGCGGAACGCTTCTTTCTTTGGAAGCCGGTCTGCGATATAGATGATCAAAAGCGGACCACCACAGACGAACATTCCATGTACGATTCCGGCAAGTACCAAGGCTCCGTATCGGACAGCGGTCGGCAGAGGTCTTTCCTGTTTGGCGAAGAACAGATCATAGATCCCCTTCACCGCCAATAGAAGAACAATGATACCCAGAACTATAAACAGGGTCCTTGTATTTCCTTTCAGAAGATTACGCAGAAAAACGCCGCCCAGCATGAAAGGGATCATAACTGCCAGAACGATTCCGACTTCCCTCCAGACAACATGTTTCCGGTTCCCGAGAAAAATATATAAACCGCTTGCGATCCCCAGTCCGTTTAAGACGGGGACTGCAACGTCCACTCCCACCAGACGAAGCGAAAACGGCATTGCGAGTAAAGTTCCTGCAAATCCCGTGATCCCCTGAATGATATGGGTCAGTAAAATTGTCAGATAAAACAGTACATATTCCATGGTCAGTACTTCAGCTCAATATTATCTCCGATGACCCCGGGATGTGCACCCTGTTTTATCAGTGGCTCTCTCTCCGGATGGGAAATGACCCATTTACTCTTTTGCAGCAGAAGACAGGATTCTAAATGCCCCTTTGCATGTGCGCGCCTTGCCTCTTCTTTTTCCTCTTCGGAAAGCGGCGTGTTGGTTCCCCGCGGCAGGATCACGATATTTTTAAAGCCTTCATCCCTTGTCTTAAGCGGAGATAAATGCAGGGTCGTTCCGTACATTTCAAAGACCGTCCCTTTCGGGACATAGAAAAACTCTGCCTTTTCCGCCGGATAAGTCAACTCAGGGGAGATATCAAACCGGTGTCCAAGCGCCAGACAATAGTCCGTCAGCGCAAGATTGATCTCGCTGGTCTTATGGTATTCAAATCCATTAATCGTGGAATTCCTGCCGTTGCAGTAACCCACCTGGATCGGAAAGCCTCCGTAAATGACGTCTCTGATTTTTGACACACCGTCAGCTTCTTCCAGTTCCGGTAATGAGGCAACATAGGTATTGCCCTTCTCCGGGATCGTTGTATATTCTTCCGCGCGGCGTGCCAGATCCTCTGCAGGAAAGAATCTCAGGATACGTCCGTATTTTTGAAAACGTTCATCTTCGACACTGTGGATCTGAAAATGATTTTTTTCATTTAATTCTTTCAGCTTACTCACCGCGGACCACCTTGATCGTTGCACAGAAATCTTCTTTCCCGATTCCCATCTCCATTGCCTTATCGTATACTCTCACTGCATTTTCTTCGCCTGGCATGGATAATCCACATTCCTTTGCCAGATTCAAACAGATATGCACATCTTTATGCTCATTTTCAATGGAGAACGCTGTTGTATAATCTTCTTTCGAAAGCACATCTTTTTTAGAATCCAGATACCAGTTTCCGGCGCCGCCATAGGAGATCGCCTCGGCGAAAGTTAAGATATCGATCCCGTTCAGTTTTGCAAGAGTCGATGTCTCGTTCACACCGTTCTGGATCTGGGAAACAAGCGCATTATGGCAGATCTTCATGACAAGCCCTTTTCCGTTATCGCCAAGCCGCATAACGTTCTCGCCCATATAAAGAAGGATCGGCCGCATTTCCTCATATGCTTTTTCTGATCCTCCGACGTAGATCCCGAGTTTTCCTGCGATTGCCGCCGGTTTGCTTTTTACGACCGGTGCATCGATAAACTCCGCTCCTGTCTTTTTTACCATTTCCGAAAGTTCAACGGAAACGCCCGGATCGATCGTGCTCATATCAATGCAGGTCTTTCCTTCACAAAGGACCGGGAGGACCTCTTCATATACTGCGCGGGAATGCTCTGACTTCGGCACCATGCTGATAAACACATCCGCTTTTTCTGCCACCTCTTTTGAGCTCTCACACGGAATCCCGCCGAGAGCAGCCAGCTTATCCCTTTTTTCTTTTACTACATCAAACACATAGACTTCGTCATCGTGTTTTTTAATGATATTCTCACACATGGACTCGCCCATAATGCCGAGTCCGACAAAACCAATTTTCATTATTGTCGCTTTTCTCCTGTTTATTTGTAGTAATAAGTACAGCTTTGCTGTACTGCGCGAAAATTACTGTTGCGCAGCAACTTCTTCTGTAATTTTCTGCGCCTTTTTCTTTAAAACAGTAAAATCATTTATTATGATTTTACTGTTTTATCCCATGCGGCTCTGAACGTATCCATTCCCTGACGGGTATATGGATGAACCATGGAATCTTTGTAAACTGCAAGGCCGGCGGTAACAATATCCGCTCCTGCTACTGCACAGTCCACAAACTGTTTTGCTGTCCGGACTGCTGCGCAGATGATCTGCGTTTTTCCATAAAAACCATAGTTCTTATAGATCGTTACGATATCCTGAATGTACTGTCTGCAGTCTTCGCCGTTTGCTTCTTTCCATCCAATGAACGGAGAAACGAAGAGGGAGCCGTTCTTTGCAGGAAGGATTGCCTGCGCTGCGGAGAATACCAATGTTACATTCGTTCGGATCCCTTCTGCTTCCAGTCTTTTTGCTGCCGCGATCCCGGCCGGAATGCAGGGGATCTTTATTACAAAGTTTTCAGAGATCGCAGAAATCTTTCTTGCTGCCTCCACCATTTCGTCTGTATCTTCCAGATAAGGATCGATCTCAACAGAAACCGGAAACTTCTCATAACCTTCCAGCCCTTCTTTTTTGATCCACTCCGCAATATCCGTGACCGCTGTAAGGAACGGCTTTCCGGAATCCATGATGTGACGGGGATTTGTGGTCACTCCATCGATCCCGAAACTGTGATAGGCTTCTTCGATCTCATCTAATTTTGCGCTGTCTAAAAAATATTTCATCTCATCCTCCTAAAATGTATGGTTTATGAGCATGCTTTCCCGGCAGTTTATAATGACCGCCCTGTGCAGCTCATTATTTTGTTGATTTAAAGGAAAGTGCGTTATCCGGATTCCACAGTTTTTCAAATTTAAATCCGGTGATCTTTTCGCAGACTTTCTTCTCTTCTTCGCTTACTGCAGAGTCTTCTTCACCCAGACGCCTTGCGATCTCTTTCTTTACGATCTCAAATTCCTTCTTCTTCATCGGGAACCAGACAGTAAAGAGAATTGCAATAATACAGAGCACGATCGGTGCGATGATATAGATCAGGGCAATGCCGTGCTGCGTCGAAGCAGCCTGTCTCTGTCCCGCATTTGCCAGCGTCTCGCTGTATCCGACCATCGAAAGTAAGAGGCCGATGATCGCGGTTGAGATACCGGTCGCGATCTTACGAACAAAGGTTGCCATCGCAGATACGATACCCGGACGGCTCAGGGAAGTGATCAGCCTGTCAACATCCGCCATATCCGCAAGGATCGCATAGATCGTTGTGGAAGAGCCTGCCATTCCCAGTCCGATAATGAAGGAAAGGACCAGAATGATCATAAAACTTGCACCCTCATGGGAGAAGAACAGCAGCGCGACTGTCGCCACGATACGAAGCGGGAAGCCGAGCAGCAGAGGGAACTTCTTGGATGTCTTTGCCATAAGCGGTGTAAAGACGATCGTTCCTACAAACTGGGAAACTAAGATGACTGCCATAAGATATGTGAAGCGTCCTCCGCCATACGCATTCAGCACATCATCCACATAGTAAACAGCAAGGCCTGTTACAAAGTCGGCGGCACCCTGACCAAAGAGGAAGATACCGATAAACAGGCGGAAGCTTCTGCTCTTATAAACTGTTAAGGACTGTACAAAGCTTTCGCCGAATCCCACTTTGACCGGCTCTTTCTGCTTTTCCCATGTTCCGAAGAAAGTCAGAAGGATCGTGACCAGGAAGATCACGCCAAAGATCAGCGCGACTGTAAGGTAAGGACCCGGTTTTGTATTCTCCTTGATCAGAAGGGTCGGGATCAGTCCGGCAAGGATCGCGCCAAAGGTGGAAAAGACCATGCGGACACCGGAGAATTTACTTCTTACCGTATAATCATCGACCATATCAGGAAGCAGTCCGTTATACGGAACCATAACAATGGTAAAGCCGGTAGAAAACAGCATGTACATCAGCATATAGAAAATGTATTTGACTGTCGGTGAACTTCCGGCACCGATATTGACCCACATCAGGATGAAGGTGATGGCGCTGATGATACTTCCGATCATCATATAAAAACGCTTCGCTCCGAATTTGGATCTTGTCCGGTCACAGATATTACCCATAACAGGGTCAGTAACCGCATCCCAGATCTTTCCGATCAAAGGGATCGTGCCTGCCATCGCAGGTGGCATTCCGAGGGCTTTTGTCAGAAATACCGTATAAAAGGTACTGATGATGACAAAGGCTCCGCCTCCATAGATGTCAGCAAAACCATAACTGACTTTTGACCAGAAGCTTTTCTCTCGCTGTGCTTGATCTTTCATGTGTAAAACCTCCTCTTTTTTGCGTCTGATGCGTCAGACTGTCTCCCCATTGATGATATTCATCATGCTTTCAAAAGCCGGACTTTCTTTCCTTATAAAAACAGGCGGCGTTCCGACCGGTGCGGAAACCGTGTGTGTACCGCCTTCATATTCTTCTTTTGTAAAAAGATGCACCCAGTGATCATCCGGCAGCCATACCTCTCTGGAGACTGCCTCATTTTTTAAGACCGGCGCGACAAGGATATCCCTCCCCAGGAGATATTCCGTTTTATCTGTATAAGCTGCTGCCTCTTCATAGTGATAGAACAGCGGCCGCATGACAGGCGTCCCTTTTTCTGTATTTTCTTTTTCCAGAGTTTTAAGATACGGCTTCAGTGCCGCATGAATGCTGCTGAACTTTGCCAGCTGCTGCAGAAGCTCCTCATCTGCGTCAAACTGGACATTTCTTGAAGGCTGGTTTCCTTCATGGAATCTGAAGAGCGGAGAAAAGGCATTCATCTCTTCCCATCTTAAAAGCAGTTCTTTGCTTCGGGTCATTCTGGAGACCGTGGTATAGCCGCCAACATCAGAATGAGTAATACCGAAACCACTCATGGCAAGCGAAAGAGTTGCGGGGATCACAGACGGGAGCCCGTCATCCACAGACCAGTCCACGTGCTGGTCTCCTGTCCACATCATTGGGGAATACTTTGGTGTTTCCGTATATCCCGCACGGGTAAAGAAGAAAACCTCTCCCTGCTTTCCGCTCTCTTCAATCGCTTCCCGGTTCAGTCTTGCCCACATCGCAGGCCACTGGTTATGAAGCTTTTCCGGATCTTCTCCGGAAGAAAGCACGCAGTCTGTCGGGAGATATTCCCCGAAGTCAGCCATCCATCCGCCCATGCCGAGGCCGATCATATTGTCTTTGATGATCGCCTTGTACCAGTCCCATGCATCCGGATTGGTCAGATCGATCATTGCCGCCGGGAAGGTCGTGATCGTAACAAGATAGTCTTCTCCGTTTTTATCTTTTACGCAGTATCCCTGTTCCGTCGCGTATTTATACAGATTCTGCTCAATTGCCAGGAATGGGTTGATATATCCCAGAAAACGAATGCCCTTCTCCTTCCAGGCACGGATCTTTTCATCCAGATCCACATAGAGTTCTCTGTCCCACTGCCAGTTCCACATGACCTGATAGCCGAAGCCAGTCCTTCTGCAGCCACACCAGTCCTGAGACCAGATACCGCAGACCTTCGCCCCTGCTTTTTCTGCCGCTTTTATTTTCCGGTCGATCACCTCACAGCCTTCCTGTACCGCAAGGATCGCACCGTCATAGATCCAATCCGGAAGTTCGGCCTGCCTTCCAAGCAAAGAAGTCAGTTTTTCAGATAGTTCCGGATAGGTCTCTGCTTTTCCAAGCCAGAAAACAGGCGGTTCCTGTGTATGGAATGTTACCTGCCCCGGAACAGAAAAGTCGAATTCACTAAAACCTTTCGTTTCTGCATGGAAAAACCATTTTCCGCTGGTCGTAAATGTCGGCTGTACATAGTAGGATTCGTATTCATCCAGCGGACGGACTTTATCGTCCCTCTTCATCAAAAGACCTGCGCGCAGGAGCTTTCTTCCGATCCGATTGGTGTTCTGATGCTCTGCAACGAAGATCCTGATCTTTTCCCCGCGAAGATCAAAGTGGGAATGGAGCTCGCCACAGCCATAGAAATGCAGATCTTTTTCCACCGGAAAGGTGATCGAGAAACGGTTGTATTTTTTATGCGTCTCCGGCTGGATCAATTCCGCGCGGACAAGTCCATCCTGTTCTCTGACAGAAAAGGTATACGGCCTGCTGTCTTTATCCAGTTCCAGATCAAAGCCATCGATTGTCTGAACGAGATTCCGGCGTTTTAGCTCCGCCTGCAGCCAGATCTTCTGCCGGTAGCGGAAACTTCCCCGTTTCATCGAAAACTGGTTCTCGCCGATCGCGATCGATATTTTGATGTCTTTTAGTCTTTCCAGCATAACATTAATTAATCCTTTTAATTAATTGCACTGTACCATAAAAAGGACGCCGTAACAAGGGCGCCTTTTATTTTTTTCCTATTATAAACTATTTGCTGTCATTCCGCCATCGATATGGAGCTCCGCTCCGGTAATATATGAAGCATCGTCTGAAGCCAGGAACATAACAGCCTTTGCAAGCTCTTCCGGTTCACACCACCTTCCGATTGGGATCGAATCCCCAAACGACCGGCCAATCTCCTCAACGGAAAGGTCGGGATTTCCTTTTCGCTTAACATCGACCAGCATTTTTGAATGGACGATTCCCGGCATGATACAGTTGACCCGGACATTCTTTTCTGCCGATTCCATCGCCGCGATTTTTGTAAGGGTGATCACTGCACTTTTCGACGCTGCGTAATCGGCACTGCCCTTTGCAAAGACTTTTCCTTTCTGCGAGGACGTGTTGATCACTGATCCGCTGCCCTGCCTGTACATTTGTTGAAGGACATATTTTAACCCCAGGGCTATGCCTGTAACATTGATATCCATGAGTTTCCGAAAATGTTCAATATCAAATTCCGCGATCGTTTTCCGGTTCCCGGTGATTCCGGCGTTATTGAAGAACGCATCAACCGCACCGAACCGCTCTACCGTTTTCGCAACATACTCTTCCACCTGTTTTTCATCCGTAACATCAGAAGGAAGCAGCAGAGTTCTCTCATTCCAGCCTTCTTCTCTGCATACTCGTTCCAAGGCTTCCTTGTTGCAATCAACCAGTGCAAGATTTGCTCCTTCCTGATAAAAGGCATTGGCAACGGCTTTCCCGATCGTTCCTGCTGCTCCTGTAATAATTATCGTTTTTCCGCTGAATCTCATATTCTCTCCTTCTATGGCAGAAACTGCCATTTTCTTCTTTTGCTAACTATACAGGACTGCGTTTAAGAAATAACTGTTCTATTCTCCAAAAGATCGAGGCCTTCCATTGGTGTTCCGGCAATATGGTATGAAAACAGGATGCAAATATGCTATACTTCGGACAATGACGTAAAAAGGAAGACTGCAAAATGGATGATTACAGACAGATTACGACGGAACTTTGTGCTTTTATCTCCCGCTCTCCGAGCTGCTATCATGTTATCAACAATGTTGAACAGCTGCTGGAGGCGGCAGGATTTAAACAACTGAGGGAAGATACTCATTGGGATCTTTCTGCCGGAACCTCTTATTATGTTACGCGGAACGATTCCTCGCTGATCGCCTTTTCCCTTCCGGCAGGTGAGATCTATAACTATCAGATCATTGCCTCCCACTGCGATTCCCCTTCTTTTAAGATCAAGGAAAATCCGGAGATCCCCCAGGACGGCGGCTATATCAAACTGAATGTGGAAAAATACGGCTCGCCTCTCTTTGCGCCGTGGTTTGATCGTCCGCTGGGTATTGCCGGAAGACTGGTCATCGAAGAAAACGGGACGCTGAAAACGCAGCTCGTTGATACGAAACGTGCCGTTGCTATGATTCCGAGCCTTGCAATTCATATGAACCGGAAAGTAAACGAAGAAGCTTCTTACAAGGTGCAGACGGATATGCTGCCGCTGTTCAGTGACGGTTCTTCCGCCGCTTCCTTTCAGGAGGTCATGGCTTATGCTGCCGCCGTTTCCCCGGATCAGATCCTTGGCTCTGACTTGTTTTTATATGACCGCAGCGCACCGTCCTTCTGGGGGGCGGGGGAGGAATATTTCTCCTGCCAGAAGCTGGATGACCTGCAGAATGTCTTCGCTTCTGTGAAGGCCCTGACGGCTTCTGCAAAAAATGAGTCAAATCAGATATCTCCGGATGCAAAACCGCTTACGATCTGCTGCATCTTTGATAACGAAGAAGTCGGAAGCCGCACGAAGCAGGGTGCAGACTCCACCTTCTTGTCTGATGTCTTAGAACGCATTGCCTTCAGCCTTGAGCTGTCTCCGGAAGACCGGAAAGTTCTCCTTTCCCGCAGCTTTATGATCTCTGCAGATAACGGGCATGCAATTCATCCAAACCATCCCGAAAAAGCAGATCCTGTAAACCGGCCTGTTCTTAATGGCGGAGTCGTGATCAAACACAGCGCGGCACAGAAATATACAAGCGATGCCGTCTCCGCGGCGATATTCCGTTCCATCTGCAGGAGGGCGGAGATTCCGACACAGGAATTCACGAACCATTCCGACAATCCGGGCGGTTCCACCCTTGGCAACATCTCTTCCGCCCATGTCTCCATTCCATCTGTGGACATCGGCTGTCCGCAGCTTGCAATGCACGGACCTTATGAAACATCCGGGATCAAAGATACTTATTATATGATCAAGGCAATGGAGGCCTTTTACCGGACTCTGATTTATAAAGACCCCGATTCCGGCTATTCATTGAAATAACAAAAGCGGCTGCTTCTGCAGTCGCTTATTTCTTAAGCGTTTTTCTTTTTCTATATGCTACAATGATATATTATAAAAACCTGTTCCGATAAATCATATAAAAGAAGGGCAACAATGGTAAAAGACATCAGTTTTTCAAATAAACAACTGATCTGGCTGATTTGGCCTCTGCTTTTAGAGCAGATCTTTTCGCTTGCTGTCGGTCTTGCAGATTCCATCATGGTCGCACAGGTCGGGGATGCTGCTGTCTCCGGCGTATCTCTGGTCGATTCGATCAGTGTCCTGATGATCTATATCTTCTCGGCCATGGCTGCCGGCGGTGCTGCTGTCTGCGGGATGTATATCGGAAAAGCAGATAACAAAAACGCAAATTCCGCCTGCCGGCATCTTCTGTTACTGCTGCTGGTCCTTTCCATGACTGTGACAGGCCTTCTTTATATTTTCCGCGATCCGATCGTAACAACGCTCTTCGGCAAGATCGATACTGACGTTATGTCAGCAACAACCTCATACTACACGATCGTAATGGCTTCGATCCCCGCCGTAGCAATCTATAACGGCGGAGCTGCTGCCTTCCGATCCATGGAAAAAACAAATATAACACTGATCGTATCGAGCATCATGAATGTGATCAATGTTGCAGGAAATGCCCTTTTGATCTTCGGCTTTGGTTTTGGAGTGGAAGGTGTTGCGATCCCGACCTTAGTCTCCCGCTGGGTGGCGGCATTCCTGATCATCGGTCTTCTCTTTAAAAAGAAATACAGTTTGAATCTCTGCAGTCTCCGTTCTTTCCGTTACAACAAATGGATCCTGAAAAACATCGTCTCAATCGGACTTCCCGGCGGGATCGAAAACGGTATGTTCCAGCTTGGAAAGATCGTCCTCTTCAGTTATATCTCGACAATGGGAACAGCCAGCATCACCGCGAACGCAATCGGCGGAACTCTGGCAAATTTAAACGTTATCCCGGGAATGGCTGTAAACCTCGCCATGACAACAGTTGTCAGTCAGTGCGTCGGCGCGCAGAATTATCCCCAGGCAAAGTAT
Source organism: Lachnospiraceae bacterium (assembly GCA_017511045.1). Lineage (GTDB taxonomy): Bacteria > Bacillota > Clostridia > Lachnospirales > Lachnospiraceae > RGIG5612. The sequence continues at coordinate 33,531 of JAFWLM010000018.1, read as the reverse complement.
TATTATAAAAAGCTTGTGATCTGGACCTATGTGATGACTGCCGTTTGGGTCACTCTCAATCTGGTGCTCCTGCCCTTTATTCTTTCTATTTATAATGTTTCACCGGATGCCAGCGCACTTGCTTTTAAGGTTCAGATGATGCACGGGATCAACACGATCCTGCTCTGGGTTCCGGCCTTCATGACCCCGAACTTCCTGAAAAGCACCGGAGATGCGACCTACACGATGATCATCAGTATGTTGTCCATGTGGATCGGAAGAGTCGGCGGCGCCTACCTTCTGGGAAGTGTTTTCGGACTGGGCGTGATCGGTGTCTGGTGCGCACATACGATCGTCGACTGGATCATCCGGGGCGTCTTTTTTAACATCCGGTACTTCCGGGGAACCTGGATGAAAAAGGGTCTGAAATATCTGCAATAAACAAACACCCGCCAAAATCGGCGGGTGTTTTTCTGTTTTATCCTCTTAAGTAAGCCGGCTATTTTTCTGTCAGAAGTCCGCTTCTGTATGCTTTCAGCAATGCCTCAAGATCTGCAACACGTGCTTTCAGCTCTGTCCCTGTATCAGTATCTGCCACTTTTTTCCTTGTTCCGAGGCTGTGCTGCATTACGATCTCCGAGTCAATGCTGATCTCATCTAAAACGGCTTTTTCCATCGTCTCAAACGGCGGATGCGCCGCAAGGACCAGTCCGTAGGAATTATAGATCAGCGTATATCCTGCATTTCCGGTCTGTGCCTGATATGCCTTCGAAAAACCGCCATCGATCACAAGCAGCTTTCCGCCGCATTTGATCGGCGACTCGCCTTTCTTAACGATGACCGGAACATGTCCGTTGATAATGTGCGGCTCTCCTCCTTCCAGACCGAATTCGCGGAAGATCCTGTCCACGGTTTCTTCATTCTCGTATAGCGTATAATACGGATTTTTCGGTTCTTTGTGCGTTTTCTTATCCTCGATAAAGTAGCGCTCAAAAGTCGTCATTTTATCTTTTCCAAAAACCGGGGAATATTTTCCCTGCCAGATATACCAGAGAAGATCCAGCCCTTTCTCTTTTTCTTCCGGCTCATCGCTGTAAAATCCTTTGCGGGCATAAAGCTCTAAAACATCATACAGCGCTTTGCCGCTATATTTTTCTCCGTAGATCTCAACTTCTCTGAACGAACCGTCTTCATTCAGCGGCACGCAGCCATGATAAAGAAGATTGCCGTTAAACACTTTATAAAGATTGCCCTTCCGGTACAGGAAACCGATGTGTTTTTGCAGGCGGCCGCTATGCAGGAAACTTTCTTTTAGATGATTGATCAGCGCCTTTTCTTCCGCCGTCAGCGCATAAGGATCATTCGGATCCACAGTCGGCAGATCCATATCCCTCATTTCATACTCACAGCCGTCAATAAGGATCGTGCCTTTTTCGTAATCGATCTTATCTAAAAGCGCGCGGTCTTCCATATCCCATTCCGGATGGCGCCTTACGATCTGTCCCTCCAGTTTGAACTGTATCATCGCAATCGCCTTCTGCATTTTGGAATCGATCCCTGCATCTGCTTTATCATACAGATTATCATTATCTGTCACGGAAAAGATCTCATCGCAGGGATTTTTGTAGGTTTCCATAGCAAAGCGCATCAGCGGGATCAGGTTGATCCCGTATGCTTCCTCTAAAATGGCAAGGTTGGCATAGCGCGCGGAAATTCTGAGGATATTGCAGATACAAAGCGGAGATCCTGCTGCCGCGCCCATCCAGAGGATATCGTGATTTCCCCACTGAATGTCTACGGAATGATAAGCCATCAGATCATCCATGATCCGGTGTGGATAAGGTCCTCTGTCATAGATGTCTCCGATCACATGAAGATGTTCGATAATAAAACGGCGGATCAGATGACAAAAGGCAACGATCAGCTCTCTTGCGATCCCTGTTTCAATAACGGCATCAATGATCTCATTATAATAATCCGCCTGGTTTTCGATCTCGGGATGTCCGCTCATCAGTTCCTCAATAATATAGGCAAAGCCTTCGGGAAGTGCTTTGCGGACCTTCGACCTTGTATATTTGGAAGAAGCAACTTTGCAGACTCTTGTCAGACGCAGGATCGTCACCCTTCTCCAGTCGTCAAGCTCTCCGTCTTCGCGTGCTTTTTTCTCCATCTGCGGAAGCTTGATCTCCGGATAGTAGATCAGCATCGCAAGGCTGCGTTTTTCCGGGATCCCCATCGTGATCCCGAATTCCTCCTCGATCTTGCGCTGTACTGCTCCGGATCCGTTGCACATAATATTCCGGAACTGCTCATACTCTCCGTGAAGATCCGTGATAAAATGCTCTGTTCCCTTCGGCAGATTCATGATCGCCTTGAGATTTACGATCTCTGTCGCAGTCTCCGCAATGTTCGGATACTGCGCAGCCAGGAGTTTCAGATATTTCAGTTTATTCTGATCCATGATGCTTCCTTTCCTTTTATATAGCTCCTCGTCACTTGATCATCTTCTTCAGCGTTTCCATCATTTTAGGAACATCATATGGTTTTGGCAGATGTCCGTTCATGCCGGAGGAAAGTACGTTCTTCCGATCCTCCTCAAACGCGTTCGCAGTCAGCGCAACGATTGGGATATTGGCCTTTTTCGGATCTTCCAGTGCGCGGATCCTCTCTGCTGCTTCATAGCCATCCATATTTGGCATCTGGATATCCATAAGAACGATATCATAATATCCGGCAGGCTGCGTTTCCATTTTTTCGACGGCAATCGTGCCATCGTCCGCGATATCGACCAAAAGTCCTGCTTCTGTCAAAATGGCTTCTGCGATCATCTGGTTCATTTTATTGTCTTCTGCCAGAAGAACCCGTTTCCCGCCAAAATCATATTTTTCCGGAACCTGCTGTCCCTGCTCTTTGCCTTCCTCTTCTGTTTCACTGCTCTTCAAAGCGGAAGATGGCATCTCAGTCTCTGCGGAATCGCTGATCCTGCACGGCAGGTTAACGATAAACTCGCTTCCCTTTCCTTCTTCCGATTCCACAGCGATACTGCCGCCCATCATATCAACAATTTTTTTGGTGATTGCCATTCCCAGACCGGTCCCTTCAATACCGCTGACCGTGCTGGTCCTTTCACGGGTAAAGGCGTCAAAGAGCGTTTCCTGAAACTCCCTGCTCATACCAATGCCGGTATCCCGGACTCTGAACTCAAAGTCTGCAGTTCCTTCTTTTGAAGATTCCGTTTCTGTCACCCGGACATTGATCTTTCCGCCTTCCGGTGTGAACTTGATGGCATTAGACAGAATATTTAACAGCACCTGATTCAAACGAAGCTTATCCGTTACGATCTCTTTATGCCTGATATCCTTCATATCAACAGAAAGCTCCAGCTGTTTATCGTCGATATTTGGCTGAATGATCGTCTGCAGGTCATAGATCAGTTTCGGAAGATCAACATCTGCTTCTTCCAGTGTCATCTTTCCGCTTTCAATCCTGCTCATATCCAGCACATCATTGATAAGCGAAAGCAGATGCTGGCTGGAAACATTGATCTTTCCAAGATAATCCTTTACCTGTTCCCGGTCATCAATGTGAGTAGAAGCCAGGCCGGCAAATCCGACGATCGCATTCATAGGCGTCCTTATATCATGAGACATATTATTCAGGAATTCTGTTTTTGCCCGGCTGGCCTGTTCCGCGGAGGCAAGTGCCGTCTGCAGTTCTTCCTTTTGCTTTTTTGTTCTCATCCTGTCGCGGGCAAGAAGGAAGATGATCACTGCAACGATCAGCAGAAGCACGGTCATGAACAGGGCTAAATGATCTTTGATCATATCAGCCAGACTATAGGAGTAGAGCGCACCTGTATAACGGAAGGAAATGTTCTGGGCATAATCACTTCCGATAATGTTAATGCCGCGATTAAGAAGTTTCAGCAGCCCTTCCTGGCCAATTTCAACACCAAAGCATCTGTCATCATTTCTTGCCATCTGATGCATCAACAGTTCTTTATATTCTGAATTCTTCAGAATATCGTTTGCCCGCAGGCCATTTAAGGTTGTGCATCCGGCCTCTCCGGAAAGAACCGCTTTCAGACAGTCGTCAATTGACGGATATGCCACGACCTCCGCATCCGGAAAATTGGTCCGCACAAAGTAATACTGCATCCGGTTATTCTCATTGACTGCGATCTTACGGGTCGTCTCTTCCGTATAGATTCCTTTATATACCAGTTCTGTCGAAGCCGAAGCAACCGGAATCGACTGATAAAGACCATTTTCCTCCGAATAGTACAGGCCGCCTCCGACCGGAAACGCAACATCGATCTTTTCCGATGACATATCTTCGATCATATCATCATAACTTTCATATCCGCTGTAAATGACTTTAAGATCCGAAAGCCCCAGATCCTTCAGCATTTCAGGAATAATGTCTTTAATAATGCCTGTTACCTGACCGTTTTCATCCGTCGCGCTATACGGAAGATAGTTTTCCAGATATCCGATCCTCAGCTCTTCATGTGTTTTGATCCAATCTTTTTCCGCCTCGGAAAACGCCCTTGCTGAAATGCTGCCCTGATAATACTTTGTTCTCAAAGACATCTGCCAGTTTGGCTCTTCCGCCGCAAGCGCTGCCTGCGCTTCATTCAGTTCGCTCAGAAGATCCGAACGCACTTTACTCACACAAAGGAAATAGGCGGAGGTTCCGAAAGGACTGATCACTTCCGCATCATCCCGGTCAGAGGTTCCATCGCCTTCTGCCGCGAGAATATCCAGCTCATTGGCATCAAAAGCAGTGTAAAGATCTGAATAATCATTATAGACCTTAACAATCGCCTGAACCCCATGCTCATCCAGATACCGATTCAGGACATCTACCATCGCGCTGTCCAATACACCTATCGTTTTTCCGGAGAACGACGCCGGATTTGTGGTGATCTCATCATCTGAAATATGCTTTACAAGGCTATAGGTCTCATTTCCCATCGGGAGGTCCGGATAGCCGATAAGATCTGCACGCTCTTCCTTCCACGCAAGTCCCGCAAGCAGATCGATCTCGCCGTCCAACAACATTTGATACAGGTCTCCAAACTCTCCATAAACATACTCATACTTCCAGCCTGTATATTCGGAGAGCTTTCTGTAATATTCATAAGCATAGCCTGTCTTGATCGCGTTCTCGGCCGCACCTTCTTCAAATACTTCGTTTTCGTAGTACCCGACCTTCACCGTTTCGATTTCTTCCTCTGCATAAGAAAGAGATGGAACCGCAGAGATCATAAGAAAAACGACACTGAAAAACATGATCAAACCTTGCGCTATTTTACTTCTGCTGTGTATTCGTTTTTTCATCTGTCTTTTGCCTTTCAATGAAAACTTGAAACCTGCTGTAAATATAACATATAAATGCGCTCCTTACTACCGTTTAACGATCACTAAATGGGATTTCCCACTTACGAACAAAAGGGAATGCGTCAGGAAACATTGACACTGTGTTACTAAATGCTGACGGGCAAATTCGTAATGACGTCATTTAAAAAACGAATCCGGGAATCTCTTGCAGGCAATGTTTTTGGGCCCTATACTATGATTACAAAGAAACGTTTTCAAATTATAAATGAGAAAAACAGAAAGGAAGGCTTTTTATGGAAGGCAAAAACTATGTCATGAATGATGAAGGGGAATACGGGAAATATGTCGTTCAGACACTGCATGCCCCTGCCGTCAGTCCGGAGTTTGCTGAGATCTACAAGCAATGGGGAAACCGTCTTCTTTGGATCGACAGCAAGGTTGTTCCGGGAGCATTCCAAATGAATATGACCTGGTATCACTCGGCACCGGATATGAGGCCGCTTTATAAACATGATGAACACAGTCACGATTACGCGGAACTGATCGGCTTCATCGGTTCCAATCCGGAAGATCCGTATGATCTTGGTGGTGTGATCGAGGTCGGCATCAACGGGGAAATGCACAGGCTGACAAAAAGCTCTATCATCTTCATGCCGCCGGGCATGAAGCATCTGCCGCTGTCCATTATCAGTCTGGATCGGCCGATCCTGCATTTTTCTATTTCTATGAATCCGGAATATACTTACACCCCGACGGATGAAAGCGAAGGGACGATTACGGTATAAGCAGCTCTTGTGCTTGAGCGCAAATATTGTGACAGGTAAAAACCGGGCGGTTTCCCGCCCGGTTTCACTTTGAATATTGAAATTAGATCTTATTGGTTAAAAGCGCCAACAATGATCAAAATGATCCAGAGGATAATCATCAGGATACTGAGAATCAATCCTACGATTCCAAGTGCTCTTCCTGTATTGACCTGTCCGGATCTTTCTGTAGTGCCCTGTCTGAACTTTCCTGCTTTGGAAATAGCAATAATAGAAAAAATCAAACCGATGATTCCTGTTCCGCAGGTTGCAAGACCAATGATTCCAAATGCCAGAATGCTTCCAGGGGTTGGAAGATTACGATTTTGTTCCATATTTTCACGTCTCCTTTCATTATGTTCTGTTTATCATACACAGCATCCGCAACAAATTCAAGTCACCGCCCGGCCAGGTCCATCTGTTTCGGAAAGGCTCTTTTCAGACAGGAATTGTAAGGCTACAAGTTTAAAAATGATAGTCATCCTTCTTTTCTTCTAATAAACTGTTGTCACAAAAGACCAGGCGGGAAGACCTGCTGAGAAAAGGAGGATAATAGTAAATGAAAAAGCGCATTCTAGCTGGTGCGATGGCGGTTGCCGTTGCAATCGGTATGTCCGGCGGATTGGTTAGTTTTACGACCTTTGCTTCCGGAGCGGACGCAAAAACCGAACGGATCTCTGCCGGCACTTATGATGAGAACGGTGCAGATGGAGTTGTGATCGACGACAGTGCAAGCGGCCACAATGGGTTTCTTATTATCGACAAAGATTACACCATCAAAGACACCACGATCAAACTGAATACGAACGCAGACGGAACCGATACCTGTGACTTTTCAGGAAAAGGTGCCGCAGTTGCTGTTTTCGGAAACTCAGATGTTCTGATCGACAGCTCTACGATCGAGACTACCGGTGTTGCAACAATGCCGATCTTTAACGACACGGGATCAAAGGTGACCGTTCAGAATTCCAAAATGCAATCCAATGGCGGAACAATTTACCAAGGTTATCTGAACACGGCGGCTCAGAATGTTATGGTCGCTCCTCCGTGGATCCTCGGCATTATGGGAACCTCCCGCTGCACAAACCTTGAAGGCGATAACTCAACATTTAACATCTATGATTCTGAGACTTCTTCAGGGGCATGGGCGGTACTGTCCACAGATTCAGGTTCTAATATGTATCTTAACGCTTATAACACCTCTCTGACACTGAACAACACAGACGAGTCCAAGATCGCAATTCAGGAAGAAGGAGGACAGATCGTAACAAAGGATAATCCGTATACAACAAACTACGGAAGCGGTTATGGAACCTACGTTATCGGAAACGCCGTTGAGACCTTCGCAGGTTCAACCCTGAATGTCGGAACCTATGCAAACATCTTCACCGGAGGCAGCGCTACATATAAGAGTATTACGAAAGACCAGTCCTATGACGTTGCTCAGGCGGACGGATCTACAAAAACGTATACTGCAACAGACACAAAAAATTCTGTCATCAATTCCGATACTTTCGGATTCATGTTCCATCAGGGAGACAATGCCCTGGATATTCAGCAGGGAACAGAAGTCAATTCTGAATTTGCTACTTTCCTGTTGAAAACCGGATCTTCCAATGAGGCGGCTACTGTTACTGTTGACGGTGCTACAATTAACAACGGCGGTGTTCTGATTCAGGTCATTGACAACGATGACGCAACAAACCCTGCTCCGGATATGGGCGTTGAAGGCTATTCCGGTCCTGTTTTTGCAGCAACTCATACGGAGAAAGCCGGTTTCAGAACAGAACAGGCACAGCAGGATACGGCAGCTCAGACCTTCACATTTACAAATGGAGAATATAATGGAAATATCTATAACGCATCCGGATCAGATAATTCTGACCAGGGTCCGCTGAAAGGTTCCCCGCTGAATATTACTCTTGGGGAAGGCGCTACTTTGAACGGAGCGGCTGCATCTACATCCGCAGTTCATGTAACATATGACGGCTCTGCATTTGTCAAAGGTACAATGAATTCCTTAGCTGCTGAAAATGAGGAAGCTAAGAATGCGATCCTCGGATATCAGAATACCGAATATACGATTTCCGAGTACTTTGATCAGGGTCATGTTGGCAACCTGATCAATGACAATGGCGCTAATGACATTAACATCACTGTAGACGGCGGAACATGGAACGTCACGTCAACTTCTCTGATCGACACGCTCAGTATTTCCGGAAACGGACAGGTCGTTGTCGGTACCGGTTCCAGCCTTACAGTCGGCACAAAGAAATATGCTGCCGGAACAGTTCTGACAGCAGAAAACCTTGAGAGCGCAGCATTTGAAACAGTTGCTGAAGTTGTTGAGGCTCCGGCGGCAGAAGGCGGTGAAGAAGGCGGAATGCCTGGCGGTCCTGGTGGCCCTGGCGGTCCCGGCGGTCCTGGCGGCGACGGCGCAGAAGCTCCTGAAGGATGCATCGGATCCTGGAGCGGCGGTGACGCGGAAGACTACGCATATGATGCAGCTCTCACGATTGATGGAAGAGGCGACGCTGCTCCGGAAGCAGAATCTGTCCCGGCAGCTCCGGAGAACGGAACGAATAATCTTCTGGCTCTCTGGATCGCAATTCCTGTCGTAGTAATTGCCGCTGCTATCATAATCATCGTTCTTGTAAAACGGAAAAGAAAAGAAAAAGAAATAGAAACGGAAACAGAAAAAGAAACGGACGAAACATCTGAATAAATAAATTGCACTGCAATAAATAACAGGGCTGCTGCGAAAACATATATCGCAGCAGCCCTTAAAACATCTTATTATTGCCGAAGTCCTGTGGCATTCGCCATACGCTCTTACTTTCCTGCTCTTTTGATCTTCCCTTTGGCAAAAAGGCGCTCGGCAACCCTGTCCATATAAGTAGGGAAAAATGCGAGAACAAGTGTACCCGCTACACAGGCTACAAGGATCGCAGCCATGAAGTCGGCAAAATGCTCTTTTTTACATTTGGAAACTACCATCGGTCCCATCGCCCAATAGGCATATGACCAGATGTAGGGAAGGATAAAGACCGACACGATCGGTATCGCGTATCCTTTGATCCGGTTAAGTTTTTTTTCCGGAATTATCCAACATCTCCGTAGGAATCGCTCCTTCCTTCAGGCTTTTTCTATGAAGCCGAATCCGACCGGTTTCGGCCCGGTATGAACACCGATCGTAGCGCCAACCTGAATCGGAATAAAATCCGGAACGGTTCCAAACCGTTCCCGAAAGACGTTTCGGATCTGGAGAAAACACGGTTCCGCTTCTTCTCTATCCAGTCCCCAGCCGAACCCGAATGTATAGTGGTCCAGATCGAGGTTCTGTTTCTGAAGGAGTTTCTTTACGATTTCTGTTAATTTATCAAAAGAATTCTGTCTGCCGATGCTGACTCCGATCAGATGGAGTCCGCTCTCTTTAAAACAGATCAGCGGGTGGAGGTTAAAGCTCCGGACCGCCTTATCTGTCAGTTTCCCAATCCTTCCGCCTCTTGCAAGGTAAGAAAGATCTTCGATCGTAAAATAGAGAACAGCGTTTTTTTTGATTTCTTCTCCCCGTTCATACGTTTCCTGAAGCGAATGACCGCTTTTCGCATATTTTGAAAGCTCAAGCAGAAGGGCCCCCTGAAGGCCGGTGACCAAAGTGGAATCCACGATCTGGATCCTTCGGTCCGGATACGCTTCCTGAAGAGATGCTTTTGCGGCAAGCGCACTGTTAACAGAACCGGAGAATTGTTTTGTGATACAGTAACAAAGGATATCCTTTCCCTGTTCGAGGATAGGCCGAAACGCCCGGACATAATCTTCTGCCGAGGGCATAGATGTTTTCGGAGCACATTCCGGATGGGAAATACAATATTCATAAAACTCCCTGACCGATAGTTCCTCTGCTTCTTTTCGAAAGGTCTTTCCGTCCAATGTAACATAGAAAGGAACTGTAACGATTCCTGCAGTCTTAAGTTGTTCCGGAGACAGATCACAGCTCCCGTCAGATACGATCTGAAACATCAGGGTCTCCTTCAGCCGTTTCTGGCTCGATTGTCTCTTCCGCTTCTTCCTCTTCCAGGAATTCCGCAGACAGCCTTGCCATTCCAGCCAGTTTTACCTCACTGTCCTTATCAATACTGATGATCTTAACACCCTGCGTATTTCTTCCGATCACGGAAACGCTGTCAACAGAGGTCCTCATAACAATACCTCCATTCGTGATCAGCATGATCTGATCGCCGTCATTAACAGCACTTGCAGCAACAAGCTGTCCGGTACGCTCTGTCACCTTATAGCAAAGCACGCCCATACCGCCGCGGTGCTGCGCTTTGAACTCTTCAAACTTCGTTCTCTTGCCCATGCCGTTTTCTGTCGCAAAGAGGATATCGTCTCCCTGGACATCTAAAGCAAGCGTGATGACCTCATCTCCTGCAGAAAGCTTCATGCCGGTAACGCCCATGGAAGATCTTCCGGTTGCACGAACTTCTTCTTCATTGAACCGGATACTCTTTCCGCCTTTGGTGATCAGAATGATCTCACGTTTTCCATCCGTCATATCAACATCGATCAGTTCGTCATCTTCTCTCAAACTGATGGCGATGATTCCGGTCTGCCTGATATTTGAATAATCTTTGAGCGGGGTCTTCTTGATCAGACCCTTTTTGGTTGCCATCAGCAGGTTCTCAGCTCCATCGAACTGCTCAATGACCATCGCAGTTGCGATCCGCTCTCCCGGCTGCAGCTGAAGAAGATTGACGATTGCCGTTCCTCTCGCTGTACGGGAAGCTTCCGGAATCTGATATGCTTTCAGGAGATAAACTCGTCCGGTATTGGTAAAGAACAGCATTCTGTGATGTGCCGTTGTAATGAACATCCGGTCGATCACATCCTCGTCGAGCGTCTGCATTCCCTTGATGCCCTTGCCTCCGCGGTTCTGCTCCTTGAAGTTGTCGATATCCATTCTCTTGATGTAACCAAGACGCGTCATCGTGATCACAGTGCTGTCATCCGGAATGAGATCCTCGTCTTCAAGCTCTCCATCATCGATGCCGATCGAAGTTTTTCTTTCATCGCCATATTTTTCTTTCATGATGATGATCTCTTCTTTGATCACGCCGAGCAGTTTTTTCTCATCACCTAAGATGGCTTTGTAATATTTGATCTTTTCTAAGAGTTCCGCATGCTCTTCTTCCAGTTTTTCTCTTTCGAGACCTGTCAGGGCACGGATCCTCATGTCAACGATCGCCTGAGCCTGAACATCATCTAAGCCGAAACGTTCACATAATGCATTCTTGGCATCCTGCGTAGTACGGCTTCCGCGGACGATGCGGATGACTTCATCGATATTATCGAGTGCGATCAGCAGACCTTCTAAGATATGCGCGCGTTCTTCCGCTTTGTTCAGATCATATTTGGTTCTTCTGGTAACGACATCTTCCTGATGTTTCAGATAATAGGAAAGCATCTCCAGAAGATTAAAAATCTTCGGCTCGTTGTTGACCAGGGCCAGCATGATCACGCCAAAGCTGTCCTGAAGCTGGGTATGTTTATAAAGCTGATTTAAGATGACGTTCGGATTGACATCTTTTCTGAGTTCGATGACCACCCGGGGTCCGGTCTGGTCGGTTTCGTCACGAAGGTCCGTGATACCATCGATCTTTTTATCTTTATGAAGATCGCCGATCTTTTCAACCAGCTTTGCTTTATTTACAAGGTACGGAAGTTCGGTAATGACGATCCGGTTCTTTCCGCCTTCCATTGGCTCGATTTCCGATACGGCACGGATCTTGATCTTTCCGCGGCCGGTACGGTATGCGTCCTCGATTCCTCTGCGGCCTAAGATCGTTGCCCCGGTCGGAAAATCAGGACCCTTTACGATCTTCATCACATCTTCGATCGTCGTTTCCGCATCTGCGATCTTGTCATCAATGATCTTTACGACTGCATCGACCAGCTCCGTAAGGTTATGCGGAGGAATATTCGTCGCCATACCAACGGCAATACCGGTGGTTCCGTTTGCTAAAAGATTTGGATATCTGGCCGGAAGAACGACCGGCTCTTTTTCCGTTTCATCAAAGTTCGGAACAAAGTCTACGGTATTTTTATTGATATCGGCAAGCATCTCCATTGCGATCTTCGAAAGCCTTGCTTCTGTATATCGCATTGCGGCTGCTCCGTCACCGTCTTCCGATCCGAAGTTTCCATGTCCGTCTACCAGCGGATATCTGGTTGACCACTCCTGTGCCATGTTGACCAAAGCTCCATAAATGGAGGAGTCTCCGTGCGGGTGGTACTTACCCATGGTATCACCGACGATACGGGCACATTTTCTGTGCGGCTTGTCCGGACCATTATTTAACTCGATCATGGAATACAGCACGCGGCGCTGTACCGGTTTCAAACCATCCCTAACATCCGGAAGAGCTCTGGATGCGATAACGCTCATCGCGTAATCGATGTAGGAGTTCTCCATGGTCTGTTTCAGATCGACTTCTTCTATTTTGTCAAAGATATGTTCGTCCATTCAGTTCCCCTTTTAAATGTCTATGTTCGTTGCATATTTTGCATTTGTTTCAATAAATTCTCTTCTTGGCTCGACCTCATCACCCATCAGCGTTGTAAAGGTGACATCCAGATCCTGCGGATTCTCATCATCAATCACAACTTTTGAGAGTATCCTTGTTTCCGGATCCATGGTCGTCTCCCAGAGCTGGCTTGCATCCATTTCTCCAAGACCTTTGTAACGCTGGATCTTATTCTGGTTATCTCTGCCGATCTCTTCTAAAATCTGGTTCAGCTCTGCATCGCTGTATGCATAATACTGTTTTTTATTTCTGGTCACCTGATACAGCGGCGGTTTTGCAAGATACACATGTCCTTCTTTGATCAGCTCCGGCATAAAGCGGTAGAAGAATGTCAGAAGGAGCGTCGCAATATGGGCACCGTCGACATCGGCATCCGTCATGATGATGATCTTGTGATATCTCAGCTTGGAAATATCAAAGTCCTCGTGGATACCGGTTCCGAATGCAGTGATCATTGTCCGGATCTCCGCATTTCCTAAGATACGGTCCAGTCTTGCCTTCTCGACATTCAGGATCTTTCCGCGGAGAGGCAGGATCGCCTGTGTTTTTCGGATCCTTGCTTTCTTTGCGCTTCCTCCTGCAGAATCTCCCTCAACAATAAAGATCTCACAGTTTTCCGGATTCTTATCCGAACAGTCTGCCAGTTTTCCCGGAAGACCGCCGCCTGCAAGCGGGCTCTTTCTGGTTGCTTCTCTTGCTTTTCTTGCCGCGTCTCTTGCGCGCTGTGCAAGGAGTGATTTTTCACAGATCGTCTTTGCGACCTGCGGATTCTGCTCGAGATAATAGGTCAGCTGTTCACTGACGATGGATTCCACGGCAGCTCTTGCTTCGCTGTTTCCGAGTTTCTGTTTTGTCTGTCCTTCAAACTGCGGGTCTTCGACCTTAACAGAAACGATCGCACTTAAGCCTTCACGGATATCCTCGCCGGAAAGATTGGATTCTTTTTCTTTTAAGATCTTATTGTTTCTTGCATAGTCATTGAACACACGGGTCAGCGCTCTCTTTAATCCTTCAAGATGCGTTCCGCCTTCCGGTGTATTGATATTATTTACGAAAGTATAGATGCCTTCGTTATAACCATCGTTATGCTGCATTGCCACTTCCACGGCAACACTGTTCTTATTTCCCTCAAAATAAAGGATGTCATCATATAAAGGAGAAGAGGTCCGGTTGATATAGGCTACGAATTCCTTGATTCCGCCTTCATAATGGAAGGTCTTTTCCTGTTCTTTGCCTTCACGGGTATCAACCAGGTTGATCTTCAGTCCTTTGGTAAGAAAAGCCATTTCGCGCAGCCGTCTCTGAAGAACTCCGAAATCATAGACGGTCTCTTCAAAGATCTCGCGGTCCGGAAGGAAGGTGATCGTTGAACCTGTTCTTTCCAATGGGCACTCACCCAGGATTTCAAGCTCATGTTTCGCATGTCCCCTGGAATACTCCTGGTGATGGATCTTTCCTTCTCTGTAGATCGTAACGTCAAGATATTCGGACAGCGCGTTAACAACAGATGCGCCAACACCATGCAGTCCGCCGGATACCTTATATCCTCCGCCGCCGAATTTTCCGCCGGCATGAAGTTTTGTAAATACCAGTTCTACTGCGGAAACGCCTTCTTTATGGTTGATTCCCGTCGGAATACCGCGTCCGTTATCCACAACGGTAATGGAATCGTCCGGATTGATCGTAACAGTGATCTCTGTGCAATATCCGGCAAGCGCCTCATCAACCGCATTATCTACGATCTCATATACCAGATGATGAAGTCCTCTCGAAGAAATACTTCCGATATACATTCCCGGACGTTTTCTGACTGCTTCGAGTCCTTCCAGTACCTGGATATTATCCGCACCGTATTCTTCTGTTACTTCTGTGTCTCTTAAATCTTTGTTTTCTGCCATTCTTTATCCTTCTTATCTTTCTGTAACTGTCGCTTCTTTGATATAAAACTTCTTTGCAGTACCTATTTCGTTTTCAATAAATTCATCCATTCCGGTACAGGTGATGATCGTTTGTGTGTCACCCATTCCTTTCAGGAGTTTTTCCTGCCGGTTCCTGTCGAGTTCGGAAAGAACATCATCCAAAAGCAGGATCGGCTTTTCTCTTTTTGCTTCTTCGATCATCCTGATCTCTGCGAGCTTTAAGGAAAGCACACAGGTTCGCTGTTGCCCCTGACTTCCGAAGATTTTAAGGTCCTTTTCCTGTTCATAAAAAAGCAGATCATCCCGGTGGGGGCCAACCGACGTATTTTTATAAATCTTATCCCGTTCCCTGTTCCTTAAGAGTTCTTCATAAAACTCCTCTTCTGTAACAGATGGATCATAGACCAGCTTCAGTTTTTCTTTTCCTTCGGTCAGATCATAGTGGATATCAAAGATACATTCGTTGATCTCTTCTATGAACTTTCTCCGCCGGCCGATGATTTTTGCCCCAAATTGAACCAGCTGCAGATCCCAAATGTCTAAGGTTTCCAGTAATTCCTCTTTCTTTTCTGCAGCACTATCCAGTTTTTTTAACAGCTCATGCCGTTGTTTTAATATTTTGGAATAATTGATCAGATCCTCGACATAGATCGGATCAATCTGACATAATTCTTGATTAATAAAATTTCTGCGATGGGATGGTCCTCTCTTGATCAGTTCCAGATCTTCCGGAGAAAAGATCACAACGCTGACCTTTCCATACAGTTCACTGATTCTTTTGATCGGAATCCGGTTTACTGCAATTCCTTTTCCTCCGGATTTTTTTAAATGGATATCGATTCGTTCAGAAAAACCATCTTCAGAAAATTCTCCTTTAATATGCGCTTCTTTACATCCAAGGCGAATGATCTCATTTTCTTTGCTCCGCCGATGGCTCTTTCCCAGTCCGCACATATAAATGCTTTCTAAGATATTTGTCTTTCCCTGCGCATTTTCCCCGTAGATAATATTGACTCCCGGATCAAACGAGATAGAAAGCGATTCATAATTTCTGTAATTTTTCAGTTCCAGCGTATTTATTCGCATATAAGAATCGTCTCTCCGTTATATTCTACGCGGTCTCCGTTTCTTAATTTTTTTCCTCTCTGGTATTCCACCTCACCATTCACTGTCACCAGGCCATCAGCAATCACCATTTTTGCATCTACTCCGCTGCCAACAAGACCGGCTGCCTTCAGTGCCTGTCCGAGTTTTATATATTCTTCTCTTAAGAAAATCTTTTCCATCTTATCTGTTGATATTTACCGGAAGAATGATGTAAATATATTCTCCTTCTTTACTCTTGATAAAGCATGGTGCGTTGGAATTTACAAAGTAGATTGAAATCTCCTCATCATCAATCACTTTCAATGCTTCAATGAAAAATCTCGGGTTGAAGCCGATCACAAGATCCTTACCCTCTTTATTGATATAAAGGTGGCTGTTCATAGATCCGACAGAAGAAGAAATATCAATATTCATCTCTCCGTCCTGAATATCTAAAATGACCGGTTTTTTCTCCCCTTCTCTTGTAAGAGTAAAAGCTCTGTCGATACTGTTAAAGAAATCGCTGCGGTTAACTTTTACAGAAGTTTCATAATCAGAAGAAATCATCTGCTCTACGTTGAAGTATTCTCCCTCGATCAGTCGGGATACTACTACCGTATTTCCAAACGCAAATTTGATAAACTTCTTATCAAAAGTAATATCTACGATATCTTCTTTTTCAGAACCTAAGATTCTGCTGATTTCATTCAAAGTTTTTCCAGGAACGATCACTTTGCAAGGTTCATATTCAAATGCCAACTCTTCTTTTCTGATAGAAATCCGGTGGCTGTCTAAGGAAATGACTTTGATCATCTTTCCGTCGATTTCAAATAATTCACCTCTCATGATGGCATTTGCATCATTCTGAGCAATTGAGAAGATCGTCTGACGGATCAGCTCTTTTAATGTAAACTGGGAAATCGAAATCTTATTTTCCGTATTGGTCTGCGGAAGCTCCGGAAACTCATTTGGATTATTTCCATTTAAGACAAACTCGGAATCTTCGCAGGTCACTTTCATCTTATAATTAGAACTGGTATCAAGCGTAACCTGATTATCAGGAAGCTTTCTTACAATCTCACTGAAAATTCTTGCATTGATTGCAATCTTTCCGGGACTCTCAATTTTACCATCAACACAGGTTTCAATTCCCATATCATTGTCATTCGTAATAATGCGGATATCTCCACTTGCGTCAATCAGAAAAGATTCCAAAATAGGAAGCGTTGTTTTTCCCGGAACTGCACGAAGTGCAATATTTATTCCGTTCAAAAGATCATTTTTGGAACAGGTGATTTTCATGTGTGTAATTCTCCTTTCAAAGCTATCGCTTGATAAATATATATATAATTATAAGACGTCGTCTTATTAGTCGCTGTTAATATGTGAAAATGACCGTTATTGACTGATATTTCAGCCTTTCTTCCTGTGAATAACATCGTTTACAGTTTTGGAAGAATTTGTTGATATGTTTTTTTGTAAAAATTTTCTTTTATTCTTTCACGTTTTATCAACAGAAAAGTAACAACAGGAAAGCTTAAATGTGAATAAGACGTGGAATCAGGAAGGAATAATTTTTTTCTTAAGAATTTCTACGTCATTCCTTATCTTGTCATTTTCTTCGATTTCTCTTTGTATTTTTTCATATCCGTGAATGATCGTAGTATGATCTCTGTTTCCGAGTTTCTTTCCTATCAAAGAAAGAGCCACATCTGTTAAAGTCCGGCAAAGGTACATGATCAGCTGCCTTGGATAGACGATATCCTGGCTTTTCTTTTTTGAAATGATATCGGAAACGGAAACATTAAAATGTTCAGCAACGATTTTAATGATCATATCCGGAGTGATCTCTTTTTGTGCTTCGATGATCAGATCCTGCAGGACACTTTCTGCGAAAGAAAGCGTGATCGGTGAGGATGTCAGTTTGGAATATGCAATGATCTTGGTTAAAGCACCTTCCAATTCTCTGATATTTGAACTGACATTTTCCGCGATATAATCAATTACATCGGCAGGAATCTCAGGAGCATTCTCCAGTTCAATCTTTTTCTTTAAGATTGCCACTCTGGTCTCATAGTTTGGAGACTGGATATCGACCGGAAGTCCCCATAAGAAACGGGAGCAAAGTCGCTCTTC
The DNA here is from genome assembly GCA_017511045.1 of Lachnospiraceae bacterium. Classification (GTDB taxonomy): domain Bacteria; phylum Bacillota; class Clostridia; order Lachnospirales; family Lachnospiraceae; genus RGIG5612. Next base: position 15,679 of record JAFWLM010000018.1, on the reverse strand, counting down.
TAAGTTATCGATCTCCTTTGGAGGTTTATCTGAAGATATGATGATCTGTTTTTTATTTTCATACAGAGCATTGAATGTATGGAAAAACTCCTGCTGCGTGCTGGCTTTTCCGCTGATGAACTGAATATCATCAATTAAGAGGACATCCACATTTCTGTATTTTTCCCTGAAGAGGGTATTTGCCATCGGATTATCGCTGCTTGAACGGATCGCATCGATGATCTCGTTTGTAAAGGTCTCGCTTGTAATGTATAAGACCTTCATTTCCGGATTCCTCTGCAGAATGAAATGTGCGATTGCCTGCATCAGATGTGTTTTTCCGAGACCTACACCGCCATAGATATAGAGAGGGTTGTAGATTTCAGCCGGAGATTCTGCAACTGCTAAAGCTGCAGCATGTGCGAGATTGTTATTTTCACCTACGACGAAGGAAGAAAAGGTATATTTCGGATTCAGACCTGCTTTTTCATAAATATCCATCTGATCCTTGCTGTCATTTAAGGCAGACATTTTGATTTTTTCTTTCAGCTGGTCGGGAAGAACAAACTCGATCTCAAAAGCTTCACCTACTACTTCTTCTACACAAACTTTTAAAGGGAGATAATATTTCTTTTTTATGTATTGCAGACCAATTGACTCTTCCGGTACAACAATAATTATGGTATTGTTCTCTACAGAAACAACTTCCAGAGGAAGCAGCCAGGTTTTAAAGGATACATCTGAAATATCATGTTCCTGCTTTAAATGTTCTAAAATGGCAGGCCATTGTTCTTTTATGGTCTCTAACATAAAAACTCTCCACTTACAAGAAATAAAGCGGTTTGAATCGCCGCTTAAAATGTTCGTAGATATTATATTATATATAAGGAAAGAATTCAATAAAATCCTGTGTAAAACAGTCCACAAAAGGTGGTGAAAAAGCTGTGGATAAAATTGTGGATAACTTTCTATAAAAAAGTTTTTAACAACTTATCAACAGATTGTGGATAAATATTTTAACACAGGAAATGCCGTATTTTTACAGATATTTCGGAGTATTTCGGATGTTATCAGATAGTAATTCACAGAAAAGAAGAAATCATTGTGAAAAAACATAGGGAAAAAAGCACATTGAAAGCCTGAAAAGTGGATAAATACAGTAAAATCAGGGCTTGACGGGGACAGAGAGTTCGAATATAATTGTTTTGCTGTTTTTCCAACAGTAGAAAAGGAGGTGGAAGTCTCATGAGTAAAATGACATTTCAGCCGAAAAAAAGATCAAGAGCAAAAGTTCATGGTTTTAGAGCAAGAATGAGCACCCCGGGCGGAAGAAAAGTATTAGCTGCACGGAGAGCTAAAGGAAGAAAAGTATTATCAGCTTAAGACCACCTCAAAAGAAAGGTGGTCTTTCTTCTTTCATGTTCAGGGAGGATTTTTAAATGCGTAATATTGACAGTTTAAAAAATACTTCCGAATTTAAAGAAGTTTATGAGAAGGGGACGTCTAAAGCCAACAAATTACTGGTACTTTATGTACTGGAAAAGGAAGGCGGAAAGAAATTAGGTATTTCCGCCAGCAAAAAAATCGGAAACAGCGTCGTTCGGCACAGGACAGTCCGTCTGATCAGAGAAAGTTATGTGGCGGTGAAAGACCGTCTTCCGGAAAATTGCAGATTAGTGGTCGTTGCCAGACCTGCGATTGCCGGAACAAAGCAACCCGAAGTGGAAGATGCCCTGCTCCATTTATGCAGGCTCCACAAACTCATAAAACAATGATTAAAAAAGTTCTAATTGCGTTAATCAGGTTTTATAGGAAATATCTTTCCGGGTTAAAAAGATATTCACATTGTAAATATTACCCTACCTGTTCTCAGTATGCCATCGAGGCAATCGAGAAGTATGGTCCGCTTAAAGGACTCGGCCTTGCAATCTGGCGAATCTTAAGATGCAATCCGTTCTCCAAGGGTGGTTACGACCCGGTACCTTAAGGAGGAATCTATCAGTGTTTAATTTTCTATTGGCAGCAGGCGGCTGCGCAGGCTCTTCAGGCGGCGCGGGCTGTTATGACTGGCCTGTAATTAAGCAGATCGTTATCGCATTCAGTTGGGCAATCGAGCAGATTTATAATTTCTTAGACACGATCGGTATCGCAAACATCGGTCTTGTTATTATTTTGTTTACGCTCGTTGTCAAATTCATTCTTCTGCCTTTAACGATCAAGCAGCAGAAGTTTTCCAAGCTGACATCTATCATGCAGCCGGAAATCAAAGCGATCCAGAAAAAATATGAAGGCAGAAGAGATAATTACTCTATGCAGGCAATGCAGGAAGAGACCAAAGCGGTCTATGCTAAGTACGGCGTTTCCCAGATGGGAGGATGCCTTCAGACTTTCATCCAGATGCCTGTCATCATCGCTCTTTACGGTGCGATCCGGCAGCTGCCGATTTTTATCGACGCACTAGCTCAGCCGCTGGAGAAGATCGTTAACATTTTAAATAAAAGCGGTCTGGATTTTTCAAGTATTGCCTCAGGGCTTGGTAACAGTGAGGTAGCCACATCGACACAGATGACGACGCTCTACTCTCTTCCTATAAAAGGATGGACAGCGCTGACCGGTATGTTCAGCGGAGCAGATGCGACAGCGATCACCGAAGCACATAATCAGATGGTCTCTGTTAACTCCTTCCTTGGATTTGACTTAAGCCAGACTCCGTGGAATTTAATGCTTGCAGGCGGCATCGGCATTATTGCGGTATTGATTCCGCTGATCGCAGGTGCATCCCAGTGGCTTTCCATGAAACTGACCCAGGCGAAGGGAGCCAATTCAGCAGGAGATACGACAGCAGCAACGATGAACTCCATGAGTTACGTTATGCCTCTGATCTCCGTGTTCTTCTGTTTCACATTCAACGCAGGCATTGGTCTTTACTGGGCAGCTAGTTCCCTGTTCCAGGTCGTTCTGCAGATCTTCATTAACCGTCACTACCGCAAGATCGATATGGACGAGTTTGTAAAGAAGAATCTGGAAAAAGCCGAAGAGAAAGCAAAGAAAAAGAGAGAAAAGAAAGGTGTCAGTGCCTCTACTCTCTACCAGGCAGCAAACACGAATACAAAAAATATCGAGCAGGCTCCGGCCAACAGCAATCCGAACTCCATTGCTGCCAGAGCAAACATAAATGTTTCGGATACGAATACAAAGAAAGCTACTCCTCCGGCAAATTCGTTAGCTGCAAAAGCAGGCTTGGTACAGCAGTATAACGAAGAACATGGTGAAGTTCCGGAAACAAGCGGAAAGACTCAGCGGAAAAAATACAAGAAGTAGATCAGGAGGCAAATATGGAGTATAAGGAATTTTCAGGTAAGACCGTTGATGATGCGATCACTGAAGCACAGGTCGCATTTGGTACTACCATTGATAAGATAGAATATGAAGTTGTTGAAGAAGGAAGCAGCGGACTTTTGGGTCTGTTTTCCAAAAATGCAGTGATCAAGGCAAGATGCAAAGACACACTTGCGGATACGGTAAACGCGTTTATTTCGGAAATGCTTGAAAAAATGGAAATGCCGGCAGAGGCCGAGATTGCAATTGACGAAGAAGAAAAAGTGATCAATATCAATCTGAACGGCGAGGATACCGGTGATCTGATCGGAAAGCGCGGTGCAAACCTTGACGCAATGCAGTATCTGATCAGCATTGTTGTGAATAAGAATTCCGAGGATTATTACAGAGTAAAACTGGATACGAAGGAATTCCGCGAGAGAAGACAGAAGACTCTGGAAAATCTTGCAAAGAATGTTGCTTCTAAAGTTAAGAAGACCAGACGGAAAGTCGTACTTGAGCCGATGAATCCGTATGAAAGAAGAGTCATCCACTCCTATCTTCAGGCTGATAAAAATGTCACAACGAAGAGTGAGGGCGAGGAGCCGAACCGGAGAGTGGTTGTGTTCTATAAACGATAGTTAATGAAAGCGCCTCGCCATGTGCGGGGCGCTTGGTTTAATTAATATATTCGTATGGGTTTGCAATATGTCGTTTACGACTTAGCGAGCGCGTCGTTTTTCTTCTTGGATTTTGAGAGGGATTTTCAAGGTACGGCTTTCGGCCTTCAAGGCCGGAAAAGGCTTAGGAGTAAGAGAGGAATTTTCATAAAGAAAATTCCGAACGTGCTCCGGCCGCAGTAAAATCCCGAACAAAACCATAGAAGAACAGACGTGCGAGCGTTAAGTAAATGACATGTTGCAAAACCATAGAAATAAATTAATTAAGAAAGCAGTTTGGAAAGATGAATAAAACGGAGACGATTGCGGCGATCGCAACGGCTATGAATAATTCCGGAATCGGAATTGTCCGGATCAGCGGCGACGATGCCTTTGCGATCATTAAAAAAATATTCAGACCGTATAAGAACAAGAACATTGACGAAGTGTCAAGCCATACGATTCATTACGGCACGATCGTTGATGGTGACCAGATCATAGATGAAGTGCTTGTCCTGATCATGAAGGCGCCGCATACCTATACCCGTGAAAACACGGTAGAGATCGACTGCCATGGCGGAATGTATGTGCTTCAGAAAACCCTGGAGTTGGTGATCCGAAACGGAGCGCGCCCGGCAGAACCCGGAGAGTTTACAAAGCGGGCGTTTGTAAATGGAAGGATCGATCTTAGTCAGGCGGAAGCGGTTATCGATGTGATCAACGCCGAAAATGATTTTGCTTTAAAAAGTGCTTTGACTCAGCTCAAGGGAAGCGTGTCTGAAAAGATCAGAGAAGAACGCGCGATCCTTTTAGAGCAGATCGCCTATATCGAGGCAGCCCTTGATGATCCGGAGCATATTGAAATGGAAGGATATGGCGAAGAACTCCGGCCGATCCTTATAGACAGACAAAAAGTGATCCAAACCTTGTTAGACAGTGCAGATGACGGGCGAATCATTAAAGAAGGTGTTAAGACAGTCATTCTCGGAAAACCGAATGTCGGAAAGTCTTCTCTGCTCAATGCTCTGATGGGACAGGAACGCGCGATCGTAACTGATATTGCAGGAACGACCCGGGATGCGATCGAAGAAAGCATCCGGCTGAACGATGTAACATTAAACATTATCGATACCGCCGGCATTCGCGATACGGAGGATGTGATCGAACGGATCGGTGTTGATAAAGCAAGAGAATATGCAAAAGAAGCGGATCTTATTGTATTCGTTGTAGATGTGTCCAAAAAATTGGACAGTAATGATTATGAGATCCTGGATATCATAAAAGGAAAAAAGACGATCGTATTGCTCAACAAACAGGACCTTGTTAAAGAGGCGGAGCTGGATAATTTGATGAAGGAGCTGGAAGGTATGCCGGTCATTGAGACCTCCATTACGCAGAACCAGGGACTTGATCTTTTTACGAAGACCGTCAGAGAGATGTTTTATAAAAAAGAGATCAATTTCAATGACCAGGTCTATATCACCAATATTCGCCAGAAGGCAGCACTTGAAGCAGCAAAAGACAGTTTGTCAAGGGCGATCGACAGCATTGATGCCGGAATGAGCGAGGATTTCCTGACGATCGATATGATGGATGCCTATACTTCGCTCGGCAGCGTGATCGGCGAAGCGATAGAAGACGACCTTGCAGATGAGATCTTTTCAAAATTCTGCATGGGTAAATAAAAGGAAGAGAAAAACATGCCAGTTGTTACAGAAGAATATGACGTAGTCGTTGTTGGCGCAGGCCATGCCGGATGTGAGGCAGCACTTGCTGCGGCAAGACTCGGAATGAAGACCATTGTTTTTACTGTCAGCATTGACAGCATTGCTTTGATGCCCTGCAATCCGAATATCGGGGGAAGTTCCAAAGGGCATCTGGTCAGGGAGCTGGACGCACTTGGCGGAGAGATGGGTAAAAATATTGATAAAACATTTATCCAGTCAAAGATGCTGAATACCTCTAAAGGTCCGGCGGTCCATTCTCTCAGGGCGCAGGCAGATAAGCAGGAATATTCCAAAGCCATGCGGCAGACAATGGAAAACACAGAAAATTTGACAGTCCGTCAAGGAGAGGTCGCGGAATTAATCGTAAACAACGGAAAGATCGAAGGCGTTAAGACTTATTCAAAATCTGTATATAAAGCCAAGGCGGTTATTTTAGCGACCGGAACCTATCTGAAGGCAAGATGTATTTACGGCGAGGTCAGCAATCCGACAGGTCCGAACGGACTTCAGGCGGCAAACCATTTAAGTGATTCCCTGAAAGAAAACGGGATCCCTCTCAGAAGGTTTAAGACAGGAACCCCGGCCAGAGTCGATAAGCGCAGTCTGGACTTTTCCAAGATGAAAGAACAAAAGGGCGATGTTCCGATCGTACCCTTCTCTTTCTCGACGGATCCGGAGACGATCCAGAAGGAGCAGGTCTCCTGCTGGCTGACCTATACGACAGAAGAAACACATGAGATCATTCGAAAGAATATTGACCGCTCTCCTCTCTTTTCCGGAGAGATCGAAGGAACAGGCCCCCGCTACTGCCCTTCCATTGAAGATAAGGTCGTAAAGTTCCCTGAAAAGAAGCGCCACCAGATCTTTGTGGAGCCGGAAGGAAATTATACAAACGAGATGTATCTTTCCGGAATGAGCTCTTCTCTTCCGGAGGATGTTCAGTTTGCGATGTATAAGACGATGATCGGTCTTGAAAACGTAAAAATCGTCAGAAATGCGTACGCGATCGAATATGACTGCATTAATGCCAATGATATCAAGGCTTCTCTTGAGTTTAAGAAAATTGAAGGACTCTATGCAGCCGGACAGATCAACGGTAGCTCCGGCTATGAGGAAGCTGCAGTTCAGGGACTGATGGCCGGTGTCAATGCTGTTCGCAAGATCCGCGGACAGGAGCCGGTGATCCTTGACCGTAGTCAGGCATACATCGGAGTCCTGATCGACGACCTTGTTACCAAGGAAAATATGGAACCGTACCGAATGATGACCTCCCGTGCAGAATACCGTCTGCTGCTCCGCCAGGATAATGCGGATCTGAGACTGACGGAGATCGGACACGAGATCGGCCTTGTAAGTGATGAGCGATATGAGGCGGTAAAGAAAAAGAAACAGATCATCGAGGAAGAGGTCGCAAGAATCAAGACGATCCCGATCGGTGCGAATAAAAATACGCAAAACATTGTGGTACAGTACGGAAGTTCGCCGCTGAACACAGGGGTAACGCTGGACGAACTGATCAGAAGGCCGGAACTTGATTATGAAAAGGTAAAAGAGCTGGATCCGGAATATAAAGATCTGCCGAAAGATATTATTGATCAGATCAATATAGAGATCAAATATGAAGGATATATCTCCCGTCAGCAGAAGCAGGTCGAAAATTTCCGCAGGATCGAGGGCCGAAAACTCTCTGAAAAGATCGAATATCAGAAGATCAGCGGACTCCGACTGGAAGCCGGCCAGAAACTGGATCAGTTTAAGCCGCATTCGATCGGACAGGCTTCCAGGATCTCAGGAGTTACACCGGCAGATATTGCCGTATTGCTGATCTACTTATCAAAAGAAGGGAAATAATGTTTCACGTGAAACAATTTGAAACACTGGCAGAATTTGCCAAAAACAACCAAATAACGCTTGGCGATGAGGAAATGAATCAATTTCAGACCCTCTGCTCTCTTTTGATTGAAAAAAATAAGGTTCTGAACCTGACCGCGATCACAGATCCGGAAGAAATCGAAATTAAACATTTTGTTGATTCTCTTTCTGCTGCCCCGCTGCTTAATGAGCTGTGGTCAAGGATGCTGTTTGAGCGTCCTGGATACATGAGATACGAAGATGCCGGCTTTTCATTAGTCGATGTCGGCACCGGCGCCGGTTTCCCGGGACTTCCTTTGAAAATCGTATTCCCAAAAGCAAACTTTTTACTGCTGGATTCACTTGCAAAAAGGATCTCATTTGTAAACGAAGCAATCAATGCCATGGGTCTTGAGGGAATTGAGGCACTTGCAGGACGCGTCGAAGAAATTGCAAAGCCCGGAAATGTTTCACGTGAAACATTTGATTTCTGTGTTACACGGGCGGTCGCGAATACAGCGGTCCTGGCAGAATACTGTCTCCCGCTGGTAAGGGTCGGCGGATACTGCATTCTCTACAAATCCGGAGAATATAAAGAGGAGGTTGAAGAAGCGGAAAAGGCAATTGAATTATTGGGCGGAAAGATCGTAGATATTGAGGAATCCGTCCTTTTTGGCACAGATGCAGCGCGCAGCCTTGTAATTATCAGAAAAATAAAAGCGGCGCCGGATAAATATCCGCGCCGCCCGGGAAAACCATCAAAATCACCAATTAAGTAATACCCCAATACATATTGCTTACTCAATGATTTTGTAAGGAAGAATCATCAAATACTAAATCAAAGAAGTTTTAACATCTCCGAAGGTGAAGGATCCGTCCGCACCTTCTTTTTTTAATACAGCTACATTGGAGCCGATCAGGTTCTTGTGGCCGGAAAGGTCACTTGTAAGATATCCTGCCAGACGGCTCGTAAACACGTGACGGCCTTCTTTATCAAAAGGCGCAGCTCCTTTCAGGCTGTAGATGTTGTAAATAAAAGTCCCTATGACAGGAAGATCGATCAGAGATTTCAGCTTCGGGGCAAGCCATTTCGGAACTTTGATATCTTCGCTGTAGCAAGGATCGACTAAAACGATCTTGCCGATATGGTCCGGATCGTTCCGGTACGCCTGAAGCGCACAAAGACCGGAACCTCCGCAGGCAATAATATCTGTGATATTTCCGGTCACATCCTTAATAAAATTCTGGATCAGAAGCACATACAGGAAGTTTGTATAGTTGATCCACGGTTTTTCAGAAAGTCCGAAGCCCGGAAGGTCGATCCGGTAAACGGTATGGCTGGAAGCTAAATGACCGGACAGGGAATCCAGATCCTTTCCGGACATCTGTGGATCAAATCCATGAAGCAGGATCAAAGGAGTGCCGTGCCCGCGTTTGTGGTAAAACACCTTTCCGTGCTTCCAATCGTAATATTTTCCGCCTTCCGGCATTTTGCGGTGTGCACGTTCCTCTAAAAAAGAAAACAGCCAGTTGACACCGGCAATAAAAGCCAGTGCGCCGGCAATATATGTAACGATCTTTAAGATTGCTTTAAAAGCCTTCATGTCTGGTCAGCCTTTCTGGGTTCCTGAGGATTTTATTATAGTATATGAAGTCCAAATAATCAATGAGAGGCTGAAAGAGCAGAGAATACGTGAAAAGGTCTTGTAATAAGGATTTTTTCTATGATATAATCCACTTTATTATCAAAATACATTAACGTGGGACAGTAGGAGATATTTTTATGGGCAGAATCATTGCGGTGGCAAACCAGAAAGGCGGGGTCGGAAAAACAACGACTACGGTGAATCTTTCTGCCGCACTTGCCGAAGAAGGCAGGAAGGTGCTGCTTGTAGACCTGGATCCGCAGGGAAATGCTACCAGTGGTGTCGGAGTCGACAAGCGAAGTGTAGAGCCGACGGTTTATGAGCTTTTTACCGGATCCGCTACCTTTGAACAGTGCCTGATCAAAACAGAATATGACAATCTGTATGTGCTTCCGGCAAATATCAATCTGTCCGGAGCAGAGATCGATCTGATCGACCAGGAAGACAGAGAGTATTATCTGCAGGAGATCTTTGATGAGGTCAAAGACCGCTTTGATTATATTCTCATTGACTGTCCGCCATCGCTGAACATGCTTACCGTCAATGCGCTGACAGCTGCTGACAGTGTGCTGGTTCCGATCCAGTGCGAGTATTATGCACTGGAAGGTTTGTCCCAGCTGATCCATACGATCAATCTTGTTAAGAAAAAGCTGAATCCGGCATTGGAAATGGAAGGCGTTGTCTTTACGATGTATGATGCAAGAACAAAACTTTCCATGCAGGTGGTAGAAAACGTGAAAGGGACGCTGCAGGAGAATATTTACGAGACCATCATTCCGCGTAATATCCGTCTTGCGGAAGCGCCAAGTTACGGAATGCCGATTACAGCATATGCAACGCATTCCACCGGCGCAAACAGTTACCGGCTTTTAGCAATGGAAGTCATTGCCCATAATGAAAGGCAGAAATAGAGAAGAGGACACTTATACGTTTTATGTATAAAAGAAAAAGATCCGGATAAAAACTCTCTGTACAGACCCTATATATAAAAGGAAGAAACTCGAAAGAGAAGGTAAGGGATGGCAAAGAAAAAAACAATGAAAGGCGGACTGGGAAAAGGACTTGATCTTCTGATCCCGGGAGCTGAAACAAAAGAAGAAAAAAAGGAAGCGCTGCTCCTCAAAACGTCCCAGCTGGAACCGAATAAGGACCAGCCGCGAAAAAAGTTTGATGAAGAGGCGATCGAAGAACTGGCGCAGTCCATCAAGCAGTACGGCATCATTCAGCCGATCATCGTCTGCAAAAAAGATGATTATTATCAGATCATTGCAGGAGAGAGAAGATGGAGAGCAGCCAAAAAAGCAGGCATCCGCGAAGTTCCGGTCGTAGTAAAAGAGTATACGGATAAAGAGATCGCGGAAATCTCATTGATCGAAAATATCCAGAGAGAAGACCTGAACCCGATCGAAGAGGCAAAAAGCTATAAACGCCTGATCGATGAATATAAGCTGACGCAGGAAGAGCTTTCCGAGAGAGTCTCCAAGAGCCGGACAGAGATCGCAAACAAAATGAGACTGTTAAAGCTGCATGATGAAGTGCAGAAGATGCTGATCTCGGGGGCGTTAAGCGCAGGGCATGCCAGAGCGCTTCTGGGACTGGAATCAAAGAAAGATCAGCTGAAGGCAGCAAATGAGATCATCGAAAAATCCTTAAGCGTCCGTCAGACAGAAGACCTCGTTAAAAAAATGAACGAGCCGAAAAAGGATAAGACGGCAAAGGGCAAGGAAGCAGATTCTCTGGATTTTGTATATCGGGATCTGGAGAAGAAACTTTCCGACTGTCTTGGGACAAAAGTCAGGATCAGCCGCAAAGATAAAAACAAAGGAAAGATCGAGATCAATTACTACTCAGAAGATGAATTAGACAGATTATACGGAATCATTAACAAGGGAGCGAAATAAGAATGCTGGATATCAAATTTGTTCGTGAGAATGCAGAAGCGGTAAAAGAAAATATCAGAAAGAAATTTCAGGACGCGAAGCTCCCGTTAGTTGACGAAGTGATCTCGCTGGACAGAGAAAACCGTGACATCAAGGGAGAAGTTGAGGCACTCAGAGCCAATAAGAACAAGATTTCCAAGGAGATCGGAAAGCTTATGGGGCAGGGCCTTAAGGAAGAGGCGGAAAAGGTGAAAGCCGAAGTCGCCAGAGACAATGCGAGGATTGACGAGCTTTCCGCCCGCGAGAGAGAAGTGGAAGAAGAGCTCAGAGAAAAAATGATGATCATCCCGCAGATGATCGACCCGTCTGTTCCGATCGGCAAAGATGACAGTGAAAATGTTGAAATAGAAAAATTCGGCGAACCAATCGTTCCGGATTATGAGATCCCGTACCATACAGATATCATGGAGAGCTTTAACGGCATCGATCTGGATTCCGCTCACCGGGTGGCAGGCAACGGATTCTACTATCTGATGGGAGATATCGCCAGACTCCATAGTGCTGTTATCGCATATGCAAGAGATTTTATGATCGACCGCGGATTCACATACTGCGTTCCGCCGTTCATGATCCGCAGCAATGTCGTTACTGGCGTTATGAGCTTTGCAGAGATGGACGCCATGATGTATAAGATCGAGGGAGAAGACTTGTATCTCATTGGCACGAGCGAGCACTCCATGATCGGCAAGTTTATTGATCAGATTGTTGATGAAGAACAGCTGCCGATCACCATGACCAGCTATTCCCCGTGCTTCCGGAAGGAAAAAGGCGCTCACGGACTGGAAGAAAGAGGCGTATACCGCATCCATCAGTTCGAAAAGCAGGAAATGATCGTTGTCTGCAAGCCGGAAGAGAGCAAGATCTGGTATGACAAATTATGGCAGAATACGGTAGACCTGTTCCGCTCCATGGAAATTCCGGTCAGAACGCTCGAGTGCTGCTCAGGCGACCTGGCAGATCTGAAGGTAAAATCCTGTGACGTGGAAGCATGGTCGCCGCGCCAGAAAAAATATTTCGAAGTAGGAAGCTGCTCCAACTTAGGAGATGCGCAGGCAAGACGTCTTAAGATCAGAGTGAAGGGAAAAGAAGGAAGATATCTTGCCCACACTCTCAACAATACAGTTGTTGCTCCTCCGAGAATGCTGATCGCCTTCCTGGAAAACCATCTGCAGAAAGACGGCAGCGTAACGATTCCTGAAGTACTCAGGCCGTACATGGGAGGCAAAGCAGTTCTTGTACCAAATAAATAGTGTTAGTTGCTCTTTGTGAAAGCAAAGTTTGCCTCCTTAGTTAAATGGATATAACAAGCCCCTCCTAAGGGCTAGTTGCAGGTTCGATTCCTGCAGGGGGTGTTTGCCACAACATGGCACATTTTTAAAAAGACCGATATAGGCAGTATGTGCATACCTAACCCGGTAAAGGGGAAAGGGGCACGAACAAAAGAAAGGGAAAATCATGAAAAAATCAAAACTCACTAAAGTATTGACAATGGCTCTGGCAGCAGTCCTGGCCTTTGCAATGCTCGCTCTGACAGCTTGCGGCGGCTCCGATAATGGCGGCGGCGCAGCTCCGGCAGGCAGTGGAAGTGCAGCTCCGGCAGGCGGCGAGATCGTTATCGGCGCAACCGGCCCGTTAACAGGAGATGCTTCTTCTTATGGTATTTCTGTTCAGCAGGGCGCTCAGCTTGCAGTTGATGAGATCAATGCAGCAGGCGGCGTTGGCGGATATACTCTGAAGTTCTCTATGAAAGACGATAAGGCAGCAGCAGCTGATGCTTCTACCGGATATGACCTTCTCTATGATGAGGGAATGGTGATCTCCATTGGTTCCGTTACCAGTGGATCCTGCGTAGCATTCGGACAGAAAGCAGCTCAGGACGGACTGTTCTTCATCACTCCGTCTGCATCCAGCGCTGATGTTGTTGCAACCGGCGACACTGCTTTCCGTGTATGCTTCGGCGACCCGGACCAGGGAACTCTTGCAGCTGACGAGCTCACAGGCAAATTCACAAAGATCGGATGCATCTATGATACTTCTGATCCGTATTCCAATGGTATCTTTGCAGCATTTGATGAAGCAATGAAGGCAAAAGGCGTTGAGTATGAAGTTCGTACATTCGATGCAGATAACAAGAAAGACTTCTCCTCCCAGGTTGAAGCTCTGAAAGACTGCGAAGTTATCTTCTGCCCGTTCTACTACACAGAAGCCAGCCTTGTTGCAAGAGCATGTGCAGCAAAAGAATTAGACAACATCGTTCTTTTCGGATGCGACGGCTTTGACGGCCTGGCTCCGATCCTTGATGAAAACGTCAAGAACCCGATCAGCCAGATCACTCCGTTCGATGCTGAGGCTTCAGATGACAATGTTAAGAGCTTTGTAGAAGCATATGAAGCAAAATATGGTGCAACTCCGGATCAGTTCGCAGCAGACGGATATGATGCAATCTATGTTATTGCTGCAATCTTCGAAAAAGCTGGTGTTCCGGCTGAGTTAGATATTGCAACTGTTGGTGAGCTTGCAACATCTACGATCACCGATCCGTCCTTCTCCTATGAAGGAGTTACAGGTTCCATGACCTGGGATGCAACCGGTGCCTGCACCAAAGTACCGATCATCAAAGAAATCAACTAGTTCCTAAGGAACAAGCTGAGTTTACTAACAAACGGTGTGCCGGGATCTTTTCCGGATCCCGGCCGCCATATCGGTCTGTCTGTAATGATCATGAACGGCAGTTCATCGTTATTACAGATTTGCTGATTTTATGAAACCAAAACACACATAGTATTACGTGAGGAGAGAAACATGGTTATTGCAATTGACGGCCTTAGCTTAGGCGCCATATATGCACTGATCGCATTGGGTTATACCATGGTCTATGGTATCGCCAAGATGCTGAACTTCGCTCATGGTGATGTCATCATGGTAGGTGCATATATGATCTACACGATGTGCACATTAACCTGGACGACAGGCTCGCTTCCGATCTGGCTTGGGGCATTGATCTCATTTGTCGTTGCAGTGGTTGTCTGCACTGTACTCGGAATGGTGATTGAGAAGGTGGCCTACAAACCGTTGCGTGGCGCATCGCCTTTAGCGGCGCTGATTACAGCAATCGGTGTCAGTTATCTGCTACAAGGTGTTGCACAGCTCATCTGGGGAGCGGACCAGAGAACGATTTCGATCCTTGACCGCTTTGGCAACATCCATGCGGGTTCGCTCACGATCAAATGGAGCAGTGTTGTTACCCTGATCTGCGGCGCGATCATCATGGTCGGCCTGACCCTGTTTGTAAAAAAGACACGAACCGGCCGTGCGATGCTTGCTGTTTCTGAAGACAAAGGAGCAGCACAGATGATGGGTATCAATGTCAATAAGATCGTATCCATTACCTTTGCGATCGGTTCCGGACTTGCAACCTTTGCAGCTCTGTTCTATCTGCCGACGACTTCGATCAGTCCGACGCTTGGAGCAATGCCGGGTATCAAGGCATTTGCTGCTGCAGTCATCGGAGGAATCGGATCGATCCCTGGAGCTATGGTTGGAGGAATTCTCCTTGGTGTTGTTGAAGTCGTCTGCAACAGTATCGAAGGCGTTGCAAGCTATACAACCGCTATCGAATTTGCTTTGCTGATCGTCATCCTTCTTGTAAGACCGATCGGTCTTCTTGGAAAGAAGAGAAGGGTCAAGGTGTGATATGGCAGAGATGACGACAAAAAACAAAAACATCTTCCAGAATGGCAAATGGAAAAACTATATCAACTATGCGATCATCATCCTCGCACTGATCATCTTCATTATATTAAATGAGACGATCGGTTTAAAGCGTGGTGACTTGAGCGCACTTTCCCGTATCGCCTTCAGTATGATCCTTGCGGTCTCCTTAAACCTGGTCGTCGGATTCTTAGGCGAATTGTCACTTGGACATGCGGCTTTCATGTGTGTCGGAGCATACCTTGGATGCTTTGCTGCAAACCTCATGCATGAAAACACGGCAATGCCGGAACTGGTCGTGGTCATTATTTCCATGCTCATTGCCGGAATCGTTGCCGCGATCTTCGGTTTTATCATCGGTCTGCCTGCCTTGAGGCTGAAAGGCGACTATCTTGCGATCGCGACATTGGCGTTCGGAGAGATTGTACGTAACATTTTCAAAAACCTGAAACTGTTCGGCGGCGCGATGGGTATGAGCACCAAGCTGTACAATGGAAACACCCTGTTCATTTTGTCCTTTGTTGTGCTTTTGATCGTTCTGTTCTTCTGTCAGAACCTGATCAACAGTAAGCACGGCCGTGCTGTCATTGCGATCCGTGATAATGAGATCGCAGCAAAGGCCATGGGCATTAATGTCACTTTCTATAAATTACTGATCTTTATTGTTGCGGCATTCTTTGCAGGTGTCGCAGGTGTTCTTTACGGAGAGACGATCGGAACGATCCGTCAGGAGACATTCTCCTACAACTATTCCATCGAGATCCTCGTTATGGTCGTCTTAGGTGGAATGGGATCGATCAACGGATCCCTGATCGCGGCTGCAGTCATTACCTATCTGAACATTATTC
>JAFWLM010000017.1 GCA_017511045.1 Lachnospiraceae bacterium | reverse complement strand
CATATTTCTTAGTGACCATGTCCCGGGAATCTTCTTCCAATCCGGCATACGGGAACAAGGCATTCTTATCCGGGGCTTTTGAAAGTGCCTGGCGGAAAAGTTCTGCGCCCGCATGGTTCTTTGCAGCCCACTCCATTGCCTCCATGGCCGCTTCATAGGATGCATCCGCAAAGAGCTGCTCCAGAGTGCCGCAATGATCGATCAGGTCTTCCTTCATTCCGTACAATTCCATAAACATCGGGATCAGCGCATCTATGTAGCACTCTCTTTTCTTGAGGATGTCCAGAAACGTATGTACATCCACCTGCTCTTTCATATATTTTCTTCCGATCGCATCCATGCCCTTATCCTTCTTGCACAGGGTTCTCTCCGCAAGCGGGATATCCCCCAGCCTTGCCGAAAAGCGGAACATCATCGGAAGCCCGGTATTCTTTTCAAACGCCCAGGTCGGGTCCGGGAAAAACAAAGCGGAGGCATTGTTGGCCAGCAGCTGGTCCGGCCTCTGCTCCAATAATTCATTTAACGGTTTTTTATCAAACAGTCCCATGATTGCCTTTCTTTTTGATCAGTTTCAGGATCCACAAATATAACAGGCCAACAACCACTAGCAGGATCAGGATGGCTATGATCCACCAACCGCATCCCATAAACGGAAGTTCCCTGGTAAAACCAAAGGCACCGGCCGGGCTGCCCCAGTTCAGGAAGAAATACGGATAGTTTCTTCCCACTGAAAACTGCCAGTTGTTAACGTAAGCGATTCCTGCATAGATGGCATACGCCAGAGGCGGCAGCATGACAAAGAATACGTGCCGCTTTTTCAGCTGACTGTGCACGCCGGTAATAAAGAAGTCGACGATGCTTAAGACCGGCACGACTACGTGTGTCAAAGTGTTTTGTATGTTCCAGGCTTTATCGCCCAGCGTCGGCGCCAGGATAAAGCAAAACACCAGGCCTGTCAGCGTGATGGAAACAGTTCCCATAAACTTGATCACATACCAAGCATTGCCTATTTTTTTCCGGCTCAGCAAGAGGATGAAGCCGACAAGGCAGATCAGCCCGATGGCTATATTCGACTGGATGGTAAAGTACGTGAAGACGTATTTGCCGCCCATAAAAGCTGTTCGCCCGGCAATCGCACTTAAGATGGTGCCCACGACCACCGATATAATGATCAGTACTTTCAGCACCAGTGAGACCACGGTGCCGCGTGTCAGTTTATTCATCTTTCCCCCTAAATAAAACGTAACTAAAGGATACAAATAATCCCCGAATATTTTACCACGCTTTCTCTTCCTGTGAAACTCCACGCACCTAAATGGAACGTTTTGAAACCCGAATGGACGTTTTTGAGACCTGCATGGACATTTTCACGACCTGAATGGACATTGCTGCTTGCCATATAGGAACAAAAAAGGTATCCTTGTTAGGAATTATGATTCAGGATATAGCACCACACAAATTTCATAATGAGTATAGAAAAGATGCGGCTCCGGTAAATGAATCACCGGTCCTTTGTTTTAATGAGCGGAAAATGCTGGTAAGCGTTACGGATGAAGGGATTTCCTTCCCGACTTATGAGCAGATCGGAAATCCGGATGGGATCGTTTATGCTTTTGCGATTGATGAAACGGAATACTTTCTGGATTTTGGCGGAACCACCTATGAACTGGATGGCTTTGAATACCGTGATCTTTTCTCCTTAAGAAGAGGTGCCGATAATGTCATTGGCATGATCATGTTTACCGGATACCATCTGGCGTCCTGGTACAAAGACAGCGTCTACTGCGGACGATGCGGCGGCAAGAACGTGCACAGCGATTACGAGCGCGCCATGCACTGCCCGCACTGCAACAAAAATGCCTATCCACGCATCATGCCGGCAGTCATCGTGGGCGTGACCGATGGAGAGCGCCTCCTGGTCACCCAATATAAAGAAGGCTATGGCTACTATGCTCTTGTTGCAGGATTTGCAGAGATTGGCGAAACGTTAGAAGAGACCGTTGCAAGAGAAGTCATGGAAGAGACCGGCCTGAAAGTTAAAAATGTGACTTACTACAAGTCACAGCCTTGGGGAATTGCCAACGATATGCTGACCGGTTATTACTGTGAGGCCGATGGCAGTGCCGAGATCAAGATAGATAAAAATGAGCTTAAGCTGGCACTGTGGAAACTGCCTGCAGAAATAGAGCTGCAGCCAGATTCCT
>JAFWLM010000016.1 GCA_017511045.1 Lachnospiraceae bacterium | reverse complement strand
CTACCAGGGAAATTACGTGATCTATTATCTGAATTCCGCCTCCAGCCATACGATGCTGATGGTGATCGCATCCGGTCTGGCTTCGGCAGTCGGTTTTGCAACCGCGGGCATCATCGCGGATAAGATCGGCAGAAAATGGACGGTCTCGATCGGACTGTTTATCGCCGTCGCGGCACTCGTCGGGATGGTCTTTATCCGCCCGACCGGCGTGGTAGCGGGAGCAAACGGAGAATTCACTTTCCCGTTCTTCCTTTATATTACGAGTGCGGTGGAAGGCTTCGGTATGGCACTGGTCCACAACTGTTCCTTCCCGATGGTCGTCGAGCTTTGTACATCAAAGAAGATCGGAAAGTTTACCGGCTACTATTATGCGTCAAGTATGGCCGCACAGACGGTAACGCCGGTCCTGCTTGGTTTCTTATTCATGCGCTCCGGAGCCTGGGGCGTTCTTCCGATCTATGCAGCGATCCTGACAGCGCTCAGCGCATTGGTGTTTGCGTTCTTTGTTAAAAATATCAAAGCTCAAAAGATCACCAACTATAAAGGGATCGAAGCATTTAGTGATGATGATTAATACTCTCCCGGCAGAAGACATTCCAAGATAGACATCAGGAAAATGAGGATTTAAGAGTGACACAAAAACTGTTTGATAAAGAAAAATTCTGGCATATCAATTTTGCGCACAGGGGTCTGCATGATATGAAAAAAGGGATCCCGGAAAATTCCCTTGCGGCATTCCGCGCGGCAGTCGAAGCAGGCTATGGAGCGGAATTGGATGTGCAGCTTTCAAAAGACGGGCAGGTCGTTGTCTTTCATGACGATACATTGAAACGTGTATGCGGGGTGGAAGGAGACGTTGTCGACTATGACTATGAGGACCTTCGGAAAATGTCTCTCAACGGGACTGGAGAAACGATCCCTCTGTTCACAGAAGTCCTGAAGATATTTGAAAAAGGGATCGG
The DNA here is from genome assembly GCA_017511045.1 of Lachnospiraceae bacterium. Lineage (GTDB taxonomy): Bacteria > Bacillota > Clostridia > Lachnospirales > Lachnospiraceae > RGIG5612. Next base: position 3,376 of record JAFWLM010000016.1, on the reverse strand, counting down.
CCCGCTGATCGTTGAGCTGAAAACAGGAAAGCGGAACAAAGAGCTCTGCAGGAAGACCTATGAGATCTTAAAAAAATATAAGGGCGTCTTCTGTGTGGAATCCTTTAATCCATTCATCGTCAACTGGTTTAAGAAAAACGCGCCGGAACTCTTCCGCGGACAGCTGGCGGAAAAACCGGGCGGCTATAAGGGCGTCCTTCCAAGACCGGTCGCCCACCTTCTGTCATACTGCAGGCTGTCGTTTCTGAACAAGCCGGACTTTATCGCCTATGAGATCTGCAAACGTCCGGAGCGGATCTTCCGTCTTCAAAAGAAAGGCATTATGCTGATCGCCTGGACCTCCAGGACACCGAAGGTGGATGAGGCAGAAAACGATGCCATCATCTTTGAAAACTACCGTCCGGAGCTGACGTATTAGAGATCGCCCCTCTGTGAAAAGCAGAGGGGTTTCTTGCATCATTGTATGAATCGTACTATAATTTTCCTATGTTTATCACTATGAATATTGTAGAGGATGCTTTGCGTGAGTTTGATGCCGAATCAAAACTGACGAACGGCTCAGCACCTCTGCAGGGTATTAAAATCAATGAAATCGAAGAGAACTACCTGACAGTGACCGAGGAAAAAGGTCAGGTGATCTGTCAGCATGGCAAGGATTGGATCAAAGTTAAAAATGCAGGACTTGATAGGACGATTAATACAATCCTTACCGCTGCAAGAGAAGGCGAGCTCTGGGAGCGTGCCCTGTATCACATGATCTTTAACGACTGCTCGCTGCAGGAGATCGTGGAAAAGGCCTATGAGATTTTCCATAATCCGGTCTTTTTCGTAGATGAGACAGACCATGTTCTTGCAAAGACACACCATGGCACCGGCGAGGTCAATGATGCCTGGGACTATATCCTTGAGACCGGCTATCTGCCGCTGGAAACCACCACGATCACCCATGAAAAAATGGAGCGGAATCTTTCTGCGAGTCAGAGAAGAGGAAAAAATGCGCCGTTCCTTTTCAGCCCGCCGACGACAGATATTGATAACCGCGGCATCAACTATCTGATCTATTCTCCGATCAGCCGCGAAAGAGTCGGAACACTGATCATTATCGAAAACGAAACTCCGGTGACGCTCGGTATGCTGAATCTGGCAGAGGTCCTGACGGATGCGGTCGATGAGTGGATGAACATGCATAAAGAGGATCATCCGTTTAAGACGAGCCGCAATCTGATCCAGGAGTTGATCGAAACGCCGGAACAGGTGGAACACAAAGAAGTCTTAAGCCGCTACCTTGCTCCGTGCGATGGCGGCTATCGCCTTGCTGTTGTTACCGGCTGCGGACATGTACCCGGGGAGCAGATCGAAAAAATGATCACGGATACGCTGAAGGGTTCGCTTGCCTATAAATACGGTGAGGAAGTTGTAGCCGTCATTCCTTTGATGGAAACGGATGAGGAGATCAGAAAGCATCTGGATATGATGCTCTATTATCAGGGTACGAGGATCGGCCTCAGCTACCCGTTTTATGATCTTACCAATCTGAATAGTTACTATCATCAGGCGAAGGTGGCGCTTTCCTACGGAACTGAAAAATTTGCTGGGATCCGGCCGGAGATCGCGATGCGCTACTTCACGGAGGAGACCTCCAGGGATATCTTCGGTGCCAACATGGCCCATCCGGCGCTTGAAAAACTGAAAGAGTATGATGAAAAGCACGGGGGAGAGTTATATAAGACGCTTTATTTCTTCCTGCGTCATGAACGTTCTCTGATCGATTCTGCAAGGGCACTGAATATTCACAGAAATTCTTTAATATACCGGATAGAAAAGATCCGCCAGATGACAGATCTGGATCTGGATGATGCGGATATCCGTGAATACCTGTTATTCTCGTATCGAATTACCGGAAGACCTTAGGTTGTGCTTTGGGCAGAAATATATTATAATCTATCGGTTAATATTTGAAATGAGAGATCAGAATCACGACACTCGGAGGAATCAATGAAAAAACATTTACTGATAGTTGCTGCAGCGCTTCTTTGTATTCTTTGTCTTGCAGCATGTGGCGGCAAAAAAGAATCTGCAAACAGCGGAGCAGTACAGCCTGCACCGGCAAAAGCGTCGGTCGATCCGGCTCTGGTAGGAACCTGGGAAGAAGCCGACGTTCCGGAAGACCAGAAACTCGGAGACTACTGGACATTTAACGATGACGGAACCGGTGTTTTCGGCCTGATGGACGTGGAGATCGATTATACCGCATCCGGCGGAACGCTTCACTTCAGCTGTGATTACGGCGAGTATGACTACACCTATTCCATCGACGGAAACATTCTTACGATGACAGAGGAAGGCAGCAGCTCCAATCAGTATCAGAAGAAATAAAGAAGGTAGAAAATGAAGAAACTGAGTTCTGCAATTATATGCATCGTTCTTTGTTTGGGACTCCTTGCCGGCTGCGGATCGGCCGCTCCTTCCGGAAGCGGAAATGAGGAAGCCGCTTTGAGAGAGCCGCTGATCGGAACCTGGAATCAGATCACGGATGACGGAAGTCCGTCTCTTCCGGAAATGGGGATCCCTTCTGCATACATCTTTAATGCAGACGGAACAGGGCTTGATACATTCTGGAATATGAGTTTTGTTTATACAACGGACGGAGAAAAGCTCCATATCGCGTATGACGACAATCTCGGAGAAGACTGGGACTACACCTATACGATCGATAAAAACGTGCTTTCGCTGACCCGCGTAGATGATGATGCGATCACAATGTTATATGAATTAGAGATTCCGGAAGAGGAATCCGAAACAGCAGGGGAGTAAGAGAATGAAAAAAGTATTTGCAATTATTTTAAGTATGCTTGTTCTGGGACTGGCTCTTACAGCCTGCGGAAAAAAAGAGGAAGCACCGGTCGAGACGCTTGCGAATGATACAGCGATCGTCGGAACCTGGATGGAAGACTATTGGGATTCCGGCTACACCTTTAATGCAGACGGAACCGGAAAAGATATTTTCTGGAGCCAGGACTTCACCTACACTGCACTCGACGGCAATCTGACGATCTCCTATGTGGAAGGATTGTGGGCCGAGAAGGACTTTACCTACACAGTTGCTGGAAACGTGCTGACCCTGACGGAAGTCACAGAGCCGTCCGCAGATGGACAGCCTGCAGAGGAACCCGGAACCTGGGATTACACAAAGACAGAATAATATTTAAAAGCTTATAAAGAAATGCCGGCTCACTTGATATGTACCCCCTTTCCTGGACAATCAGGGAAGGGGGTTTTACTATGCGCTATTCATATGAGTTTAAAAGAAAATGTGTTGAGCTGTATCGTGAAGGGAAATGGCCTGAAACACCAAGTGGAATAAAAACTGAGAACT
>JAFWLM010000151.1 GCA_017511045.1 Lachnospiraceae bacterium | reverse complement strand
AAATCTCAAAGCAATGCAATCTGTCCAAGGCGGCGATCAGCAGATTCTGCAAGGATCTTGGACTGATCGACTATATTGATCTGCAGATGCTGATAAGGGCAAGACACAGCAAATCCCGTGAAGAGAAACCTGTGCTGCCATTGGATGAGCAGAAACAGGTTTATCTCAGCCGCCTGAAGCAGATGACAGATCATTTTCCGATAATCATGGATGATCCGGCAGTTGAGGATCTGATCTCGGACATTTTTCAGCATCAGACGATCTATACATTCGGACATCTGCAGGCAAGTCATATTGCCTATACGCTGAGAAACAGTCTGGCTGTGTACGGCATTTTCTGCTACAGTGCGCAGTCCTGGGTTGAGCAGCGTGAAAAATTAAAGAATGCGGGAAAGGATGACCTGGTGATCATATTCTCGGCAAGCGGAGATTTTTTCAAGCGTCTGGATATCAACATGAGTTTTATTGAAAAAGCGGATGCGCCGAAAATATATATGGTGACATTCGGCAGGGATAATGGTGCTCCCTCAAAGATCAGAAAGATATATCTCGGGGATACGGCCGAAGATCCATGGTCCAATGTTCAGATGAATATGTTCATTAATTATATTTCTTATCGTATTTCCATGACATATTGATTCATTTTATGAAACACTGATACTATTTGCGAAACACTCCGTCAATTTCTGGAAAAAACCGGTTTTGACGGATTCTTTTTGTATCTTCTGGGTGTAAGTTCTTCACCGCACAGACGGTGAAGCAGGAGGAGATAGATTATGAAGTTTTCTGACAGACTGATGACCGGCATTATGAATACAGCCGGAAAGGTCAATGACAACAAAATCATTCAGAGCATTATGGACTCATTCGTTGTTCTGAACCCGTTCATTATTCTTGCATCGATTGCAACATTGTTTACAAGTCTGATCTGCTCGCCGAAGGCCGGTCTTGCCACAGTGCATGGATTTGAATTCTTGGTGAATTTCAACCCGATGTTCTCCGGCATCTATTACGGATGCATGAATCTGATCGCGCTGCTTCTGGCACACAACATGGCATATAACATGGCAAAACGCTCTGGTGTTGAACCTCATTTCGGCGGACTGCTCGGCCTGGTTGCATATGTCTGCATGAATTCGACTAATATTGCGGTACAAGGCCAGGAAGGTGTCTTCGCTATCGGACTGAGTCAGGATGTGACCGGTTCCCTTGGAATGTTCTATGCGATGGTAATTGCTGTCCTGACGATCATGCTCTACAGCCGTCTGAACAAAGTGGAAGCGTTCAAGATCAAAATGCCGGATGGTGTACCGGCAAATGTCGGAAAGGCATTCTCTTCACTGATTCCTACATGTCTTACCATTCTGATTCTTGCGGCAGTTCGTTTTGCATACAACTCCCTGACAGGCAGTGAACTTTCCAACCTGATCTACAACGTTCTGCAGGCACCTCTGGGCAGCCTGATGCAGACACCGTTCGGCTTCATCGGAATTGCTCTGTTTGCAGGTGTCTTCTGGATCCTGGGCATTCACGGAACAGCTATGACAAGTGCATTCACAAGACCTCTGTTCCTTGCTGCACTGTCAAAGAATATCGAACTGGTCAATGCCGGACTTGCACCGACCGAAATCGTTACAAAACCGTTCAATGTTCTCTTCGGCGGCCTTGGCGGATTCGGATGCACACTTGGACTGATCGTCGCGATCCTGCTTGTCAGCAAGCGTGAAGATGAAAGAGCCATTGCAAAGATCGCTCTTCCTGCAGGTATCTTTGAGATCAATGAACCGATCATCTTCGGTCTGCCGATCGTCATGAATCCAATTTATGCAATTCCCTTTGTCCTCGCACCTGTCCTCGGTACAGTTATCGGTTATGTCGCGACAAAGGCTGGTATCATGCCGTATACATATATCGATGTACCCTGGGTTACTCCTCCGTTCATCAATGCATTCCTGGCTTCCGGCGGAAGCATTATGGCTGCAGTCGTTCAGTTCGTAGCTTTCGCTGCAATCGTTCTCCTCTATATGCCCTTTGTTCACATCAGCAACAAGGTATATGAGAAGAGTCTCCGCGAGAATGCAGAAGAGAATGCTGCAGACTGAAAACTGAAAATACAATTTGACGGAACAAGAAGGAGGAACTGAAGTTATGATGAATGAAAATATGCGATTCCCTGAAAACTTCCTGTGGGGCGGAGCAACAGCCGCAAACCAGTATGAAGGCGGAGCATTCGAAGGCGGAAAAGGGCTGAGCATATGTGATGTAATGACTGGCGGATCCCTGACAAGAAAAAGACAGATGACATGGATCAATCCCGTCACCAAAGAAACAGGTTATACCGATGTTGTATTTCAGAAACCGATCGTTCTTCCGGAAGGCGCCGTACCGGGAGTAATCGAAGGTGAGTATTACCCAAGTCACAGAGCGGTTGATTTCTATCATCACTGGAAGGAAGATATCGCACTGGCTGCGGAAATGGGATTCAAGGTATTCCGCATGTCCGTCAGCTGGCCGAGAATCTTCCCGAACGGGGATGAGGATACTCCGAATGAGGAAGGACTCAGATTCTACGATCAGGTCTTTGCTGAGCTGAAAAAATATGGAATCGAACCGCTTGTGACAATGTCCCACTATGAAATGCCGCTGCATCTTGCTGTGGCATACGGCGGCTGGAAAAACAGAAAGCTGGTCGGTTTCTTTGAAAACTATGCCCGCACACTGTTTTCCAGATATAAGGATAAAGTCAGATACTGGCTGACATTCAATGAAATCGATATTCTGGAAGGTAATACCTATATCGGCGGCGGTGTCATGGATTACAGCGAACAGAATGTCGCACAGGCGGCGCACCATCTGTTTGTCGCATCCGCAAAAGCTGTGAAGGCCAAGAATGAAATCAATCCGGATATGATGGTCGGCGAGATGCTCGCATATATGCCCATCTACGCATATACATGCAATCCGAAAGACCAGCTGATGGCAATGAACAGAACCAGGGAAGCATTCTTCTACAGCGATGTCCAGGTAGGCGGTCATTATCCGAACTACAGACTGAAAGAATATGAGCGCAAAGGCATCACGGTAAAAATGGAACCCGGTGATCTGGAACTGCTGGCTGAATATCCGTGTGAGTTTATCGGATTCTCCTGTTATAAGTCAGCATGCGTATCATCTGAACATCCCGAAAGCAGAAATATGGCAAATCCGTACCTGAAACAAACCGCATGGAACTGGCCGATCGATCCGGACTGCCTGCGCCTTGCACTGAATCAGCTGTATGATCGTTATCACAAGCCGGTATGGGTCGTGGAAAACGGGCTCGGTGCGGAAGATATTGTTGAGGACGGTAAGATCCATGACCAGTACCGTATTGATTATCTGAGAGATTCCGTAAAGTCCATTCATGAAGCAATTGAACTGGATGGTGTCGAGGTGCTCGGTCTGACTGTCTGGGGATGGATCGACATCGTATCCGCAGGTACCGGCGAAATGAAAAAGAGATACGGCATGGTGTATGTTGATCTGGACGATCAGGGAAACGGCACAATGGAACGTATACGCAAGGACTCATTCTATTGGTATCAGAAAGTTATTCAGACGAACGGCACCGATCTTGACTGAGCATAGTGAAAAGAATCCTGAGAGATCTGATCTCTTCGGATTTTTTTATTTTGCATGCTGTTATTCCATTTTCCGTTGTTTCCGGTACTGTGCCGGGGTGAATCCTGTGATGTCACGGAACGTCTGGATAAAATAATTCGGTGTATTAAAGGAAAGCCTGTACGCAATTTCATGGACAGAAAGAGATGTTGTATTCAGAAGAATCTTTGCCCGCTCGATTTTTGCACAGCGGATATAGGAGGAGACGGACTGTCCGGTCTCCTTTTTGAATTTCTCAGTCAGATAGTATTCCGTATATCCGGCCAGTGACGCAAGATCGGCTGTCCGTATTTTCCGGTCCAGGCTGAGATTGATATAGTCACAGCATTTCTGAATCGCATGGGAATAACCGGGATCGGTATGCAGATAATGAACGCGATATACAAAATCGTGATACATCGCATGCGCAAGAGCATTCAGTTCACCGGAATCATGGCAGTCCTCCACGGACTGAATATAGGAATCACCGAGATCATATGCAATATCCGGCGGAAGACCCCCTTCCATGGCAGCCCGGCTGACCAGGGTAATAAATACAACAATGCTCGTCTTCACCTGGCGCAGCGGTTCCTGTCCTTTCACAGGTACACCGGAGCTCAGCCCCATGCTGTTCTGCAGGGCGTCCATATAGTCGATGTCTCCGCGCCTTACCGTATCCAGCATGGCTTTTTCGGAAGCATAAACTCTATATCGGTCACGGCTTTGAGGATGCCTGGGATCTGCTTTCGCTCCTATAGCGCGGTGCTCCTCCATAGTCTGCAGATCCAGCTTCTGTCCGGTCAGTGTATTATGGATGATCAGGATGTAACGGCTGAAAACTGCGTAGGACATCACCGGCAGATCATCCAATGCATCACAGAGTTCATCTGCCCAGGCGGAGCGCTGCGGATTACGGATATAGGGAACCAGCGCATTGCGGACCTGCTGTTCCTCGGGAGACACAAAGAAGACCGGACCGATGAGAAAAATCAGATTACGGTTCCGTTCTGATTCATAGCTCAGCGCCCACTGCATGCCGATCGGTGAACCGATGATTTCCGGGTATGTTTTATCCGTGCTGCGTGCATAGTCAAGGAATATCTTCAGACCGCCGAAGATATAAAAAGTCTGATCCAGCAGAGACTGCTTTTCTTTCGGACAGGATGAGGCAACATAACCTCCATCTTTGTCATAGCACCAGACATACAGTTTTTCGCTTTTTGGTATCAGACTCTGGAAAAAGACCAGATTCTGCTCGCCCTGTGTCATTCCTGACGCCATAAAATGTACCTCCTGATATTGGGAAAATACCGATTTACTATTATTATGCACTGTTTTGATGCTTTAAATCCTGAATTTTTGTAATTTTGCCCGTAGT
>JAFWLM010000150.1 GCA_017511045.1 Lachnospiraceae bacterium | reverse complement strand
GGAGCGGACGCAAAAACCGAACGGATCTCTGCCGGCACTTATGATGAGAACGGTGCAGATGGAGTTGTGATCGACGACAGTGCAAGCGGCCACAATGGGTTTCTTATTATCGACAAAGATTACACCATCAAAGACACCACGATCAAACTGAATACGAACGCAGACGGAACCGATACCTGTGACTTTTCAGGAAAAGGTGCCGCAGTTGCTGTTTTCGGAAACTCAGATGTTCTGATCGACAGCTCTACGATCGAGACTACCGGTGTTGCAACAATGCCGATCTTTAACGACACGGGATCAAAGGTGACCGTTCAGAATTCCAAAATGCAATCCAATGGCGGAACAATTTACCAAGGTTATCTGAACACGGCGGCTCAGAATGTTATGGTCGCTCCTCCGTGGATCCTCGGCATTATGGGAACCTCCCGCTGCACAAACCTTGAAGGCGATAACTCAACATTTAACATCTATGATTCTGAGACTTCTTCAGGGGCATGGGCGGTACTGTCCACAGATTCAGGTTCTAATATGTATCTTAACGCTTATAACACCTCTCTGACACTGAACAACACAGACGAGTCCAAGATCGCAATTCAGGAAGAAGGAGGACAGATCGTAACAAAGGATAATCCGTATACAACAAACTACGGAAGCGGTTATGGAACCTACGTTATCGGAAACGCCGTTGAGACCTTCGCAGGTTCAACCCTGAATGTCGGAACCTATGCAAACATCTTCACCGGAGGCAGCGCTACATATAAGAGTATTACGAAAGACCAGTCCTATGACGTTGCTCAGGCGGACGGATCTACAAAAACGTATACTGCAACAGACACAAAAAATTCTGTCATCAATTCCGATACTTTCGGATTCATGTTCCATCAGGGAGACAATGCCCTGGATATTCAGCAGGGAACAGAAGTCAATTCTGAATTTGCTACTTTCCTGTTGAAAACCGGATCTTCCAATGAGGCGGCTACTGTTACTGTTGACGGTGCTACAATTAACAACGGCGGTGTTCTGATTCAGGTCATTGACAACGATGACGCAACAAACCCTGCTCCGGATATGGGCGTTGAAGGCTATTCCGGTCCTGTTTTTGCAGCAACTCATACGGAGAAAGCCGGTTTCAGAACAGAACAGGCACAGCAGGATACGGCAGCTCAGACCTTCACATTTACAAATGGAGAATATAATGGAAATATCTATAACGCATCCGGATCAGATAATTCTGACCAGGGTCCGCTGAAAGGTTCCCCGCTGAATATTACTCTTGGGGAAGGCGCTACTTTGAACGGAGCGGCTGCATCTACATCCGCAGTTCATGTAACATATGACGGCTCTGCATTTGTCAAAGGTACAATGAATTCCTTAGCTGCTGAAAATGAGGAAGCTAAGAATGCGATCCTCGGATATCAGAATACCGAATATACGATTTCCGAGTACTTTGATCAGGGTCATGTTGGCAACCTGATCAATGACAATGGCGCTAATGACATTAACATCACTGTAGACGGCGGAACATGGAACGTCACGTCAACTTCTCTGATCGACACGCTCAGTATTTCCGGAAACGGACAGGTCGTTGTCGGTACCGGTTCCAGCCTTACAGTCGGCACAAAGAAATATGCTGCCGGAACAGTTCTGACAGCAGAAAACCTTGAGAGCGCAGCATTTGAAACAGTTGCTGAAGTTGTTGAGGCTCCGGCGGCAGAAGGCGGTGAAGAAGGCGGAATGCCTGGCGGTCCTGGTGGCCCTGGCGGTCCCGGCGGTCCTGGCGGCGACGGCGCAGAAGCTCCTGAAGGATGCATCGGATCCTGGAGCGGCGGTGACGCGGAAGACTACGCATATGATGCAGCTCTCACGATTGATGGAAGAGGCGACGCTGCTCCGGAAGCAGAATCTGTCCCGGCAGCTCCGGAGAACGGAACGAATAATCTTCTGGCTCTCTGGATCGCAATTCCTGTCGTAGTAATTGCCGCTGCTATCATAATCATCGTTCTTGTAAAACGGAAAAGAAAAGAAAAAGAAATAGAAACGGAAACAGAAAAAGAAACGGACGAAACATCTGAATAAATAAATTGCACTGCAATAAATAACAGGGCTGCTGCGAAAACATATATCGCAGCAGCCCTTAAAACATCTTATTATTGCCGAAGTCCTGTGGCATTCGCCATACGCTCTTACTTTCCTGCTCTTTTGATCTTCCCTTTGGCAAAAAGGCGCTCGGCAACCCTGTCCATATAAGTAGGGAAAAATGCGAGAACAAGTGTACCCGCTACACAGGCTACAAGGATCGCAGCCATGAAGTCGGCAAAATGCTCTTTTTTACATTTGGAAACTACCATCGGTCCCATCGCCCAATAGGCATATGACCAGATGTAGGGAAGGATAAAGACCGACACGATCGGTATCGCGTATCCTTTGATCCGGTTAAGTTTTTTTTCCGGAATTATCCAACATCTCCGTAGGAATCGCTCCTTCCTTCAGGCTTTTTCTATGAAGCCGAATCCGACCGGTTTCGGCCCGGTATGAACACCGATCGTAGCGCCAACCTGAATCGGAATAAAATCCGGAACGGTTCCAAACCGTTCCCGAAAGACGTTTCGGATCTGGAGAAAACACGGTTCCGCTTCTTCTCTATCCAGTCCCCAGCCGAACCCGAATGTATAGTGGTCCAGATCGAGGTTCTGTTTCTGAAGGAGTTTCTTTACGATTTCTGTTAATTTATCAAAAGAATTCTGTCTGCCGATGCTGACTCCGATCAGATGGAGTCCGCTCTCTTTAAAACAGATCAGCGGGTGGAGGTTAAAGCTCCGGACCGCCTTATCTGTCAGTTTCCCAATCCTTCCGCCTCTTGCAAGGTAAGAAAGATCTTCGATCGTAAAATAGAGAACAGCGTTTTTTTTGATTTCTTCTCCCCGTTCATACGTTTCCTGAAGCGAATGACCGCTTTTCGCATATTTTGAAAGCTCAAGCAGAAGGGCCCCCTGAAGGCCGGTGACCAAAGTGGAATCCACGATCTGGATCCTTCGGTCCGGATACGCTTCCTGAAGAGATGCTTTTGCGGCAAGCGCACTGTTAACAGAACCGGAGAATTGTTTTGTGATACAGTAACAAAGGATATCCTTTCCCTGTTCGAGGATAGGCCGAAACGCCCGGACATAATCTTCTGCCGAGGGCATAGATGTTTTCGGAGCACATTCCGGATGGGAAATACAATATTCATAAAACTCCCTGACCGATAGTTCCTCTGCTTCTTTTCGAAAGGTCTTTCCGTCCAATGTAACATAGAAAGGAACTGTAACGATTCCTGCAGTCTTAAGTTGTTCCGGAGACAGATCACAGCTCCCGTCAGATACGATCTGAAACATCAGGGTCTCCTTCAGCCGTTTCTGGCTCGATTGTCTCTTCCGCTTCTTCCTCTTCCAGGAATTCCGCAGACAGCCTTGCCATTCCAGCCAGTTTTACCTCACTGTCCTTATCAATACTGATGATCTTAACACCCTGCGTATTTCTTCCGATCACGGAAACGCTGTCAACAGAGGTCCTCATAACAATACCTCCATTCGTGATCAGCATGATCTGATCGCCGTCATTAACAGCACTTGCAGCAACAAGCTGTCCGGTACGCTCTGTCACCTTATAGCAAAGCACGCCCATACCGCCGCGGTGCTGCGCTTTGAACTCTTCAAACTTCGTTCTCTTGCCCATGCCGTTTTCTGTCGCAAAGAGGATATCGTCTCCCTGGACATCTAAAGCAAGCGTGATGACCTCATCTCCTGCAGAAAGCTTCATGCCGGTAACGCCCATGGAAGATCTTCCGGTTGCACGAACTTCTTCTTCATTGAACCGGATACTCTTTCCGCCTTTGGTGATCAGAATGATCTCACGTTTTCCATCCGTCATATCAACATCGATCAGTTCGTCATCTTCTCTCAAACTGATGGCGATGATTCCGGTCTGCCTGATATTTGAATAATCTTTGAGCGGGGTCTTCTTGATCAGACCCTTTTTGGTTGCCATCAGCAGGTTCTCAGCTCCATCGAACTGCTCAATGACCATCGCAGTTGCGATCCGCTCTCCCGGCTGCAGCTGAAGAAGATTGACGATTGCCGTTCCTCTCGCTGTACGGGAAGCTTCCGGAATCTGATATGCTTTCAGGAGATAAACTCGTCCGGTATTGGTAAAGAACAGCATTCTGTGATGTGCCGTTGTAATGAACATCCGGTCGATCACATCCTCGTCGAGCGTCTGCATTCCCTTGATGCCCTTGCCTCCGCGGTTCTGCTCCTTGAAGTTGTCGATATCCATTCTCTTGATGTAACCAAGACGCGTCATCGTGATCACAGTGCTGTCATCCGGAATGAGATCCTCGTCTTCAAGCTCTCCATCATCGATGCCGATCGAAGTTTTTCTTTCATCGCCATATTTTTCTTTCATGATGATGATCTCTTCTTTGATCACGCCGAGCAGTTTTTTCTCATCACCTAAGATGGCTTTGTAATATTTGATCTTTTCTAAGAGTTCCGCATGCTCTTCTTCCAGTTTTTCTCTTTCGAGACCTGTCAGGGCACGGATCCTCATGTCAACGATCGCCTGAGCCTGAACATCATCTAAGCCGAAACGTTCACATAATGCATTCTTGGCATCCTGCGTAGTACGGCTTCCGCGGACGATGCGGATGACTTCATCGATATTATCGAGTGCGATCAGCAGACCTTCTAAGATATGCGCGCGTTCTTCCGCTTTGTTCAGATCATATTTGGTTCTTCTGGTAACGACATCTTCCTGATGTTTCAGATAATAGGAAAGCATCTCCAGAAGATTAAAAATCTTCGGCTCGTTGTTGACCAGGGCCAGCATGATCACGCCAAAGCTGTCCTGAAGCTGGGTATGTTTATAAAGCTGATTTAAGATGACGTTCGGATTGACATCTTTTCTGAGTTCGATGACCACCCGGGTTCCGGTCTGGTCGGTTTCGTCACGAAGGTCCGTGATACCATCGATCTTTTTATCTTTATGAAGATCGCCGATCTTTTCAACCAGCTTTGCTTTATTTACAAGGTACGGAAGTTCGGTAATGACGATCCGGTTCTTTCCGCCTTCCATTGGCTCGATTTCCGATACGGCACGGATCTTGATCTTTCCGCGGCCGGTACGGTATGCGTCCTCGATTCCTCTGCGGCCTAAGATCGTTGCCCCGGTCGGAAAATCAGGACCCTTTACGATCTTCATCACATCTTCGATCGTCGTTTCCGCATCTGCGATCTTGTCATCAATGATCTTTACGACTGCATCGACCAGCTCCGTAAGGTTATGCGGAGGAATATTCGTCGCCATACCAACGGCAATACCGGTGGTTCCGTTTGCTAAAAGATTTGGATATCTGGCCGGAAGAACGACCGGCTCTTTTTCCGTTTCATCAAAGTTCGGAACAAAGTCTACGGTATTTTTATTGATATCGGCAAGCATCTCCATTGCGATCTTCGAAAGCCTTGCTTCTGTATATCGCATTG
>JAFWLM010000149.1 GCA_017511045.1 Lachnospiraceae bacterium | reverse complement strand
TTTTCCAAAGGGACCTCTCCGTCATTTGATCTGTTCTGGTTCCATCCGGATTCAGATACAGGCCGCCTTCTTCTTTAATAGAGAATGCAGCATTCGCCAATAGGTTTCCGGTTTCTGCCCCTGTTTTCACCAATTGTATCTGCCACGTGTACAGGCGGCATCTGTCCGGAACGCTTTTCCCGTGCGCTACGCAAGTTGGACTGCGCGTATACTCGATCCAGGCGTCATTATCATTCGAATCTGCACCTATTTTTGCTTCTTTTGTAAGAAACGCATCATATTGAACAAGAAGCATATCCTCCTCTGCATAACGCGGATAAACAGTTTTCAGATCAGGAAACGCAACTGTCAACAATTGATCGGTCAGGTCAATATCTGCTCCTTTTGTAAGATCAACTTTTTCCTGTCCTTCTGCATCAAGCAGCGTCACAGAAACAGATGAAAGATCTATTTGCAGTCCTGCTTCATACTGATCGCAAAAGCAATAGTAATATGCATCAAAGGCATTGTAATTAGATGGAAGTGTGCCATAAAGACGGTATGGGATCCTTTTTCCTATTCCAGAATCGGCTGCCTTCCCAAATCGGACTTGTCCATCTTCCTGCACTTCTCCAATCTCTTTTCGCAGAGTCGGGACAGACGATTTTTCGTGAAGCGTTACGGTTTTATCTTTCCCAATCAGCAGAATCATTGGCTGTGCATCATCTGAAATGATCAGATAGTAGCCATCCGGAAGGGTAACTGTTTCATTAGAGGCAAAGTCTGCATCCGGCAAAATGGATGGTTCCTGCAGGAGGGCTCTTGCAAGCCGTACGGCAAAACCTCCGTCAGCGTCAGCTCGAATACTTTCTGCCAGCCATTCTGCGACTTCAACAGAAGAACGCTGCAAAGGATCTGCCTCCAATTTATCCCAAAATGTCTTAGGAATATCCTCTGCAATTTGAATGTTCCAGAGTTCATCTTCTCCCAACACGATTCCGTTTAATAATTGATAAGCGGTATAACGATGTTCCGGATGATTATCGGATTCAATGACCATACTTCCTGCTGCGAAAGTTGGAATCGTTATCATAAAGGCAGATAAAAGGCAAAGAATAATAGAAAAGAATCTTTTCTTTTTCCTAAGCAAAATTGCAGCACTCCCCAAAAGCAGCAGAGACCCTGCGATAATAGTCAGTAACAAACTTACAGAGCCCGTCATCGGAAGGACGATCATTTTGTCATCTTTCATGATGATGCCGCAGATTCCATCTGCAGAAGTATAACTTTCTGCATTCTCCGTCAGCAGTTCCAGTTCTCCCTGTTCATTAAAACGGAACGATATGTCCTCTGCTTTCAGATAGCTTTCAGGCGCTTCTATTTCTCTGAGTGTATAGGTCTTTCCCGGCTCAAAGATATCGCGAATAACCGTTTCTGTGTCTTCGCTCAGCCACTCTGTTTTTACAGATTCTCCCTCCAATATCTGCAGTTTTGCATTTTTCAGGTTTTTCCGTGTCGATGCATCAATCTTTCTTACGGCCAATGCAATCTCGGTATTTCCAATCATCGCAGTATGGTCCGGACGGATCTCGATCATTCTGCTGCTTTCTGTAATCCAGGAAAACTCTGCATCTGCTCCAGCATTTGGCTGCGTTATTTTTGCTTTCAGTGAATGATCCGAAAGCAGATACCCTGCAGGGCTTTTGATTTCCGTAAATAAAACACTTCCCAACGGGAGTTTTGGTTGATTCTTTGTATCTACAAACAAATCACTGTTTTCATATTCCTGCGCAAGATTGTCCATAGAGTAAGAAAACGTTCCGTCTTCTCCTGTTTGAAAATACCAGATTCTTTTTGCATCTCCACTGCAGGAATCATTGTCAAAGTATTGCACCTTGAAAACGGCTCCTTCCAATGGTTTATCTTCCATGAATGCCTGACCTTTGTATTTCACCTTTTTCAGAACTGGCACTCCGGGATCAAAGGCAGGGACATCCTGAAATGTGATGGTATTGGCGGAAGAAGTCAGTGTGATCTCCTGATACCCGGATGGAAGCAGATAACCTTTTGGCGCCAGTATTTCTTCGGCCCAGACCCTGTCCCCAACAAAGAGTCCATCTATGGTAAAGGATCCATCTGTCCCGGTTTCATAAACCTTTACTGCCCCCCAGGCTTGTGCAAGGCTGTCATAGATCCATACATTAAATTTCGCTCCCTGGAAACTCCCGGAATACATGGAATTTCCGACCAACTGGTCTTTACAAACACCGGATGCAGCTGTTGTCTTGATCACTTTCACAGATGTTGTCGCTCTTGCCGGAGTGATCATCCTCTGAAGGTTTGAATTAGATGGACTCCAATAATTCACATATTTCGCATCTGCTGAGGTAGCATTACGTCTAGCATTGTTCAAGAGATTCACGGCATACTGAAAATTCCCTATGTTTCCTACATAGTTTCCTTCCTGCCAGCTTCCATCTCCCCAAATGTGATTCCAGATCCAATAGGGGGAATGCATACCGTCGGAAACAGAATAGAAATCCACTCCAAGAGATCCAAACACGGCCGCCTGTGTCAGAAACTGTGCTTCCTGCCAGGAAAGTCCCCACTGATTGTACGGATATCCATTTCTCATAAGATATCCTAGAATATTATTTGTGGTCTGATTATAGACATAGGAATCGCTATTCGGGTTTCCTTTACCATGATCAATGCAGTAAGCAGCTGTCCAGGTACCGTTGATATAAGTAAAATACAGAACATCATTGTCACCGATCCCCTGCACCGAATAAAACTGCTGCGTAACAGCAGAGACCGTAAAGCCACTTCCCATGAGCATATAATAATATTCTTCTGCGTCTTCCAGCGCCGTTACAATATTTTCAGTAAAGACTTTCCCCTGATTCAAATGTTCATTGACTGCATTGATCCCCCATAAAGAAAGCAGCCCGCTGAACCGGGCTGTTGCTTCAGAAGTGCTTGCAGCTGTTACAAAGTAGTCAACGGTTGGCCCGTAATTGGAGGAAGGAATACGTTTCCCATCCTGATTGCAGGCGCCTATGACGATTGCTGTTTCAATACAGCCCGGAACATACTGGTTTGCCTGACTGCCCTGATTGCCTGCAGCGCCGACAAAAACAATTCCCTGATCCGTAGCTCTTTTTACAGCCTCTTTCAAAATCAGGTTATCTGCCGCCTCTGCACTTGCGGAAAGAGATATGATTCCGATATTCCGTGAGATTGCATATTCAATGGCGGCATAAACCGAAGATACTGCGCCTCTTCCATCGTCGCCGATTGCTTTGATGGAAAGGATGGATACCTGTTCATTCTCTTCTGCCATAAAGCGAGCCATTCTTGTTCCATGCCCATTATGATCGGTTGGATCGTCACCGATCATGGAAACGGTTTCTCTGACATGTTCTTCATTAGCTCCTGTATCGATCAAGGCAACGTCGTATTTTCCGAAAGGTGATTCTGATACCGCTTCTTCTAATTCGGCCAATGGATTATCTTCTTCTGTCATCCTGGTTCCCTCCAGATCGGCTTTTCCTTCTTCATCACAGATACGGATAACAGCATCAACATCTACCGCATCTGCTTGTTCCAGATAGAACAAGTACGCTTTTTTTGCGCTTTCCTGATCCTGATACTGTAATAAAAAAGTGTTGTTATAAGATGAAAGGATCGGCGCATCTTCCGGAAAAACAGAGGTATCTTCTGTCACAACCAACAGCCGGCAGGAAGAAAAATCTTTTCCTGCAAATGGATTAATTTCTAACCTTTTCGCATCGTCTGCTAACACTATCCCAGACGCCGATAAGACCAAAAGCAAAACAGCCATCAGAGCGATGACTGTCTTTCTGATTCTGCCTCTATTCATTTTTTACTCTCCTTCTTTTTTCCCCTGAATATGATACCTGCCGCAGAGATGGCTGTTATCCCTAACCCTAATGCAATGATCAGCACCAGACCCGATTCTCCGGAAAGCGGCATCTGAATCTTTTTGATATTACCGATCGTGACATTCACCAGACACCTCGCTGCAATCGCCGCACTCCCTTCATCGCCATTGACAAGATTATCATTACTGTTGTCTATACCAGCCACAGCATCTGCATTGCCGGAAACTACATTGGTCAACGTCTGAAGCGCTCCAGTTTCCCCATAATCTGCCTGGATCGTGACAATGGTATCCTCATTCTTCACCTGATACATATCCGGTGCCTGGACTTCTTTCAAAAGATAGCTTCCTGCATCCAGACCGGTGACTTCAATAATTCCATCCTCGCCTGTCTGAAATTCATAAGGATCCGTCCCAAGCCTGCCGTCTGGCTGCACGAACAGTCCCTGAGAAGAAGCATCATCCGGGGCGGACGCCTTGATCGTAAAACGGGCTCCGGAAAGCGGAACATTGGTATCCCTGTCTTTCTTTTCCAGATGCAGTGCAAATGCATATAAATAATCCTTGACGGGATGAGTTTTCCCAATCTCTCTGGTATTTGGATTAGAACTGTAATAAATACATGCCTCGTTCGGGTTGCCTGCTGCACCGATCACGCAGTCATCATTCAGCTTAACGGAATAAGTCAGAACAATCCTGCTGTCAGAATTCGGATGAACATTCGGGATTGCATAAAGGTCCTCACAGACAACTGCCAGCTTTTTTGTTCCATCTGCCTGCAGTGTCAATGTTTCCCGGAAAGACGAAGAAACATCTGTCCCATCCATAGTCACCTGGTAAGAGCCTGAATTATAATCAATTCCTTTGCTCATGACATCCTCAAATCCGTAATAATACAGATCGTAGGTCTGAATATTCATAGCGACCGTTCCTGTGATCTGATGCCGGATATCCTGTCCCCTCTGTGCATCAGCTCCATATTGCCATGCAGCACCATCTGCATCGTTCAGAATCTGTTTGTCAATGGTCGGAACGGATCTCTTTTCTGTAACAGTCACGGTCCCTCCGCCAATGATGGTAAAAATCGGCGACGTACCACTCTCGTCCATGTCAATGGAATCATTTGCCGTAACCAGCAGCCAGTATCCTTCCTGCAGTGTCACGCTCTGTCCCTTCGAAACAGATACAGACCCCGCAGCATCATCAACTGCTGCAGCAAGCTTATTCAAAAGGTCGTTCGCCTGTAATATAGTATTCTGATCTGTCATAGATTCTCCGGACGCATTTCTTACCGCTGCTGAAATATAATCAGCCGCATCCTGTGCATCCAAAGATGAATAGGTTGACGTAAACTGCCTGATCACTCCAAGCACAGTGTTTCGCATTTCATCCGACGGCCAGGCAAAATCAGAAAGTGTTCCATCTTCATTCTTTTTTGCTTTGAAAATGTAGAACGCATTCGAAACTGTATCCTGTTCATCAAATGTTTCCACCTGAATGTTTCCTTCTCCATATGTGACTTCACTGTTCGCCATAACAGCCATCGGCGCACAAAGCATCATAACGCCGCTGATAGCAGCAATGGCCACCAGGAGTTTACTTCTGTTTGTTTTTCTTTTCTGTTTCATTAAATCCATATATTCCTCCTTTTTTTTGCATATGAAAAAAGCCTCTCTTAAGGCTCATATCGTTACTGATCATATTTGATGCCCTCACCCCTGATCTGGGGAACACACTAGCCTGCGTCAAAAGCGCAACATAGGTATTTTACCTTCCCGAGGATCTCTCCGGACCGCCCTCATTGCCTGGGACTATTCTCTGGC
>JAFWLM010000148.1 GCA_017511045.1 Lachnospiraceae bacterium | reverse complement strand
TTCGCTAGTTATATATAGAACTGCGATAACTTCATATTTTCTGCATTCTTCATTCAGATAAAAAAGGACAAAACGATTGTCTTCCACATTTTTGTCATCCGTCAGTTTCTCCAATGGCGAGAACTTAGCCGTACTGTCGTAATAAACGTTATGCCCGTAAATCGTGATGTTAGCTGAGTAAGTGGAACACATCGCATCCATAAACGGAACACCCTGGGTATCGTAGTTCCCCTCAAATGACTTTCTGAGATACTCATCATTATCTTTACCTTGAACAATAGGAGTTTCGATCAAACCGGACTCGAATCTCAGATATCCTTTGAAATCTTCATTTTCCTGATGAAGTGTTTCCCATGACTCATGACTGAAGCCCATATCCTCTGATTCATCATCGATCAGTTGCTGAATATGTTCCGCTTCTTTTACTGAGTTATTATGAGAAGCAATATCAGGAAATGCCTTAAATGTGCAGAACGCGAGAATTCCCGCCAGCACACCTACACTTAGTATTTTTATTCGCTTCATTTGTTACTCGTATTAAAACGCTCCTTTCAGGGCGACCATTTTTCCATAGACAATTTGAAACAACATTGTCATTCAAAATACAATCACCGTTCTTTTTAAATCGCAGTTGGTAAATGTATCACAGGACATTCTGTTATACTCATTCTGGCGCGCCACCAAATATAGGAGAAAGCCAAAATGGATAAATTCATAATTATCAACTCTGAATCTGAAGCATCGCTCTCTGTCAATCAGAAGTATCTGATTCTTATTCGCAACATTCTTCTTGTATGTGGAAAACAGGATGAGAACCCCGATTATCGTATTGCGGTCGCCCGATATCATGGAGAAGGCAAATGGGATGAGATACTGATCTCAGAAACCTCATCCGCGGATGAACCAGAAGAGATCATTGAGGACACATATGTTTCATGCACCCACAATGCCGCTGTCATGGATTGGAGGGATTACTATAAGTATAACGGCAACGATGATGTCAAATACTGCGTTGACGTAGTTGCGTATTATTCTTACCCTGAACTTCCGGATCTCAGCATGATTCCACCAGTGAAGATTTAACAAATCAGACGCCAGCGATCATACTGGCGTTTTCTTTTTTTCATGTATTTCACTGCAGTTTTTCGAAATTTGAAGATTTTTTCGAAAAATTTCGGGGATTTTTATTTTTGCTGGCTAAGAGATATATGAAAGGAGGACATAGAAATGTCCAAAAAGTATTTTTACCCAGCATCACCTACTCGCAAACACTTTGCGCTGAGCGAACTTCCTGAGCAGGAAATCGCTGAAATTCTTGAGGGATTCCAACCAGAGGGGCAGGAAATCAACGATCCGTTTGATTGTGATCCGATTTCCCCTTTCGGAGAAATCTCGCAAAAGGAATCAGAGCTGTTCACTACGATTGCTTCGCAGCTTTCCGAAGGATCCATGCCCTATGGGAAGGCCATTCTGCTTACAGCCACTTTTGCCTGCACCATTGAAGATCGTGTACGGCACCATTTTATGAACTAAAAGAAGGAAGAGAGAACGGCGTCGAATCATTTCAGCCGTTCTCTCCCCAAAATATTGCTGCGTATGTTTCTTTATGAAAGCAGAATTCTCCTTCAAAGCTGCAAGAATCCTGCTGTGTTTTGATATTACTCTTCTGTTTCCTCAGTCACCCCTTTCTCTTTCTTCTTCTTTTTCAGAATGAAGACAAGTACTGCCAGTGCGGCAATGCCTGTTCCGCCATAAATCATCAGGTCTTTTCCAGCACCAGTATTGATCCACGCGGCGCGGCGTCTTCTGTATTTG
The DNA here is from genome assembly GCA_017511045.1 of Lachnospiraceae bacterium. Taxonomy (GTDB): domain Bacteria; phylum Bacillota; class Clostridia; order Lachnospirales; family Lachnospiraceae; genus RGIG5612. The sequence continues at coordinate 3,943 of JAFWLM010000148.1, read as the reverse complement.
TGATTATCTGTGATCAGGATAGTCTGCTCCTCATCATTGATATCTGTGTGACTTGTAATTTCAATTCCCTGATGATACAGCCGTTCAAACGCAACCGTCGTCACTTCATTCAGTGCGCTTGCATCAAATGTGAAACTGAGTTCAACATAGCCGGACTTTGCCGCCGGTGTAAACCGGATGCTGGAGGTAACATACTGTCCGTTCACAAACAATACGCCATCATCCCAGCCGCCTGGATTCTTCTTATGAAGTTCTCCACGCAGTTCATACTCAACACCCGGAATCAGATTGTTGTAATAAACTCTGTCTCGAATAGTGACATTCCGGACTGGTTCAACATAGTCATATCCATCTTTTGCTGAATATGCTGTTGTATGTATTTCCGGATACTCCGGATTTGACGGAGGTGTAGGAGGAGTCGGCGGAGTTGGAGGTGTAGGCGGGTTTTCCTTAAATGTGACGGTCTGCCCTTCATCCGTAATATCCGCATGAACCGCAATTTCCTTTTCTTCCAGTTTCACGGTTTCAAAAGCAACAACTCGTGTGGTTACTGATAGTTCTTTGGAATTGAATGTGAAATCCATGCCGACAGTACCAGATGATTTCTCCGGCACGAAGGTAATGGTGTTTGTGACTTCTTTCCCGTCAATCTTCAGAACACCTGCGTCTTTCCCGTCTTTATTGATGTGAAGCGTTCCGATCAGGGTGTATGTTCTGCCAGCTACAAGACCGGTATAGGAAACTTCATCATGAATTGTAACCGGGCCGCGATCCAGAATCGTCTTACCATTATCGGCTTTGTTGGTAGCGGTTGTTTTGATTGTGGATTTTTCAATATCCACCGTCTGGTCTTTATCATTGATTTCAGCATGTACTGTTACAAGCTTTCCATCCTGATACAGATCCTCAAATACTACCAGCGACCGTTCAACAAGTTCTGACGCGTTAACTGTAAACTCAACAGTCACAAAGTCATCCGACTGTGTGGGTGTGAAGGTCTTTGTAACTACATAGTCGGTGCCATCCGCATTCTTATACGTTCCGGCATCACTGCCGTCCGCATTTTTGATATGCAGTGTTCCTTTCAGCTCATATTCTTTTCCAACTGTCAGGTTCTTGTACTGGACCTTATCGATGATCTTCAGCTGTTCCGATGCGGATGCTGTATGATCACCATCTTCATCTGTAGCAGTTGTATGAAGTTCAGGGCCATGATACTCATAGGTCTGATTTTCATCGTTGATATCCGCATGTACGGCAACTTCCACTCCATCTTTCGAGCAGGACTCAAACGCGACAACAGTCTTGCCGCTCAGAAGCGAAGCAGATACCTCAAACTCAATATCAATAGTTCCTGAGGATGCAGCCGGTGTGAATTTCTTTGTTACGGGCTCTGCACCATTGAATGGTTCTCCGGTTGCCTTATTCATGAGCGTTCCGGTCATAGTGTACTCAACACCGGCAGTCAGTCCGTTGTAGGAAACAGTATCTTTCAGATAGATGACCCCTTCTTTCGGATTGTCCTTTCCAATCGTCACATCCGCGATCGTCGTGCCGATGCCCGGAATGGATACCGTCTGATTGCTGTCAAGCAGATCCATATGCGAGGATACCCGTTCGCCATCTGCGTTGTACAGTTCCTCAAACACTACGATCGTCTTTCCGCCAAGATTAGTGGAATCAAACGCCAGTTCAACATCGATCTTCCCATCATCCTTCATAAGCTGAAGTTCCGTTGTGACAGAAACTTCATTGCCGGATGCGTCAACGATCATTTCCCCGGTATCCGCATCAACCAGGTAGCTCTTCAGTGTATAGTTTCCGAATTCTTCAATGCCATGATAAGTGACTTTATCTACGATCACCGAAGAGGTTCCAGGCTTCATAAAATGAGTACCGGAGTCCTTATCCGTCGCAACGGTCTGCAGGGTAATCTGATAGTCAGTAATAGTGCCAAGATGGATGAGCTTGTTATCTCTGGTCACATAGAACGCAAGGTTCTGCAGTTCACTTCCCTCATTGGTATCTGTGCGTACTTCATGAAGATTGTACTGTCCATACGGGAGGGAACTGAGATTATCATTCACATCTGCCATATCCCCGTCTTCACCAAGACCGAACCAGATCCCATGGTATTCGAAAATACTGCCATCTTCCAAACCTGCAGTAAGATTGATCAGATTGTCATAACCCTTCTGCTCGATTTTCTCCAGCAGGCCATCATTTCCATTTGTGTCCTGTGAATGAGGGAACTCATTGGAATGGTATTCGCCATTCGGATCCGTAACAATAACATGCTTTTCACCGGAAGTGGCGTTCTCCAGAACCCACAATGTCTGCATACGCTGCGAAGTGCGAGTCATGATCTTTACAAATTCGAACTCACCGCGAATGATCTGGTTCCGGAAGATCATTGCTTCTCCAGACTTGGTATTGTGATGAGTCTGCGTATCTTTCCAGACTACTTCTCCATCCTTTTCAATTTCGAATGTACGGGGTGTACCGTCTGTCATCAGATAAGCATTATTTGTTTTTGTTTCCTGAATTGTATATGTACCGTACGGAAGTGCTTTATCCTTTGTGCAGGCAACATACTTTCCAAGTTCCTCATCGTAATAAGTCTTGATCGTTGTAACCACAGATCCCGGCGCATATTCCACCAGTTCTCCGGCATCAGAGAGAATCGATAATGTTGAAACATTAGTGATGGTGAACGTAATGTTATTCAGGTTCGCCATTCTGTTTGCACTGTGATTCTTTCCGCCGATTGCCTGAGAAGGATTTACAGCACCTGTCTGGTGCGCCTCTTCACCGCCTGTATAACCGCCCTGATCATTGATATAGTTGCTGCGGCTTACCCCATTCAGTTCAGCAAGTTCAAGATCCTGTTTTTCAATCCGCACATCACCGCGAATCACCTGTTCCCTTAGCTGATGTTCTTTGTCGGAAGAGTAATTCGGATTCTGTGGATCGGAATCTGTGAAGTCAAGAATCTCACCTTCTTTACGGATCTCAAATGTAATCTTCCATTCTGTGTTCAGAAGATAACCTTTGGAAGGCTTCGTTTCTACCGCAAAGTAAGTGCCATACGGAAGTGCTTTAGCGCCAAGTGCCGCATATCCGGTTTCGTTGGTCTTGATGGTAACAACCTTCTTTGCATTGGAAAAGTCTCTTGGATCCTTCTCTCCATGAAGCAGATCCACGTACTTCGGCCCAACTGTGGTGTCAACATCTGCGCCTTTATCAATCCAGCTCATGGATGAAGTGTTCTGATCTGCCGCAGCGTATACATCCTTTGCGGAAATACTGAAAATTGTGATTTCTGCATCTTTCAGTGTGGCATCACCCTGCGCATTTGCGGTATTCCGCTCAGCATCCGTTTTCTGAAACTTAACACCTCCGCGGATCACATCATCCACCGGGAATCCGGCATATGCGTTGTCGCTCGCTTTGGTGTTATTCTGACCGGCATCATATAGCTTTCCATCTTCCCGAATCTGAACAATGGAATACCAGTTCTCATTCAGGTTATAGCCCTTCGGGGCCTTTGTTTCCTTGATCAGATAGCTTCCATACGGGAAATAGTCTGTTTCAGTCTGAGCATGACCTTTATCGTCTGTCGTAAGCGTAATGATCTTGTTTGCTTCGGAAGCAGAAGTTCCTGTCGGAACCCATGTTCCGGCAACATACACATCTGCTTTAGAAACGTTGTAGATTGTATATTCAGCACCTGCCAGCTTCGCGTCACCCTGTTCAAGATTCGGGCCACCATGATTTGTAGCATATCGATCAGTATCGAACTTTGTCACTTCGATCCCTCCGTGATATACAGGATCAATTACCTTGTATTGTGCAGTATGCTTTTCACCGTTTGTGCGGATCTCAAAGGAGTCAGACCACTCAGAATCGAGAAAGTATCCTTCCGGAGGAGTCGTTTCTTTAA
>JAFWLM010000147.1 GCA_017511045.1 Lachnospiraceae bacterium | reverse complement strand
GAAAAGCTGTATCGCCGGGTTATTGTAGGGGATCATGACAGCAACTATCATAAGCGGGAGTTTAACCGCAGGTATCCCATGGCCGTTCATCTGATCCTGATGGAATTTGAAGCATGCTTTGGCTTTGCAGTTCCTGAAACAGAGGTCTCCTGTCTTGCGATGTATATCGCCATGAAGCTCAGGAAGCATTTCAAACGCATCGACTGCATGATCGTGACTGCGAAAAATCCCAGTGTGGCATGGCCAATGAAACGATGGATTGAGGAACATTTTTCAAGATATATCCGCAAAGTTGAAATTATGCCGCATTATCTTTTTCAGCCGGAGACAGCAAGGGATGAAGTGCTTCTTCTGACAACCGAGGAATCTGTGGTCCTTTCCTGTCCGCAGGCAATTCTTGTTAAACCCTTTTCCTTGGAAGAAGAGTATGACGTGATCGATCAGGTGATTCAGAAGATTCGCACAAGAGTCCGTGATGAGTTCTTCTCGGAAGCCATGGCTCGTTACTGTCATGGCATGGAGAAAATATCTGCACGGGGACAAAGTCTGTTTGACCTGCTTTTCTCACTTGGGGTGAAACAGGATCCATCCGCCTATGAGTTTGTCCTGGATACAAATGCATACTTCTGCCCCAGAATTCTGGAAGGAAAAGGTGAGAACCGGATTCGGGTTATATATCTTCCGGAAACTATATTTCACCGCGGATTTGATCTGCGTTATCTGATTATTACTGATTACTATGCGGAAACGATGGAAATGCTTAACTTTTACCATTGTGTGCAGATGCTGCTGAAGCCGGGCAGGCTGGACACGATACGGAAAGAGGGATTCTTAATTCGTGAGTAATATCCGAGCTATCAAAAGCCTGCAGGAATGGGGAAGTTCCGCAGTTATTATCGCCGGTTTATGTTCCGAAAGAGAATCGAGAGTCATTCCGGAAATTACGTTCAAATAGGCGCAATTTCAGGAATGGCCCTCTTTTTTTCTGCGTGCTACTCTTCAAGTGCAAAGAAAAACGAAATCAAAAAAAGGAGGACACGATGAATTTTCCGAACGGCTTTCTCTGGGGCGGAGCCCTTGCGGCAAATCAGTGTGAAGGCGCATGGAATGTAGATGGAAAAGGTCTTTCCGTCCAGGATGTGCAGGCCTTCAAGCCGCATGTAGACCAGAAAAACCTGAAGGCTCATGTAACAGTCTCGAAAGAAGGAATACTGCAGGCAATGGCTGATCCGGATACCACATATTATCCGAAAAGACATGGCATTGATTTCTATCATCGCTATGCAGAAGATCTGGATCTCTTCCAGGAGATGGGATTTAAAATCCTGCGCGTATCCATCGCCTGGACAAGGCTTTATCCAACAGGAAGGGAACTGACCCCGAACGAAAAGGGTGTCGAATTCTACCACCGTCTGTTCAAAGCGATCAGAGACAGAGGAATGGAACCGCTGATCACGCTGGCGCATTATGAAATGCCGCTGGATCTCGCGCTGAATGGAAACGGCTGGGTATCAAGAGACGTGATCGAGTACTTCGTTCGCTTCTGCCGCACCTGCTTTAAAGAATATGGGCAGTACTGCCGGTACTGGATTACCTTCAATGAAATTGATTCCTGCATCCGGCATCCGTTTACAACCGCAGGTATCATTCCTGAACTCTGTCAGGGCAGCGAACTGGAAGCCTGCTATCAAGCCCTTCATCACCAGTTTGTCGCTTCAGCGCTTGTCACGAAGTATCTTCATGAGATGGTTCCCGGTGCAGAGATGGGCTGCATGCTGACAAAACTCACAGTGTATCCCTATACCTGCGCGCCGGCGGATGCGCTGGCGACGCAGAAGAGAAATCTTGAAAATCTCTCCTACACGGACGTTCAGGTCTTTGGGGAGTATCCCCGTCTGATCCTGAGAGATCTTGAGAAAAAAGGGATACAGATCCGGATGGAAGATGGAGACAAAGATATTCTGAAAAAATACACCGTTGATTTTGTCACTTTCAGCTATTACATGAGCATGACCGAATCGGTGGATCCAAATGCCCCGCGCACTCCGGGCAACACTGTTCTGGGTGTAAAAAATCCATATCTTGAATCCTCTGAATGGGGATGGCAGACCGATCCCGTCGGTCTTCGCTATTCACTGATCGAGGTTTATGACCGCTACAAGAAACCCATCTTTGTGGTTGAAAACGGACTTGGCGCAAGAGACACCGTGGAAGCGGACGGATCCATCCATGATTCCTATCGGATTGATTTTTTCCGCCGCCACTTCATTGAAATGGGAAAAGCAATTGATGACGGTGTGGAAATGCTTGGCTATACCAGCTGGGGACCGATCGACATCATCAGCGCTTCCGGAAATCAGATGAGCAAACGCTACGGTTTCATCTATGTGGACCAGGATGATTACGGAAAAGGATCACTTGCAAGAACGCGCAAGGACAGCTTCTGGTGGTACAGAGATGTGATTCAAACCAACGGCGAAATCCTTTCAGATAACGAACAGTAATTAAAACAATTCAGAATTCAGACATTACAAAGGAGGAGAAAAGAACAATGGCAATGAATTTCAAAGAGACTGCTGCCCAGATTCTTACATGTGTGGGCGGCCCGGAAAATATCAAGACACACACGCACTGCATGACCAGACTTCGTCTGGTGCTGGCCGACAAATCCAAAGTTGATGAAGCGGCGCTGAGAGCGGTTCCCGGTGTAAATGGCGTTGTGGATCAGGCTGGTCAGTATCAGATCGTCATCGGTCCTTCCGTTGAACAGCTTTACAACGAAATGCTTCCGATGATGCCCGCAAGCGGGGCAAAGGCTCCGATCAATGAAAATCTGGATGAAAAAGGAAAGAAGGAGAGCGTTATGTCCCGCGTCTTCGCCTTTATCTCCGGATGCATCACGCCCAGTCTTCCGGTACTGATCGGATCAGGTCTTATTTCCGCAGTTCTGGCTCTGTGCACGAACTTCAAGATTCTGAGCAATGAAAGCACCACGTATATTCTTCTGAATGCGCTGGCCAACGCTGCGTATTCCTACCTGCCGGTTCTGGTTGCCTTTGCAGGTGCAAGAAGGCTGCGTACCAACGAATATCTGGCTGTGTTTATCATGCTCGCCCTCTGCAGCTCGGCGGTTTCCGGTGTGGAAGGCCTGAAGATCTTCGGTCTCCCTGTTACAACTGTGAAATACACTTCCAATATTGTTCCTGCGCTTCTTATGGTTCCGGTAATGGCACAGCTCGACAAAGTGGTGCTGAAGTACATACCTGACTCAGTAAAGTCCGTCTTCCGCCCGTTCATTCTGGCAATGGTCATGTTTCCGGTAACACTTCTCGTTCTTGGTCCGATTGGCACAATTATCGGTACCGCGCTGGCAAACTTCTGTGTATGGCTCACAAGTTTCGGTCCGCTGTCCATGGCTGTACTTTCCGCACTGCATCCGCTGCTGGTTATGGTCGGCATGCATACAATTATTACTCCGCTGATTGTCAATGAGATTACAACAGTGGGCTCCTCTCTGCTGTTCTCCAAAGCACTTGCGGCGAATCTTGCGATCGGCGGTGCTGCGCTGGCAGTAGGATTCAAAGCAAAGAAGGCAGAAAACAGACAGGCTGGTATCTCCACTGGCATCACAGCACTGTTATCTGTCACAGAACCCGCACTGTACGGCTGTCTGATCCGTCTGAAGAAGCCTCTGATTTCCTCAATCATTGCGGCGGCCATTACCGGCATCTTCATCGGTTTCTTCGATATCCGTGCCTATGCGACAGCTTCCTGTTCCTTCCTGACACTGCCGATCTTCATGGGCGGGGATTCCATGACCAACTTCTATCTTGCGTGTGCCGCAGCTGTCATCGCGACAATCCTCGGCTTTGTCATCACCTGGTTCATGGGCTTCGATGAGGACTGATCTGACGAAAACAGCATTCTGACAATTGATTACTCTGAAAACAGCATTCAAAAGTGAGTGCTGTTTTTCTGATTTCTGACAAAGAGATTACAGGTTTTTATACATTTGAGAGAACTGGACAAACAGGTTTCCGGTTGGGTTTGTTCTTGTGCTGCAAACTCCATCAATCCACGATCATAATCCTTTTGTGCTATCTGTCTTCGATTTGTGTGACCTCTAAGATTGCTGCCTGGATGATTTCAACTCTTGTATATCTTACTGGTATAAAGAAGATCAGAGATATCTCCGGCTTGTTGATCAAACATCGATGTGATAAGTCCCGGCATCCGCTTCCTGTCCGCAGATGATTTTGAAAGCTTCCTTGTATGCCTTCAGCTGCATTTCATATCTTTGATCCAGTTCTCTTCCATCCGCATTTGTCTTGTAATCAATGATGTGCCACTGCCCGTTTGAGTAATAGACCGCATCCATGACTCCGTTCCACAGTTTCTTTCCGGACTGGTATGAAAACGGCATTTCACAATACACTTCATCGGCATTCAGAAGAACTGCAAGAATATCCTGAGGCTGTCCGTTCACCTGCGGATATCCGCCATTGCGAACCGTCTTTAAAACGGATGTCAGTTTTTCTTTCAGATCCTTTTCAAGCGGCTCTATAGATGGGGTGTGGTATTCTGCGATGATCTGTGAAATCATCTGTTCTCCATCCATCTGATTTCTGCCTGATACCAGAAGTTCCATCATTCTGTGAACCAGCGTACCGAGCAGTGCCCCATCTGCCTGAAGTTCTTTTTCCGGTTCTTCTTCCGGCTCTTTTTCCGGTTCCTCTGCCGGCGTATCTTCCGGCAGCGGTTCTGCGTCCAATCTGACTGGATGCACCTTTCTGCTTGGATTGCACAGTTCAAAGGACGGGGCTTCCGCATCCCGCTTCTGAGTCAGAATGCATTCATCCTTTGCGGTTTGATACAGATCATCTACAGAGCTTTTTTCAGCGATTTCCGGCAGTTCTTCTGGCTCCTGCGGCTCTGCACTCAGCAGTGAAAGCCCTGCATCTTTCATCTGATCATCCATGAGTTCTTTCCACTTGGAGCTCTTTCTTTCCCCGATGATCAGAACATTCTTTGCCCGGGTTGCCGCAACATACGCAAGGCGCTTCTGTTCCGCGGCCGACACCTCTTTTTCAGCCTCAGCTTCTTCCGTAAATTCGGATGTCTGCAGATATACAAATCTGCCTCCGGGTTTCTTTACCCTGAAAATGTAAGCATCAGATCCGTTTAAATCATGTTCAACTCTGCTGTCCGGAGGATTAATCCTATTTCCTTTTGAAGCAAGAATGACAACAGGTGCTTCCAGTCCTTTCACCTTACTATGATTACTTTTCTTTCATTCGTTTTTAATGCTTTATCGATCTCTTTATTCAAATTCGAAAAAGCGACTCGCTGCTGATCAATCAATTCAATTTTGCTGTTTCCATTCAATGAATCAGATAAACAGTCAACCAGAAACTTGGATGGTTTGATCTTTCCATTTACCAGTTCATACAGAATATCCACATCCGATGATTTCTTGATCTTACTGCTTATGAATTCCGCAAATTTCACCCACTCATCACTGATAAATGCAGGCGACTTTTTGATTCCTTCAGAATAGACAATATTTTTAATTTCACCTTCGTACTCAGTTTTATAGTCATGCAAAAAGCAGCACGTATACAGATTGATTGGATTGTTCTCAACATACTCATTGAAATTCGAAATTGTAGTTCCATAAGAATATGCCTGCCAGGATGGGTGTACTTTTTCCTGGGTTCCAAGAAGTACAACATCACTCATGTCTGTATGCAATACTTCTTCCCATTGCTTTAACTCAACAATTACAACATTCTTCTGATCATTATCATCTTCACCGGCAATAACAAAATCAATCCGCTTGCTTGTCAGCGGCACATTTACTTCCAGACCAACCTGAACATCAGTTGGTATATTGACATTTGATAATGCATTTTTCAGTGAACTCAATGAAACTCTGAACG
>JAFWLM010000146.1 GCA_017511045.1 Lachnospiraceae bacterium | reverse complement strand
CGGTTTGAAATCCATATTCGCAAGAATATCTTTTTCCAGATCGATTCCCGGAGCAATTTCGATCAGTGTCAGTTTTCCGTCGATCAGCTTGAATACGCAGCGTTCCGTAATATAAAGGACATTCTGATCTTTCGGTGCCTTCTCAGCAGAGAATGTGATCTGTTCCACATTCTTTACAAACTTACGGATCTTTCCTTCCTGTACGATCTCCAGCTTTCCGTCGCCGATCTTATATTTTCCTTTTGCCATAAAGGTTCCGCAGAAAATAACTGTTTTCGTAGCACTGGTGATGTTGATAAAACCGCCAGGGCCGGTCAGAGAAGGACCAAACTTGGACACGTTGTTATTGCCTTTTTCATCGATCTCTCCGATACCCAGTACTGTAACATCCAGATTTCCGCCGTCGATCAGATCGAACATATCATTATGTGTCATGATCGCATCCGGATTCCATGCACTGCCGAAGTTTGGAAGTGCTGCCGGAACACCGCCGACCATACCGGACTCTGTACTAAGAACGATATCATCAATGTAGCCTTCTTCTGCAACGATGGCTGCTGTATCTGCTGCCATACCGATTCCCAGATTAACTACGTTTCCTTTCTTCAGAGCTGCTGCGCAGCGGCGGCAGATGACTTTACGTTCGGAAAGATCCATCGGTTTGATACGATCGACCGGTTTCTTCACGTTGCCGCAGAAAGCAGGTTCATAGTAAACGCCTTCGGTCTGCCAGCAGGCATCTGTTGTTGTTGCCTGCACTACATAGTCGACCAGGATTCCAGGGATCTTTACATCCTTTGGATGAAGGGTTCCTGCTTTTGCGATATATTCCACCTGAACGATAACAATACCGCCGCAGTGCTTGACTGCTTCTGCGATAGAAAGTCCTTCGTTCAGCACGGACTCATGCTCAAATGTCACGTTGCCGTTTTCATCTGCAGTTGTGCCGCGGAGGATCGCAACATCTACCTGGAAGGATTTGTAGAAAAGATATTCCTCTCCTTCAAACTCGACCAGTTTACAGATATCCTCTTTTGTCACATCGTTCATCCGGCCGCCTTCCAGACGCGGATCCACAAATGTACCCAGTCCAACTTTGGTGAGCATACCCGGACGTCCTGCAGCAATCTCTCTCCAGAGATTTACAATGACACCCTGCGGCAGGCACCAGCATTCCAGCTGATTATCCACTGCCAGCTTATTCAGAGAAAAAGCACTTCCAACGTGCGCTGCACTCCATTTTGTTACCAGACCAGGACCTGCTTCGCCCAGCCGGGTGATACCCCGCTCTTTCCAGTCGCCCATAGCGCTTCCCTGTTTGATACTCAGGTTGCAAGGATGACCGGTCTCTTTAAAATTATCCCGGATCGCGCATCCAATTTCTTCTGCCCAACCGGAAAGTCCCATGCCTCCGCAGGCAACAGTTGCCCCGTCCGGGATCAGCTGTGCTGCTTCTTTTGCAGTAATGATCTTTGCCATAATTTATTTTCCCCTTTCCAAAATAAAACAATACCTTTCCTTGTGCTCAAGTATATCTTTTTTCTTTTCTTTTTGAAATGGCTTGACGCTTCTATTTTTATACCTGTTTTCAGCAATAATAGAAGAAAACTTCTATTTTTTCACTTGTTTTCCGATATGAATGTTCTTATAATTGAGGTAAGAATTCGATCGGGGGCAGAAAGATGGCAGTAACCTTATCCACAAAAGAAAGTTCCTACATTTCGCAGGTGATCTATCGGATCAATCTTTGCGATTCCTTTTCCGACCTTTCCCGGATCCTCCTGTCACAGATCAAAACCATCATCCCCTTCCGAAAAGCGATGGCGCTCAGGGTCACATCGCTCAACAATGAGTTTATTTATGATGAACCTTATTTCTCCGGCCAGGAGGATGAAACCTTTGATGAATCAAGATTTGTAGAAGGAAATTACCGTTCTATCTGGTGGGAATATATGGAAGCTCCCTGGAGCAGTGTTTTTCGCGCAACAGATTCCCGGGATGAAGAAGAATGGCAGAACTCTGCCCTTTACAGAGAAGTTTACAAACCGCAGAAACTCTATTATGCCCTGCAGGCCACCTTTGTCCGCAACGATATCAAGCTGGGAATGATCGGCCTTTACCGCAGAAAAGAAGACGGCGATTTTACAGAAAAAGAGCTGTTCATCATGGAACTGCTGAAAGTCCATATTGAGTTAAAACTGTTCCGCCTTGTGACCCGGTACCGGGGCTTTAAGACAGATCCGAATGCGCCGGGCTTTTCCGTTCCAAAAGCATTTATTGCTGACTATGCTCTTACCCGCCGGGAAGAAGAGATCATCACGATGATGTTAAACGGGATTGCCGATCCTGCTATACAGGATGAACTGTGCATTACCAAATCCACATTTGAAAAACACATCCACAATATATACAAAAAGACCGGCACGAAAAACCGTGTCGGCCTGTTTGGCATCTTTCGAGGTTAACAGATCAATTCTTTTTCCTAAGCGGAGTCGTTAATATGTCCCGATTCAGCAAACCCATCCGGGTTGCCTGATTCACCATTTCTACCTGCAGCAGCATCTGATTTGCAGCTGCTGACACAATTCCAAAGAGAATATCAAAGACCATTGCCGGGATCAGTGCATCCTCCGGTACGTTCAGCATTTTAAAGATCACCATAAAAACAAGAAGGCTGACACCAGGAACCGGCGGTGCCGCTTCCATCAGGATCGCAGCAAATAAAGCGGCGATCGCATACCAGACCCAGGTAACCTGGACCTGATACAAAGAAGCGATCCAGACGAAAAACACCAGTGTTCCCAGAATGCTGATCGGCATATAAAGAACAATTCCGTTGGAAAGACTGACTTCTGTAAAATCGCGGTCAATACCCAGCTGCCTTGTGCAGGAGTATTCCGTCTCGCCGTAAGAAGCGCTGATAGAGCCTCTCCGAAGTGCTGTCAGGAACGGCCGTTTCATTTTGGAAAGAAGAACCTTTATTGGTACATGTTTTGTCAGGGATAATCTCACTACAGAAAAGAACAGCACGAAAGCAGTTAAAACAATCGACAAAGCAAGCGGCTGCCAGAGTTTTAAAAACAGATTCAACTGACCTTCTATGATCACGATTCCAAGTAAAAGACAAGTAAAGACCGGAACCAGATAGCTGATCCATTCTGCCATCAGAAGACAAACACTGTTGATCTGATTGATGATCCGGATCAGATTTGGCACCTGCCCGCGCAGGATATTCAGCATGACGCCTAATATTAATGCCATAAAAATCAACTGCGGTGTGTTAGCCTCTATAAATGGGCTGATGATATTAGCCGGTACAAACTGGAAAAAGAAATTCACTACCTCTGCAACCGTTACATTGTTGATCGGCTGGCTTGAAACCGTCACATGCTGGATCAAAGAAGCAATGACGACGATAAAAACAGCAATGGCTGCAGAGATCAGAAAATATCTGCCTACGATCAGTTTGCTGCTCGCACCTTTGATCGATAACCGCTTCATGCCAAGCACAGTCGTAACGACCATAAAAAAGATCACCGGACCTGAGATCAGATTCAGACCACGGACCCAAAGATCAAATACCGGCGTCAGCCAGCTGCCAGGAATGGTAAGGGATGCTTCCGGAAGAAAGCTCTTTATCAGAAGCCCGGCAATCAGCGCTATAGCCAGGGCAATTGCTAACCGAAGGATCGGATTCATTTTATGCGACGGAATGCCGATCCGGATGATGTTGCGGTTTCCGGAATAATAGAACTGCGGCCGGATACCCAGGGTATTCAATACAGAACTGTTCCAATCTTCCTGGTCATTTTCCTGTTTCACAAGCGGATTGAAATTAGTTCCCTCCAGCTCCACTGTCACATTCGGGTTTCCAAACCGCCAGTTCATGGAAATCTGGAATGGATGATCCTCGCCAAACTGTTCCCTGAAACGCAGCAGCAGTTCTTCGATGGTCAGACGGATCCGCAGCTTGTTCTGTCTTTCTACTCCGCTCGAATCCAAAGCCTCTTCCAGAAAAGCTGAACAGGCATCGATATCTCTTCCTCTTAACAAAAAAGTTCTTTTTGCACTTTTAAACTTCATTTCTAACGAGCTCTTTGTTTGAAAGCCTATGTTTCTTCTTTATGATACAGCCAGTCAAAGTACCCCGCAACCAGTTTTGTGATCCTACAGACTAAAAACTGCACGGTGAATTACAGAAGTAAATATGCTAGAATGAATAGGAACAAACGTATCATCCTTGTTTGACAAAGAAAAAGAAATGACTGAAATGAAAAACTATGCAATTATCGGCTTTGGCTGCGCAGGATATCATGCAGCAAAAGCGATCAGGAAAAATGACCCGGATGGAAGGATCGTTGTTTACAGTGACACTGCGGATCCTCCATTTAATCCTATGCTGAGTACCTATTATGCATCGGATGCTCTTCCTCTGGAAGGCACTTTTCCATTCGGTTCCATGGAAGAGATCGTAAAGGACTTTCAGCTTGAGCTGCACAGCGAAACAGAAGCCGTGCACGTGGATGCTGCCAAAAAAGAAATAGAACTTGCAGACGGGACAAGGAAGCGCTTTGATTCCATTCTTGTTGCAACAGGTGCCAGCGCAGTTGTACCTGCTTCCCTTACAGAAAATGCCGGCAGATTTTTCCTGATGCGTACACTGAAAGACGCACAAAACCTGCGAAATCATATTGAAAAAGAAAATGTAAAATCGGCTGTTGTCATCGGTGCCTCTATGGCAGGAATCAAGACAGCCGAAATTTTTTATCGAAAGGGAATACCGACAACACTCATCGACGGAGCCTCCGGCCTGTTTCCTCTTGCCGCCTATCCGGATGTCGCCGCGATGATGCAGGCAAAACTGAACGATCTTAAGATCGCGCAGATCTATAACGCGCAGGTTGCTGCTATCCGGTCAAATACAGTTGAACTCTCCGACGGGCGCACGCTGGAGGCAGACTGCATCTGTCTTTGTATCGGCGTCCATGCCAATATCCAGTTAGTCGCTAACACAAAGGCCGTTGAAGGAACAGAAATAAAAATCGGCAAAGGCATCATTGTTAATGAACAGATGCAGACAAATGTTCCCGGCATTTTTGCGGCGGGCGACTGCTGTGAAGGAAAGAACCTTCAGACCGGAGAAACTTCCGTGATCGGCCTCTGGGCAAATGCCGGAGCGCAGGGAGAGTGCGCGGGCAAAAACATGGCAGGCAAAGAAGCTGTTTACTACGGAAATATCCTTCATAATATTACGCATTTTATGGATATGGATTTTATCAGTCTGGGAGACATTTCCCTTCCGGGAGAACACCGGCGGTTTACAGGAAAAGACTTCCTGGTAGAAGTCTGTATGGACGCAGGCCGGCTGAACAGTATAAATATATTCGGGCAGTACAGGATCAGCGGCATCCTGAAGAGCCATCTGACAAAACGCCTTTTGCATGGCGAAAGCACTCTGACCCCGGCACAAAGGGGCATGCTTCTTGCGGAAGGGCTGCCTGCGGAGTTGATCAATTTACTAGGAGACAAAGAATCATGAGTGAGGATGTAAAAGAATTACTGCGTGCCAAGATCCCATGTGAAGAAACAGGGATCGAGATCAGACATTCGGTCTGCGACATCTGCACCCCGGGACCGCAGTGCGGGCTGGATGTTTATGTGAAAGACGGGAAAGTGATCAAGGTCGAAGGGACCAAAGGATTTGGTCCAAACAACGGTTCCCTCTGCACCAAAGGTGCTGCCAACCGTCAATATCTTTACCGCAAAGACCGGATCCAGCATCCGATGAAACGGGTCGGCCCGCGCGGCTCTGATGAATTTGAACCGATCACATGGGAAGAAGCTTTCCGCCTGATCGCGGAAGGGCTGAACAATGTAAAAGAAAAATACGGTGCAGATGCAGTTGCTTTTATGACCGGCTATCCAAAGTGGTACCGTCCGTGGCTTCACCGTCTTGCATTCAGTTTTGGTACAGAAAACTACATGACAGAATCCAGTACCTGTCATACCGCCGAAGTAATGAGTTACCTGCTGGCCTTTGGTGATGAAATGAATGCGGACATGGCGGGAGGGCCGGACCTGCTGGTAGGCTGGTCTGCTAACCACATGATCAGCAAATTCCCAAGTGGCCGTAGTTTTTTCAATTACATGGAAAAAGGCGGACGGGTCGTCAACATTGACACCCGGGTCACACCAAACCAGCAAAAGGCCGATATCATGATCACCATCAAATCCGGTACCGACGGATACCTGGCCAATACAATTGCCGCGATCATGATCAAAAACGACTGGATCGATAAAGAATTTATAGACAACTATGTCCATGGCTTTGAGGAATACAAAGCAATGGTTTCCGAATACACGGTGGAGGAATGTGAAAGGATCACCGGTGTTCCGGCAGAAACGATCAACGAACTTGCCCGGCTGATCGGCGAGGCAAAGAATCCCCTCATCATGCCGAGCAATGGGCTTTGCCACCATATCAACGGGCTGCAGACACACAGGGCTGTTGTTGCATTAAATATTCTGAAAGGAAATGTCGCACGAAAAGGCGGTATGAATCCTTCCTATGGCTCCTGGCTGGAAATGAGTGCCGGTTTTGTTACCAAAGAAGAAGAGTTTCTGAATGATGTCAGGCCAACGGGCAATAAGCCTCGTATCGGATCGGCTCGCTTTCCTGTATGGGCAGAGCTGAAGGACGAATGCCAGCTCATGGATTTTGTAAGACAGGCGGAAAGTGGTGATCCTTATCCGCTGAAAGCCATCTATGGTCACGGCATAAACACCATGATCCATCCACAGTCTGACAAGTTTGTGGAAGCAGCAAAGCAAATGGAATTTATCGCAGCCACAGATATTTTCTGGACAGAATTCTGCTCTCTTGCAGATGTCGTCCTGCCTGCCTGCACATCCCTGGAGCGAAGTGAAGTCAAAGCCAACGGCAATGGTTGTATCTTCTACAGTTCTCCTGCCGTCAAACCTCTTTACGAAAGCAGGGATGACGTTGCCATTATTGCCTGCGTTGCTAAAGCACTGAACCTGGATGATGATCTTTTGAAATCCGGTTATGATGCCTGCATCAAGCACATCTTCCGGGAAACACCTGTCGATCTGGATCAGGCCAAAGCGGCAGCAAAACAGGTTCCGGTCGAACGTGTGCAGCGGGAACCGTTTTTATCAAAACCATTAAAAACACCATCCGGAAAGATTGAACTTTACAGCGAGGTGATCGCAAAATATGCTGCCTCCCACAATCTGGATCCGCTGCCTAAGTGGTACAGCGGTTTTGGCGAGGAGTCCCCGGAAGAATTTCCGTTCACCCTTATATCCGGCGGACGGCAGGCAAATGCGATCCACTCCCATCTCCACAAAGTTCCGTGGCTGAGAAGTCTTCGGCCGGAAGTCATGGCAGATATCAACCCGTTAGATGCTGCACATTTAAACATCAAACAGGGAGATGACATTTATCTGATTTCTGCCGTTAATAAGATCAAAGTGAAAGCAAATCTATCCGCAATTGCACTTCAGGGTCAGGTCAATCTGTATCACGGATACGAAGAAGCAAATGTCAACCTGCTGCTGTCAAACACGTTCCTGGATCCATATTCGGGATTTCCGGGTTTTAAACAGCTGCGCTGCCGTATTGAAAAAGCCGAGGTAGAGTCATGAGTTATATGTTTATACTGGATAAAAGAAAATGTGTGGGCTGCAGTGCATGCGCCGTCGCCTGCATGGATCAGAATGATATAGATGTCACAGCAGGCGATCGCCCGTTCCGTCAATGCTTTACTCTGGAATCCGGTCCTGATCCGGAGGACAAAATGACTTTTATGTCTCTTGCCTGTATGCACTGCGAGGATGCACCATGCATCCAGTCCTGCCCTTCGGGCTGCCTGAAAAAAGATCCGGAAACCGGCTTTACCATTTACGATAATACCAACTGCATTGGCTGTCACAGCTGTGCAATGGCCTGCCCGTTTGCCGCTCCAACCTATAACAAAGAAGGCAAAATGGAAAAATGCGATGGCTGCCTTACCCGTGTCAAACACGGTCTGGAACCTGCCTGTGTCAGGGTCTGTCCATTCGGAGCTCTGCAGCTGGTAGAAAAAGAAGAGTACGAAAATACACTCCGGAAGAAAGCCGCAGAACTGATCGCATATTCATCATTGAAGGATTAAATGATTTGTTCTTTTTATTACATCAAAGAACAAGCAGATCTGTATACTCTCTCATATCAGTGAGGGTTTCAATTTTATCCGCAAGTTCAATGATCTTTTCGCCTGTCGATTTTGGAAGTTTTCCAAAAGTGTTGAACTGATCCCAGAATTTGCCAAGCAAAAACTCCCGCGTCGGATAGGTGTGCATGGCTGCGGAATAATCCTCTATATCTTCAAACACTTTGCCATCCTTCATCTCAACAACGATCTTCATGAGTTTGGCATCGCCGTCTGTCTCAAACGTTCCCATGGTAGAACCTTCTGTAAGAGGGATCAGATAAGGATCCTCCAGGATCGCAGGTGTCTGAACATATGCCACGCTGACATTTCCGTTTAACATAGCGCAGCATGCTGCAAACTGATAGCTGAACAGTGCATTGGTATGATTT
>JAFWLM010000145.1 GCA_017511045.1 Lachnospiraceae bacterium | reverse complement strand
TTTCTCATACAGCGGCCCCCACTGGGACATCTCTTCAAAAGCTGTATCGAGCTTTTCGCCTTTCTCCAGATATTTGGATGCCGTCCCCGTGTCCTTGTTCTTGATCGCCGTCAGAAATTTGCTGACGGCCTGTTCTGCGGATTCACCCTGTTCAATGCTTTCCGCTTCCGGACCAGCCTGCCTGCCCTTCGGGCCGCATCCTGCCAGCAAAACTGCTGCCATAACTCCAATTAAAAGTACTGCGATAAATCGTTTCATTTCAGCCTCCATACTCTGTTCAAAATATTCTAATCATTCGATAATTTAAAATCTTTAAATAACCACGATCTGACAAGACCGCATCGCCTCCAATGCCGCCAGGTGTTTTTCCGGAGTCACGCCTGCGCAGCAGGACGGATCAACGGAGATCTGCACCTCCGGCATAGAAGCTTTCAAAAGCAGCGCGTTGGAAACCACACAGATGTCTGTGCACAGGCCGATCAGCTCAAGTTCGATGTCTTCCGCCTGCGAAAGTTCTTTCAGATCTGCTGCCAGCTGCACACTGCCAAACGTCGGCTTCTCGTAGATCTTCGCGCCGTCCAGCAAAGCAGCAATATCCTCCCGGATCTTCCAGCCTTCTGTTCCTTTGATGCAGTGCTCCACCGGCAGAAACTTTCCTTCCTGCGTATTCATATAATCCTCACCATGGGTATCCATGGTGGCGATGACATCCGCCGGCGCATACTGGCGGATCTTATCCTTCACGTTCTCCACAATGGCAAGAGCCTCCGCCGTCCCCAGGGATCCATCTATAAAGTCATTCTGCATATCAATGACAATCAGTATTTTTCTCATAACCATACCCCAACAGACATTCTGCATACCTCAACAGGCGCAACCATACCTCAACAGGCATATCCTGCCCCACCAGGCTTCTCACCCCAACAGCTCTCTCAGCTTTGCGGCTTCTTCCTCTGTCAGTGTGATGCCCTTGCCCATCTTCTCATGATCCGGCGCCCAGTCGCGGATATCGTACTTAGGGTTTGCGCCATTCCAGGAGATCACATTCAGTTCTTTGGTCCAGCCTTTGCCGCTCTCTGAGAGCACGCCGATGTGTTTCACAATCTCATATTTAAAATCAGCCATTTTTGTTCCCTTTCTTTGCTTTTTTAAAATCAGCTATTATTTTCTCTTTGCTTCGCTCATATGCTGTATCATTTTCGCTCTGTCAAACTCTGCATCCTGCAGCAGCTTGTTAGCCTTCTCAATCGAATACGCATAAGCTTTGTTTCGCAATGCAACATCGTGAAAATAATTGGTATCGATATTCGAATAAAAGTAGCCAAGCGGGAAATGCTTCTGCACTTCCCCTTTATTATCCGTCATCAAGGATCCGTCATAGTACTTCTTGATCGCCCATGAGACCTTATGCATGGCCAGCCAGAGGATGACGACCCTTACAGCTGTCTGGAGCTCAAAATAATCATTCTTTTTCGGATCCGTTGTATACTTTAATTTATCATAATGCTGGCATGCATCTCTCAGCAGGTCTTTCAGGAATACTCTCTGACTCTCGCAAAATTCATATTTCTTAGTGACCATGTCCCGGGAATCTTCTTCCGATCCGGCATACGGGAACAAGGCATTCTTATCCGGCGCTTTAGAAAGTGCCTGGCGGAAAAGTTCTGCGCCGGCATGGTTCTTTGCAGCCCACTCCATTGCCTCCATGGCCGCATCATAGGATGCATCCGCAAAGAGCTGCTCCAGTGTGCCGCAATGATCGATCAGGTCTTCCTTCATCCCGTACAATTCCATAAACATAGGGATCAGCGCATTTATATAGCAGTTCCTCTTCTTGAGGATATCCAGAAACGTATGTACATCCACCTGCTCTTTCAAATGTTTTCTTCCGATCGCATCCATGCCCTTATCTTTCTTGCACAGGGTCCGCTCCGCGATCGGGATATCCCCCAGTCTTGCCGAGAAGCGGAACATCATCGGAAGCCCGGTATTCTTTTCATAAGCCCAGGTCGGATCCGGGAAAAACAAAGCGGAGGCATTGTTGGCCAGCAGCTGGTCCGGCCTCTGCTCCAATAATTCATTTAAAGGTTTTTTATCAAACAGTCCCATGATTGCCTTTCTTTTTGATCAGTTTCAGTATCCACAAATATAACAGGCCAACCACCACTAACAGGATCAGGATGGCGATGATCCACCAGCCGCATCCCATAAACGGAAGTTCCCTGGTAAAACCAAAGGCACCGGCCGGGCTTCCCCAGTTCAGGAAGAAATACGGATAGTTTCTTCCCACTGAAAACTGCCAGTTGTTAACGTAAGCGATCCCCGCATAGATGGCATAAGCCAGCGGCGGCAGCATGACAAAAAATACATGCCGTTTTTTCAGCTGACTGTGCACGCTGGTAATAAAGAAGTCGACGATGCTTAAGGCCGGCACTACTACGTGTGTCAAAGTGTTTTGTATGTTCCAGGCTTTATCGCCCAGTGTCGGCGCCAGGATAAAACAAAACACCAGCCCCGTCAGCGTGATGGAAACGGTTCCCATAAACTTGATCACATACCAGGCATTGCCGATCTTTTTCCGGCTCAGTAAGAGGATGAAGCCGACAAGGCAGATCAGCCCGATACCTATATTCGACTGGATGGTAAAATACGTGAAGACGTATTTGCCGCCCATAAAGGCCGCTCTCCCGGCGATGGTGCTTAAGATGGTGCCCACGACCACCGATATAATGATCAGTACTTTCAGCACCAGTGAGACCACGGTGCCGCGTGTCAGTTTATTCATCTTTCCCCCTGGATAAATCATTACTAAAAAAACAAAAACCCCCGTGTATTTTACCACGGTTTCTCTTCCTGTGAAACTCCCCGCACCTGAATGGACGTTTTAGAGACCTGAATGGACATTGCTGCTTGCCATACAGGTACAAAAAAGGTATCCTTGTTAGGAATTATGATTCAGGATATTGCACCACACAAATTTCATAATGAGTACAGAAAAGATGCGGCTCCGGTAAATGATTCACCGGTCCTTTGTTTTGATGAGCGGAAAATGCTGGTGAGCGTTTCGGATGAAGGCATCACCTTCCCAACTTACGAACAGATCGGAAAGCCGGAAGGAACCGTTTATGCTTTCGCCATCGATGAAACAGAATATTTTCTGGACCTTAGCGGAACCATCTATGAACTGGATGGATTTGAATACCGCGATCTTTTCTCATTAAGACGCGGTGCCGATAATGTTTACGGCATGATCATGTTTACCGGATACCATCTGGCATCCTGGTACAAAGACAGCGTCTACTGCGGACGATGCGGCGGAAAGAACGTTCACAGCGATTACGAGCGTGCCATGCACTGCCCGCACTGCAACAAAAATACATATCCGCGTATCATGCCTGCGGTCATCGTAGGCGTGACCGATGGCGAGCGGCTCCTGGTCACCCAATATAAAGAAGGCTATGGCTATTATGCTCTTGTAGCAGGGTTTGCAGAGATTGGTGAAACGTTAGAAGAGACCGTTGCAAGAGAAGTCATGGAAGAGACCGGCCTGAAAGTAAAAAATGTGACTTACTACAAGTCACAGCCTTGGGGGATAGCCAACGATATGCTGACCGGTTATTACTGTGAGGCCGATGGCAGTGCCGAGATCAAGATAGATAAAAATGAGCTTAAGCTGGCACTGTGGAAACTGCCTGCAGAAATAGAGCTGCAGCCAGATTCCTACAGTTTAACCAATGAAATGATGCGCATGTTCAAAGAACACGGCGTGTTCTGGAAATAAAGAAGTGACACTTATTCGAAATATTCTGTCATAAGTTCCTCTATCAACTCATCGCGGTCAAATTTTCTGATTGTTTTCCGCGCGTCTTCTCTACCCGTAATATAAGTTTCATCACCAGTGACCAAATAACCAGTAATCTGATTGATTGGATTATAGCCAAGTTTCTTCATCACATCATATACGTAAGTTAAAACTTCTCTTCTTTCTTGTCTTTCTTCGTATGTCATTTTTGTATTCCTTTCTGAAGTAGTTTTCTTCGTTCATATTATCACATTGACAATTATTTTTAAAATGCTATGATACCCATGCAATTTTTATACAAGAGGTCAAGACATCATGCACTATCTGATTCCGGGAAAGAGCCCCGTCGCGACCGAATTAAAGCGCGCCATTGCAGCAACACTTGGCGGGCTTTTATATTCGTTAGGGGTTAATTTATTTATTGTTCCGCTGGGCCTTTACAATGGAGGCCTTATGGGTTACTGCCAGCTGATCCGTACGCTGCTGATCACCTATCTGCATATCACCCCATCTTTTGATATTGCAGGTATTTTATATTTCCTTGCAAACATTCCGATCATGATCCTTGCCTGGGTCAAGCTGGATAAGAAATTTGTTTTCCGCGCGGTCTTAAATATCGCGGTGGTTACTTTATTCCTGTCCATCATTCCGGTGAAAGCAGTCATTCAGGGAGACATTATCACCAATTGCCTTGTAGGAGGCGTGATCACGGGAGCTGGCACCGGAGTTTCGCTCTGGGCAGCCACACCTGGCGGCGGGACAGATCTGATCGGGTTGATGCTGATAAAAAAAGGCACCCGCTTTTCGGTCGGGCGCGTCAATCTTATTGTCGATGTCGTACTGTATGTGATCTGTCTTTTGATGTTCAATATTCAGGTCGCTATCTATTCCATTGTTTACTCTGCTGTCTGCACGTTTGTTACCGATAAACTGCATCAGCAAAATATCAACGTACAGGCATTTATCGTGACGGATAATCCTTCCGAAGAGCTTAGGAAGGCTCTGATCCTGAAGCTGGACCGCGGCATCACAAAGCTGCCTGCGGAAGGCGGATACTCCGGAAAAGATAAGACGGCATTTATGATCGTTCTTTCCAAGTACGAGGCACCGGAACTGGTTGCCACAGTAAAAGAACACGATCCGGATGCCTTTATCACATTTAACGAGGGCACCCGGATCTTCGGTAATTTTGAACGAAGGTTATAAGAGGGATCGTTTTATTTATTCAATATTATCCCTCAAGTTCAGAAACACCTTATATCCCTCCAGAAGCCATTCCTCAGCTGCCTTGATTCCGGACGCAGTTCCGTCAAACTCTTTCGAAACATCCTCCCGTTTATAAGTTTTGCAGTTCCACGGAGGTTCCAAATAATAGGTGGCAATAATTTTTGAATTATTGTCTTCCGTTATCAGTTGAACACGATAATTGAATGTGGTGACTGAAAGGCAGCCTCTAAGAGGATCTGTTCCCAAAGATCCGGTGTAAGCGTTTTCGTGCTTAAACCAGTTCAAAGTTGGTAAGTGAATAATCATACTGTGCTCCTTCAATTATCATCAATGTTGATTGGCCTCGTTTTGTTAAAATCGTTTTTTAATGCCACTTCATCCTGTTTCAAAAGCAGTTCAACAAACTCGTCTATAGTCTTGATTTCCGGATATTTAAAATAATACTGGGCACGATACTTTGCTTTCAGCATATATACTCTTCGTTTTTTTTGATATCCATTTGAGTACTGATTCTGTGTAGCAAATACATATTGCACTGCTGCGGGCAAATATTTATGGCGGAAGGTATCATACGCAAAAATTTCTTTGTTAAAAAATCTGTCCCTAAAACCATTCTCTTTAAGCACTGTATTTCCTCCATTTCTATGTTTTTTTTTATTAGTTGTTTTCTTCTCCCGTATCCTATGTTGAAGGTGTCATTATTTCGCTTCTGTCAAACCCCTTCTTGATCATTTCCGTCTTTCTCTTCTTTCAGCATCCTAACAAATCCTGCGATCGTCATGGCCTCCGCAAACTTCACATAGTACATATAGGCATAATGACTTTTACAAAGGAACTTTTTTCTGGCTCTGAATTCCTCATCCTCATCTTTGTACTGCTCCTCTATCTGATGCATCTCTGCAACTACATCGGGATACATCGCGCAGAACCTTGAAAAAGAAAACGGTTCCTTTCCGTTGGACTGTGCTTCTCTGTATTTTTCCAGAAAAATCCTTTCATTGACACAGTCGCTTCTCTCCTCGGCAGGTGCCGCTTTTGTGACATAGCCTACCGGATCCTTCGGAATCGTCTTCAAGGCCTCTTCCATGGCCTTCCAGTACTCGTCTGGGAAATGGAGGCGATAAAACCCGAGTTTCATATAAACCATCATATATTCTGCGACCTGCGCTTTTGGATACAGATAGCTCACTTTTTCAGCTGACTGGATATAGTATTCCGGAATATCTGCAAGCTCCATGGTCAGCCTCATTATGTCATTTAGCCTTTTCCCTTTACGCACAGTATCCATCATGGTAAATGCTTCGGTTTTTGTTGCCCCTGCCGTTAACAGTTTCTGGAAGAAATCGTCTCTCGTAGCTATACATTCTCGAAGTGACTTTCCTCTTCTCACCAATTCTTCGCCATTATGGTACCATGTCCCCGTACCATGCAGCATTGCCGCTATTCTTACAAGATCAGAAAAACATCCAGGATTGGATTCCTTTATGGCCAAGTCAGTAGTTTTATTGAGAACTTGTCCATTGCCCTGACGTCCAGGGAGAAAAGAAGAACCTACTTGTCTAAAGAATGTTATAACTTCTTCATCATTCTTCCGGATGGATGATGCTGGCACTCCGGTTCTCTCTTCAAGGATTTTGATCATGCTCAATTCCGGGAGTACCAGAAGGTCGATCTTTTTTAGCACGCTTCCATCCAGCTCATGATAATCTGTATCCGTAACCAGCAGTTGAAAATCGTCATCTGGGATCTCTGCTCTGAGGTCCGTGACCGTAGTAATGTCTGTGCCTTTCGGAACTATGAAGATACCGCCTGGATGGACGTTTCTTCTAATGTCCCCATTCTCGAGGACCGCTTTCACACCTGCGCGGAAAACATTTTCCTGGCCGAACATATCCTTGATAAACCGAATGAGCTTTGGGCGAACCTCAGATGCCAGATTCAGGGTGAAGTCTGGCTCTTTTTCTAAATCTATCCCCATAAGGATCTCGGGCTCAATATTACATCCATCTGCGGCAAGAATTGTTCCACACTCAGGACAGACTTTGTCTGGAAGGTCAAATCCCATGACCTGGTAATCGACATCAACCAACTCAAGACTTTGGCAGAGTGGACAGTAATAGTGGGCCGGGAGAGGGTTGACGTGCGAAATACCCAAAAGATACGCCACGAACGAAGAGCCTATCGTACCCCGAGTTGTTACAGGATAGCCTAGCAGGCGAGACTGGTCCGCAATCATCGCGACTGTGAGATATGCGCTGGAGTGATGGTTTGTTATGATTGCTTCTAATTCAATATCTAATCGTGACTTCACAAAATCCGGCAATGGATTGCCATATTTAGCTTGTGCTGTTTCCAGACATCTGTTTTTGAGTCGGATTTCTGCATCATGCAGGACGACTCGGTAATTCTCATCGTAATAGACTTTATCTTTGATCTTTGTTCTCATTATTTATTGTCCTCCTTTGACCTTCTAATAAAACGGCAATTCTTCCTCACAAGGTTCCTGACTATCGAGCTTCCTTTCCAGGATATCCCCGTGACAGCACTCTTTTTGGAAATAATCAGGATACTGCTTAATATGTCGGTTTTCGCTTCTAGTAATTATTGTTTTCAAGCAATACATGTCTTGGAAGAGCAACTGATCTCTTTCCTCATTTTCGTCATGCATATCATCCAGTTCAAAGAGAATCCGATCGCAGAACTTCTGCAGACGGTTTTCAGCATTGCTCAAGAGCCGGTGTAATGCTGCTTGATACTCCGCTGATTTTATTTTTGATTTTTCCTCTAGTTCATTCAGAAATAGGCAGTAACGTTCATAAGCTTTAGCAATGGGTACCGCGCCTTGTGCATCAACATATTCTTTTAATAGCCAGTTCACAACCTCTATTTCGTCTGTCCCAGGGTAGTGATAGCAACCCAATTCATCTTCTAAAATGAAATCCAGTTGATCCAAATGATTCAACGACAGAAGAGAATTAACATTGCGTTTGGAGGCCTCGAGAAGCTGTTCCAATTTAGGCGTCATCTTGGCATACTCACCTGAATAAAGGTCAAGGATTACAGAATACAAAATGTTTTTTTGATAATACTTGACGATATTGAAACACCCGTCGTCATCTTTAAAGCGATATCCTGTATTCAAATTTGAAGGCCCTATCTTCTGGAGTAATTTGTTTTGTCTTGCTATGATGGCGCGAAGATCATCCTGATTGTTAACCCATACATCATAAAACTCGGTAGGAAAGAACCATTCGAGGGATTGATCTATCCATACGATGATCTGCTGTGGTTGTACGCCATAATGAAAATCCTCATTGTCTTCAAAATGGTCGAGTAAATAGCTCAAGATACCTTTGCTACAGTAGCCATGGCTGTAATAATTAGCCTTCAGCATATACTCCAGTTCCTTAGGGAATTGGAACTCTCGCCAAAAGTCCCGTTCCTGTTCTTTTTTACAGTAAGTCATGTTACCTCCTTCCGGTTGAACTCTGCTTGTTTATCTTACTTATCAGTGGGTTTTATCCCATGACGGAACTGTACACGAAAGAGCGGCGTAAGGAGGATGTACAGTTCCGTTTCGGCCTTTAGGCACTCATCAGATGGGACGGTTTCTTGTTAGAGCTATTCCCATCGAAATCCCACCACGGCACCATCGTCAAAACTCTTTGTCAGAAGGCGTCTTCCGGCAGAATAGACTTTAAGCCGCTTTTCAAGGCGATCAATAAACTCTTTTTGCATAAGTCTGATTTCTTTTTTCGTTATGTTTTCAACTGATGAACGCAACATAGGATTGCTTCGCCAAAAGTCGAGCGCTTCTTGAATGGCGACAGATGCACTCATGGCGTTCCACTTCCCATCAGGACAGTTACATCTCTTAGAAAACATTGCGACGTCTTCTTCCTGCATCAATCCTTCTGCACTTCCTGTTATCTCAGGAAGTGGAAGAATCGTGTCAACAATACACTCCAGCGTTATTTTTCTTGAGAACGGTACTTCATAATAATCCATTTTTTATCTCCTTTCGATCAATGTCGTGCCACTAAATATCTCCTCTGCAGCGATGGCTACAGGATAAAAATTCTTATATATTTCTTCACGTGCCCCTTTTTCATTTTGTCTCCGTTCTGCTTCACTATGTTTTTCAGCAACCAACTGACGAGTACGTTGGGCAACTGCCAGAACAAGTTCATAGGTTGTCAGTTCCGGAGGACCGAAGTTTTTGCTCACGTGAAGGGCAAACTCTTCTCCACTGATAAGCTGTTTTTCTTTCTTCTGTTTCATGACGTGCCTCCTTTTTCAATAAATGGGATATCTAAAAGGCTCTTTTCTCCCTCATCTGAGAACGGGAACATTTTTGCATCATGCATAACGATCACCTTTTTTGTAAATCTTCCTTTCCCGATTCCTGTTGGTTCTCTGACTAAAGCGATTGAACAGCCTGCCTTCGCATGGACGGAAAAAGGCGGAAAAAAGGGGATTACATCAAGCCCCGGATTATCGGTCAATAATTGTCGGAGTTCCTGTGTAAAAGCATGAGCATTCTTCCAGAACAGATCTTCTGCCAATCCAGTTAAATCTTCTGATTCTTTATTTCCCATTCTTTCTGGGTTGATACTGTTCTCCTTTTTTTTCATTTTTTCACCTCTTTTCATGATCTTGTTTTCCTGTAACCTTCTTCATTTTATAGGGTAGATACTTAACCAACCATCCATTAACTCTGTTTCAAAA
>JAFWLM010000144.1 GCA_017511045.1 Lachnospiraceae bacterium | reverse complement strand
GACACCGCTTCCCATTTTTTAAAAACTATTTCTTTTTGTGATTACACTTTGTATCGGAAAACTCTTATTTCCAATATCCGTTTGCATCAAAGGTATAGTCAACACCATCGATCTTCTGTGTGGTGTTCTTTGCATACCAGCCTGAGGTATCTCCGAACCACCAGCCAACGCTGTTCTTCTTCCAGGATCCGATCGGCTGATAGGTCCAGCTTCCATTTGCGTTCAGCCAATAGCCTCCACACCACTCATTCGCTGCCATCGCACCAGAGTTTTTCAGATAATACCAGGTATTGCCAATCTTCTGCCAGCCCGTCTGCATTGCACCGGACGCATTCATGTAATACCAGGTTCCTTCATCATCCACCCATCCGGTCTTCATGATGCCAGTCACCTTATCCAGGAAGTACCATTTTCCACCATCTTTCAGCCAGCCTTTGACCTGATGATAAGAGTCATCATAGAATACCCAGTTATCTCCGTCTTGATTCCAGCCTGGTTTGACTGTAAGCTGCTCTTTCAGTGCATCAAGCTGCTTCTGCAATTCATCAATGGCTTGCTGGATCTCATCCATTTCATTAACGAGCAATTTGTTCTTTGCAGGAATTGCAAGATAATACTGCGCGGATGTCGTTCCCCCATCTGATTTCTTAATCGGCGCAATCGGATGTGCATATCCGCAATAATCTGTACTCACAACCAGATCTATCGTTCCGTCTTCATTCAAGGCCACGTCTTTTGTGAGTTCTTCATTCGTTCCGCCCCAATGCATCCAGCCGTATGTCGTGATGTTTTTCGGTACGATATGGATCAGGACATTGTCTCCATCCAGTTTCACTATCGTGCCCTCTTGAATTCTCCACATTCCGAATTCATCCGCATCGGCCAAAGAAGATTTAACAAAGAAAACTTTGTCGCCGTAGTATGGGATGGTTGCCACCTTCAAAGAAGCAATTGCTTCTTCAATTGCTTCTGCCATCGCATCGACTTCTGCCTGGTGGGATCCATCCAGATCGTCGACAACAGCTGAAAGAGCCTCTTCTACTGCCTGCCAGGTCTCTTCGGTATAAAGAGCCGGATCCAGTGCATCGGCTTTTTTCTGTGCAGCGATAACGGCTGCATAATCAGCTATTTCCACGATTCTTCCTGCCGGAGCAATCGTGTTTGGATAGAATGTATAATCTTTGCCTGCTTCATGCGTTGCAAGATAATCGTGGAATAATGCCTTGATCTCATCCACGTTTTTAGCGATTCGTTCATCCTCTTCACAGGCAAATGCCATATCATTTGGATGAAGTGTTCTTAGACCGAGTACCGTCCAATCATCATCCACTTGAATGCCCCCTTGAAGCACATCATAGATAAGCGTGTCGCCAACTTTGATTTTGGCTGGAATTCCTGTTGTTGATTTTCCATCTGCTCCGAGAGCAGTAGTATAAAAGACCTCGATACCGGAGAACTGCATGAATTCCTTGCCAAAGGAAGGATTGACATTCAGCAATGCTGTTGTTACCAAGTCAACGATTTCTTTTGCCGTATAAACCTTTGGCTCAAGTCCACCCGGCATTCCGAATATGGAAGCAATTTCAATATTCGTGATTTCAGCGCTCTCTTCAACGGAAGAGCGGACGCAATATCCTGGGAAGAATGAAAATGCAAAGTCAACGCCAGCTTTTTCAGAGGCAGCCGCACGAAGTATATCGGTAATAAAATCACCCATATTCGTCTCATTGCCGCGAACATGACCGCCTTCATTAGTTATGTCTGTGCCTCCGTTTAAGTAATAAGGCGTTGTTGCTACCGGCTCACCTGCGATTTTATATAATCTTTCAAACGCAGCATCTACAGTTGCCTGCACAGCAGGATCCGGTGCAATCGCAGAAACTGCTTCGTCTCTAAGAAGTTCTGCTTTTTTATCTACCACTTTACCTTCTTTCAGATAAATGTACATGATACCAATGCATTTACCAAAGCAGGAAGCCTGATTGACCAGAACCTTATTATCTCCTACATAGCAGCCATAACCATCATTAATAATGGAATGTGTGTGGGAATCGATCAAAGCATCCATGTCCTGCACTTCGCTTGCTACGACCCAGGAGTTGGTGTCATTGACCTGAGACGGAGCAGTTGAGCCTTCTCCCATCCATCCGGTATGACCAATGCCTACGATTGCATTAGCTCCTTCTGCTTTTAAAGAAGCTACACATTCTTTTGCTGCATTTACGGTCCCCTGTGTTTGGCCGATATATGTGCAGGTAAGACCAAACAGTCCAAGCTTGGTTCCTTTTGATGTTTCAATGATCAATGTCTCCGGCCATGGAGAGGTGCCTGCTGCAATCGTTCCTAATCCTAATTCCGAACAATCCAATGAACCGTCTGCACTGCTCAGGCTGACACCATCATACATAGCTGCAAAGTCCTCTTTACCAATCTTTGGACTGTATGCAGCTGCATATGCTGCCATGTCCATATCTGCTGCTACCTGTATATTTGCACAGATAGTCTTTGTATGTGTATACAAAGCAGAAAGCAGAACATTCCCTTCAATCCTCGTAGGAAAATCATTATTTCCAGGAACGATCACGTCATAGACCTGATCTTCGATAGCAGGAATCAGTTCTCCATTATAGTAACCAGCTACTGCATGTCCTCCGGAGTATACATCACCTGCAGAAACTGTCAGAACCAGAGAATACTCTCCGGAAGCCTTCATCTGATCTGCAAGTCCTTTGACATATGGCTCCACTTCGATGTGTCCATGCACATCATTCGTATGAATGATCGCAATCACTTCATCATAATCTTCTGTCGTTTCCGGTGTAGCTGCAAACGCTGCAACCGCTGAGGAAAGAGCAAAAATAACGATGAGGATTCCTGCGAGCATTCTTTTCCAATACTTCTTCATCCCCAAAAACTTCTCCTTTCTAAATATCAACTGATTATACAATTGTAGAATAATTATATTATAGCAAAGGAGAGGCCTGCAATAAAAAAATGCGCCCGCTCTATAGCGGACGCTTTATACATTAAAAGTCCAGGATATTACAATATCTTTTTTACCCCAGGGATCAGCTTGAGCAAAGCCGTAATCCCGTAAGAAACGATCAGAATAGCAAGAACCAGTCCAGCAAAAACAAGGATGGTCACGTTCGATGTATAAGGATTCAAGCGCCAGTACCGCAGAACAAGACGAACGAAGATCATATGGATCAGGTAGATTCCAAAGGAACACCGGTCAATTTCAAGAAAAACCTTACCTATTATTCCAGGTTTTTTCGGAGCCGGCATTCCAGTTTCTTCTTCTCCAACTGTTTTCTGCTCTATGACGTCTGTCAGCCCAAAGAAATTCTTAACGAATGAGAAGACGCCCACTGCCAGCAGCAGAACGAAAATGGAAGAATAGCCTAATAGATTACCGTTAGAGATTCTGACATCTTTTGCGCTCAGAATAGTAAAACCAACAATCCCGATAATACCGATCAGCATCAGTAAAATACTAATGCCCTTTTTAATCTTCAATTTACTTTCTGCGATCGCATAGCCCGCGAACAGATAGAACGGATAGATCGTAGATACATGAATATAAAAACCAACTTTTGCATTCCACATATTTAACAGCGGAAGCAAAGAAAGGAATACCGCATAAACAATCAGGAGAAACCGGTATTCTGAATCAGAAACGTGATTTGCAACTGCACGGTAAAAGATCAAAAGCAGATAAAGCCCGATCAGCAGATACAAATACCACATGTGTGCCCAGCCATTTCCGGTCAATGCATTCACAAAACCTTTCGCCAGAAATGCTGCTCCAAAACCGTCTTTATTCATCAGCATGTCAAACAGTGCAAAGATCAGGGAAAAGGCAGCAAGCGCAATAAGTATCCGCAGAATATACTTGCGGAAAACATCCTTGATCGTTACGATCCGGTCTTTGTTAAGAAGAAGCGTGCCTGTAACCATAACAAAACACGGCACTGCCCACATCATACAATGAACAACGGAGAGAGAAGCAATTCTCTCCCCGTTTGTTATTTGATCCTGATATAAAATGACTGCGACATCGACCGTATGCAAAATAATGATTGAAATACATGCAACGGTCCGTAAATAAGATAAATAAAGAATCTTTTTCATATCACCACACTAAACTCGGGTCGCCCACACATCCGGCATCATTATTCTGTGCTGGAGCAACGTATTGCTGCTGTTGCTGTTGCTGTGCTGCCCACTGCTGCTGTTGTGCCCATTGCTCCTGCTGCGCTGCATAGGCTGCAGCCTGATCTGCAGCGTTCGCATCTGCTTCATGCTGACGTGTGATAATATCTTCCCCCGTCAGAGGATTCTCATACTCCAGGAACCCAGTCCAGTTCTGGAACAGGATCCTTCCCTTCTCTAACTCATTAAATGGGAAATCATGCAAGGTGATAGTTGAGCCATCAGCAAGAACGATCTGAACGTTATATGTCAGATACAGATTCTTGCTCTTTTCCTCCGGCGTCTGCGCTGCCTGCGCATCTAAAGCCGGCCCCATATCATAATAAACGTCCCTTGATTCATCCATGGCAAACACATCGCCTGCCTCCAGCATATTGGCGCCAAACTGCTGTTCCAGGGAATGTTTGATTGAAAAGCTGACGATATTCTGTCCGGTCAGATTTACGAGCGTTACCTTTTTTGTCGTAGATTCTTTTCCCATTTTTCCAATCGTCTTTCTCACGATTGCCGGCTCTACAGCTGCAAATCCAGATGAAGCAGATGAGGAAACAAAACCAGATGCGGATGAAGAAGGAATAAATGCTGCTGACCCCGCAGAACCCGTTGATCCTGCAGGTGCTTTGCTTGGGCTTGATGATTCACTGCAGGCGGTGACTCCAAGCAGACAAACTATGATGCCCATCGCTAAAACGATTCCTGTTAATCTGTTTTTCAATGAGGTACTCCTCCAAATAAACATTTTTTTAATTATACAGAAAATCGCATCTCCGCGAAAGAGGAAAATTGTATTTTTTGAATGTTTAAAGATTTTCCAGACGCTTTTGGTCATAGAAATAACGATACTGCCTATTCCCGCAGTCAAAGGTAAATCCGATTGCTTCTGCAGTATGATCTTTCAATGTACATAGATGAACAAGGCATTCTTCTCCTACGCCCAATTCAGACGCAATGTTCTTTAAGATCAGAGATCTGGTATCCATCCGGTAGCTCTTGTCAAATCCCCTCAATTCATCCAGGGTGTCAAACTCAAAGATCCTGTCTGCATCATACTTTCGTATTCTAAGCTTCAGATCAGCTAAATGCTCGATATAAATGGTTTCCCATAGTTTTCCCGCGGTTTCCGGATCATGATACTCCTTTTGCAAAATATCCAAAAACTTCCTGCTAAAGGTTTCGTCCCAAAAAGACTGTCCCAGCATGACCCAGGAATCGTTTCCGCCAACGACTACGGAATCCACAAATCCTTCTTCATCTTCATGCATGCACCATTCATCCGTTTGTCCGGATACATACACAGCGGCATAATATGCATGATCCACTTCTGCTTCAAAAGGATTTTCCGTAAAATAATTATCCGCAGAACAAATATAAGTGTTCCGCAGAATATCTTTTGCAGCCCAGATAGAGCTGTTATTATTCCGGGTCAGATACTCATGGTTCTGAATCAGATGTACGCCATATTTTCCGGTCAGATACTCAAATTGCTCTGCCTTATATCCCACTGCAATGTAGATATCCGAAATACCTGCAGCAAGCAATTGACGTATCTGACGTTCGATCAGGATCTCTCCCCTTACGTCGATCAATGCCTTTGGTTTTTCATATGAAAGCGGCGCAAAGCGGCTGGAAGCCCCAGCCGCCATAATAAGAGCATTATCTACCTTCATGTCAGTTACTCATCCTGTAAGCATCTGTATATCTCCAGGTGCCTTTATCTCCATAATTGATCTGGAATCCGTTTCCTCCCTGGTCCACTACAAAATCAGGATCAAACACATAAAACTTTCCATTTACCTTTACTTCTGTCCAGGAATGGATATATGTACTCGCGATATATCCAGAGATCTGATAAGCTTCAAAACCTAATTGTCTTGCCATGACGACAAATGTTGCTGCCATGACATAACAATTGCCGTAGTGATGATTCAACCCATAATCTGCATAATACGCGGTTCCATATCCTCCGCCTGTCGTATAAACGGAATAAGTCATAACACACCAGTTGAATGCGTCCCACAGATTTTTGATCTTATTATCATCTATTATTTTTTGGACTTTTTTTATGATAGCATCTGAAGGCTGTACCAATCCCCCCGGTGTTCTTCCATTAACAACATCTAATTCCTGGCTCAGACCCGGGATAGTGGCCTTTCCATTATAGGTTGGGTCATATACGCCATCTGCTACATAATAATAATCTCCATACCAAGGCGCTAAACCGGTAAAACACAAACCATTAGATGTCAGATAATACCAGGTGCTTCCAGACTTCAGCCATCCGGTAAACAAGGAGCCATTGCTGTTTAAAAAATACCAGACATCATCGACCAAGATCCATCCGGTCTTCATGCCGCCGTTTTCCGGATCCAGGTAGTACCACTTGCCGCCAACTTTCTGCCAGCCGGTCTGCATCGCTCCGCTGCTGCTGAGCAAAAACCAGTTATTGCCCAGTTTCAGCCAGCCGGTCTGCATCGCTCCGGAAGCGTTCAAAAAATACCAGGTATCATCAATAAGCTGCCAGCCGGTCTGCATGATCCTGGTTTCCGGATCCAGATAATACCAGGTCTTACCGGACTTATACCACCCTGTTTCCGCCGCTCCTGAACCGGATAACAGATACCACTGACCATCCAGTTTCTGCCAGCCGGTCAACATTGCTCCAGAAGAGTTCATGTAATACCAGTTATCATCAATATACTGCCAGCCGGTCTGCATGACCCCGGTTTCCGGGTCCAGATAATACCAGGTCTTTCCGGACTTATACCACCCTGTTTCCGCAGCCCCCGAGCCAGAGAAGAAATACCACTGGCCATCCAGCTTTTGCCAGCCAGTCTGCATGATCCCTGCATCGTTCAGATAGAACAAGGAATCATTAACTGTCACAAGACCCGTCTGCATCACGCCTGTTTCCGGATCCAGGTAGTACCAGGAGCGAATATAATAAAGCCAGCCGGTCACCATCTGTGAAGAGGAATCTGCATAATACCAATTATCATCAATCATTTGCCAGCCCGGTTTTAACGAAATCGGCTGCGGGTCTGAGGACTGATCCCCTTCTTCCAGAATTGCTTCCTGCTCTATGTTATCCTCCGCAAATACAGTAGTCTTTCCAAACGCCAAAAAGACAAATATCATAAGAAGACCAATTCCTAAGACGAATATTTTTTTTATGTTTCTATTTATTCCAGCCACTATTATTCCCCTTAAATCATTAAATGTTAACAAAGGAAATTATACCGTCATCTGGAAAAGGTTTCAATCTTTACTCTTTTTAGCTGAAAGGAAAATATCCTCTTTCATATACTTTCTGGCATCCTTGAAGAAAGCCCAGATCATTAGGATCATGATGATGCCTATCGGAAAGGCTGAAATAATACTAACTGACTGAATATTATTCATGGAGCTTTCCGAGAATACCAATGCGATTGGAAGAACGATCAGCAGGATGCACCAAAGCAGGCAGATCAATTTTCCAGGTTTTTCGTTTTCTCCAATCTTTTTATAACTGTAAGAAGCTGCCGTATACGCAATGGAGTCAAAAGATGTTGCATAAAAAGCAATCATCGTAAGCAGAACCAGAACCAGGATGACCGGTGCAATCGGCATCGTATCTATAATATTCATGATCAGCCCATACAGATCTCCGCTGGCCTGATACTGTGCGATAAAGTCTGCTGCTCCAGTCGTCTGCAATCCCAGGGAATAATTGCCAAGAATGATAAAACTGACAATCGTGGATCCAACGCCAAAGATATAACCACCCAGCACGGTCTGCCGGATCGTCCGTCCACGGGAAATATTACCGATAAAGAACGGCGCTGCAATACACCATACCATCCAGTATGCCCAATAATAAATAGTCCAATCCTGCGGGAAGTTAGATGTCCGCAGCGGATCCGCAAATGTAGATAGACCTACGAAATTCTGAAACATGGTTCCTAAAGATTGAAAACCATTTTCAATGATAAATCTTCCCTGGCCGCCAATGACCAACACAAGGATCAACAGTCCGAAGAACATATAAATACAAACCTTAGCCAGAATGCTGATTCCTTTAAACCCATGCAGAACGGCATAGGTATATACTGCGCAGGTGATCAGCAGAATGATGATCGTAACAGCAGTTCTGCTTAAAGCAATACCGAAAAGTTTGACAATAATACTTGCCATCAAAGGAGTCGCAACACTAAATGTCGTTGCCGTGCCTGCAAGCAATGCAAACAATGCAAACAGATCTATGATCCGGCCTAATAACCCATCGGCATGTTTTCCAATAACCGGCCGACATGCCTCGGAATATCTCTGTTTATTCCGTTTTCTGACATGGAGCATAAAACCGAAGGCAACTGCCAGTACCAGATAAAAGGCCCATGGAATAAAGCTCCAATGGAACAGAGGGAAAACGCCTGCCCATTCTTCAATGGATCCCAGTTCTGTGATATGCGGGCTGTCTGCATACATGACCCACTCAGAGAAGGAATAAAACAGGATATCTGCAGCCAGACCGCAGGTAAACATCATGGCGCCCCACTCAAAAAAGGAGTATCTTGGCTTCTCATCCGGGGCTCCCAAAACGATGGAGCCATATTTAGACAGGGCAAGAAACAATGAAACAATAAGAATGCCTACACCTATGATCAAATAGTAAATTCCTACCGTATCTCCGAAGAAAAAGCGTACCTTACTGATCACACGATTTGAGCCGTCCGGAAAAATAAACATCAGAACAGCCAGTCCCATGATCAAAATAAACGGAACCAACGTCAGCATCCAGTCGATTCTTTTTTTCTCTGTTGGCTTCATAATTTCTTATACCTCTTTTCGTTTTTCTATCTCGCACATTGCGTATTTATAATAGTCTTTGGCATAGCGGTACTGGCGCAGGGAATACTCTCCGAATTCGATTCCCATTGTTTTTTTATATTCACACCAGTTGCTCCATAAAAGCCCGCAGGCAGCAACATAACAATAAATTTTGATACGGACCAAAGGATCACAGCCTTCTTCATAGTATGTATCAATCAGAGCATCCATTTGTTCTTTGTTGTAAAGGGAATATATTCCAAACATGGCAATGTCCACGTCACTGTCCTGCATTCCCGCATACTCCCAATCGATCAAGCGAATCTTTTCTTCATCATTCTCATCAAGATAGATCAGAAAATTATCAGGGACTGCATCAATGTGTGTCAGGACAAATGGTTTTTTATGCTCATCTATATAGGATTGAAGCGACAGGACTTTTTCTTTGGTCGCTTTATAATCCCGGTACATAGATGGAACATCGCCCCATAAGCTTTCATAAAAGCCGATCAGCCGGAATATATCAAAAGAATGTTCCACCTGTAATTTCATATCGTGAAAACCCCGCAGCCTCTTCATACATTTCTTTACCTGCTTCGGGTCAAAAGGATCACAAACATTTGCACGGTCTATATATTCCGTGATCTTATATCCGTTCTCCGGATTAATATAAATGATCCGATCACAGATATCTTTATCCAGGATCACCTGATAAACAGCCGCTTCTTCTTTCCGGTTGATCAACTGATCTGTTCCCTCGCCCGGGATCCGCATGATGTATTGCTTGCCAAAACACCGGAAAAGGAAGGATCGGTTGGTCATTCCCTTTTTCAATACCTGAATATCTATAATATCGTCCGGCTGTGCATGCAATGCATCGGCAGCAATCTGAATGGCATCGGATTTCAAGTGATTTGAGTCACTGTCAAACTCCCTCAATTGTTCAAATGTATCGATCATGACGACTTCATCTTCATCAAAGATTCGACTCTCTGCCATCATCCGGTCATTCTCATACAGCGCTTCCTCCCAGAAGGCATCATCATAAGCAGGATCTTTGGCATATTGATGCAGATTTTTTAACAGTTTGTCCGTTGTTTTACCTGTCAGGTAAGCAATCCCGATCATTTCATTGCCTGATTCCTTACTGCCCTTTTTCACTAACTCCAGCTTCCGGTTCACCCGAACATCGCTGGCAGGGTCTTCTTTTCTGCTTACTGCATACCAGGAGTACAGTTCTCGTTTCCGGAACGGATTCACTCTGCACCAGATATCACAAGGAAGGATATATGTGTTGCGGATCTTATCCGAAACAAGCTGCAGAGAATGCAGGTTATTACATGTGGCATAGTCCGGGTTCACGACCAGATTTACATCAAATTCATCAATCAGGTATTCAAACTGTTCTTTCAGAAAACCTATGACGATGGTAATGTCGCGAATGCCTGCTTCATGAAGCTGCCGTATCAGCCGTTCGATCAATAGTTCCCCTTTCACCTCAAGAAACGCCTTGGAAACCTCCCGGTTGATCGGCACCATGCGCATGCCAAAGCCGGCGGCAAGAATGACGGCATTTTGCGGCGCATGTTCTGCCTCAATCGTTTTTGCTTTTTTGGTACACTGAAGCTTGTCGTTTACCAGTCCTCCGGCACGCAGATTCGCGATCGAACGGTTGACGATTCCTAAGGAATGACCAGTCATTTCAGCAATATCCCGCTGTGTCACCGTTCCATTGTCAATCAGTATGTTCAATACATCGGCATCTTGTTTGTTCATGTACATCTCCAAATTTATTTTCGTGAACAAATTATGAAATAAAATCCTCGTATTGTCAAGAGTGTATCCTTTTTGAAAAGCATCCGGACTCTTCTTTCTTTTTCCCTGTTATTATTGTAAACTATCATTAAATAATAATGATTGGAGGGTAAAAATGATAAAGCGCATCTCAAAAATTACAGTAGTTCTTTTGACCTTGCTCCTTATATTTGGCAGTGTCCCTGTTCATGCAGCTTCTCCTTTTGATATTGCAGAAGACCTGCAGCCTGTATTAAGAGGAACGTCATACCTGCTTACCGTTTCCTATGCATCTGACAGTGTGAAAGAAGATATCGTCTGGACATCAGATGATCCATCAATTGCCACTGTGTCTTCAAATGGTCAGGTGCTGACCAAAAAAGACGGCCTCGTAACAATTACTGCAAATTATAAAAATGGTGTTCATATTGATACCGTTCAGATCAATGTTTTATCCACGGTGAATAAAGCCTGGGGTAAGAAATACGGATACTGGTATTTATATAACGGCACCTATACTTTGAAAGGCTGGCAGAAAGTCGGTAATTACTGGTATTACATGAATGATGAAGGCATTATGCAGACCGGTTGGCTGAAATATAAGGATAACTGGTATCTTTTAGGCCCTTCCGGAGGCATGATGACCGGGTGGCAGTATGTCGAAGATGCTAAAAGCTGGTATTACATGAACGAATCCGGCGTGATGATAACCGGTTGGCTTTCTTATAAAGACAGATGGTATTATCTGAAAGCTTCCGGTGCAATGGCTACTGGTTGGGAAAAAGTTAAAGATATCTGGTACTTGATGGATGATAACGGAGTCATGCTGACCGGTTGGCAGCTGGCTGACGGAGAATGGTATCTGTTAAATGATTCCGGAGCGATGCTGACCGGTTGGCAGAAAGTAAAAGGATACTGGTATTACATGAATCCTTCAGGGAAGATGCTGACCGGATGGCAGCA
>JAFWLM010000143.1 GCA_017511045.1 Lachnospiraceae bacterium | reverse complement strand
AACTCCTGGATATTGTGGATGATGCCTGCAACCTAATTGTTCATCCTTTTATTGTACAGGCGAAAGGACATCCTCTTTCTGATTTAAAAACAGAGGGAGGTTTCAATGTCAGATTGATCAATTCTTACCTGGAATTTGCTGAAACGATCGTTCCGGTTGTAGATGAAATGGCTGTCCGTATTAATTCCATAGAATTCGGCCCTATTTCGAAAGGAGCCGTTGGAGATTATACCGATAAGCTGGAATCCTTGATCGAGACTTACGAGCATTTCAAAAAATATATTCCTCTCGTAGAGGCTTTCTGCGGACATGGGGAAGATAAGTTTTACATTATGCTGGCACAGAACTCTGCAGAGATCCGTGCATCCGGAGGTTTCCCTGGATCTATGGGAACTGTTCGCATCGAGGACGGCGTATTAGATATCGGCGATTTTGTCAGTGTTTACGATCTGCTTCCAATGGGCCAGGCATTTGATTCCGGAATCACGGATCAGGAAATCCAGCTGTTCGGATATATGTACGCAGGACAATCACATGATGCCTGCTTTAATCCGCATTTTGCCCGCGTTGGTGAGATAACAAAAGCATCTTATGAGGAATATAATCCGGAGTTCGTGGATGGCATCATTTCTCTGACACCGGCGGTCATTCAGGATATCCTGAATTTCCTTGATGCTACTATTTCTCTGGAAGACGGATCCGTTCTGGATGGAACAAATGCGACACGGATCATTCAGAGAGAATTGTATATTATTTATCAGGGCGTAGAAGGATATGCGTTTGTAAATAATGATTACGTTGACTCCATGTTTGCGGAAACTGCAAAACAGGCTATGGATATTTTGGTCAGTAATTTTAAACTGGAAAAACTGCCGGAATATGTGAAGCTCTTTGAACATGGTTTCCAAAACCGCACCATCATGCTTTGGCTGGCAGATCCGAAAGAAGAAAAACTGGTAGAAGCCGTTGGTGCTTCCGGAAATCTGAATAATGACAAAAACAACCCGAAAGCGGGTATCTATTTCAGCGTCTGTGACCCTTCGAAGCTGGGTATGTTTGTTGAGATCATTCCGGAATTAAGCGAGCCAACAGTGCTGCCGAATGGTTCCAGAGAGTATACCATGAAGGTCACTCTGAATAATTATCTGAATGAGTATTTAGATGAATACTTTATTAATTCCTGGTTCGTTTTAGGCGGATATGGAGGAAACATCCAGAGTTATGTTTATTTCTTCGCACCTGCAGGCGGAACAGTCAGTGATTTCGAGATTGAACCATTGATCTGGCAGGATGTTATGCTGGATGAATACGAAGATCTGGAAGTAGGTTATATGTTGAACCTCTTCCTGGTGCCGGATGAACCAATTACCGTCACTTACAAAATTACAACGGCTCCGGGTGTAGAGACTCCGCTGACGATAGATATGACTCCGACGCTGCAGGACTACAGGTAAAGCTATGGAAAAGGGAATTGAACTTTTTGTTCCCGGGCGCCTGTGCCTGCTGGGCGAACACAGCGACTGGGCCGGAAAATACAGAAATACCAACGAAAAAATAGAAAAGGGCTATGCTATTGTTACGGGTATTGAAGAAGGCATCCATGCTTTTGCTTATCCGGATGAGCGTCTGATCATAGAATACACTTCAGATGCCGATCTGGTTTTCTCCTGTGACATGAAAGCAGAAGCCTTGCAAAAGGTCGCAGAAGAAGGCGGCTTTTTTTGCTATATAGCCGGAACTGCTTTTGCCATTAAGGAGCGCTATAATGTGGGCGGTGTCAGGATCGTGATCGATCATGTGACTCTGCCGATGAAAAAAGGCCTTTCTTCCAGTGCAGCTATCTGTGTTCTGGTCACCCGCGCATTCAATCAGATCTATCATTTGCATCTGAATACCAGGGGAGAGATGAATCTTGCCTATGAAGGTGAGATCACTACGCCTTCCCGCTGTGGCAAACTGGATCAGGCCTGTGCCTATGGAAAGAAGCCCGTGCTGATGACTTTTGATGGTGACCGTATTTCGGTAAAAAATATTGAGGTAGGCGCGGATCTGTATTTTGTGTTTGCGGATCTGAAGGCTGGAAAAGATACCATCAAGATTCTGGCAGATCTGAACCGCTGCTATCCATTTGCACAGAACGAAACAGAGCAGAAAGTTCAGGAATACCTGGGAAGGATCAATAAAGAGAACATTGAGAAAGGTCTGGAGCTGATCCGACAGGGAAATGCAGAAGGCCTTGGCCGCTTGATGACCCGAGCACAAGAGATGTTTGATGAATACCTGGCTCCGGCTTGTCCGTCTGAATTGACGGCACCTATCCTGCATCAAACTCTGCAGGATCCACATGTGAAGAGTCTGATCTATGGTGCAAAAGGTGTAGGGTCCGGTGGAGACGGGGCAGCGCAGTTCCTGGTCAAAGATGCTAAAGCACAGGCAGAACTGAAGCAGTATCTGGAAGAAGATCTCCGAATGACTGCCTATATATTAACGCTGAATCAGACCAAGCCGATCACCAAGGCAATCATTCCTGCTGCGGGCAATGGCGTACGAATGTTCCCAATCTCCAAGATCCTGAGGAAAGCCTTTCTGCCAATCATTGATAAAGACGGCATCATCAAGCCAGCTATTATGGTGCTTCTGGAGGAATTGGACGATGCAGGCATTGATCGGATTGCCATTGTAATCGACAGGGAAGACCGAAAAGATTATGAGAACTTCTTTGAGAAAGAATTGAGCAATGAGATCGCGCAGAAACTGTCGCCATCCCTTTTAGAATATGAATCTAAGATCCAGCGTATCGGTAAAAAGATTGAATATATCTATCAGGACGAAAAGCTGGGATTGGGACATGCGGTTTCACTTTGCGAGGAGTTTGCTGATGGAGACCCAGTGCTGCTGGTTCTGGGCGATCAGCTTTATAAAACAACAAGCTATTTAAGCTGCACCAGACAGCTTTTAGACAGCTATTCAAAAGACAGCAAGCTGATGATATCTGTCATTCCGGTGCCAATTGGGGAGGTTTCCCGGTATGGCATTCTGACCGGAAAGATTGAGAATCATGATGATTTCTTTGTGGTTGACCGGATGGTAGAAAAACCGGAAGCCTCTTATGCAGAGGAATACCTGTTCACTAATGCCGGAGGTGAGAAAAAATACTTTGCTGTCTTTGGAGAATATATTCTGACACCGGCTGTTTTCCGTCAACTGAGGGAAAACATTGCGGCCGGGATCCGTGAAAAGGGAGAATTCCAATTGACCGGAGCCTTAGACAAGGTTCGTGAAAAAGAAGGCATGATCGCATTCCTGACCGATGGGGAAATGCTGGATATTGGGGATGTGACTGCTTATCAGAAAGCATTGCTTAAAAAGATGGATTAAGCAGATACGTCAGTTCAGTTCGTCGCAGGCTTTCTGCAGCCGTTCGTAGAAGAGACCAACATGGTAACCATCCATCAGGCCATGATGTGTCTGGCTGGACAGCGGCATCCAAATCTTTCCGTCTCTTTCAAAGTACTTTCCAAAACTCATTTTCGGGGCATTATCCACCCCATTGTGAATGATGGTCCGAATGAACCCGGTATATTCAACCCACGGAACACTGGTGTAGTTTATGATGTCCAGCTTGTGGCGGACGCGTCCCTGCATATCTTCCGGCGTTGCAGCTTCCTGATTCTCATGGGTTTTCTTACAGAATTCTATAATATCTGCACAAGGCCAAGGGCCTTCTCCGATGACAAAGATCTCTTCGCCTTTTTTAATATGATTGA
This sequence comes from Lachnospiraceae bacterium, assembly GCA_017511045.1. GTDB lineage: Bacteria > Bacillota > Clostridia > Lachnospirales > Lachnospiraceae > RGIG5612. The sequence goes on along the minus strand of JAFWLM010000143.1, from coordinate 8,181 downwards.
CAGTTGGACGGGTATGATCGATCACAAACGGCTTTCCATCAATAAAGCGATAACGGTAATTCTCAATAGAATCAACTGTTTGATTACATAGGTAGACCATGACGAGATTGAAAGAAATGCCGTGTTTATGTGCAAATGCAAGTGGCTTTGTCACATCCACATTTGCCGTGATCACGATGTATGGAAAATCTGTTCCCAGATAATTGTAGAAGAGCCGTTTCCTTTTCCAACTGTCGATATCGATCCATTGAATACTGTTCGTCTCTGCGTCATAAAAACTGTTGTCACTTTCTCCATATTCTTTTGCAAACAGGTCTTCCATACCTCAAACTCCTTTTGATTACTTGTCAGGATTGGCAGCACAATACTTCAGTACTCGTTGATAGTCTTCTATCGTATCGACTTCAGACCAGAAGCATCCGTTCACATCAACAGTATGAATGTCTTCCACTCCAACATAAGAGTAGAGAACATTTTCCCACCAGAGGTCGTAGTTCCCGTTCTCAATAAGTTCCCACAGACGGTCATGGAATTTCTGGATCCACTGATTTTTTAATACAGCAATTCCAACGTATTCGCAGTTCCGTTCCTCGCGAAGCAGTTCTTTTCCATATTTTTGAAGGACATGATCTTTACTGTAAAAGAAGTAATCCCCTTCATCAGCTCTGGAATAATCGGAAAGGAAAAAATTATCATATGGAGCAGCAAACGCGAGATCCAGCATTTCCTGCGTGTAATAGACATCCGCATTTGCGATAAAGAGCTCTTGTGTATTGAATTCGCGGTCCGCATACCAGAGACTGCCAATGCTGTTTGTGACTTTGTAAAATGGATTGTAATAAACAGTCACAGAATAATCTTTGATTGCTTCTTCTATTCTCTTATGCTGAAAACCGGTTATGATGACAATCTCCATGCCGTTTTTCTTCAGCAGGTCGAGTGTATGCAGCAACAGCGGTTTTCCATTCACTTCTACAAGGCTTTTCGGCATTTGACCGATATCCTTGACGATACGGCTCCCAACACCTGCCGCTAATAAAATGGCTTTCATTTCTGTAGTTCCTTTCCAAGTAAATCAACCAATAGATCAAAATCTTCTAATTTTAAATTTCCCATATGTCCTACTCGCAGCTGTAAGTCCTTCCAGTCTCCGCCGGATGGTGTCAGGAATATTTCATAGTTTTCCTTTAAACTTTCATAAACTGCGGTAGCATTTTTTTCCGGGAATAAAACAGGAGTACAGCAGTTGGATAACGGAATATCCGGAATCTGCAAAGGAAGAACGGAAATCTTTTCACGGAAATACTTTGCCCGTTCTGCATGCAATGCAATCTCTTCTTCCACCCCTTTTTCGGAGATAGAAGCAAGCCTCTGGTGCAGTGCCAGCATTGTTCCGATTGCTGAGGTAAATGGAGGCTGCCCCCGTTTCTGGTTTTCCAGATAGGAATGAAAATTGAAATAATAAGTAGATGCATTCTGTTCTGCGCGAAGCTGTGCTTTTTTTGACAAAGCAACAAGAGCTGCCCCTGGAGAAAGCGAAAGGGCTTTCTGACTGGCAGTAAAAAGGACATCAATTCCCTGCTTTTCCATATTGATCGGGTCAGCCAGATATGCACTGACGGCATCCACAATAAACAGCATATCATTTTCCCGGCAGAATGCCCCTAAGAAATCCAGATCATATTTCTGTCCGGTACTGGTGTCACAGGCATTTACTAAAAGAGCAGTATAGCCCTTCCCTGCGTAAGAGCGGAATTCGTTTTTTGAAAAAACTTCTTGAAAAGCAATATCATAGGTATCATATGGAATCTTATATAGTTCGCAGATTTCTGCAAACCGTTTTCCGAAACTGCCACCATTGATAATAAGCGCTTTATCTTTTTGCGTCAGCGTATTAGCTACAGCAGCATCCATCGCCCCTGTTCCGCTGCAGGTCAAGGCAGCAAAACCGGTTCCTTCCGGTGCGTATACGGACTGCAGGAACCATTTTTCGCAATCTTTCATAAGATCGCCAAATTCCGGCGTCCGGAAATATGGAAGCTGCGTTCCCTCGATCTGCAATGTTTCCGGATACATTTGCACCGGGCCAACTGTAAATAGTTTCATACGTTATTAACCTGCTTTCCGTTTTTCAGATAGGATTCTTTTAATAATGATACAAAGTATTTCAGACAGTCATTCTTAAGGAAAATGAGAAGCAGGACGCCATTGATAAGAAGGAAACAAATAACAGCGTCTGTAACCAGTAAGAGAAAACCATCTGCGGTGATCAGCTTATTGATCCACCATACGATGAAAGCGGAAAAAGAGCTGACACAAAGGAAAACGCCTAAATACCCAGCTGTTTCCATAGCATAATTCTTATAACTGCGCGAAAACAGTTTTTTATAAACAAATTTTGGATAGCTGAAGCACCATAGAGAGAGAGAACTGACGATCGTTCCCATAAACACGCCGGCTAAACCAAAGATCTTCAGCAAAATAATGGAAGCAACCAAATTGACAGCGGATTCCAGCAACGGGACAAAACGATTCTCATAAAAGATGCCTGCTGCATCCTGAAAAGCATTATAGGATCCACGCATTAACATTTGGAAGAACTGTATGGTCAATGTGATCACAACCGCACAGGAAAGGAGATACTGACCGCCAAACCACCAGCTGATAAATGGCTGGATCAGGATCAAAAGGGCAGAGGCAGCAAAAGTGGAGATCCAGAAATTCATAAAACGAATTCGGCGGAACACCAGGAAAACATGCTCTTTGTCATCAGATACCAGCATGTTGCCAACACTTGGGGTTAATGCCGCAAGTGCGGGATTAAACAGTTTTGTCAGCGCATCGATGACCAGATAATAATTGCTGTATAGACCTGCAGCCGTGAGAGAGAAGAAAACGGAAATCAGGATATTGTCGGTTCCCCCTACCACAAAAGAGCCAATTTTATGGAAAACAAGTGCACCAGTCTTTTTCCGGATATCCGCCCGGATCTCTTTTTCCAAAGGCTGGACTGGTTTTTCTTTCAGAAAAGCGTATTGTCTGTTTACCAGAAGTGTGATCGCTACGTTTTCCAAAATACGGAATATCAGTTTGGTCAACAGGTACAGATAATAATTGTGTGTAAAATACAGCATCAGGAGCTGTCCTGAATTCATACCGATCAGATACAGCATATGAATGATACTGATATAGAAGTTTTTCTGGTCCGCATAAAGAATTGCCCGTTTATAACTCAGGAAGTAGGAGAATACTACATCTGCAAGGAAAAACAGATAGATCCAGGTTATATTAACGTTCGCCTCGGTCGGCTTGGCAATATATGGCAGCAGCGGGATCATGCAGGCACCGACAACTGCAATGACTAAGGCGATAATATGAAAGGCTTTTCGATAAAAGCGCATGAGGGAACGGATCGTTTCCTGATCATTTTCTTTTAGAGGCTTGTAAAGGTTATAAATGACCGCCTCCCCAATGCCAAGATCTGCTATAGCAAGCAGTGCAATGACATTAGTAAAAAGACCGTTCAATCCGGCGTATTCCAGTCCAAGAATATTGATAAATAATTTCTGTGCGAGCAGTCCGATCAGAATGGCAGTTACACTGGCAAAAATAGTAAAGATAAAATTACGGGCCGATTTTTCCGTTCTGCTTTTTTCCCTGCTTTGGCATGCGGCTTCCAGATCCCGTTTTCGTTGCAGATCAGCGAAGGATTGCAGATCTTTGCAGTGATATGCAAAGAGGAACAGGTAAAAGAAGAAGGAAAATGCATATTGCTCCACCACAAACATGAAGAAAAATGCACCAGTGAAGAGCGCGATCCATTTGGCTACCTGCGTCTTGCGTTCCTGGAAAAGCCGGATGATGACAAACACCAGAATCGCCAGGAAGATGATAAGGCCGATGATACCGGCTTTATACAGCATTTCCATGTATTGGTTATGGGTCGTTTCGCCAATTCCCGGATACGCATAGGTCTGATATCCGTGACCAAGGATTGGATGTTCTTTTATAGCCTTGACAGCACCATCCCAGATTATAAGACGATAGGAAAGATCAGGCCGTTTATGCAGGATATCAACGATCAGCCAGTAAAAAAGGTCCAGCCTCCGAAAGACAACCAGGACCAGATTCAATACAAGCCCAATTCCGGTATACGTCAGAATATTCATGACTTTGGTCAGATTCAGTATCTTAGGAATCACTATGATGATCGTGATTGGGACAAGCACTAAAATGGCCGTCATGTTTCTGACCAGAAAAGCAGATAAAAGAGTCAGGGCCAATCCAATATAAACCAGATAGGTCCTCTTTTTGTCGCAAACAGTAGTATATATGACTGCAAAAATAAGAAATGCCAGTTGGTAAGGAATATGTCCGCTTTTATACCCAAGCAGCCAGCAAGCAGAAAACTGGAGGTAATTATACATACCGTTTTTGAAAATGAGAACAGATAGGAGGTTCAGGATAAGAAGTGCTCCGAAAAATCCCATTTCTGCCTGAAGATAACGCCGCAGATCAGTTAAAATTCCATACTCCGTCAGTAAACCAAAAAGAAGTGTTGCAAAAGCATATTCCAAAGCTCGTTTAAGCCCGGCGCCATTTAAAGCAGAGGCCAGACACATCAGACCTAGAAGTGCTGCAAACAAAATAAAAAGTGGAGATGTTTTCTTCCATAAACGTTCTTTTACAAACAGAAATAGAATAATGACCCCGACAATCAACTGGCTGAGGGTATAGACCTTTCCTGCCCAGCTGACAGTTGCTACGAAATAATCAATTTGAAAAAAAGGAAGTGAAAGCAGAACAAAAAGAATGATTCGTTTCCTGCCTGCTGTCCTGTTGGTTGTTGTTACATTTTGTTCCATGTCAGTTTCCAATACGCAAAGAGTAATCTATAACGAAACAGAAATGCTTTTTTTCGGTCTCGTGCATTAGCGGAATGCCGGAATTTATCGCTGGCGATTTCCTTCCATGGCATACTCTTATATAAATGATCCAGAAGATCTTTTTTCTCTGCTTTTGCTGCTGTCCACAGTGGATTGCCATACAGACATTTATAGACATATCGCAGAGAATCCATCAGCAGCCGTGTGTAAGCGGCGTATTCTACCGGATCGTTCAGATCTAATATTGATGTAAGGTGCTGAAAAGGATTTTCCATCCGTTCTAAGATATCTGTATGGAAAACGTTAGAAACGGATTCTTCATTTTCTAAATAATAATACCATATAGTCGGAATATAAGAGATCTTCAAACTGGAAAGCATTTTCAGATTCCAGATTGCATCTTCATACATTTTGATTCCTACCGGGAATCGGTTTTGGTCTGTGGCAAAACACTCTTTTTTCAGAAAACGTGCTGCTATTCCACGGTTAATATAGCCATGCTCTCCGAACCGGTATGGCTCTCCGATACATTCCGCTTTCGTCAAATGCATCCGATCCGCAGTGAGATCGATCCTCTGTGCCATCAATTCTTCGGTCGGGATTGGGCCAATTACTGTTTGCTGCAGTTTTTTAATATCTTCCGCTCTTCCATAAAAAGTACCGCCCCATAAAGCATCTAAATCAGAATCCCTGAGCAGAGAAACGGCTTCTTCCAGACAATAAGGATTTAAAGAATCATCGGAATCAAGGAATGTCAGGATATCTCCTGCGGCGTGATCGATTGCATAATTGCGAGCAGCAGAAACACCGGATGGGGCAATATGAAACAGTCTGATCCGGTCGTCCTGTTTTGCCTTTATCTCCAAGGAAGAGGCATAGTCAGATTCACTTCCGTCATCGATCAGTAATAATTCGAAATTGGTGTAGGACTGTCCCAAAACGCTGGAGATTGCCTGATCTAATAATGCCGGATCTCCATCTTTTATTGGAAGGATGATACTGACGAGTAATTCCGGTCTGCTCATAAGCGGTATGCCTCCAGATCATGTGTGATCCTTTCTGATTCCGGAGGAAGCTGCATATAATCTCCGAAAATGCCGCTCAGGTTTTTATCCCATGCTGAAGTTGCATAAAAAAGATGATCCTCAAAAGGCAATTCAACCAAATCTTCATATTCTTCTCTGGTTAACGCCTGATCAGGTCCATCATATGCCCATGTCACCATCCCGCAAAGAGCAGACTGTTCATACGGATACTTAAGAGCAAATTTTTTCTGCATTTCTGCGATTTTCTTTCTCCCGATGATCTTGGCAAGGGGTTTCAGAAACAGATCTTTCAGAACGATGATGATGGTGCTGGAACCGTATCCGTTTTTTACGACCGATGCCACATTTAGTCTGCATAAATTCAAAGCTTTCCGGTAATGGCGCACGCGTTCCTTTCGATCGGAAGGAACACCATCTACTGGGAAAATATCGATCCATAAAGACTGCACGTCTTCCTGTGAATAGTTTTCTTCCACGATTTTCGTGTTCTTGTCAAATAGTTTCATGTAAGGAGCACTTAATGTCCCGTCTTCAAAACTGCAAAGCTCAAGAGACTGCGGCCACAAGGTCTTTTCCCGGTTTAATTGAAGCAGTTTTTCGTAATCCGGACGGGGCATAGTGACATCTATATCATCATCCCATGGGATAAATCCTTTATGCCGAACAGCACCTAATAAGGTGCCGGCACAGAGGGAATATTTCAGATTATTTTCTCGGGCTACCTGGTCAAAGACGACCATAATATCCAGTTCAGCTTTTTGTATTTCTGCCAGTGATAGTTTGGTCAAGACAGAGACCTCCTTTGAGCATCGGCAATTTTATTTCCGGAAAGCTTCCGGAGGAGCATGAACAAACTTCCGCCAAGTTCCATCAGTGGAAAACAGTGGCAAAGTAAATAAATCATGATTTTTCGGGAACGTACGATCGGGGAATGCAGAAGAGATGCTTCGCACTTTTTAAGATCTGAACGAAGCTGCTCTTGCTGTTCTTTAAAAGCACTCTTCCTTGTTTTTGTAGGGACCTCTGTCAGAAGTCTGAGAAGAAGGGTAAAATTAATACGGTTCCGGTTCACCTCTGCATAAGCATGATCCGGGTCTTTTCCTTCTGTCACTTCCAACATTCTGTCCCAGACTTTGAGCAGATCAAAGTCTTTTTCGGTAAAATGGGCAGTCGCGCTTTCCGGATTGAAATAATAAAAGTATCCGACTTTTTCCACTTTCGCAATTGTTTGTGCATTCGCAATTGCCAGATACGTGCCAAAAACATCTTCCCCAACTCTGATATCTTCCGGATATAGTGGCTGCGGGAGCAGGTCGCGCTGATATAATTTTGCGACCGGATAATGGACCCATTCATTGGAATCAATCTTGAAAAACAGCCGAAGATAATCCTTGTTTGAATATAAATGGAAAGCGGGATGCTCGTTAGGCTGCGGCGGAGTTGGCTTTTCTACAGAATGGGCGATATCACAGGTAACCAGATCTGCCTTTGTCTGTTCCATCCGTTCCCACATATCCTGAATGATTGTAGGATCCATCCAGTCATCGCTGTCGACAAACATGACAAATGTTCCCCGTGCATTTTTCAACCCATTGTTTCTGGCTGCAGCTACACCGCTGTTTGCAGTATGGAACACCCGAATTCTGGAGTCTTCGGCAGAAAGATCATCTGCAATCAAGGAGGATTGATCTGTAGATCCATCATCCATCAGAATAATCTCAAGGTTTTGATATGTTTGTGAAGTCATGCTCGAAACACATCGTCTCAGATATTTTTCAGTATTATAAAATGGTATAATTATACTAATCAGTGGATACAATGAAAAATCCCTTTTCTATCGAGCTGTATTAATTTTTATATTTTACTACCTTATTATAAAAAAGCCAAATATTTTTCGATGGAACTTAGGGGAAAGAAGGGGGACTTCTGCAAGGGAATGTGGTATAATATTTTCACCCAATACAGTTGACATGCGTATTCATGGAGAAGAGTATATACATTATGGACAATCATCAGAAAAAACCAGAGATTGTAATTATAATAGCTGCCCATAAATCCTATCAGATGCCGGAGGATCCAATGTATCTTCCGTTGCATGTTGGTGCGGAAGGGAAAAAGGATGCAGATGGAAATGATCTGGATCTTGGGTATGTGAAAGATAATACAGGTGATAATATATCGATCCTGAATCCAAGTTTCTGTGAGTTGACGGGCCTTTATTGGGCATGGAAAAATCTGGATGCCGACTA
>JAFWLM010000142.1 GCA_017511045.1 Lachnospiraceae bacterium | reverse complement strand
CGGGGTGATCCTCGCCCTGCATGATCCGATTCTTTTCGTACGCTTTTTTGAGAACCAGATACTCCTGATCCGGCTTCTGTCTCTCTTTCGTCATAGACCGTCCTGTCTTTTGTCTGTATTATATCGAACCTTTTTAATTATGAAAACGCTTACCCGAGCAAGGTGTCAAGAGTTTCGCCGTAGGCGGGAAGGAAATCATTCATGTAATCCCTGACTTCGGGGCAGGTTTCCGCCATCTCCATGAGTTTTTTCTCGGTGCTTTTCAGCGCCGTTTCAAACTCCCTGTTTCCCGCCTGACGCTCTTCGATACATTTGATATAGGCGCTCATCCGGTCTGCCGCCTTGACGAGCAGATACAGATATTTGTCGGCTTCATCTTTGCTTTCTTCCATCAGAATCTCTTCGTAATACTGCTTCAGATCTTCGGGAAGCTTTGTGAGCAGGCGTTTCTTGGCATTATCCTCCACCTCATGGTAGGAGGTGCGGATATTGTCATTGCCGTATTTGACCGGGGTGGGCATATCGCCGGTGATGATCTCCGAGACATCGTGATACAGGCCGATCACAGCCGCCTTCTCCGCCGGAAGATTTCTGCCGTATCGAACATTGGCAATCAGGCACAGGGCGTGCGCGATCATCGCAACCTCCAGGGAATGCTCGGAGAGGTTTTCTCTCCTGCTTGAGCGCATCAGAGCCCAGCGCTCAATATACTTCATGCGCGACACCGTCGCAAAAAAATGATAATCCATAACTTCTTCTTTCTTTTCGGGATTCCCTTCAGTTGAGCATGGAAGGATCGATTTCATCCTCTTCATACCCGTCATCTTCATCGTCATAACACGGAAGGGCATCGACGGCCTTCTTCACGAGTTCGAGCGGAAGTACGCAGAGCGGCTTCTCGAAATCGGGATCGATCAGAAGTCCGTCCACATCCATGTCATCCGTTATTTCATGGATATGCCTCAGGGAAATCTGAACCTTCACTTCATATCCGAGCATTTCGGCAGATTCCGGACTGCTGTAGACCGGCATCAGCTTATGGCCGGCGATCTCGACCAGATGAAACGACGTACCGCTGTCATTCATGTAATCCACTTCCGGATAGACCGGCGCATTGGTCACGATCGCAAGGCACATCGCCTCGCCGACCCGCATGTATTCCTGATCAGCAGCGGTCTTCTTGTACGCTTCCACAGCTTCGCCAAGATAGTCATACTCCTCTTCGGGATCGCTGAGCTCTTCCATGAATTCATCGTCTTCTTCCCTTGCGTCTTCGATCCGCGAAGTGAGCTCCTGAGCTTTTTCGATGTTTCCGTATCTTCTGTAATAGGCGATCGCAGAGGCAAAGACCGCACCGTACTTCATATCATATTCATCCCCGTCCCGGGTAAATCTCTGGATCAGCTCATCCGCTTCCTTGTGCTTCTGCAGATCGGAAAGCGTTTCGATCATCACAGCTGCCGCAAAGGGGTTGTCTTTCTCCCGCTCAAACCAGTCTTCGGCATGTTCATAGGCCTCTTCCGCCTGGCCAATGCCCCGCAGGGCATAGAACATATGATAGTTCTGCAGGTTTTTACAGATGCCGTCGACTTTAAACAGCTTTGACATTCTCTGAAGAACGTCATAGAGATCCTGATACCGGCCTTCCGAGATCAGTGCCATAGGAAGATCCACAAAGATATCGCAGGCACTGTCGGGAATCTCTTCATCCTGAAACAGCTCTTCGGTCGTCTCCGGCAGCCGCTTTTCTTTCCTGAGTCTTTCGCAGGTCTTTTCATATTCGTCAAACGCCTGAAGGAAGGCGTCAGAGCCATGTCCGTCATCCCACGCATCATATGCGGCATCCAGCAGATTTTCATAGTGATACCAGTCTTCATCCAGATCAAGCATCACCTCATCGATCTCTTCCTGATAGGACTCAAGGTCGAGCGGCGCATCAAAGTCGCCGAACTTTCTGAGACCGAGATTCCAGGGAAGTGCCGGTCCCCGCTCCGGATAGGTGTTTCTGCTTACCGGGCTAACCGCGCCGGCGATGTAGCTGAGAAAGACGCTTCTGTCATCTTCAAAGATTCCCGCCCCCTTGCCTTCTTTCAGAATCACCGGATCACTTTCCACGCGTTTGACTTTGCCGCGATAGACTTTCACATCGAATTCCCACCAGTCTCCGAAGTCATAGATAAAACTTGATTTTTCTCCGAGGTCGGAGATTCGGTAATCCTTCATCAGAACTTCATTATTCTTGGGAAGGTCTTCATCGATTTCCAGAACAAACCGGCGGTCTTTGCTCTGAAACTCATACAGATGCGCATCCATCATCTGAAACACAGCCATGATCACCTGCGCAAAAAACGGGAGAAGAAGATCATCCCGGACCAGAAGAACCCGGTACAGACGATACGGTGCGTCAGTGCTTGAGATTTTGATCTTTGTATATTCCATAAATAATCCGCCCTTCTTAATTACACATTTTACCAAAAAGATCACAGTTCCCCGCGATTCCTTCCCGAAACATGAAAACCGCCCGAAGGCGGTGGATCATTGCGGTACTGAGGTTCAGATTCAGACATCCTTCTTTCTCAGGAAGTTGAGGTATCCGGTCGCAATTGCGATCGCAAGCGGAATCACCAATCCGTCGCCGGAAACGACCTGCCAGCTGTCCCGATGCAGAAGGTATTCGATTCCGTTCCACATCAGCAGAAAAAAGATTACATACAGAACAAATGTGACATATTTGTTTTTTACCATCCGCATCCTCCTGCTTCCCCAGGAAATTTCCTGGGGTTCCGGTATCATTATATCCTTCGGGATACGGAATGACTGTCATTCCTCCGTCAATTCTTTCATTGCGGCGATCGCTTCCATGCGGATCAGTTTTTCCTTCTTTCCCTTCGGCGTTTCGATCTGCACCAGGAGCCAGTCCTGATCCGCATCAAGTATGGTATTGGACCCATATGCGGTATTGCCGTACAGGACGATGTCCGGGTCTGCCCGCTCTTCTTTCATGGTGAAGATCACTTTCCTTCCGATCCGGGATTTCGCTTCTTTCAGAAGATCCATGCGTTCCGTATGAAGGGAAGTGCCGGAAAGAGATGTCAGCTGACGTTCCAGTACGTCAATGCGCTTTCTTAAGGAGCTCAGCTGCAGATAGGCTGCCAGGCCGAAAACCGATAATACAAATGCGGCGTATTCCATTATTCATCCTCTGAAAGAATTTCAATGGAGAGAACGGAGCTGACCGGGATCAGCTTTTCGATTCTCCCCTTCTTCGTTTCTGTTTCTGCTTTCATCCAGTTTCCCTCCATGGAGAGAATCCGGCATTCCCTGTTAGCCAGGTCGGGATCTGCCTCCCCGTCAAAGAACCAGAGCTTCACCAGCCTTCCCTCCGCTTTTTTCAGCAGTCTGCTTTCCCTGCGTCCAAACGGCGCTTCGTCCCCGATTTCATCCCGCAGAAGATAATCACAGCTGACGCCGAGAAGCGAGGCGATATCGCTGATCTTTTCAATATCCGGGTATACGGTTCCCGCTTCCCAGCGGCTGACGGTCTGCCGGCTGACGCACAGCCGCTCGGCAAGCTCTGTCTGCGTCATTCCGAGATCTTTCCGTTTGCCGGCGATTTTTGTTCCGAGATCATTCATCCTTTTTCCGCCTTTCCGGTTTCATCCTAACGTCGATCTGCCGGTTTATTCAAGAAACAGGCATGTGCTTCTGGTACACGGTGGTTTCCATTTCCTGCTTTCGGGCAGATCCGGGCTGAATCTGCAGGGTTTGTTTACTTCTCTGTCTGTCCGGGAAAGGAATCTTCCGGTCTGTCTGTTCAGCGTCTGAGCCATAAAAAAAGAACCGCTGCACAGGGCAGCGGCAGTAACCAATATTGAACTATTCGAAAAACCGGTGAGACAGGTTCGGATCAATCCTCTGACTGTCAGAACGGATAAACCAGCGGAACAAGGATACAGATGAAAACTGCTGCGAAAAGAGTGAACAGGCCGCCGATTTTGAAATAATCGGAAAACCGGTATCCGGCATTCAATGTCATCGTCACCGGTGCGGTAGCGATCGGTGTACAGAAAGAAACATTCGAAGCGAGAATAATCCCGACAACAAATGTCATGGGATTTGCATGCAATGCGGCGGCCAGCGAAATCCCGATCGGAGCAAGCATAACAGCAACTGCCGTATTCGACATGACACTGGTAAGCAGGACAGCCACAAGGATCATCAGCACAAAAAACAGCATCGGACTGGCACTCACGCCTTCGAACAAGCCGAATGTGGTGTCGGCAATCAGTTTCCCGGCACCGCTCTTTGAAAACCCGGAAGAAAAGCTCAGAATTCCTCCCAGCATTACGATCGTCACCCAGTCGACTGACTGAAGTGCGTGTTTTTCCGGAATCAGTCTCAGAGTGACACAGAGGATTGCGCCCAGAATCGCAGTCACCCCGATCGGAATCCACCCGCCGATAAACCCGATAATACAAGACAGATAAATAACGCAGACCATGATTTTCCTGAAAGGCGACCGGTGTTCTTCTGTTTTAACCACTTCTTTGTTTTCATAACTCCGGGGCTTTTCTTCAGAAAACAGTTTTTTCTGCATTCTTATCCCGAAGAGAAGATAAAACAGCGGCAGCAGCAGCGCCAGCGGAATTGCTGTTTTTGCCAGCTCAAATACCCCCAGCGGCCGGACTCCGGCTGTGCTGGTGGTCTCAAGAATATGCTGTACCGCCAGCTGCGGCGTAGAGCTGAACAATGCCACGTTTCCGCCTAATACCGAGGCAAACCCCATTGCCATGCAGTAATACTTTCGGTAAAGCTTTCCGCCTGAGGCATATTCCGTGGAAGAGATCACAGGCAAAAGCATTGCGACGGTCGCAGTATTGGAGATAAAAGCAGAAATGACGGAAGAGAACAGAATGATGATCAGCAGAAACAGCTCCGGTCTCGCGGAAAAACGCTTCTGAATAAACCCGCCGAGATCATCCGCCAATCCGACATAAAAAAAGGTGCTTCCGATGATCATCACACCGATCTGAAGAAGAACAACATCGGAAACATACTGGGCAAAAACCTCTTCCACAGTGAGGATGCCAGCTCCCCAGAGAGCCAGGGCTCCGAGAACAGAAACAGCACCTAAGGGAATCCATCTGGCGGCATAGAGCACCAGCATGATGATAAGCAATACGATAGGTATGATTTCAGTTCTCATCGTTCTCTCCCCGTGTCACAAACGCAATGAATCTCACTTCAGCTGTTCTGATAGAATTTTCGGTCAACCTTTCCGTTCGAAGTTCTTTTTATGGAATCGACAAATTCAATCACTTTCGGAATTTTATATCCGTCAAGCAGATGAGCCAGCTCATCATGGATGGTTCTCAGATCTCCAACAAACTCATCGCCTGTCTGAATCAGAAGCTTCGCCGCCTGGCCGGTGATCCGATCAGGCACGGAAAAACAGACGCAGTCCTGAATCCCCGGAACGGACAAAGCCGCGTTCTCAATTTCCGAGGGATATACTTTCAGACCGCCGATATTGATGATGTCATCTTTTCTTCCGGTAATATACAGGAACCCGCTGTCATCAAAGAAGCCGACATCATTTGAAATAAAGTATCCGTTCTGAAAAACTTCCTTGTTGAGATCTTCCCGATTCCAGTATCCCGGCATGTTCATCTCGCTTTTGATCGAAACAACACCGAGCTGCCCCGTCTTCGCTTCGGTATTATCGTCAGCCAGCAGTTTCACATCAACTCCTACACAGGGCCTGCCGACGCATCGGATATCCTTCTGATCGCGGTCATACCGAAGCAGACACACGGTTCCATTTTCCGAAGAGCCATAGGAAAAATAGAGCCGGCTGTTCGGAAGCATGGTTCGCATGTATTCCTGCTGCGCTTCCTGCATCGGTGCGGAACCTGTGTATACATAATCGATCCGGTCGGAAAAAGTACGAAGCCGTTCCTTTGACATCTGCTGAAGGATAGAGATATTCGCCGGCGGAAGATACATCGAGGTCACGTTGTATTCATCCATCATGGCGAACATCTTTTTCATCTTTGTAATGCCGTCCAGCAGAATTACAGAGCCGCCGACATATCCGTTCAGATACAATTCCCGCATCGGCGCAACATGATTCAGGGGGATCAGGGTAATCGCGACATTGTTTTCCCTGACGTTGATCTCAGCGATCCGGGTCAGAACCGTCTGCACGATATTTTTATAGGAAACCATGACTCCTTTCGGCACTCCGGTAGTTCCGGTGGTAAACATCAGGTCCGCAATCCTGTCCTCCGACGGAAACTCCCCGTCCCACTCGGGCGCAGCAGCTGAAATCTTCTGTTCCATCTCAGCGTAGAGCAGTGTATTGCATTCCAGGGCGCGGAACAATCCGATGAAAAGCGCTGCGTCAACCCCTTCATAAAGACCGCGGATCATCGTGGTGTTGCTGTTTTTCTCAGCCGGGACAAATACGGCGTTTGCCAGATGGCATCCAAAACAGGCTGCGATAAACCACTTTGAATAGAAAGCCTGTACAATGACCCGGTCCCCCTGCCTGACTCCGAGATCAGAAAGCACCTTTGCGAATCGGCAGGCATCTTCCCAGAGTTCTCCGTAGGTAATGATAGAATCTTCAAAAATCACCGCCGGTTTGTCCGGGCGATTCTTTGCATGGCGGCATATTCTTTCCAGTATTGTCATAGTTCCCCTCCGCTTCTCAGATGTTCCTGATCTCTGTTTCATTCGCTGATCCGCCCGGTGATCCGTCTGCTTTCTGCATGCATGGATCTCACAGGCGTCTTTCTTCCGGTTCAGTTTCCTGCTTCCTGCAGTTCTTTCACCGTTTCCACGATTGCGTCAATGGAGTTCAGATTTTTCGCTTCCAGCTGATCCAGGTCAAATGTCACTCCGTATTCCAGCGACAGCTCAGACACAAGCGTGATGATGGAAAGGGAATCGAGGATTCCGTCATCCACCAGCCTGTCTGATGCGGTGAAATCAATCTGAGGAAGCACCTGGGCACAAATTTGCAAAATTCTTTCTTTCATGTTTTTTTCCTTTCCGGTTCTCTGATCAGAACCTCTTTCTCAGAAGTTGAAATAAATAAAGGGATTATATCCGCCCGCAATCACATAGAATACGGACATCATGAAAATCGCTGCCATACCGAGAAGTTTCACGCCTTCCCAGACATTCTCCGCCTTCTTCCCCTTCATCCATGCATTCAACATGGGAATCAAAGGGAAGATGAAGATCAGTCCGAGGATCAACGGAACCCTGTACTGGTTAATCCAGTAGGACGCAAGATTATCCCAGAACACATTTCCGTTCATATGCAGCATCGATCTGTAATACCGGCCTGCCTGCGTCAGCGTCTCTGATTTGAAAATCACTTTGGTAACCAGAACCACAAGGAAGGTGTAGAGAAACCCGACAACCTTCTCCATTTCCTTGTTCTGCATCGGTTTTCGGTATTGTTCCCAGAAGATAAAGGCAAACTGAATCAGCCCCCAGACAACAAACGACCAGCTGGCGCCATGCCAGATTCCCGTAGCCATCCATACCACGAAAAGAACACATCCGTTCGTAAGCATCGCCGATGTTTTGCGGTCGATCCCTGTTTGTCAAACTGCTTTCTCAGTTTGATGGCAGGTCCCAGGGAAAGCGGATAGTACAGATAATCCCGGAACCATTCGCCCAGGGAGATATGCCATCTTCGCCAGTATTCGGAAATGGATTTTGAGATGTAGGGATAATTGAAGTTTTCATTAAACTCAAATCCGAACATCTTTCCCAGTCCGATCGCCATATCGCTGTAACCGGAGAAATCAAAATAGATCTGAAGCATATAGGCGAACGCTCCGGCCCATGCCAGTCCGACACTTAATTCGGACGGTCCGGAAGCTGCGCCTGTCGCATATCCGAGACCGGGATTCGAGGATGTCAGAGAAAATGCCAGGTCGGCGATCTGAGCAACCTGGTTGGCAATCAGTATCTTTTTGGCAAGGCCGATGGTGAATCGCCAGACACCTGCCGAAAACTTATCCCAGCTGTGCTCTCTGCTTTTGAGCTGTCTGGAAATCGTGCCGTACCGTACGATCGGCCCGGCAATCAGCTGGGGAAAGAAAGAGATGTAAAGTCCGACATCAATAATGCTTTTCTGCGCTTTGTCTTTTCCTTTGTAAACATCGATCACATAGGATAACGCCTGGAACGTATAGAAGGAAATTCCTATCGGCAAAGGCAGCCCTGCCAGGCTTCCGGCATCGATTCTCAGCATGCTTAAAATCCATGCCAGATATTTGAAAACAAACAGAATACCGAGATTGAAGACACATGCCAGGGCAACAATTCTTTTCCCGGCCGGAGACTTTGTCTTCTTATTGTGTTTCTCCACCCACCGGCCGAACAGATAATTCACACAGATGGAAAGGATCATCAGAAAAATGAAGACAGGTTCTCCCCAGGCGTAGAACACAAGGGATGCAAGGAGAAGCCAGATATTGCGCAGAGACATTCTCTCTTTCAAAAGAGGCAGATAATAGACACATAAAGTAATAGGAAAGAATAAAAATAGAAAAACGCTATCTGAAAAGACCATATCATTACATCCTGTTATTCAAAATAAAAAGGGTTCTCCGCCATGCTGTATAAGCGATATCCGAAAAATCCCTGTACGCCGTAAATCATGATTACCGCTTCCGGCTTGTTTTTACTGATAAACCCTTTTAAACTTCCGTCAAAATGCCTTAAGTCAATCACATCGATATATTCGGCCATGGACGGCATATACGGATACATGCAGTTGGCAAAGGATTCTTTCAGAACCAGAATTCTGGATCCGTCATGCATGTTGTTATTGTGAATACTGACTAACCCCTGGCTGCCGTGGCCATAGTAATTGTAATGTGAGTTATTATACAGGTTCGTTTCCTTCAGATAGGAATCAGCGAGCAGTGTCTCTTCAATCGTTCCGGAAAGCGTCTGATCCCCATAGGAAAGGTGCACGGTTAAACTGCTGTCGTATAGAGGTTTTACCAGCGGCATTTTTTCCAGATCGGCGTATGCCAGAGTTACCTTTCTCCCCTGTGAGCCCAGAAAGGGAATCTCCGAATAATCAATCTTATAATTCTCTGCATCGTATATGTGCTGATCAACGGGAAACCCGTTTTCATTCAGCCACGGCACGATCGACCTGCATGCACTGATTCCCGTCATCGGAAGCCAGTGATGATCGGTCTGGAAAAACAGATCCTTTTCATCAGCTTCAAAGTCTTCCATCGAATCATCAAAACTCATCACATCAAAACGGGAGTTCTGCAGGCCATCGAGTATGGTCTGTCTCATTTCATCGTAATGATCAATGTATACGTCCTGATACTCTTCAGGAATACTGCCGTGTTTCGCTGCCGGCATGAAGAACAGCTGTTTTTCTATTCCCTGATCCGATAAATACCGGCTGAATTCAGTGACATTACTGATTGCCTGCTCAACATTTACCTCATCTGTCACAAATGACAGAACTCCGTTTTCATGCTTAACAACAACGTCCTGTGCATCATATTTAGAGTTCTTTGTACCGCTTAACGAGGTTGTCAGATTGTAATGAAAAAAGGCTCTGTCAAGAAGCCTCTGTTTTTCAACAATGTCATAATACAGATAATTGTAAGTAGTGGTAAATGACTTCGAATCTTTTATGATCTGATTCACAGAATCCATCACCGACGTTTTGTGAGATGTGACCAGCGGCTGCTCGAACGGATATTCCGATGCATAGCTTTTTTCCCTGGGCGAGCTGCTCTCTTTTTTTCTCGGATCATTCCCGATCGAGAGAAATGTCACAAACGAATAGCACAGTACAACAGCAATAAATAAGCATGAAAAAACTTTTTTCGTATCAATCTTCATATTCTTCTTTTTTCCAGTTCAATCTCCGGATCGGGACATGACCGGAAAACACTCCTGAAATCCGATCGGATCAATGACCCTCTTCTGATCAGGGCCGCAGTGCCTCTGAGGCATCTTATTTCTTATATTCTGAACAGCCGGCAGGCCGACGGCAGAAAACTCCGCATCCATGTATTACGCACAAAAAAGCACAGGTGCCCCAAAGATCAGAGACTCCTATGCTTATGATTTATAAATACATTATTATAAATTTTAATTAGGCCTGTCATAAAATAACCAAATCATTTATTCGGCCTGATGATATAGTTCCAGTTTCCAAATCGATCACATTCCTGCATGTTGATAGTCTCAGCCTGCTCGTCTGTGATCTTTTGCTTCAATTCATATCTTCGTGTGTCAACTGCACACTTCACTTTCAAACCGGTTTTGGTTGTTGTGTTTGAAATCAGATTGACTACCGTCTTAATATCTATCAGCGGTTTTCCCTGCCAGCTCTTTGTAATAAAACAGAATAGT
>JAFWLM010000141.1 GCA_017511045.1 Lachnospiraceae bacterium | reverse complement strand
CGAAAGAAAACAGAATCTTCGTCTGGTAAATCGAGCAGGAGGAAACAAACCGGTTTCCTCCTTTTTCTTTCCGTCCTTCCGCCCGCCATACGCACCGTTCGTTATACGGCGCTTCGGCATTCAGTAACTGTGTGCCGGCCGCCAGCGGCCTGCTGAAAAAGCGTCATACCCGGAGCGAGCTGTCACGATTTCATTTGTCATGCGGCGCACATTTTCAATCGTATGTAGAATCATTCTGTCAGACTATCTGCTCTGAGCCTGTTTGATAACAGCATGCCTGCATGATGCTTTCGGCGAAGCTGAAGCTTAGAACGCTGGCGGATTCAGCTCACAGAGTCTCTCTGTATTCACCTGTTCCATTATGACCTATGCGTCTTTTCCGCCGTTCAGACCGGTTTACTATGTCAGCAGATGGAAGCTCCGGCGCAGCAGCCATCCCTGCTTCCGCCTTCTGATGGTGCAGGATCATTCACCCAGCCGCATCAGCTGTGACGTCTTTTTTATTCGGCCCAAGATATCTCAGACACATCATGGTTATATCGTCAAACTGCTCCGCATCTCCCGCAAAAGACTTGATATCTGCGGCCACATTTCCAAGTATTTCTTTCAGCGGTCCGTGCGGTTTTTTATTCAGTGCTTTCAGCATCCGATCCGATCCGATGAGTTCTTTTTTCGTATCAGCTGCTTCGGCAATACCGTCCGTATACACAAACAAACTGTCTCCCGGATTCAGCTGAAAAGCATGTTCTTTGTATGGAATATCTTCCATCAGCGCAAGTGCAGGAGAATGATGATATACACACAGCTCAAAGGTTCCGTCCCTCCGGCATATTGCCGGATGTTCATGGCTGGCATTTGCCGCAGTTCATTTGCCGGTGGAAATCTCCAGAACTGCCGCCCATACCGTAACAAACAGTTCCGCTTCATTGCTTTCGCATAACTGATTATTGACATTCCCCAGTGCTTCTGAAGGAGATTCGCCGTTCTGCAGATGCGCTTTGATCAGAACCCTCGAAACCATCATGAACAGCGCAGCCGGAACCCCTTTGCCGGAAACATCCGCAATGACCATTCCGAGATGATCCTGATCAATCAGGAAAAAGTCATAAAAATCACCGCCCACTTCTTTTGCCGGTGTCATGCTTGCATAAATATCAATCTCCGGGCGGTTGGGAAAAGGAGGAAACAGATTCGGAAGCTAGCTTGCCTGAATCGCCTTGGCCATATTTAATTCTGCGCCGATCGTTGCAAAGATAATGAACTGGAGACCATAGGAAAAACTCTGAATCAGAATCGCAAGGAGGGGTGCGA
This sequence comes from Lachnospiraceae bacterium, assembly GCA_017511045.1. Taxonomy (GTDB): domain Bacteria; phylum Bacillota; class Clostridia; order Lachnospirales; family Lachnospiraceae; genus RGIG5612. The sequence goes on along the minus strand of JAFWLM010000141.1, from coordinate 561 downwards.
TGATATAAATCCAGTATGCTCTGCGAATCCGTGGTTTGTAACTGTCGCGATAGCGCACCAGCAGACAGGAATTGATCAGAATCATACCGAGCGGTGCAAGATTGGAAAGCAGATACAGATTTCCCCGATGATACATGTTCTGTTCATCAAAATAGTAAACCTGAATAATTCACCAGGACTTCTACAGGCCGATAATCTCGCATGACTATCGGCTTTTATTGATTTATGATAAAACCCATTAGGTTTACATGCATGAATAGAAAAGGTTCCTTATAATGTAATTGCTAAGGTCACAAGAAAGGAACCACTTATATGTTAAATGCTGTGCCGAATTTTAACAATATCGATTTTAAAGGAGGCAACCTCTCCAGTGATGGAGGAGCTATCCTCCTTCAGACCGCAGCGCTGATGCGCATTGCGGACAGATGCCCGGATCTCAAGGTTGTCATCTGTCATCTTCTCGCACCGATGCGGGAAAAGAAACAGGAATGGAAAGCTGAGCTCATGATGCTCAAACAGGCCAACATCTGGTTCGATATCGCAGCGATGCCCAAGATCATG
>JAFWLM010000140.1 GCA_017511045.1 Lachnospiraceae bacterium | reverse complement strand
CCAAAGCGGCTGCTCATGATGCATCATCCGGAGGTAATTCTCCCGTGGTGTGATCGGCGTACTTAAGACCGGCATCGGCGGGACATTCGGAGGCCCTGGCATATAATATTTCACTTCCAGTTCTTTCGGATCGAATTTCATCTTTAACTCCTTTTTTGTTTCTGAGTCTATTTTACGATCTGATCATTTTTCAGGGAAACAACTATTATCAAATGATGGAACAACAATCATGTTGTCCCATCAAAGTTGTCGAATCTGTTTCGATTTTCATTCTGCTTTTTTCTCTGCAGCTTTTGCCAAAAGCTCTGCTTTTTTTGCCTCGCGGATCGGTGACTTCAGTTCGCAGGCATTGTAGTCTTTGATCTCTTTCAGGAGCTCCTTTGCCCTTTCCACATCCGGCGCATACATAGCCATATGCTCACGGATCTCTCTTAAATGGACTGCCTTTCCTTTCGGAGTAAGACGGTTATCCCTTCTATGCTCGAAATCATCCGGCCAGTTGATCTTTACTGCGCCGTCTTCGATCGTCATCTCTCCGTAGATACCGCAGACCGGGCAAAGTGCCTTTGTTGTTCCCGGCTCGATCTGGATCAGATTCAGATGGCACTGCGGGCAGAGACCTTCCTGTTCGCCTCTCCATCTGTGATCACCGGTAAGCATTGCGTCTGCCACATTCTCACCGAGTTTTCTGGCTTTTTCCAGCCATTCTTCTTTAATACATGCTTCAGCAGGATCGGAGACGCCGTAAACGTTCATATGGTCAACAATATCAGTCTGTGCGGAAAACGTAGCAGAATACATATTTGGAATTCCAAGAGACGTCCAGTTTTCCGTAAGCGCGCCGCCAACAGAGATCAGTGCACCCGGACGAGCTTTAAATCTGCCTTTCACAAATTCTTCCGGTTCTCTTCCAAGTTCCCATAAACTTGCTACATCCATCTTTGGTCCGAACATCCGGTCACGGAATGTAAAAAAGATGCTGTTCGGCGTCAGCGAGAATACCGGACCGCCAATGATCACACCGTCGCTGTCCAGGAATTTTTCGACCAGATATGGGGTATCATCCTGATGGTGCGGACATTTGTAAACATCTTTTTGGCAGAAGAGATCACAGTCTGTACACTTCAGCATTTCAAAATCCTTTAGTCTTACAAATTCAACCTCTATGCCCTTCGCCTCTGCAGCTTTCAGCGCGGTTTTAATAAACACCTCGCTGTTTCCGTACTTTCTGCCACACCCAAATGCTATCAGTTTCATAATCTTTCTCCTTTTCATGCAAAGAACAATACTATCTGATGATGATTGTATATAAAAGCCGCTTCCAACTCTTCATGCATAAAAACAAACATTCAGGAAGAATGATTGTGCATCAGCAGTCCTAAACAGATTAAGCATTATCAAACTTGATCTTCAGAGAAATAATGGTCTTCATTCTCCTCATTGGATCCGGCTCCCAGGAATCATCCTTCATCAGCCTATCGAGTAACTCTGCAACGCTATAGTTTTTATTATCATCGTTTGTAACGTTTTCGATCAGTTTTTCGTATTCCGCTTTCATTGACAGCCTCCGTTTTCACTTTTTCACTGCATATTCATGAGCAAACGCCATAACATCTTTGACCAGCTGCGGATCCGCATCCGAAGGAGAAAAGAGAGGCTTGTTCTGATAAAACAGGAAACCTCCTCCCGGAGCCAGTTCATCAAACGATTTCTTTACGTAATCAATACACCGCTGATAATCGCCGATCGCGTAAAGCGCGGAATCCATTCCACAACAGATCGAATGATAATCGCCGATCAGCTTTTTCATTTCAAAAATATCGTCATCATCGATCTGGATGATCAGACTTTCCTTCGGCAGTTCCTTCAGGAACGGAAGAAGATGTTTGATCTTTCCCTCTCCCTTGAGATAGATCTTCTTCCCCTGCTCTGCAAGTGCAGTCAGCTTCGGCTTGATCCCGCTGAAGAAGTATTCATCAAACTGGGATGGAGAAAGGAAGCACTCAATATTATAAATATTTGTAGCAGGTGGAAGTGCATGCATCGGTTTCTTCGGTCTCGGCGGCATCTTCTTAAACTCCTCTGCCTGATCCCTGTCCATTGCTTCAATCGCTGCCGTGATCATTTCCGGCTGTTCGATCAGATCTTCAAAAATACCCATCATTCCACGATAAGAATCAAACAGTACGTCCAGATTGGAAATAAAAAAACCACCCGGAAAATCGTCATAAATCAATCTCTCATCCACTTCGCCCTGATCAAACTCTCCGCGGGCTTTCAAGGCTGCCATTGCTGATGCTCCTGCCGAATCAAACGGCACGATGGAATGATCACGTATCGCGATCTCTGTGATCAGTTCTTTAAAGATCGTATTATTCCGAACGCATTTTGCCGCTTCTTTCAGCATGGCGTAGGCTTCTTCTTCCGGCTTCTGGAAGACCGGAATATTCCTCTTCGGCCAGTATTCATTTTTAAAGTAATGAAATTCATCGATCAGAAACTGATACTCTTCATCCGAAATAAACTCATACCCCACCTGATTGTGCTGGGTCGTACAACGGTCAGCACACAAAGGATATTTATCAGACCCAAGTGCAGCAAATGCATCGAAGGTCTCATAATTTCCGGCATTCATAGAAAAATCGATATCGATCTCATTCATGAACGTGCAGTACTTTTCCGCACACTGCACCGGATCATTCACTTCCTCTTCCAGCGTCGTTCCTGCCATCGCCCACGGCCAGTTGATATAATCGAGCCCGACCGGAACTTTCTCCGGTTCTTTGTGTTCGCATGTATCCACAATGTTTTTTATCCTTTGATTAAACAAAGCAGCATCCTTCATGCCGATATCCTTTCTTTTTTCCTGACAAATGCTTTTGCATTGCTGTTCCTGACCATTTATTGCTTATGCAGCTATTTTTGCATCAACGGTCTTTCGCTTCTTCATGCGGGTGCCCAAACAGATTTCGAAAACTTTGTGCGGATGCCATCTTCAACCCCCGGATTTTGATTTACTCTGAAAATATGATAAGATTTGTGAAACAGGAGGAATGATCGTGGAATTAGATACAAAACAGGCATTGCATTATTTAAGCCGTTATCTTTCAGATATTACAAATCCAAAAGAGAAAAAACCGCTTGCACCAATCGTATCGCAGATCCTTCAGTGTCCGCTTGCTTTTGTTGATGAGGCGTTTCATATCATGAACTCTTCGCCTTATGATCTGGATGAAAAACTATGGGACCAGCTTCTTGAATCAAAGCAGAAACAATTCTGGAGGATCCCAAAAGATTTTAATGCACAGGGATATATCATTACTCCCCTGAAAAAAGCACTGGATGAATATCAGTATGAAGCAGTATTCCCGATCTATCAGGACAACACTGCCAAAGGTTTAGAAGGTGCTATTTTTCTTTTAACGACCGAAGAAACACTCCCAGAAGAGTTTGTCGAGATCTTGCACTTCGTTTCTTATTCCTTATCCTGGGTCATGTGGCGTCATGTCCGCCAGTCCCGTCTAAGCACTGCCTCCCAGAACCATGTGCTGGTACGGCTCCTGCTGGATATTCTCTATGGGAATATCCCGTCAGATGAGGAAATGCAGGAGATCTTAAGTCATTGTTTCTTCAACGTGAACCAGGATTTCATGCTTCTGGTGATTGAATCCTCTGCATCTTATGATGAGAACTATACGTTGGAAAAAATGACAGAAAATGTAAATACGATCTTCCCGGAAAGCCTGACGCTTTGCTTTTCCGGGGATATTCTGATCCTGGTCCCGTTCAAGTATCATCAGGATCCGAAGTATGCACCTCTTTGGAATAAGCTGTCCTCCACGTTAAAGAAAAACAAATGTTACTGTGGAATCAGCAGCGTGTTTAACTCCATTGATAAATATTTCCTTCACCACTTTGTGCGCGGACTCTCCGCTGCCCGTGTCGCAAGAGAAACAAAAGAAGAAAAGCATTACGCATACTATGTCGATGAGTCAATCTTTGATCTGGTCGCAAACGGACCAAACCCGTTTAATATCAAGACCTTATGTGAACCGTCCCTCCTCAAGCTGCTCGAGCATGACAAAAAATACGACAGTGAGTATTACTATACCCTGATCTGCTACTGGCAGCTGGATAAGGATACCCCGAGGATCTGCAAATTCATGCATATCCATAAGAACACGCTGTATTATCGTCTGTCAAAGATCAAAGCTCTTCTGAACCGGGATATTGACAACTTTGCCAGTATGATGGAATTAAACCTTTCGATCTCCATTTTGGAATATCTGGGACTGGTTCCGAAATACCGCATCCATGATGAACATTCTTTAAAAAAGAAAATAGCAGCCCAATCGGAAGAATAAAAAAACGCCTGTCTGTCCGACAGGCGTTTTTAACAGTCCTTTTTTCCTATTCAGAGGTTTCGTCCGTTTCTGTTACTTCTTCCGTTTCAGCATCTTCAACTGGTTCCTCATCGAGAGAAGTTTCTTCACTCACTTCACTGTTTGTTTCTGCTTGTGCTTTCGCTGCATCTTCTCCGTCTTTCTTTACTGTATAGGTCTCCCACTTCGAAGCATCCTTCTTTTCTTCTCCATGGGACTCTTCATATTTTTCTGCCTTGGCAGCTTTTCTTTCTGCTTTCAGTTTTTCAGCAAATGCTGTCGTTCCCGGAGCGCCGTCCGGAAGGATTAGGCTGAACTCCGGCTCCCAGGTCTTTCTGGCTAAACGTACCCGGTTGATTAATAGAATAGCAAAGGAGCCTGCTACTAAAGCGATAGATAAAAGCTGCGAAACCGGGATATTGGAATGTCCGATATAAAGTGCATCTGTACGGAGACCTTCGATCCATGCACGTCCCAGTGCATAGCCTCCCAGATACCACAGAGCAACTTCTCCGTTATACTTCTGGTATTTCCGGAAGATCATGATCAGCACAAATACAACAAGGCACCATAAGGACTCATACAGGAAGGTCGGAGAGACCTGGACATACCGTACTCCGTCTTTTGATACCATATTCTGGATCATAAGGTCTGTAACATTGTCTGTGTTAACCTCGGTGAGCCTGAGCTGCATTGCAAACAAAGAATCTGTATATTCACCGAATGCTTCTCTGTTAACAAAGTTTGCCCAGCGTCCGATACACTGTCCAAGAGCAACCCCCGGAAGTGCTGTATCCAGAATACGAAGATAGGAAATCTTCTTGATCCGGCAGACAATATAGCCGGCAATCGCAGCCGCGATCAGACCACCATAGATTGCAAGGCCGCCCCCGCGGATATTAAAGATCTGCCCCGGGTTTGCTTTATAATAATCCAGGCTGAACAAAACGTAATAGATCCTGGCACCGATGATGCCGCAGATAATAACAACGATTGCCATATCAATATAATTATCGCCGGACTGATTAGTCTTCTTGGCAAGACGATAAATAACAAGAACGGCAACGATCATCGCGATCGCAATGATCACTCCGTAATAAGCGATACTGAATTTCCCGATCGAAAAACTGGTCGGAAAGTATCCGATCTCAATTCCCAGATGCGGGAAGATAATACTTGGTACTGAACTCTCCATATCTAAACTCCTTATACGTTAAAGCGGAAAACAATGATGTCATTATCCTGAACGACGTAGTCTTTACCTTCCATGCGGATCAGGCCCTTCTCTCTTGCGGCTGCATAGGAGCCGAGTGAGATCAGATCATCATAATTCACGACTTCCGCCTTGATAAATCCTTTTTCGAAATCTGTGTGGATCTTGCCGGCTGCCTGCGGTGCTTTCATGCCTTTCGTGATCGTCCAGGCACGGACTTCTTTTTCACCGGCTGTCAGGAAACTGGTAAGTCCCAGAATCGAATAGCTTGCCTTGATCAGCTTATCCAGACAGGATTCGGAAAGTCCCATATCTTCAAGGAACATAGCCTTTTCCTCATCGTCCAGTTCGGAAAGCTCCGCTTCCATTTTTGCCGAAACAACAAAGACCTCGGATTTCTCGTTTGCTGCATATTCGCGGACCTGCTGAACAAATGGGTTCGATGCACCGTCATCTGCCAGATCATCCTCCGAAACATTTGCCGCATAAATGACTGGTTTATCTGTCAGAAGATTGAAGGTTTTCGAAAGTTCTGCCTCCTCTTCAGAAAGTTCTAAAGTCTTTGCCAGCTGTCCCTGCTCTAAATGAGCTTTGATCTTCTCTAACAATGCAAGCTCTTCTGCCAGTGCCTTGTCATTTCTCGCTCCGCGAGCAGTCTTGGCGATCCTGCGCTCTAAGATCTCAATATCGGAAAAGATCAGTTCCAGATTGATCGTTTCAATATCTCTGACCGGATCGACACTGCCATCTACATGAACAACATTGTCATCTTCAAAGCAACGGACAACATGAACGATCGCATCCACCTCACGGATATTTGCAAGGAACTGGTTTCCAAGTCCTTCGCCTTTGGACGCGCCTTTTACAAGTCCTGCGATATCAACAAATTCAACCGTAGCCGGTACGATCTTCTGGGTATGATAAAAGTCTCCAAGCACCTTAAGACGCGGATCCGGAACGAATGCGATTCCGATATTGGAATCGATCGTACAGAACGGATAGTTTGCGCTTTCAGCGCCTGCCTTTGTTAACGCATTGAACAGGGTACTCTTCCCGACATTCGGAAGACCCACGATACCTAATTTCATTTTTGTGACGATCTCCTTATCTGATTCGTGAAAACTATTTCTCTGAAGCTTTCACATAACTTTTGAATTATAGCACTACAGTACGATTCTCTCAAGCATTTCGGCCATGTGATCTAGAAAGCTCTCCGGTGGTTTCGCTCCGAATAGATTTGACCGGAGCGTAGCGGAATAGTAGAATTTTTTTGGAGGGAAGAAAATGTCGATCACAAGCTTTTTAGTTCGTTGGAGCTTTTCCAGAAATGATAAAAAACGCGATGCCGGTCTTACGACACCCGATACCATCAAACGTTTTGATGATATTCAATATGGCCCGAACCGTAAATGGCAGGTCCTTGATGTCTATCGTCCGAAATCCGCTGATGGAGCCCTTCCGGTCATTGTGAATGTTCACGGAGGCGGCTGTGTCTATGGTGACAAGAATCTTTACCAGTACTACTGCATGGGTCTTGCGGAGCATGGTTTTGCTGTCGTCAACTTCACCTACCGGCTTGCTCCCGAATACAAATTCCCGGCCGCCCTTGAAGATACGAATCTTGTTTTTCAATGGGTCTTTGAAAACGCACAAAAATACGGCTTTGACACCACCAACATTTTCGCTGTCGGAGACAGTGCAGGCGCGAATTATTTAGGGCTTTATTGCTGTATCTGTACAAATCCTTCTTATGCGGAGAGCTTTTCTTTTACTCCGCCGAAAGGCTTTGTTCCAAAAGCCGTTGTCCTCAACTGCGGCATCTATCATCAGGCAAAGAGCAATAAGAAGGATCTCTCTACTTTGCTGATGGCCAATCTGATGCCGAAGAAAGGCACAGATGAAGAATACCATTTGATCTGGGTGGATGAACATGTGACAGAGGCTTTCCCGCCGGCATACATCATGACATGTGAAGGGGATTTTCTTGCTGAGCAGGCACCTCCGTTTTATGAAACCCTTAAGGCACTTGGTGTCAATGCAAAATACCACTACTATGGAGATGCAGACCATGTCTTAGGCCATGTCTTCCAATGCAACATCCGTCTTCCGGAAGCAAAAAAATGCACCCTTGAAGAGTGCGAGTTTCTTAGAAGATTCATCTAATGTTATTTAGAGACGGCAGGGAAGGGAACGCCTTCCCTGCTCTTTTTATTTCATTCTTGCTGTCAGGATGAGCTCTAAAACCCGTCCGCAGCTTGTTCTTATTGTCTCCTTGGAAAGGCGTCCCTTCTTGAATCCTGTTCGAAGCGCCCGGAGTACAGCTTTGCCACCGGGCATAATGATATCAACTCCGCTTAAAATCGCGCAGACATCATCTGCCCGCGTCTTCCCCGTTGCAAGCCAGTCTGTCATAACGATACCTTCAAAACCCCACTCACGGCGGAGAATATCCGTGCAGAGTTCTTTGCTGTTCGGACAATAAACCCCATTGATCAGATTGTATGCAGACATCACTGACTTCGGGGCGGCTTCTTTTACAGCAATCTCAAAGCCCTTCAAATAGATCTCACGAAGGGCGCGTTCATCCAGATCTGAGGACACATGCTGCCGGTTTGTTTCCTGATTGTTCGCAGCGAAGTGCTTGATCGTTACATAATTGCCCGGAGTCTTCTGCACTCCTCTTGTAACCGCTGCAGCCAGTTTTCCGCTCAGGATCGGGTCCTCGCTGTAATACTCAAAGTTTCTTCCGCACAGCGGATTGCGGACAATGTTCATGCCCGGAGCAAGCCAGAACGTAACGCCATACTCTGTCATTTCTGTGCTGACAGCTTCACCGATCTTCTCAGCGAGGTCCTGATTCCAGCTTTGGGCAACGACTGCCGAAACCGGAAAACCTGTTACAAACTGGTACAGCATTTGTCCCTTCTCCGGATTCCCATTCCTGATTTTATTCACAAATCCCGGGAGGATCTCATACATAGCAATGGAATTACCTACCGATTTGATCTGTCCGTTTTTATACCGGACAGAACGCGGCTGGATCCTTAATCCGGCCGGGCCATCACACATTTCCACATTCGGAATTCCCCTGGACAGAAAAGCACTGGTCGTATGTCCTGCACTTCCCGGAACCACGAATCCATCCTGCTTCCCGAACATTCCGGTCCCCGCACAGAACTGAATCATTTCTTCCGGACTTAATTCCTCCAAATGCTTTTCTGTTTTTTCAGAGAATGATTCTATTTGATCCTCATAATTGAATTTTTTGGTCTGAAACAGATCCACAGGGATCTGAATGACCGGAAGCATTTCTTTTCCGTCTATGCTCTGCTCTTTCGTTCCTGTCAGTACAGTAACATGACGCTCTGCCTTACACAGATTTTTATGTTGCGAAAGCACAACACTATTCTCCAGACGCAGGATCGCAGCTGCTTTTGTCTCCGCAGAACAATTCCCGACACGGATGATATAATCTCCGCTGTCCAGAATCGTCTGTGCCGTCTCCTCATCATAGGAGGAAAGATAATCAAGAGGGAAAGAAACAGCGAGCACTTCCTCCTCCCCCGGTGACAGTTCTCCGGTCTTTGCAAAACCTGTAAGTCTCTGGTACTCTTTTTCTTCTTTGCCTTTCGGACAGCTTACATAGACTTGAACAATTTCCCTTCCGGAATACACACTCCCTTTATTTCGTACCCGCAGCTGAACAAGAAGGTTCTTTCCCTGCGATTCAAGCTGCTCCGTTTCTATTTCAAAATCTGTATAACTTTTTCCGTATCCGAAATGATACCTTGGTGCTACTCCAAAAGAATCATAATATCGGTATCCGACATAGATCCCTTCTTTATATGCTGCATGAGCAGGATCCTTTGAGAGAGTTCCGAATTCCTCCCCAAATGGAATATCAGAATAGCTTTTCGGCCAGCTTACAGCCAGTTTCCCGGATGGCGTTCTTTTGCCTGTCAGGACATCTGCAAGCGCCCTGCCGCCTTCCATACCGAGCTGTCCCATATATACGACAGCATTGATACCACTGATCTCCTCTAGCGGTGACAGATCAATGGGCGCTCCGGAATTGATCACCAAAACAAACTTAGGATAGAGTTTTGCGCAGATCCTGATATTCTCAATTTCTGCCTCATCCAGCCTGAAGCTTCCGGCTTCATCTTTCCGGTCAGCACCCTCTCCGGACTGTCTCGAAAGCACATAAGCGCAGGTGTCTGTATTGCTGGCAGATATTTCCTCTTCAGATATCTTTGTGCCGAATGGGTACCGGTATTCCGCCGCCATGATCTCCGTCATGAGATCAACACCCGGCCTAAACAGTTTTCTGCGCATTTCCTTAATGAAGCTCGCTTTCCCTTCCTTCCAGGCAGTATCGTATCTTTGGATCCAGTCTTTCGTAGTGATTTCAATCCCGGCCATTTCGAGGCCTTCGAAAACGCTGATATTATGACGGGTATTGACTTCCCCGCTGCCGCTTCCACCGGCGATCGTATACTCACTTCCGGCTCCGAACAGCGCAAGCTTTTGGGCAGAAATCGGAAGAGTCCCGTCGTTTTCCAAAAGGACGATTCCTTCTATAGCTGCCGCATAAGACAGTTCTTTATTTTTCAGTTCTCTTTCACTTACGACATCAATCGTCGCTGCTTTTGTCTTTATCATCATTCTCTAATTGTCTTCAAACGAAAACACCTCCGGAAAGATTATACCATCCGGAGGTGAAATGTTCTGCATTATGTTATATTATTGTGACTTCCTCTTCTCAATTGCCGGCAGGATCCCGCGGAAGATCACAGTATGGATCACCAGGAAAATGGCTCCTGTAATTACGATCAGCCAGACCATCGGTCCGGTAAGCGCAACAATATCAAAGATCTTAGGGAACAGAAGAATTGCTCCTGCTGCTACCGCAATAATAAAAGCAAGGAGTCCCCACTTCCATGCATTCATCTTTCCGCTGATATTAAAGACAACGATAAAGCCGGCAACTAACGCAGTTAAGGTTGCGATCGTGTCCATCTGAAGACCGCTGGCACCAAGGGAATCCTTGGCAATGATCGAAACGATCAGAACCGCCAGTGCCGTCATAACACCACTCGGGATTGCAGGCGTAAAAACATTCTTTAGAAAATGCTGCTTGATGCGGTTGTGGTTCGGCTCCAACGCAAGGAAGAATGACGGAATCCCGATCGTACAGGCACCGATCAGGGTGACCTGAATATTCTCAAACGGATATGCAAAGGAAACAAAGAGAAAGACGATTGCAAGAATAAACGCATAGGTCGTCTTTGTCAGATAAAGCGCGGCACTCCTCTGCAGGTTGTTGATCGATTTTCTTCCTTCAGCTACGACAAGCGGAAGAGAAGCAAAGTTCGAATCCAGCATGACCATATTTGCTACATTTCTTGCAGCATCCGATCCCGACTGCATTGCGATCGAACAGTCTGCCTCTTTTAACGCAAGCACGTCATTTGCTCCGTCACCGGTCATAGCAACTGTATGACCATGTGCCTTTAAGGCTTTAATAATGTCCAGTTTTTGGTACGGTGTTACGCGTCCGAAAATCGTGTAATCATCAATGACTGCCTCGATCTCATCATATCCATTAAGGGTCGATGCATCGATCCATTTGTCAAAGCCCCTTAAGCCTGCTTCCGCTGCTACCATAGACACGGTCTGCGGCGCATCGCCGGAAATGACTTTCAGCTCGACTTCCTGCTTCACAAAATAATCGAGGATCTCTTTCGCATCACTGCGCACCTTATCGCCGAGGATGATAAACGCAGTCGGTATGATCTCTTTCGGGAGTTTCTTTCCGTCAGCAGCCTCTTCGCCTTCTTCATTCAGTGGCATCCCACTGCTTTCGGCAAGAAGAAGAACACGTTTCGCACGCTTCGTATAGTTATCGATAATAAACTTATATTCAGAAACTTTTTCCGGACAGACAAACTCCGGTGCGCCCATAATGGTACAGCCTTTCCCCTCTTCATAAAGAAGGCTCCACTTTGCCTCAGAAGAGAATGGGATCGTGTGATACTTATGTTCCGATGTCAGCTCGTCAGCAGAGGATTCCGAAACGCCAACGGAGAAATACTCTCTGATCGCGTTGATCGTGGAATTATCGTCCTCCATATGGAGAACAAAATTTTTCAGTTTCTCTTCTGAGATCTTTACATCCGATTTCATATCCAGCGGAACAAGCTGTTCCACATTCATAACGCCTTCTGTGATCGTTCCGGTTTTATCAAGGCACAGAACATCTACACGCGCTAGGTTTTCCACACAATACAGATCCTGCACAAGTGTCTTATGTACAGAAAGCCGGATAACACTGACTGCCAGCACAATGCTGACTAATAGAACAAGGCCTCCGGGGATCATGGCGGAAATTGCCGCAACAACTTTTACCGTTGCCTCGTTGACCGGCTGGCTGATAGCAAAGAAATTCTTCCAGATCAAAAGGCCTGCCATCGGGATCAGTGCGATCGCGATCACGCGGACGATCGTCTTAACCGACTTCATAATGACGGAAGTCGGCTTTTTATAATACTTCGCTCCGAGCGTGATCTGGTTGACATAATTGTCTGCGCCGACATGCTCAACCTCAGCGAATACTTTTCCGGAGATCAGATAGCTTCCTGAGAGCAGGTGGTCTCCTGCCTTTTTCAGGATCGGTGTATTTTCTCCTGTGATCAGGCTTTCGTTGACCTGACATTCTCCTTCTAAAACAACAGCATCCGCACAGATCTGCCGTCCGCTTTTCAGTTCCGTGATATCTCCGAGCACGATTTCTGAAACTTGGATTTCTTTTACTTCTCCATCACGCAGAACATAGGCCTTCGGTGCAGAAAGCAGGGAAAGCTTATCGATCGTCCGCTTTGCACGGATCTCCTGCGCACATCCTAAAAGGAAGTTCCAGATGACGACAAGGAAAAACAGGCCGTTCTTCCATGAGCCAACTAAGATCACACAGATGACCAAAATGACATTGACCAGATTAAACAGAGAAAAAAGATTATCAAAAATAATCTTTTTATAGGATTTCGTCTTGACGTTCAGATCTCCATTGACCTGTCCGACCCTGACCTTCTCTTCTACCTCTGCAGAGCTGAGTCCTGTATGTAATTTCTGTTCCAGTTCTTGATTCATTTCCATATATTGATGTTTGATCCTTGCTGTCTGATTTTAAAAAATAGTAAACCTATACTGTGATGATTATGTTAAGAGTATCATTCGGGCAATGTCAGCCTGACGACTTCGGTTTTGTTTTTATCCACTTTTTCAGCTCTGATCAGGATCTCTCCGATCCTTGCCTCATCGCCTTCTTCCGGCAGCCGTCCGAGCTGTTCGATCAAAATCCCGCCAAGAGAGTCATAATCTTCAGATTCGAACTCTGTCCCAAGACGGTCATTGATATCTTCGAGACTGACATGTCCTTCGATCAGATACTCGTTATCCTTCACCTTCCGGAATTCGTTTTCCTCATTCTCATCATATTCATCGCGGATATCTCCGACGATCTCTTCTAATAGATCTTCCATGGTCACGATGCCGATGGTATCTCCATACTCATCCATAACAGCCATCATACTTTCTCTGAGTTCTTTCATTTCCATGAGCAGCTCAGAAAGATGCTTGCCGTCATAAGTATAGTGGATCTCGCGCATGATATCTGACACACGGAAAGTACTGATCTTCTCCGGATCATAAAAAACCAGATCCTTGACATTTACAATACCGATCAGCTTATCTTCCTCTTCATCATAGACAGGAAGGCGGGTGAAATGATCCCCTTTAAAGACATTCATGATCTCCTCATAAGTTGAGTCCGGCTCGATTGCCGTAACATGAATTCTCGGAACCATGACCTCACGTACCGTAGTGTCCGTAAAGTCGAACACATTATTGATGATTTCTCTTTCCTCGCTGGTCGTCACACCTTCCTCATGGCTGACTTCAACGATCGAGCGGATCTCGTTTTCTGTATAGGATTCCGGCTTATCATGTTTTCTGACACCGAAGAGCCGGATGACGCCGCTTGCGAGAAAATTCACGACTGCAGCGATCGGCGTAAACACGATCATCAAAACATGGATCACCGGAGCAAACGCAAGACCTAAACGCTCTGCACGATAGGTTGCCATCGTTTTCGGAGCGATCTCTCCGAAGATCAGAACAAGCAGGGTTAAGATACCGGTTCCGATTCCGATCATCTTTGAGCCCAGTAGTTTTTGAAAGACGACAGTCGTCATAGCAGACGCGGTCAGGTTAACGATATTGTTGCAGATCAGAATAACACTGAGCATCTTGTCCTTTTTCTCGAGCACTTTTTCCAGTGTCTGCGCATGACGGACGTTTTCATCCACCAAAGTCCTCAGGCGGTGTGGAGAGATCGTCGTAAGCGCAGTCTCCGAAGAGGAGAAAAAGGCCGACAGAACAAGCAATATTACAATAATAACTATTTGAATTACTAACATCTTAAAGTCTATTTGACGCTGCAGAAAACTACAGCGTCAAACAAAAATACGTCAAATAAAACCTTTCTTTATTTTACAACGATGTTGATGATCTTGCCCGGAACATAGATTTCCTTGACGATATTTCCGGAGAGCTTATCTCCCAATACTTCTTTCGCCATGGAAAGCGCATCCTCTTTGCTGACATCGACCGGAAGTTTTACCGTGCCGCGGACTTTTCCGTTGACCTGAACACCGATCTCGATCTCATCGTCTTTGCAAAGCTCTTCATCATACTGCGGCCATCCGCCTTCTGCGTGGAAGACGCTTTCCTCATGACCGTAATCTGCCCAGAGTTCTTCTGCCACATGAGGCGCAAACGGTGCCAGGAGTTTGATAAAGGCTTCGATCGTTTCTTTATCGATACCGCTGGTCGTCTTAGCCATATCCTGCAGCTTATTGTTGTATTCCATAAAGCCACTGATAACTGTATTCAGGCTGAAGTTTTCAAGTCTCTTTGTGATATCGCGGATCAGCTTATGACGGAGCTTGATCATTTCATCTGTAGGTGCAACATTTGCCTCCAGACTGTTCTGTGCCAGTGTGTAGAAACGGCTTAAGAAACGATATACACCATCAATTCCTCTCTCATCCCACTCGCTGTCCAGTTCCGGCGGACCGACAAAAAGCTCGTACATTCTCAGGGAGTCGCATCCGTAATCTCTGACCAGATCATCAGGAGATACAACGTTGCCTTTGGACTTGCTCATCTTGATGCCGTTCTTTCCTGTGATCATTCCCTGATTGAAGAGTTTGTGGAACGGCTCATTAAAGCCGACAACTCCGATATCATTCAGGAACTTGGTATAGAAACGGGAATACAGCAGATGCAGTACCGCATGCTCGACTCCGCCGATATACATATCGACCGGCAGATATTTATCTGCTTTTTCTTTGTTTACTAATTCTTCTTTATTGTGCGGATCAACATAACGCAGGAAGTACCAGGAAGATCCCGCCCACTGCGGCATCGTGTTGGTCTCACGTTTTGCGGCTTTTCCGCATTTCGGACAGGTCGTGTTCACCCACTCGCTGATTGCAGCCAGCGGAGATTCACCGGTTCCTGTCGGCTCATATTTTTCAACTTCAGGAAGAGTCAGCGGAAGTTCTTCTTCCGGTACCGGAACACATCCGCAGTCCGGGCAGTGCACGATCGGGATCGGCTCGCCCCAGTATCTCTGGCGGCTGAAGACCCAGTCACGAAGTTTAAAGTTGACCTGTTTCTTTCCGAGACCTTTCTGCTCGATCTCTTCCGGAGCAGTCTTTTTCAGTTCATCAGACTTCCTGCCGTTCCAGTCTCCGGAATTGATCACGATACCCGGCTGGGTATAAGCTTCCGTAAGCGGATCCTGCTCTTTGCCGTCCGGACTGATGACCTGGATGATCGGCAGATCGAACTTGGTCGCAAACTCGAAGTCTCTGTCGTCATGAGCAGGTACGCACATGATCGCGCCGGTTCCGTAATCTGCAAGAACATAGTCTGCCAGCCAGATCGGGACCTTCTCATTGTTCAGCGGATTGATCGCATAACTTCCGGTAAATACACCTGTTTTTTCTTTATCCTGCAGACGGTCAACCGAAGATTTCATCGATGTTTTGAAAATGTAATCTTCAACTTCTGCTCTTCTTTCCGGCGTTGCAAGATCAGCTGCTCCTTCATATTCCGGAGCTAAGACCATGAAAGTTGCACCGTATAAGGTATCCGGTCTTGTTGTATAAACCGTGATCTTTTTATCAGAACCGTCAACTGCAAAGTCGATCTCGGCACCAAAGGATTTACCGATCCATTCGGTCTGCATCTTGATCACTTTCTCCGGCCAGTCAAGTGTTTTAAGATCATCTAACAGGCGGTCTGCGTATGCCGTGATCTTCAGCATCCACTGCTTCAGGTTTTTCTTTGTAACTTCCGCGCCGCATCTTTCACACTTGCCGTCTACGACTTCTTCGTTTGCAAGACCGGTCTTACAGGAAGGACACCAGTTGATCGGCATCTCCTTTTCATAGGCCAGGCCTTTTTTAAACATCTGTACAAAGATCCACTGGGTCCATTTATAAAAGTCCGGATCCGTGGTGTTAACTTCTCTGTCCCAGTCATAGATCGCAGCGATCTGATTGATCTGTCGTTTGATGTTGGCGATATTTTCTGCAGTGGAAACTGCCGGATGGATCCCCATCTTGATCGCATAGTTTTCAGCCGGAAGGCCGAACGCATCCCACCCCATCGGGTGGATCAGATAGTATCCCTGCATCAGCTTATATCTGCTCCAGACATCGCTGATAACATAGCCTCTCCAGTGTCCGACATGGAGGCCTGATCCGGAAGGATATGGGAACATGTCCAGACAATAGTATTTTTCTTTTTTTCCGTCATCGACATTCACCGGGTGTTCTTCCCAGATATCATGCCATTTTTTCTCAATTTCCTTGTGATTATAAGCAATCTTCATTGACTTTAACCTTTCTTAAGCACTTTACTTTCTTGTAAAAACATTAGCAATTATTGTATCATAGCGGTTCTATTTATTCAATGAAAAAGGCACTTTCTTACGAAAGTGCCTTTGCGGTTTTTCTGATCAGGGAAATCCGGAAAATTATTTTCTTTCACGGATCTCTGTCTCAAGTTTTGCAATGAAATCCTCAACATTTGCGAAGGTCTCTGTCTGATCCGTTGCACGGTCACGAACAGATACCGTTCCTTCTGCTGCCTCTTTTTCACCAACAATGATCATGTACGGAACCTTATCATCCTGGCGGGCTGCACGGATCTTATAACCGATCTTCTCATTACGGTCGTCCAGCTCAACACGGATACGTGCCATTCTGATTTTTCTGTATACTTCAGTTGCATAATCCGCGCTCTTTTCAGAGACCGGAAGCACTTTCACCTGAAGCGGTGCAAGCCATACCGGGAACACGCCCTTGGTCTCTTCGATCATATAGGCCATGAAACGATCAAGGCTTCCTAAGATCGCACGGTGAAGAACGACCGGGGTCTTCTCTGTTCCGTCTTTATCGACATATTTGAGGTCAAACTTCGCCGGAAGGCAGAAGTCTAACTGGCAGGTGGAAAGCGTGTACTCTGCACCGACTGCCGGCTGAACATTCACATCAAGCTTCGGTCCATAGAATGCTGCCTCACCGATCTCTTCCGTGAAATCAATGTTCAGCTCTCTTAAAACCTCTCTTAAAGCACTTTCTGCATGCTCCCACATTGCATCATCCTGATGGTATTTGACTTTATCATCCGGATCGCGCAGGGAAAGAACGCAGCGGTAATCGGTAATGCCGAAGTCTTTATAAACATCAAAGATCATATCGACGACAGCGCTGACTTCATCTTTAATCTGCTCCGGTGTCACAAAAAGATGTGCATCATTCTGGCAGAAGTGACGCCCTCTTTCGATTCCTTTTAATGTTCCGCTTGGTTCAAAACGGAAGTCGTGAGCGATCTCGCCGATACGGATCGGGAGGTCTCTGTAGGAATGAAGCTGGTTTGCATAGATCATCATATGATGCGGACAGTTCATCGGTCTTAAAACGAAACGGTCCTCCTCAAGCTCCATGACCGGGAACATGTTCTCTTTATAGTGATCCCAGTGGCCGCTGGTCTTGTAAAGGTCAACGGTTCCGACGCACGGAGTTAAAACATGCTGATATCCCTGCATACGCTCTTTGTCTTTGATGTAATCTTCCAGCTGCTGCCAGATCGTATATCCTTTCGGAAGGAACATCGGAAGTCCTTTTCCGATCAGATCATCTGTCATAAAGAGCTGCATCTCTCGACCGATCTTGCGGTGATCTCTTGCCTTCGCTTCTTTCACCTGCTCTTCATACTTCGCAAGTTCCTCTTTTGTACGGAATGCGACACCGTTCAAACGGGTCAGCATTTTATTGTTCTGATTGTTTTTCCAGTATGCACCGGAAACAGCGGTCAGATGGAATGCCTTTAATGCTTTTGTATAGCAAAGGTGAGGTCCGACACACATATCGATGTAGTCACCCTGCTGATAGAAGGTGATCACCGCATCTTCCGGCAGATCATCGATATGCTCGACTTTATAGATCTCTCCGCGTTCTTTCATCAGCGCGATCGCTTCGTTGCGCGGAAGCGGGTAAACCTTAAACGGAAGGTTCTCCTTTACGATCTTCTGCATCTCCTTTTCGATCTCCGGAAGATCATCATCACTTAAGGTCTTATCTCCGAGATCAATATCATAATGGAAGCCCTTTTCTGTTGCAGGACCATATGCAAACTTTGCATCCGGATACAGGCGGCTTACCGCCTGAGCCATGATATGCGCTGCGGAGTGGCGCAGCACTTCCAGTTCGAGTTCCTCCGGGCATTCACCCACTTGTCCGTCATTGTAAAGAATTTTCATTTAAGTTTTGCTCCTGTCATTTATTCATTGTGTGCTATTTTAACAGATTTCCAAGCAAACCGCGAACTAATTTATTTGCCGCTGTTTTTCCTGCGCTGGTCAAAACATCGGTTGCCGCTTTCTGCAGTTTCTGTTTTTGCTTTTCTTTCTTCTTCGCCTCTTCTTTGGCAGCCTTCTCAGCTTCCTTTGCCGCCTTAGCTGCTTCCTTCTCGGCTTCTTTTTCTTTCTTAAGCTCTTCTTTCGCTTCTTTTACTGCATCTTTTTTCAGCTGTTCCAGTTCTTCCTGGGTCAGCGTTGTCCCCTGCTGAGCCTCTACCAGCGACGGTTCCGTTCCGGCATCTGTCTGCTGGGATGCCTCTCTCTGGGCAGCTGCTGCCTGAACCAGAGAAGGACCTGTCTGTTCCGTTGAAACTTCAGCTGCCGGCTGCTGGACTGCTGCTGCCATCGAAGCGGCTGCAATGCCCGGGGCTGCAGCGGCCGGAGTTCCGCTATCTGCTGACGGTGCCGTTCCCGGAGCAAAGCCCTGATTTCTCGGCATTCCGCACTGCATACAGAAATTACCCGGATTTCCGGTCTGTCCGCACTTGCAGTCCCAAAGTCCTTCGGCCGGAGCCGGCTGCGGAGTCACAGCCTGCTGCTGTACATACTGCGCTGCCTGTGCCTGTCCTAAGGCCTGTGCCTGCTGGGAAAATGCCTGCTGCTGCGGGTCAACGGTCTGCTGCGGAGGCGCGCTGAAAGCCGCATCAGGCAATACCACGCCCTGTGCACTCTTTCCGGTTAATAACTCATATGCAGATTCTCTGTCATATGCAACATTATATTTGACACCCATATCACTGGTCGCGACGGTCTGCTGAAGGAGCGCTTCATCGCACGCACCCATCAGACTCTGCGGAGGAAGGATCTTCGCCCGCTGTACCATCGTCGGGGTTCCCTTTTCATCCAGGAAGGAGACCAATGCTTCACCGGTTCCAAGCTGGGTGATAGCTTCTTCTGTTTTGAATTCCGGATTGACCACGAAGCTCTGCGCAGCAGCGCGGACGGCTTTCTGGTCTGCCGGAGTATAAGCTCTTAATGCATGCTGGACCTTATTTCCAAGCTGCCCCAACACACTGTTCGGAATGTCCGTCGGACTCTGGCTGATAAAGTATACGCCAACTCCTTTGGAACGGATCAGACGAACGACCTGCTCTACCTTGCTTAAGAGTTCTTTCGAATCTAAATCAAAGAGAATATGTGCCTCATCAAAGAAGAATACGATCTTCGGCTTATCCAGGTCTCCGACTTCCGGAAGCGTTTCATAGAGTTCTGAAAGCATCCAGAGAAGGAACGCGGAATAAAGATCCGGCTGCTGGAATAGCTGTTCGCAGTTTAAGACATTGATCATGCCCCTGCCGTCCGCATCTGTGCGGATCCAATCCATGATGTCTAATGCCGGCTCTCCGAAGAACTGGTTAGCGCCCTGCTCTTCGAGTTTTAAGAGTCCTCTCTGGATTGCGCCGATACTTGCCGTTGTGATATTTCCATAGGTCGTTTTATAATCGGCCGCATTGTCGCCGACCGCCTGAACAACGGCACGGAGATCTTTCAGGTCAAGGATCAGAAGGTTCTGATCATCTGCGATCTTAAAGATGATGGTAAGAACGCCTTCCTGAACATCTGTAAGTCCCATGAGTCTTGAAAGCAGCATCGGTCCCATCTCCGACACGGTTGAGCGGATCGGGGTTCCTTTTTTGCCGAACACATCCCAGTAGGTCGTAGGATAGGATTTATACTCCCATCCGGCCTCTGCCAATCCGAACTTTTCGATTCGCTTCTGCATGTCTTCCGTATTATTTCCCGGAACGCTCATGCCGGTCAGATCGCCTTTGATATCGGAAAGGAAGACCGAAACGCCTGCATCCGAAAAAGCCTCTGCCATGACTTTAATCGTGATCGTCTTTCCTGTTCCTGTCGCACCGGTTACAAGGCCGTGCCGGTTCGCCATTTTAGGAAGCAGATAGATCGGATTCTCATTTTTTGCCATCCAGATTGCATCATTGTAAAACATCTCCATACCTCCTGAAGATTCCGGTTCAATGATTGTCCTGATCCTCGTAATTATCAGGACAGTATCCTTGTCCACATTATTTTTAATAGTATCATGATTCCCTGCTCACCGCAATTATTCAATCGGCCTTTCTTTACGGTCTGTCCATGAATTTTCCTATGGCTTTTCACCGAATCTGTGTTAGAATAGCGGGCATGATGAACCTGCATGATTTTTATTATGATCTCCCGCAAGAACTGATCGCACAAGACCCGCTTGAAGACCGTTCGTCTTCCAGGCTTCTTGTTGTGGACAGAAAAACGGGAGAATTAAAGCACGATATATTTAAAAACATTACGGACTATCTGCATCCCGGCGACTGTCTGGTCATCAATGATACGAAAGTGATCCCTGCCCGCCTGTTCGGAACACGACAGGATACCGGGGCCATGGTCGAGATCCTGCTTCTAACAAGAAAGAGTGACACTGACTGGGAATGTATCGTTAAGCCCGGAAAAAAATGCCGCACCGGCCATAAGTTTTTCTTTGGCGATGCTCTGATGGAGGGTGAGATCATCGATGTCTTAGAAGATGGAAACCGGATCATCCGCTTTACGTTCGACGGCATTTTCGAAGAGATCTTAGACCAGCTCGGTCAGATGCCGCTTCCGCCTTACATCACACATCAGCTCAAAGACAAGAACCGTTACCAGACGGTATATGCCAAACATGACGGCAGCGCTGCTGCTCCGACGGCCGGCCTGCATTTTACGAAGGAACTGCTTTCAGAGATCGAATCCCGCGGGATCAATATTGCCCGTGTCACGCTTCATGTCGGACTCGGAACCTTCCGGCCGGTCAAAGAAGAAAACATCTTAGATCATAAGATGCATTCAGAATATTACATTGTTACGCAGGAAGCAGCCGACACGATCAATCAGACAAAGAAAAACGGCGGACGGATCATCTGCGTCGGCACCACTTCCACCCGTACCCTGGAATCTGCGGCAAAAGAAGACGGGACTCTCGATGCCTCTTCCGGATGGACGGATATCTTTATTTATCCGGGATATCAGTTTAAGATCACAGACTGCCTGATCACGAACTTCCACCTTCCGGAATCCACTCTGGTGATGCTGGTCAGTGCATTTTCTTCAAGAGAGATCATCCTGAACGCCTATCAGGAGGCAATCAAAGAGCGCTACCGCTTCTTCTCCTTCGGAGACGCCATGTTCCTGACAGAACTGTAAAAAAGTGATTCTAACAGAAAGACCCTTCCGCGCATGATACGTGAAAGGGTCTTTTTTACTTATTGGTTTTGATCAGAACAGTTTCAGGTTCTCACTGAGTTCTTCCGCGGTGATCTGTTTTTTCATCGCCATTCCTTTTTTAATGTCGATGTCCTTGATCTCGCCTCCCTGCTCAACGATCAATCTGCCCGTCTTTCCTTTTTCTAAACACTCAATGGCTTTGATTCCCATTTGAGAAGCTGCTAAGCGGTCCTTGACGGTCGGGCTTCCACCTCTTTGAACATATCCAAGCACTGTCGTTCTGGTTTCGATCCCGGTAAATGTTTCGATCTTTTCCGCGATCTCCTGCACATCTCCGGCACCTTCTGCAACGATTACGATGTAGTGATGCTTACCGACATTGCGTCCTTCTAAGATGACCTTATAGACATCTTTTTCCAGATTGTATTTCACTTCCGGGATCAGAATCACCTCAGCTCCGCAGGCCATACCGACATTTAGCGCAATGTATCCGGCATCACGTCCCATGACTTCGACCACACTGCAGCGCTCATGAGAGGAAGCAGTATCACGGATCCTATCAATTGCTTCGAGCGCAGTGTTCATTGCCGTATCATAGCCGATGCAATAATCGGTGCAGGAAACATCGTTGTCGATCGTTCCCGGAATTCCTATGACCGGAATCCCCAGTTTGGAAAGTTCATATGCTCCGCGGAAAGAACCGTCGCCGCCGATAACGACCAGAGCATCCAGCTCATAGACTTTCATGATCTCTTTGGCTTTTTCCTGTCCGGACTTATCCACGAACTCCTTTGAGCGGGCAGTCATCAGTATTGTTCCGCCGCGATGAAGGATCTCCGAAACATCTCTGGTTCCTAATGGGATGATTTCACCTTCCAGAAGGCCTTTGTAGCCTCTTTTCACACCGTACATTTCAAATCCCGCATGAATCCCTGCACGGACAAGTGCGCGGATCGCGGCGTTCATTCCCGGCGCGTCACCTCCACTGGTCAGTATGCCTATTTTTTTGATTTTCTTCTCGCTCATTCTATCACCTGTTTCTATGAATCTATCCTGCAAGCATATTATAATGTCCTTACGGACGGCTGTTCAGGATCTTCATAAACTTTTCTGTATTTCCTGCCGGTTCCTTAAAGACCGCGCTTCCGGCAACAATAACATTCACTCCGGCTGCCAGAACATCCGAAACATTATCTAGCGTAATACCGCCGTCGATCTCCAGATCGACCGGAAGTCCTGACTCATCAATGATCGCCTTAAGCTGTGCTGCTCTTTCTAAGGATCCATCAATAAACTTCTGCCCACCGAAGCCCGGCTCCACGCTCATGAGAAGGTTCATGTCACAGAGAGGAAGGAATTCCTTCACAACAGTGACATCTGTTTTCGGCTTAATGGAAAGACCTGTCTTTAATCCTGCGTCTTTGATTGCCTGAAGTGTCGCACGGACATCCTTGCAGGCTTCATAATGGATCGTGATGATATCCGCACCCGATTCTTTAAACTCTTTAATATAGCGGATCGGCTCTTCGATCATTAAATGTACGTCAAACACTTTATCGCTTGCCGGGCGGATGGATTTGATGACCGGCATTCCGAAAGAAATGCTCGGAACGAACAGACCGTCCATCACATCGATATGGACATACTCTGCTCCGTTTTCTGCAATTTCCGAAAGCTGTTTTCCTAAGTTTTTAAAATCTGCTGCTAAGATCGATGGTGCCAAAATATTCATGTCTGTTCTCCTAAAAACGGCGCATGAAACATGCGCCGTTGTTTTTAATATTTTTTCTTTGCCTTCAGTTCTTCATAGATTGCTTTGTAACTGTTATAACGCGTCTGCGGGATATTTCCGTCAGCAACAGCTTTCTCCACAGCACAGTCTCTCGCTTTGATGTGGGAACAGTCTTTAAACTTGCACTGTCCGACATAAGGAGCAAATTCCGGGAACGCGGTGTAAAGTTCTTCCTTCGCAAAATCATTCTCATCTACTAAAAGTGAGGTGAAGCCCGGAGTATCTACGATCTTGATGCCTTTTCCGAGATCAAAGATCTCGTTATGACGGGTCGTATGTTTTCCTCTTCCGATCTTGCTGCTGATAGAACCGACAGCTGCCTGTTCGTCAGATTTTCCGTAGGCCAGTGTATTAAGCAGGGTGGACTTTCCGACACCGGAAGGGCCGGCCATGACTGTGATCTTGTTTCTCAGCTTTTGCTTGAGGAAAAACAGATTCGGTTTGTCTCCGCCTGCTGCAATAAAGAACACTTTACATCCGGCATTTTTATAGGTCTTCCTAAGGTTTTTAATATCATCGCCTTTGGCTAGATCTTTTTTATTGAACACGATAATGGTTTCAATATTCTGTTTCTGCATTAATACAAGGAAACGGTCCAGCGTACTTAAGTTCGGATTCGGAGTGCGGACTGCAAAAACGACCATTGCCTGATCCACGTTGGCAACTGCCGGACGGATCAGAGAATTCTTTCTCGGCTTAATGTCTGTAACATTACCGGTCTTTTCAAACTCACTGATCACATCGAATGTGACATCATCGCCTACCAGAGGTGTAATGTTTTCATTTCTGAATGCGCCTTTCGCTTTGCATTCATACAGCGCTTTATTTGCAGTTCTGACATAATAGAACCCTGAAAGAGCTTTTACGATTTTACCTTCCATTTTTCACCTGTTTCCTTGTCTATCTAAATCTTTTGTATCCTGCCTTGGCTTTTTATCAGCCACCTTCTTCTGTTGTGTCCGGCTCCGGCGGATCTGTCGGAGGCTCCGGTGTCGGTGGCTCTGTCTGCGGTTCCACACCCACCGTGATCGTGATCTCTGATCCTTCTTCAACGGAAGAGCCTGCTGCCAGGGACTGATTGATGACAATGCCGCCCTGTCCGGCTGCTTCCTGCGTTACGATATTATAATGGAATCCGGCATTGATCAGGGCTGCTTCTGCATCTCCCTGTGAGCTTCCGACCAGCTGCGGAACCGTTACCTGTTTGGTTTCTTTTCCGCGGCTTACGATCAGTTCCACGACGGTGCTCTTGGAGATCTTTTCTCCTGCTTTCGGATTTGTCTCAATTACTTTTCCGGTCTCCACATCATCACTGTATTTCGTCGTCACCTTGACCTGAATACCCTGTCTGATCAGATCTTCCTGTGCCTCGGACTGTGTCTTTCCGGCATAGTTTGCCAGGGTGATCGCATCCTGACCGGAGCTTACGATAAGCGTAACTTTGGTTTTTGCATCGATCTTTGTTCCTGCCTTTACGGACTGGCTGATAACATGCTCTTCTTCCACTGTATCGCTCGTCTCATACTTGAGTTCTACTGTAAGGCCAAGTTCTTCCAGTCTGCTTTTTGCCGTCTGCGCATCACTTCCGACAACATCGATCATCTCGACGACCTCTTTGTTCTTGGAAGAGCCGCCGCATCCTCCGGTACCGGAGGTGATCGCACGGATCGTAACCACACCCAGAACGATCAGGATAATGGCGCCTGCTACGATACCGCAGATCAGAAGGATCTTATCGAGTTTCTTACGGGACGGATCTTTCTTTTTCCCGTTTCCGTCATCGTACTCATCCTCATAATCATCATACTCATCGTACTCGTCATATTCATCATAACGATCATCGTACTCGTCATACTCATCATCGTAACGGTCCTGAACCGCGGCTCTCTGACGTCTTCCGTTTCCGCTTTCTCTGATCACGCGGGCATCCGCATCTGTCATCAGGATCGTTGCGTTCTCCTGTGTTTCCGGCTCAAGAACAACAAAGTCCTCATTCGGGGAGATCAGGGAAGTCTTAAGGTCTGCAAGGAGCGAAGACATCTTCTGATATCTGCGTTCCGGTTTTTTCTGCGTACATTTTTCAATGATGCGGACAACACTGGACGGAACGCCGTCCACGATGTCGCTTACCAGCGGAACACTCTCCTGAATATGCTTTAATGCGATCGAGACTGTGGAATCTCCGTCAAACGGAAGCTCACCTGTCACCATCTCATAAAAGACGATACCGAAGGAATAGATATCACTTCGCTCGTCGACCTGTCCGCCTCTTGCCTGTTCCGGAGAGATATAATGGACAGAACCTAAGATATCCTGGCTGATGGTATTGGCTGTCGTTGTTCTTGCAATACCGAAGTCAGTCACCTTGATCTTTCCTTCTCTTGAGATCAGGACGTTCTGCGGCTTGATATCCCTGTGGATGATATTTGCGTTGTGGGCAGCTTCAATACCCTGGCCCACTTGGATCGCAATACTGGTCGCTTCCTTGATCGGAAGACGGCCGTTCCTGTCGATGTAACGCTTCAGCGTGATTCCATCGACGAATTCCATGACGATATAGTAAATGCCGTCTGCTTCATTTACATCATAGACACTGACAACATTCGGATGCAGCAGAGCTGCCGCTGACTGTGCCTCGATCTGAAACTTGGCAACGAATGTTTTATCTTCACAATATTCCTGTTTTAAAAATTTGATTGCGACGAATCGATTGAGTTTATGGTCTTTTGCTTTATAGACATCGCTCATTCCTCCTGCACCGATCTTGTCCAGGATCTCATAGCGATCTTCCATAAACATCCCTGGTCTTATCATAAAAAGCACCTTCCGTTTTATCTTACTGACAACTGCTTTGCTGGCTTAGCTGCGGTTTAATATTTAGAGATCAGAACGACTGCGATATTATCTTTTCCGCCTGCTTCGTTTGCCAGATCGATCAGTTTTTCCGCTTTTTCCTCAAGTGTTCCATGGGAATTAACGACAGCTTTCATTGTATATTCACTTACCATGTTATAAAGCCCGTCCGAGCATAAAAGGATCGTCTCATCATCTTCCATCGTCACCTGGAAATAATCCGGTTCCACCGTTCTTTCCGCACCGATGGCTCTGGTGATCACGTTATTTTTCTTATGGAAGCGGGCCTCATCCTTGGTCAGTTTTCCTTCTTTCACCAGTTCTCCGACATAGGAATGATCCCAGGTGATCTGGGTGATCTCATCACCGATGATATAGGCTCTGGAATCTCCGACATTCACAATGTATGCGGTATTATCCCGGACAGAGCATGCAACCAGAGTCGTTGCCATTCCGGTATACTGGGGTTCCTGTCCTTTCCGGTATATCAGATTATTGACCTTATTGATCGCCTCTCTGAAAATGGAAAGCGGCATCCGGGCATCTGAATCCTCTGCAATATCAAAGAACAGTTCTGCTGCATTCTCTGATGCAAATTCGCCGGCATTGTGACCGCCTAAACCATCACACACTGCATAAAGATTATCCAGGTTTCCGATCGGCTCATCGCACTCTAATGAATAATCCTGATTATACTTTCTGGACATACCGATGTCTGTGATTCCGTAAGATCTCAAAACTTCCTCCTTACTAACTGACCGCAGGCGCCGCTGATGTCTCTTCCCATCTCTCTGCGCCGGGTGGCTGTTATGCCTTCTTTTTCCAATATTTTCTGGAAGGCCATAATGTCCTTCTCTTTTGCTGCTCCATAGTTGTTTTCCGGTGTTGGATTCACCGGTATCAGATTCACATGGGCATTCCGCCCTTTTAATAGTCCGGCAAGCTCTTTCGCATGCTCTTCCCTGTCGTTCACCTGATCGATCAGACAATACTCAAAGGTCACGCGTCTTCCTGTCTCCTCAAAATAGGTATCACATGCAGAAAGCACATCTTCAATGGCATATTTTTTAGCCACCGGCATGATTTTCCTTCGAATCCTGTCGTTAGGCGCATGCAACGAAAGCGCTAAAGTCACCTTTAGCCTTTCGCCGGACAATTTTATAATAGCGGGTATTATCCCGCATGTGGATATTGTAATATTTCTCTGGCTTATATGCAAGGCATTTTCATGGCTGATGATCCTTACAAAGCGCACGACATTATCGTAATTTATGAGCGGTTCCCCCATTCCCATAATGACGATATTGGACACCCGTTCACCGATATCTTTCTGGATCTCATAGACCTGGCTTAAGATCTCAGAGGCAGTAAGATCGCGCACACAGCCGTCGATCGTGGATGCACAGAAGGAGCAGCCCATATTGCAGCCGACCTGTGAAGACACGCAGACACTGTTGCCGTGTTTATATGGCATCATGACACTTTCAATGACATTGCCGTCGAAAAGTTCGAATAAATACTTCTTTGTACCGTCAATTTCTGAAGTAAGTACTTTCCTTTTCGTCAGGCCCCGTATCTCACATTTCTCATCCAGCTCATTTCTGAAGTCCTTCGAAAGGTTTGTCATCTCCTCAAAACTGTCTACGCACTTCTCATGCAGCCAGGAAAAAACCTGTTTGCAGCGGAATGCAGGCTGTCCCAAGTCCTTTAATAGAGCCTCTAAAGCCTCGTATTCTAATGATTTAATGTCAATTTTCTGTGAACTCATATATTTTTTATCCGTTCAGTTTTTGAAACACCGTAAGATAGAAACCGTCACATTCATCCTGCCCAGGAAGGAACTGCCGTTCATAAAGCTTTTCAAATGGATAGTTTTCCTCGAACCAGACAGCGTTTTCCCGGTTTTCTTTCCGGTTTACCGTGCAGGTACTGTAGATCAGGATCCCGCCCGGCTTAACATACTGGTTTACGACTTCCAGGATCTGTCTTTGCAGCTCAGCAAGTTCTGTAAGATCCCCTTCTGAAAGTCTCAGCTTGATATCAGCCTTCCTTCCGATCACCCCAAGTCCTGAACACGGAAGATCAGCAAGCACGATATCCATTTTTCCTTTTCTTGGTTCATCCAAAACCAGGGCGTCAAAGGTTTCAGCCTGAATATTCTTTGCTTCGCTGCGTTTAATATTCTCTTCGATCAGTTTCACTTTCGCCTCGGAAAGATCTCTTGCACAGACAAACGCATCCGGAAATGTTTCCGCCAAATGAAGGCTCTTTCCGCCCGGCGCAGCACAGACATCTAAGATCTGACGCACTTTGTCCGGCTCTGTAAACTCAGCTGCAGTCTTTCCGACAAACATCGAGCTTAAGTCCTGCACGGTGATCAGACCTTTCTTAAAAGCAGAAAGTTCTGTCAGTTCTCCTACTTCTGAAAGCCTCAGCGCTTCTTTGAGCTCCGGAACCTGCTCTGCTCTGCAGCCGTCTGCTTCCAGCAGAGCAATGATCTCCTCTGCAGTTTTTTCTCTGAGGTTCATGCGTACATAGAGTCCCGCATCCGGGTTGCAGGCCGCATCAAAGAACGCATCTGCTGCCTTTTTTCCGAGCTCATCTACTTCCAGCTCATACAGCCATAAAGGCACTGAATGTTTGATATGTTCCGGCATTCCCGGCTTGATGCCGCCTCTTTGAAACGCCCTTAAAAGACCGTTCACAAAAGGTGCAAGTCCTTTCAGACCCTTTTTCTTTGTGAGCCGCACCGCCTCATTGATCGCTGCATGATCCGGCACCGCATCCATAAACAGCATCTGGTAAAGACTCATGCGAAGGATATTTCGAATCACCGGTTTCATCTTATTGATCTTCACACTGGAATAGGAGCTGATGATCCAGTCCAGATAAAAGACGCGTTCAAGGACACCGTGATAGAGTCTTCCGGCAAAGATCTTCTCCTGATGATTCAGCTTATTAGAAGAAAAAGCCTGATTCAGCACAATATGACTGAAGGCTCTCTTCTCGATCGTATCTACCAGCATCTGAAGAACGATCGCACGAATATCTGTTTTCTCCGTTTGTTTATTCTCCAAAAAGGAATCCTTTCACGAGCTTCTTTCCGCGGAGGAATTCTTCGATCCCCATCCGCTTTTTGCCTTCCATCTGAACTTCATTCAGTTTCAGGCAGCCTTCCCCGCATTTGACATACAGGGATTTTTTATCTGCATAAACGACGCTTCCAGTTGGAACGTCATCATCTTTATTCTCTGCTTCTTCATCGGAGACCACATCCGCATCCCAGATCTTAAAGGTCTTCCCGCTGAGTTTAGTAAAGGCGCTCGGCCAGGGATCACATGCCCGGATCTGGCGTTCGATCTGTGCCGCGCTGTTTTCGAAGTGGATCCTCCCGTCTTCTTTATCCAATTGCCTGATATAGCTGGACTCTGCATCATTCTGCGGAACCGGCACCAGTGTGCCTTTTTCCATTCTTTCGAGAGTCTCAAGCAGCATCTCCGCACCGATTTCTGCAGCTTTCGGTGTCAGAGTCAGGATCGTTTCTTTTGCACCCATCGGAAACGCTTTCTGAAGAAGGATATCGCCGGCGTCAAGCTGCTCTGCCATCTTCATGATCGTAACACCATAGTCCGCATCTCCTTCAATGATCGGCCCGCGAAGCGGTGACGCGCCGCGGTACTTCGGAAGAAGAGAGGGATGAATATTGATACATCCATATGGAGGGATCTCCAGAAACCATTTTGGAAGAAGCTGGGAAAAAGCGGCTACGACAAACACATCTGCGCCCAATGCACAGATTTCTTCTTTGCAGTCGCCATTCCTGATCGAAACAGGCTGCAGCACCGGAATACCCGCTTCTAACGCGGTCTCTTTGACCGGTGAGTATTTCACACTGCGGCCACGGCCGCTGGCTTTATCCGGCTGTGTTACCACCGCCAGTACTTCATGCCGCGATCCGATCAGTTTTTTTAATGCCACCGCAGCAAGCTCCGGTGTTCCCATAAAAACTACTTTCATGTACCCTATTCCTCGTCTGCGGTCTCAAGCATGTCCACGTCCTCATCCTCAGCATCCTCCGGATCAGGCACATAATACACTTCGCCGTTTTCTACTTTATCGACATATAAAACACCGTCCATATGGTCGCACTCGTGGCAGATCGCCCTTGCCAGAAGACCTTTTGCTTCGAGCTCGTATGGCTCCAGGTTCCGGTCAAACGCTTTGAGGCGGATATGGTTCGGTCTGGTAACATAGCCGAATTTCCCCGGGAAGGAAAGACAGCCTTCGGTTCCACACTGGGTGTCCTCTTCATCGAGTACTGTGATCTCCGGATTGATAATGACAAGATCTTCGCCGTTATTATGTGTTAACGGATCGATCTCCATTTCGATTTCGTTCCCTTCTTCGTCATATTCCGGCTCCGGAGGCTCCACAGTTACGATACAGAGCCGTTTCAAGATACCGACCTGAACAGCTGCAAGGCCTGCACCATAAGCGTCATGAACAGTCTCGATCATGTCGTCGATCAGCTGGCTCGTGCGCTCTGTAATTGCCTTAACCTCTTTGGATTTTTTTCTTAAGATCTCGTCTTCTTCTGTACGAATCGTTCTAAGTGCCATGTTAAACCTCTTTACTTCCCATCATTGAAAAATCAAATATTATATCCAGATTCTTATCCGGGTTTTCATCCATATAGTTTTCCACCGAATCCTTGATGTCGATCAGGTCCTGATAAACAGGAGATTTCAGATAGATCATCTTCCGGTATTTATCATTGATCCTGGCAATCGGCGCCTCACTCGGTCCGATCTTCTGCACCGGAGTTTTTGAGGGATCCGCTTTGGCCTTTGCCTGAATCTTAAAGTCGATCACCTGACTTATGGTATTGCACTGTCTGCTGAGATGCACCTCATTTTCCGATGCAAATAATATGCCAAGCATATTCATGACCGGCGGATATCCGAGCATTTTGCGGTATGCCATTTCAAAATCATAGAAGCCTTTGTAATCCTGCTTCGATCCGAAACGAATGGAATAGTTATCCGGAGAATACGTCTGGATCACAACGTTTCCTTCTTTTTTCCCTCTGCCCGCACGTCCTGCTGCCTGCGTAAGCAGTTGGAATGTCCGCTCCGCCGCAAGATAGTCTCCGGAATAAAGAGACATATCTGCAGCCAGGATCCCCACAAGGGTGACATTGGCAAAATCATGTCCTTTCACGATCATCTGTGTGCCGATCAGGATGTCTACCTGATGATCGGCAAAAGCGGAAAGGATCTTCTCATGTCCGTCTTTTTCCCTGGTCGTGTCGAAGTCCATTCTAAGTGTTTTTGCCTGCGGATACAATCGGTTTATTTCTTCTTCAACTTTCTGCGTTCCGGTACCGAATGTGCCGATATATTTAGAACCGCATTCCGGGCAGGTCTTTACCATCGGGGTCTCATATCCGCAGTAGTGGCACATCAGCTTTCCGTTCTTATGATATTTCAGGGATACATCGCAATGCGGACACTTAAGCGCTGTTCCGCAGCTTCTGCAGGAGACGAAACTGGAGTATCCTCTCCGGTTGATAAACAGAATGATCTGCTCCTGCTTATTCAGTCTGTCAACGATCAGTTCATCCAGTCTGCGGCTGATGATCGAACGGTTGCCTGCTGTCAGCTCCTCCCTGAGATCGACCACCTCCACTTCCGGAAGCTTCGCACCGCTTGCACGAAGATCGAGATCGTAAAGCTGATAGTCTCCTTTTTCTGCCTTATAGTAGCTTTCAACAGACGGTGTCGCTGAGCCTAAAACAAGAAAGCCGCCGCTCATTGCAGCTCTTTTTTCTGCGACTTCTCTTGAATGATACCGCGGAACGTTCTCATTTTTATAGGTGCCTTCATGTTCCTCATCAATAATGATGATCCCGAGGTTCGGGAACGGAGAAAAGAGCGCAGAACGCGGTCCGATAATGATATCTACCTGACCGAGTCTTGCTTTTTCCAGCTGGTCATGTTTTTGCGCGTTCGTAAGACGCGAGTTAATAACAGAAATGCGGTTTCCGAATTTCTTGTAAAATCTTAAGACCGTCTGATAGGTCAGCGCGATTTCCGGGATCAGGACGACGGCCTGCTTTCCCTCTTTTACCACGCGGTCGATCAGCTCAATATAGATCTCTGTCTTGCCTGAACCTGTCACCCCGCGGATCAGTGACGGACGTTTATCCCCATTTTCATAGCGTGTCCAAATATCATCAGCGATCCGCTGCTGGCCTTCATTCAGCTGAATGGTATAGTTTTGTTTTTCTTTGATATCGAAAACGTCGCGGAGGTTTTCTTTTACATCTTTCCGGATCAAGCCTTCCTTTTCCAAAGACGAGATCGTTGAAGGCGAAATATTCAGTTTATCTTTGACGATATCTGCAGGAAGTACTTTCTCCCGGCGCAGTTCTTTTAACAACCTTAGTTTGGCGACACTTCGTTTATCTTTGGAATATCTGTCGATCGCTTTTTCCAGTTCTTCATCAGAGGCCTCCTGCAGAACATAAGTCTCTTTGACTGCAGCAGCACTCTTTTTGACCGGGAGCACCGTTTTCAATGCCTGATTCATGGTGGATCCGTAATGGGTCTTGATAAAATACGCCAAAGCGATCATATCGCCTGTGGCAGAAGTGGAATGAGGAACGACACTTGCAATGCTCTTAAGCTTTGCAGGATCAAAAGAAGCCTCGTCTTTCAGATTGAGAACAAAGCCCTTGATCTTTTTGTTTCCTTTTCCAAACGGGATCTCCACCTGACTTCCGACACGGACTTCTTCAGATAATGCATCCGGAACGATATACTCAAAAGGCCTGTCAACCTTCTCATGAGAAATATCTACAATGATCTCTGCGAATCTATTCATACTTCCAGCCAATTTCATCCAGGATCTCCTGAATGATCACGCGCTCATCAAATGGCCTTTTTACGCCGCCTTTATCCTGATAATCTTCGTGCCCTTTTCCGAGAAGCAGAATGATATCTCCTTCCTTTGCATTCTCGATGCTGTAGCGGATCGCATCCTTCCGGTCCGGAATGATGACATATTCGCCATCGGTTTTGCTGATACCGGTCACGATATCGGCAATGATGTCATTCACATCCTCCATGCGGGAATTATCTTCTGTCAAAATAGAAAGGTCTGCATAAAGACCGCTCATCTCGCCCATCTCATAGCGGCGCAGCTTAGAACGGTTTCCGCCGCAGCCAAAGAGGCTTACCAGGCGTTTCGGTTCATATTTACGCATCGCTTTCAGAATGCTTTCAACAGAGACCGCATTATGTGCATAGTCGATCAGCAGCGTAAAGCGCGGAGAGATATGCACCGGTTCCATCCGCCCGCGCACATGCACTTCCGTTAATGCCTGCTTAATCACCTCTGTATCAACACCTGCTGCGTGACATGCACTGATGGCAGCCATCGCGTTGTAAACAGAAAACTCTCCGGGTGCGCTCACTTTAAAGGAATCATTGATCGCCCCTTTGGTATCAAAGGCCATTCCTAAAAAGCCGGGTTCTCTTAAATAAGCAATGTTTTCCGCCTTTAAGTCAGACTCTTTATGGCAGGAGAAGGTATGGATATCACAGGTGCACTCCCGGACCATATCTTCATAGTGTTCATCGTCAAAGTTAAAAATCCCATGTCTGCATTGCCGGAACAGAAGGCTCTTGCAATGGACATAGTCCGCCATATCTTTATGCTCCGGGCCTCCGATATGATCCGGAGACAGATTAGTAAACAGACCGTAATCAAACAGAATTCCTGACACACGGTGCAGCATCAGAGCCTGGGAGGAAACTTCCATCACACAGGCATCGCAGCCGTTTTTCACCATGGCATCAAAGAATCTTTCGACGTCTAAAGATTCCGGTGTCGTTGTCTCAGTCTTTATAAACTCATCACCGGTATCTGCACCCACAGTACCGATCGTTCCGACTTTGTGTCCCGCCATCTGAAGGATCTTCTGCACCATGCTGGTGATACTGGTTTTTCCTTTGGTTCCGGTAATAGCGATCGTAAGCATCTTCTTAGCCGGATGATCAAAGAACTCCGCGCTGGCAACAGCAAGCGCAAAGCGGGTATCGGCGGTCTTTACGATCGTTACCGCTTCAAGAAGCGCAGGATCGATTCCTTCGAGTTCTTCCTCGATATCCCTCTGGATCACTAGTGCCTTCGCCCCTGCTTTCAGCGCATTCGGAATAAAACGGTGTCCGTCAGATTCTGCTCCGATAAAACAGAAGAAGGCACTGCCTTCTTTGATCTGTCTGGAATCATTCGTCAGATCTGAAACCGGAACGGCGTCATCTCCGCGAAGCACTTCATATGTAGTTTCCTGCAATAATTCTTTTAAACTTTTCATAAGTCTCTACTCTTTCGATTGAAACATTTCTTCAAACGTATATAAGTCAACCAGGATCTCTCTCGGCTTTGCACCATTCGGCGGGCTGATCGCACCCATCTCGGTCAGCTGGTCAATGATCTTCGCTGCACGGTTGAAACCTACACTGAAATGACGCTGCAGCATCGATGAAGATGCTTTGCCCATTTCGATGCAGAGTTTTCCTGCTTCAAAAAGATATTCATCCTGTTTATTTGCCGGACCGCCGGAAGAAGAATCACCACCGAAGTCCATCTGGCCCTGATCGGTATTATTCATAAACTCTGCGATCTGCTGAGCTTCTTCAGCAAAGTAATCTTCCGTCTTATTCTTCTTTAAGAAGCCGACGACATTGGCCACTTCCTCATCCGAGACAAATGCTCCCTGCACACGGACCGGTTTGGAATAACCGGTCGGATAGAACAGCATATCGCCATTACCCAGCAGTTCTTCCGCACCTTTCATGTCGATGATCGTTCGGGAGTCGACCTGGGAAGCAACGAGAAGCGCAACTCTGGCCGGAATGTTGGCCTTGATCAGACCTGTTACGACATCGACAGAAGGTCTCTGTGTAGCTATGACAAGGTGAATACCGGCTGCCCGGGCAAGCTGAGCCAAGCGGCAGATCAACGCCTCTGCCTCTTTGGACGCTACCATCATCAAGTCGGCAAGCTCGTCGATCACGATCACGATCTGCGGCATCCGTTTCGGATTTTCTTCTTCACTGCTTAATGTACCTTTATCAAATTTTTCGTTATAACTCTTAAAATCGCGAACGCCGGAGAGCTGCATTCTCTGATAACGGTTCGTCATCTCGTTAACAGCCCAGCGCAGCGTGCTGACAGCCTGACCCGGGTCTGTCACAACATCCTTTACAAGATGAGGGATCCCGGAGTATACACCGAACTCGATCTTCTTCGGATCGATAATGATCAGACCCACCTCCGACGGTTTTGCACGGTATAAGATCGACATGATGATCGAATTCATGAATACAGATTTACCGGAACCTGTCGTACCTGCGACCAGCAGGTGAGGCATCTTGGCAATATCCGCAACAACGACATCACCACTGATATTAATACCCGCTCCAAATGCAATTTTGGATTTATGATTGATCAGCTCCGGAGCTTCCAGTACATCCCTTATCAGCACAGTTTCCTTCGTCGCATTCGGAATCTCGATTCCGATGGCAGCGCGTCCCGGGATCGGTGCTTCAATACGGATATCCGAAACTGCAAGATTCAGTTTCAAATCATCTTCAAGCGCCGTGATCTTGCTGACCCTTGTTCCGAGCTCCGGCTGAAGCTCGTAACGAGTAACCGAAGGACCGGACTGACGGTCAATGACTTTTGCAGCCACTCCGAAGTTTTCAAGGATCACTTCCAGATCACGCGCCACTTTATCCAGCTTTTCATCGTTCGAGCCTCTGCTTCCGCCTTTCCGCTGGGCAAGCAGACTCATCGGCGGATAGACATAGCCGTCTTTTGAGGACTGTTTAACCGGAGCAACTTTCTTAACTTCCATATCAGAAGGAAGCTTTGAAGATCCCTTCTTTGGTTTCTGCTCCGTGATCTTTGTCTCGGTCGTAATCTTGGTAGAAGGTTTTCGCTCCTGTCTCGGAACCTTCTTTTCCGGCCTTGATGTCACTGCCTGAGCGCTTTCATCCGCTGCATGAACAGGCTCCGGAACCGGGGCATCTGTAATGACCGGCATAAAGGAACTGCCTGCCTGTTTCGTTTCTTTTTGGACAGGTGCTGTGATCTCACGGATCTCATCAATACTCTTGCTTGAAGAGGAAAGGCTGATGTTATCGCTCACACCTTTCTTTTTTGACTGGGAACGGAAGGTCTGAACATGGCCGCCTCTCATTGCAACTGCTTTGTTGGCAGAGCGTTTCAGTTCCGCTCTCGGACGTTTGTGCGCCTTTTTGGAATGGACGATGCGGATCGTGACCCCTTCATCCGAAGTGGTCTGATAAACCAGTTCGTCATCATCGTCTAAAGGTCTTCTTCTCCGAGGCTCATATTCCCCGATATAGTCTTCGTTGTATAAGTCTTCCTGTCTGCTTCTTTGGCGGCGATTGTATTCTGCTCTTGACTCCGCCTCACGCTGTCTGCGTGTTCTGACAACTTTATCCGGCTCGTCGTCCGGCTCATCGTCATAGTCATCCTCGTACTCTCTGGTAAACAGCCCTTTAAAGAGTTTCAAAAGAGGAACTTCACAGATAATAAGAAGGCAGACGATCATCGCCAGGATCGTTACGATATAGGCTCCGATCATGCTTAACGCTTTTGTAAGGCCAAGTGCCAGAAGGCCGCCGATGATACCGCCTCCCGTTGCCTGCTCCGCACAGTCTGTATAATATGCTCCGACAGAATAATCTTCAAATCCCGAGAAGCTCACCATATGTAAAAATGCGCAGAGACAGAGGAAAAAGATCACTCCGCAGACGATCTTTCCCGTAGTCTTTTTCGCAGAATAGGTCACGAAGGCAACCGCTGTAAAGATCAGGATCGGGAAGATATAGGCACCCAGGCCAAAGAGCCCGAATTCCGCATAACGGATCCAGCCTCCGAATTTTCCTAAGATATTAAAAAGACACAGTTCCAGAAACAGAGCAACCGCCGCAGCGATGATGATCTTCACCTCGCGATTCCCGCTTTTTTCCGGTGTTCTGCTGTTTTTTGTATTACTTTTTCTTTGAGCCAAATGAATAAACTCCTGTTTCTTTTTTCGGTTTAGCTTAACTAATTTATTTTACATGGAAAACCCATATTATTCAACACTCTTAAGCGATGTCGCCATATCGATCTTCTTTAGTTTGAGGTGGACGATCAGGTTTACGATCACCGCAAATCCGATGGCGATCAGGATCGATTTCACAAAGCTCGGGAAGAAGATCTGCCGTCCGAACATGACGATATCGACCTCCACTGTCGTGACCACAAAACGGTTCAGGAAGATTCCGAACACGACTCCGATCGCAACGCCGATGATCGTGATCAGGACGTTCTCTCTGTAAATATACTGACTGAGCTCGATATCATAAAAACCAAGTACCTTTAATGTCGCAAGTTCTCTCCTCCGCTCGCTGATGTTGATATTGTTAAGGTTAAACAGGACAACAAAGGTAAGGCCGGCTGCACATACGATCAGCACGAGCGTGATGGAATCCAGACTGGATAAAATATCCTCGAACTGCTCGATCAGAGATTCCACGCACATCACTCCGCCGACTGCATCATATTTCAGGAACTCCTCGCCAAAGGCGGACGGATCCACATGCGCCCCCTCACTGTTTTTGATCAGGATCTGATTATACTCCGCCTGATGTCCATATAATGACTCATAAAGGACCGGCGACATATAAATGTAATGATAGACATAGTTCTCCACAATACCGCCTACGGTAAGAGTCTTTTTATCCTTCTGTCCGGATGAGATCTGGAAGGTATCTCCTGCCTTCAGTTTCAACTGGTTGGCCATCTTTTCCGAGATCAGGACAGAATCGTTCTCCAGAGGGATCTTCTCCTGCGTTACCCGGTCTCTTAAGTCCACATTATCAGGAAGCGCTTCCATATCCTCCGGCACAAAGAGATATACATTCATGACTTCTTTTGTGTTCGCAGATTCTGCATCCAAAGCACTCTGATAGATATAGGTGAAGCTTCCGAAACGGGCATCGTTTTCCAAAACGCCGCTCAGTTCTTCCTTATTCCTCTCTGTCGCATCCCCGTCAATGATGACCACCTCATCATAGCGGTCAATGCTGCCGAACTGTGAATAAAGGATCGTATTGATCGAATCCTTCAGACCGAAACCTACCAGAAGAAGTGCGGTGGATCCTGCGATTCCGAACAGTGTCATAAACAAGCGTTTTTTATAACGCACAAAATTCCGGAGCGCATTTTTCCAGGTAAAACGGATCCGGCTCCAGAGCCCCGGGATCCGCTCTAAAAGGAGCTTTTTCGCCTGCTTCGGAGCAACAGGGCGCATCAGCTCTGCCGGCTGTTCCAGGAGCGATTTTGTGCACGCAAAGAAGGTCGCTGCCAGGATGCAGACAATGGATGCCCCGGCTGCTACAAGGCTGTGTTCCAGATTGTACGGGAAATACAATTTGTCGATATTCGGATAAAGGATCTTATAAACATTTAAAATGACAAACGGGAAGATCTTGCCGCCTGCCAAGGCACCGGCAACAGAACCAAACAAGGTCGCAAGGAGCGCATAGACGATATACTTGCGCATAATCATGCCTTTTCCATAACCTAAGGCTTTTAAGGTTCCGATCTGCGTCCGTTCTTCATCGACCATTCGGGTCATCGTAGTCAGGCACACAAGCGCTGCCACAATGAAAAAGATCATCGGGAAGACCTTTCCGATATTTCCGATCCGCTCGGCATCAGACTTGAAAGAAGTATATTCTGTCAGGTAGTTTCTGCCCAGGATAAACCACTCCGCTTTTTCAATCTTTGAGATCTCACGCTCGGCATCATCCAGTTCTTTTTCCGCATCCTTCAGTTCTTTTTCACCGTCTGCGATTTCCTTTTCCGCGTCTTCGAGTTCTTTTTCGCCATTGGCAATATCGATCTCCGCCTGATACAGCTGCGCCTCCGCATCTGCGATCGCAGCTTTTCCGTCTTCGATTTTCTGTTCATTCGCTGCGATTTCCTGCTCGCCGGCTGCGATCTTTGCATCAAAAGCGGCAAATTCTGTATCAGCCTGTGTTTTTGCCGCATTGATCTGAGCCTGTCCGGCTTCGATCTGTTCCAGTGCCGCCTGATACTGCGCATCAGGAATCAGGCCTGCCTCATGCGCTGCCTCCAGCTTCGCTCTCTGTTCATCTAAAGTGGACTGCTGCTGGCTGATCTCTGCATATGTGCTGTCTTTCTGTGCCTGAAGGGCATTCTTCTGATTTGCAAGTTCTGTCTTTGCAGCGGCAAGGTCGTTCTCGCCTTTCGTCAGCTCTGCTCTTTTCTCATCTAATTCATTGATGCCGTTATAATATGCATTCTTCGCATTCTCCAGTTCGGCTTTTCCGTCATCGTACTGCTTCTTCGCGTCATCCAGCTCGGCTTTTCCGTCATCATATTCTTTTTTCGCTTTATCAAGTTCTTCGTTCGCTTCTCCGATCACAGAGTCATAACGGGCCTGTTCCCTCTCTTCCCTGATCTCTTCGATCTTATCTTTTTCCCCGTCGATCAGATCCTCATATTCGTCGGAATAGCACATCAGTTCTTTTGCGCCGTCAACTAAAAGGTCGACTTCTGTATAAACATCAAGTGCAAAAACAGACGGCTTAACTGCCATCAGGCCCTCGATCTTTCCGGAGCCGATCGTTGTGTTTCCCATCGTCATGGAAAGATATTCGGAGGAGACAAAGCTTCCTGTTACCGTAAATTCCGTGACATTTACAATATCTTCCGGGTCTGTATCATCTCCGGAGAA
The DNA here is from genome assembly GCA_017511045.1 of Lachnospiraceae bacterium. Classification (GTDB taxonomy): domain Bacteria; phylum Bacillota; class Clostridia; order Lachnospirales; family Lachnospiraceae; genus RGIG5612. Next base: position 43,658 of record JAFWLM010000140.1, on the reverse strand, counting down.
GATCTCGATCGTATCTCCGATCTCATATTCCCTGAGATTCATATAATAGTTATCGATCAGACATTCATTATCCGCCTGCGGCATGCGTCCGGACTCCAGGGTGATCTCATTGATCCCGTCCGTGATCGCCATCAGTTTTACAACATACTGGCTGTCACCTAGGTGGCAGATAAAATCCGAGGTATAGGTACCCACAGCTTTTTCAATGCCGTCAACCTTTGCCAGAGCATCCACATCCTCATCGGTCAGACCCAGTGTGCTCATGACACGGATATCTTCCAGATTGGATTCGTCGTAGAACGCATCCGCTGAGATCATCATGTCCGGCTTGGAGGAGCGAATGCCCGCATAGACAGCGACACCTAAAGCCACGATAAGAAAGAGCGATACGAACCGCCCGGTCGAAACCTTTATTTCTCTTAATACGTCCTTGTGTATGATCTTCATCTACCACTCGATCTCCTCAACCGGAAGCGGATTCCGGTTGATCCCCATACGTTCGACTTTTCCGTTCTTGATCTGGATCACGCGGTCCGCCATCGGCGCGATCGCCTGGTTATGGGTAATGATAATAACTGTCATGCCTTTCTTCCTGCACATCGTCTGAAGGAGCTTTAAGATCGTCTTGCCGGTCTTATAATCCAATGCGCCGGTCGGCTCATCACAGAGCATGATCTTAGGGTTTTTCGCCAATGCTCTGGCGATCGATACACGCTGCTGCTCTCCGCCGGAAAGCTGTGCCGGGAAATTATCAAGACGATGGGAAAGTCCGACTTCATGCATGATCTTTTTAGCACTCATCGGATTCTTACTGATCTGGTTGGACAGTTCCACATTTTCAAGCGCCGTAAAGTTCGGAACAAGATTATAAAACTGGAATACAAAACCCACATCATTCCTGCGGTATTTTGTCAGCTGCTTTGGAGTAAATTTTGAAATATCAACGTCATCGACCCAGATCTCTCCGGATGTGATCGTATCCATACCTCCGAGCATATTCAGCACGGTCGTTTTCCCTGCTCCCGAAGGACCGACGATAACGACGAGTTCACCCTGCTCAATATGAAAATTGATGCCGTCAAGGGCGCGCGTCGTCACACCGCCTTTTGCACTGTATTCTTTCACCACATCGATCAGTTCAATATAACTCATGACTTTCCACTTTCTATAAATCCTAATGAATTGGCGTTATTTGATAACTAAATATTATAGCATTTTCCTTCTTCTTAAGAAACTAAAAATGCCGCTATCGGATTCGACAGCGGCATTTTAATCTCAGTTATAATTCGGATTATTTCGCATCTTTAATGCTGAAGGAAACTCTTCCCATCTTATCCGGTCCGAGGCATTTTGCCTGAACCACATCGCCAAGGGTAAGAACATCTTCCACGCGTTTGATACGCTCCGGAGCGATCTTGGAAATATGGACCATTCCTTCTTTGCCCGGTGCAAACTCAAGGAATGCACCAAAGTCTTTAATCGAAACGACCTTGCCTTCGTAGATCTTTCCGGTCTCAAACTCGGATACGATCGTGTCGATGATCTGGCGTGCTTCTTCGAGTTTATCCTTCTCTACGCCACAGATGGAAACCATTCCGTCATCATTGATGTCGATCTTAACGCCGGTTCTTGCGATGATCTCGTTGATGACTTTACCCTGCTTACCAACAACTTCACCGATCTTATCCGGATCGATCTGCATGCTGATGATCTTCGGAGCATATTTACCGACTTCTTTACGCGGTTCAGCAATGACCGGAAGCATTACTTCGTGCAGGATATAGGTTCTTGCCTGTTTCGTTCTTGCGATTGCTTCCTCAACGATCGCTCTTGTAAGTCCATGGATCTTGATATCCATCTGGATCGCTGTGATACCAACATCAGTACCTGCGACCTTGAAGTCCATGTCGCCGAAGAAATCCTCAAGTCCCTGGATGTCAGTCAGGACAAGATAGTCATCATCCGTCTCGCCTGTTACCAGACCGCAGGAGATGCCTGCAACCGGACGTTTGATCGGAACACCTGCTGCCATAAGGCTTAAGGTGGAAGCGCAGACAGATGCCTGGCTTGTGGATCCGTTAGACTCAAAGGTCTCGGAAACAAGACGCAGTGCGTACGGGAATTCCTGTTCAGAAGGAATTACCGGAAGCAGAGCTCTTTCTGCAAGTGCACCATGTCCGATCTCACGGCGTCCCGGTGTACGGTTCGGTCTTGCCTCACCGACAGAGTATGCCGGGAAGTTGTACTGATGCATATATCTCTTGGATGTTACGTCTAAATCAAGGCCGTCAATTTTCTGTGCTTCAGAAAGCGGTCCTAAAGTTGTAGCCGTCATGATCTGTGTCTGGCCACGGGTGAACATTCCGCTTCCGTGTGCTCTCGGGAGCAGATCAATCTCTGCTGCCAGCGGGCGGATCTGGTCGATTGCACGGCCATCCGGTCTCTTATGATCTTTCAGGATCATCTTACGGACCGTCTTTTTCTGGTATGCATAAACAGCCTCGTCAATGCTCGGAATCCAGTCCTCATGCTCTTCCGCGAATTTCTCTGCAAGCATATCCTTGATCTCAGAGATGTTCTTATCACGAACCTGTTTCTCATCAGCGAAAACGGCTTTTTCCATTTCTGCCGGCGGAACCAGTTCAACAATTGCGTTGGTTACTTCTTCCGGAATCTCATGGTGCTCATATTCATGTTTTTCTTTTCCGACCTCAGCAATGATCTGTGCAAAGAACTCGTTGACTTTCTTGTTCAGATCGTCAGCTGCAAAGATTGCCTCGATCATTTTATCTTCCGGTACTTCGTTTGCTCCGGCTTCGATCATGATGACCTTCTCCGGTGTAGAAGCTACGGTAAGCGCCAGATCAGAAACATGCTTCTGTGCACTTGTCGGGTTGAAGATCAGTTCTCCGTCGATCATTCCGACCTGGGTCATAGCAACCGGGCCGTCAAACGGGATGTCAGAGATGCAGGTTGCAAGTGCGCTTCCGAGCATTGCAACAAGTTCCGGCTGGCAATCCGGATCCACACTCATGACCAGATTGTTTAATACAACATCATTTCTGTAATCCTTCGGGAACAGCGGGCGCATCGGACGGTCAATGACACGTGCGGTCAGCACTGCGTTCTCGGAAGGTCTTCCTTCTCTTCTGGTAAATCCACCTGGAATCTTTCCGACAGAATACAGTTTTTCCTCAAAGTCTACGCTGAGCGGGAAGAAATCGATTCCGTCTCTTGGTTTTTCAGATGCAGTTGCGGTAGAAAGAACGACAGTGTCTCCGTAATGAAGCAGTACTGCTCCGTTTGCCTGTGCTGCTACGCGGCCGATCTCAGCGCGCAGAGTTCTTCCTGCCAGTTCCATTTCAAATGTTTTAAAGCTCATAAATCCTCCTTCGAACTTCTCGGGTCGAACACCCTGATCTTTCAAGCAGAGGAATCCGAAACATCTGAAAATGCCATGACATTTTCACGAAATTTTCAGAGGCTTCGGTTCGTTCCCCTGCAAGAAAAGCCTGTAAATAACATAACAATAGACCGGGCCGTGCGACCTGGTCTATTGATATTAACAAAATTATTTTCTGATACCGAGTTTCTCGATCAGCTGACGATAAGCTTCGATATCTTTGCTCTTCAGGTAATCCAGAAGACCTCTTCTCTTACCTACCATCTTCAGAAGACCTCTTCTGGAGTGGTGATCTTTAGCATGAGTCTTGAGGTGCTCAGTAAGTTCCTTGATTCTGTAGGTCAGGATCGCAACCTGAACTTCTGTAGAACCTGTGTCTGCCGGAGTCTTTCCATACTCCTTGATAATTTCCGCTTTAATTTCCGGTGTAATCATAATTATTTCCTCCTTGTTTTTGATTACCACCCATATCTAAGATGCGGTCGGAGTGTCCGTCATCTGAGAAAGGGCTGACAACTTGCATATCTTAACAGTTTCTCCTTCTATTGTCAATCAGACGTTTCGATAATTTGAATGTTTTGATAGTTCCGTTGTTTCACGCTATAATACAGGAGAAAGGAACATATGGCAAATGAATCTTCCGGAACTCTTTATCTTTGATATGGACGGACTGCTCTTTGATACCGAGCGATTGTTTATGGAACTTCGGGCGACCGTGCTTCCGAAGTACGGCTATGTCCACAGAGAAGAAGATTATCTGCAGACGGTCGGTGTTTCCGGCACCATTCTGTTCGAGATCCTGGACCGGATCTACGGCAAAGATTATCCCAAAGAAGAAGTAACAAAAGATACCCGCGTGCTTCAGATGGAATACATCGAAAAAAACGGTGTCCCTGTCAAGCCGGGGATCAAAGAACTTCTGGACTGGATCCGTGAAAAAGAGATCCCCTGCTGCGTTGCAAGTTCCTCACAGACTCCATATGTGGAAAAATTTCTGGAAGCAGCCGGACTGCGAAGCTATTTTGCTTATATCGTTGGCGGCGAAAGCGTACGCCGTACAAAACCGAATCCCGAGATCTTCTTAAAAGCCTGTGCCTTGAACAAAACAGAGCCTTCTAAGGCTCTAGTCCTCGAAGACTCTGAAAACGGAGTCCGCGCCGCAATTAACGGCGGGATCCCCGTTATCTGTATTCCTGATATGGTTCAGCCCTCAGCTGAAATTGCCGAAAAAGCTGCTGCCGTCCTTCCAAGTGCGAAAGACGTCATCGACTGTCTTATGCGTTGATCTCATTCACCAGGTTGATCATTTCAATTGCAGAGCATGCAACATCATATCCCTTGTTGCCTGCCTTGGTTCCTGCACGCTCGATCGCCTGTTCAATGTTATCAGTCGTTACGATACCGAACAGTGCCGGAACTCCGGTCTTAAGACCGACTGCTGCGATTCCCTTTGCCGCTTCATTGCAGACAAGATCATAGTGACTCGTTGCACCGCGGATTACTGCACCTAAACAAAGAATCGCATCATACTTTCCGGACTCAGCCATTTTCTGTGCGATAAACGGGATCTCGAAAGCACCCGGTACCCATGCCACTTCGATATTGCTGTCCTCGACTCCATGACGGATCAGGGCATCCTGTGCTCCGCCAACGAGTTTGGATACAATAAACTCATTGAATCTTGCTGCTACGATTCCGATCTTCACCTGTCCGGCTACAACTTTTCCTTCTAATACTCTCATGATAATTCCTCCGATATTGTTATTTCTGATTCTGTTCTGTAACTCTATAGAATGACTTTGCAGTCTTTATTCATAATTGGTCATATGCTCCATTTTTTCCTGTTTCGTCTTCAGATATCTGTAATCATATTTCTGCGGTTTGATCTGGATCGGAACCCGTTCGACGATCGAAATGCCGTATCCTGCAAGACCTGTGATCTTCTTCGGATTATTCGTAAGGAGTCTTAACTGTTTGACACCGATATCTCTTAAGATCTGTGCGCCGACGCCGTATTCTCTCAGGTCCGGAGCAAAGCCGAGCATGATATTGGCTTCGACGGTATCATATCCCTGCTCCTGAAGTTCGTAAGCCTTCAGTTTATTGATCAGGCCGATGCCCCTTCCTTCCTGCCGCAGATAAAGGATCAGGCCTCTGCCCTCTTCTGCGATCTGCTTCATCGCCTGCTGGAGCTGTTCTCCACAGTCACAGCGGCTGGATCCAAAGACATCTCCTGTCAGACACTCAGAATGGACTCTGCAAAGCACCGGCTCTCCGTTCGCCACATCACCCATAACAAGCGCCACATGATGGTCACCGTTCAGGACATTTTCATATCCATAGATCTCGAAGTTCCCGTACTTCGTCGGAAGCTTCGCATCTGCTTCCCTTCTCACAAGACTTTCGTTTTTAAGACGGTACTTGATCAGGTCCGCGATCGTGATCACGGTAAGGTTTTTCTTTTCCGCAAACTCTAAAAGTTCTGTTGTCCGCATCATGGTTCCGTCTTCCCGCATGATCTCACAGCACAGACCTGCCGGTTTTAAGCCGGCAAGGCGCATCAGGTCAACAGTCGCTTCCGTGTGTCCGTCGCGGACAAGAACGCCTCCTTCTTTTGCCCTCAATGGGAACATATGTCCCGGACGGCGGAAGTCAGACGGCTTCGCATCCTCTTCCACAGTCTTAAGCGCTGTATAGGAACGCTCCGCTGCGGAGATTCCCGTCGTCGTATCCACATGATCGATGGAGACGGTAAAGGCGGTGCAATGGTTATCTGTATTGACGCTCACCATCTGCTCAAGTCCCAGCTTGTCGCAGAGTTCACCGCTCATTGGCATACAGATCAGCCCTTTCGCATCGCTTGCCATAAAATTGACATTTTCTGTCGTTGCAAACTCAGCTGCACAGATCAGATCGCCTTCGTTTTCCCGTTCCGGATCGTCGATCACCAGAATCACTTTTCCGTCTTTCAGGTCCTGTAATGCCTGATCTACAGTCCCGATTTCTTTTGCCATTGTTGTACTCCTCCTATTAAAATCCATGACTTCTCAGGAATTCTTCTGTCAGCCCACCGCCGGAAGGATCTGCTTCCTTCTCCGTGGTATAGGGTGTTAAAAGCTTATCCACATATTTTCCGATAATGTCACATTCCAGATTGACAATACTTCCGATGTGTTTTTCGTGGAGTGCTGTGACCTTCTGTGTATGCGGAATAATAGAGACCTTGAAGACTTTCTCATCCACATAGGCAACGGTCAGACTGATCCCGTCGATCGTGATCGATCCTTTCTCCACAATATACCGCAGGATCTGAGCCGGGGCAGAAACCGTATACCAGACAGCATTCGCGTCCGGAAGGATCTGTTCGATCGTTCCGGTCCCATCGATATGCCCCGAGACGATATGGCCTCCGAAGCGTCCGTCTGCCGGCATCGCCCGCTCCAGATTCACAAGGCTTCCGCTGCGGAGTTCCCCAAGCGAGCTTCTGTTCAGCGTCTCCGGCATCGCATCTGCCGTAAAATAGTTGCTTCCAAGCGATGTGACCGTAAGGCAGACACCGTTAACAGCAATGCTGTCTCCGATCTTTGTATTTTCAAGGACTTCCCTGCAGCCGACCGTCAGAACGCAGGATGCGCTCCCCCGGCTTAAGCTCTGCAGTGTTCCTGTCTCTTCAATCAATCCTGTAAACATATGATCTTAAATCTCCCTTTCTTTCGGAACCGGATAGCCTGTCATGCAGATATCCTGTCCCACCATTCGGACTTCCAGGTCACGGAGTACTGATGCGTCTTTCATCGTCATTGCTCCTTTCCCTGCAACCGGAGTTTTCGCTGTTTCTCCTCCAATGATCTTTCCTGCGATATAAGCCTGCACCTTGCTCACGATCCCTGCACCAAACGCTGCCGCGTTCAGTTCTCCACCGCCTTCCATCAGGATGCTGTCGATTCCTCTTTCGCCAAGAAGTTTCATCAGTTCCTTTAAGTCGACTTTCCCCCCTTTGGAAGTATGAAGGACGGTGACCCCTTGTTCCGAAAGCTGTTTCTCTTTTTCCTGCATGTTTTCCAGTTTCATCGGTGATCCGAAAAAGTCACTGCCAAAGGAACCTGCCGCAACGATCGTAGGGATCTCCTTTGCCGTCTGTACGATCTTGCTGTCCAAAGGAATACGGAGTGAGGAATCGCAGATGATACGGACCGGATCAACGCCTTCCTCTACCCTGCAGTTCAGCATCGGATCATCAGCAAGGACCGTTCCGATCCCGACCATGATCGCTGAATAATACTTTCTTAAAAGATGAACTTCCGCTCTTGCTTCTTCCCCGGTCACCCATTTGGAATCACCGCTCTCTGATGCGATCTTCCCGTCCATGGACATCGCGAATTTGGAAAGGACAAAGGGAGTTTTCGTGGTAATAAAGTGGAAAAAGATCTCATTCATCTTAAGACATTGTTTTTCGAGGATTCCCGTTTCAACAGCAATGCCTGCATCTTTCAGGATCTGAACGCCTTTTCCGGCAACTAGCGGATTCGGATCCATGCTCCCGACAAAGACCCTTCCGATCTTTTTTTCAATGATGATATCGGTACAGGGCGGCGTTTTTCCCTGATGGCAGCAAGGTTCTAAAGTTACATAAAGATCTGCCCCTTCCGGATCTTCTTTGCAGCGAAGCAAAGCATTCCGTTCTGCATGGAATTCACCGTAACGCTCATGATATCCTTCACTGATGATCCTTCCGTCTTTTACCACCACGCAGCCTACGACAGGATTCGGAGCGGTATAGCCTCTTCCTTTTTCCGCGAGTTCGATCGCCCGCCTCATATATTGTTCATGAATTGAATGATTCTGTGTTTCCATTATTTTCTCTTTCAGTATGCTTATTTTTGATTTTGCCAAGCGTCGCCTTGTTTCATGAATCCTCACTTCGCTCAGCTCACTGTGCATCTTCTGTATATAAGAAAAGACCTCTGAATTACTTCAGAGGTCCGGACCAAAAACAATCTTGCACATCATTTAATAAACATCCGCTTCTCCCATCCAGACTTTACTGTCGGCTTCGGAATCTCACCGAATCGGCATCCTGCAACAGCAGGATGTTCGCGGGCTGTACCGCCGGTAGGGAATTTCACCCAACCCTGAAGCTATTTGTAATTTCTATATTAATTTTCTCTACTATATCACTGCATAAAAACAGATGCAACTATCTTTTTTTCTTCTCTTTTCACAATTTCATCAAGTATTATCTTTATGCTTACAGAATATTAAACATCATTAATTAACATCAGAATCAAAAAAGGATCACGATAAAAAGGAATACAAAATCACTAAAATGGAAGAGACCATGCTGAAAACTCTGATCTCCAATCCGGAGGTCGAAGGATTTCTGGAATCAACTTATGATTTCGCAAAGCTTATGACGTTTTATAAATGCGCGATCATGGAAGTGGAAACAAAGCTGAATGTGCTGAATGAAGAGACATCCCTCAAATTTGACCGTCAGCCGATCAATAGTATTCAGTCAAGACTCAAGAGCCTTTCCGGAATTATGAAAAAGCTCCGGAAAAAGGGACTTCCTATGACCCCGGAAAGCATTGAAGCAAATATCCACGATATAGCCGGTATCCGGGTCATCTGCTCCTTTAAGGATGATGTCTATGCTCTGGCACAGGCACTGGAGCGTCAGGATGATGTTGAGATTCTTCAGATCAAAGACTATATCAAAAATCCAAAAGAAAACGGTTATCGCAGTCTCCACATGATCATCTCGGTTCCGGTCTTTTTTGAAAAGGAGACTCGAAAAATGACAGTGGAAGTTCAGCTCCGTACGATTGCTATGGATTCCTGGGCCAGTCTGGAACATCAGCTGAACTATAAGAAGAAATTCAACTTCACGCAGGAGATGCGGGATGAATTAAAGAAATGTGCAGATCTCAGCGCGGAACTGGATCAGAAAATGAATGTTCTGAAAACACAGGTTGATACAGACCGTGAAAGTAATACCTTTCTGGATTATCTGAATCAGGAACTGTTTGGTTAGAGAAAAAGAACTGCCCTTTCTCAACGCCAGCCCCGCAAAGCCTCGAAGCGTTGAGAAATAGTTCTTTCCAACCTCTAAATCATCCTAAAAAAGTGTCAAAATACGACCAGGTATCCTCTATTCTCAACGGCAAGTCTGCGAAGCCTATTGTCGTTGAGAAAAAGTCCTAACATTTCTCAACGGATTAACCAGCATTTAGATCGCCGTTGAGAATTACCTTGAAAATATGATTTTTACTACTATGAAACAGTCTTTTTCTCCTGCCTCATTGAATGATTCTCAACGACAATGCATTTATTGACCGTGGCGTTGAGAATCAGGAAAACAAAAAGGAGTTTCTGTTTTTATGCTTACTTCCAGGTCGTGCGGTTGATAAACAGCGGGCGGGATTTCGAGTACATGATCTTCTGTCCGGTGTAGATCCCGTAATATCCGGAGAGCCGGTAACTGACCGCTGCTACGATCAGATACAGAGGAAGACCCTTAAGCCCAAAGAGTTCCAGACATAAGCAGATCGATGCGATCGGACAGTTCGTCACTCCGCAGAATACACCGCAGACACCGAGTGCCGCTCCAACGGTCGGATCTAATCCGATCAATCCGCCAAACACACAGCCAAACGTTGCTCCGACAAAGATCGTCGGAATGATCTCGCCGCCTTTATAACATGCGCCCAAAGTCAGCGCAGTCATGATCATCTTCAAAAGAAATGCATACCAGACAGCATTTCCGCTGACAGCGTTCATAATGACGGAAACACCCGCACCATTATAATCTGCGGTACCGATACAAACCGTGATCAGGACAACGAGAAGACCGCCTGTCACTGCCCGTAAATAAGAGTTCGGAATAAACTTCTGATAGGCATGCTCCACTCTGTGAAGGATCATACAGAATGCAATACTAACCAGCGCGCAGGCGATTCCAAGGCCCACACTCTGAAGACCATTCAGCCAGCCGAAAGACGGAAAGGAGACTGTCGGATATGCTTCCGGAATATAACCGATCCATTTAGCAACAAGGCCTGCGGTTAAAGCAGAAACGACACAGGGGACAAACGCAGAATAATGAAGGATGCCGATGCTAACGACCTCCATCGCAAAGATGGCTGCCGTGAACGGAGTCCCGAACATTGCGGAAAACGCAGCACTCATGCCGCAAAGCGTCATGATCGTGATCTCCCTTTTGCCAAGTCTGATCGCAGTGCCGAACCACATTCCAAGACTGCCGCCGATCTGAAGCGCTGCCCCTTCTCTTCCGGCAGAGCCGCCAAAGAAATGGGTGATTGCGGTACCGACAGTGATCAGCGGAGTCATTTTTAGCGGCAGTACTTCATCTGAGGAAATCGATTCCAGAACACGGTTGGTTCCCTTCGGAGAATAGGCCCCTAAGAGATGATAGAATCCGACGATCGCAAGACCTCCGGCCGGAAGAAGCAGGATCAGCCAGCTGTGTGCTGTACGGAAGCCTGTGATCCAGTTGATCAGCAGCGCAAACCCCGTCGCATACGCTCCGATCACAAGGCCCAAAAATACAGCAAAGACAAGATTCCGGAAGAACGCGTAGATATCAAATCCAACCGCCCTCATCTTCTCTTTGCTGAATTCATGTTCCTGATCCGCCTCCGTTACGCCGAAGTACGGTTCTCTATTCTTTTTTTTCTGCTCTTCTGTCTGGTTCATAGTCTCGCAATTATATCAAGCTATCAGGTCTTTTACAACTTCTGACGCGATCACAAGCCCTGCAGCTGCCGGTGTAAAACTATTGGATCCGGGAACATCCTTCTGACGTACTTTCTCATTCTGTTCCTCCTGTTTTACCGGTTTTATGGGTTCTTCTGTGGAATACACCACCTTCAGGCTTTCGATCCCGCGCTTCCTTAATTCTTTCCGCATAACCTTCGCCAAAGGACAGACCGTAGTCTGATAAATATCTGCTACGCGGAATGCGGATGGATTCATTTTATTTCCGGTCCCCATGCAGGAGATGACATTCACCTCTTCCCTCTTTGCTTTTTCTATAATTGCAAGTTTTCCGGTGACGGTATCAATGGCATCCACAACATAGTCATAACAGGAGAAGTCGAAGGAATCAATCGACCTGAAGTCGAGCTTATCATTTGCCGGATCCAAAGCTTCCGCTGCAGCCTTTTCCTTGGCGTCTGCAGTCAGAACAAAGACCGGCATCGTGCTTACTTTACAGTCCGGATTGATCGACAGGATCCGCTCTTTTGCAACATCAACCTTGAGCCGTCCGATCGTATCATGTGTAGCCAGGATCTGACGATTCAGATTGCTTTCGCTGACGGTGTCATGATCGATCAGATCAAGTGCTCCAACCCCTGCCCGGGCGAGTGCTTCAACAACATATCCGCCGACTCCACCGACACCGAAGACCGCGACGTGTGCCTGAAAGAGCTTCTCCAGTGCTTCTTTTCCTATCAGCATTTCGGTTCTTTGAAACTGTTCTTTCATCGACTCTCCATTCATTTCTTTTCACTGCATCGTATTTTAACATATGCTCATATTTTTTTCGACCTGTGAAAAGAGCTGCCGCATAAGCGACAGCTCTTTGATAATCTATGAAATGAATTGCTTCAGATCTGATTATTTGATTGTTGTGTACATGAAGTATTTGTATCCAAGAGGAATGGAGAAGAATCCATCAACCTTGTCACTCAGCATGTACAGGTCAGTGTAGAAGTACAGCGGGCAAATAGCGCCTGTATCCATGATCAGGTCTTCTGCTACGTGCATTAACTGATTACGAACCTCAAGGTTCTGCTCAGACTTGATCCAGCTAATAAGCTGATCATATGTCTCGCCCCATGTTCCGTTGGTTACGCTCTTGTCTGCATAGCCTTCAATGCCGGAAAGATCCATGCTGTAAACTGCCTGTGTTCCGTGTGCATCACGACCAAACTGAACGTCGTTGTTACCGGAGCTGGTTGTCCACATATCAAGGAAGGAAATAGCATCATTGTAGTCAGCTACCCAACCGTTACGAGCGATAGAATAGTCACCATTCTTACGAGTCTCAAGGAAGGTTGCCCACTCCTGGTTCTCAAGGTTCATTGTGATACCAACACCAGCCAGTGCAGACTGCAGATACTCTGCAATTGCCTTATGGCCTTCAGATGTGTTGTAGAGGTATGTCAGTGTCGGGAAGTTTGTAACTTTTCCGTCAGCAACTGTGTAGTATTTTCCAAGAACTTCAAGAGCTTTGTCATAGTTCTCCTGGATGCTTGCTTCATCAACTTTGTAGTATCCCGGATATCCATCATTGTGGCCTGCGTTCTCATAGAATTCAGCGCCATCCGGCTCTGTGATACCCATAGCTACGAAGGAGGATGCAGGAACCTGTCCGCCCTGAGCTACGTCGTTAACGATATAGTTACGGTCAAAGAGAAGTCCGATAGCCTGACGGACTTCTGCCTTCTGCTCTTCTGTTAAAGCTGCGCCGCCAACCGGGGAGATATCCTGGTTAACATTCCAGCTTACATAGTAAGTACCGATCTGTCCATCGATATGGAACTCTGTCGGATACTGCTCTTTCAGAGTTGCGATCTCGTTTGTCGGAACGTCGTCAACCAGCAGCCAGTCACCATTCTTGAAGTTGGAGAGCATGTTGTTTGCATCATCGCTCAGGTAGAATTTGATCTCCGGCATTGTAACTTCTGCTGCATCCGGATGGTTCTCATTCTTCTTCAGAGTGATAACAGAGTTGTGCTCCCAGCTGTCAAGAGTGTACATACCGTTTGATACATAAGTTGCAGGATCAGTTGCCCAAGCACCATCTGCATCAACAACATCTTCTCTTACCGGGAAGTATGTCGGGAATGCAAGAAGCTCATTCCAGAACGGATAGTTACCTGTTGTAGTAACTTCTAATGTCTTGTCATCAACTGCTTTTACAGCCATCTGGCTTTCTGCTGCTGTTGCAGGCATATTGTTACCCTCATCATCCGGTGCATTAAGGATGTAAGAGAACATATAGAAATAGTCAGCAGCCATCTCTTCAGATGTTGCACGTTTCCATGCAAACTCGAAGTCAGCAGCTTTTACCGGCTCACCATCAGACCATTTAGCGTCACGGAGCTTATATGTATAAGTAAATGTTCCGTCGCCATTGTCTACAGGCTCAACCAGTTCTTCTGCCATATCCGGAACGATCTCATATGCATCGCCGTTCTTGCTCCATTTAGCAAGACCGGAGAACAGATGTACAAGCATCGTAGCACCGTCAACTGCAGAGTTGAGGGCCGGATCCAATGTCTGCGGTTCAGATGCGATGCAGACAGCGAGACTGTCGCTGGATCCGCCTGCTGCTGAACCACTTCCTGCAGGTGTGTTGCCACCTGAGGAACCGCAAGCTACGAGTCCTAAGACCATGATTGCGGCTAAAATGATTGCAAGTGTCTTTTTCATTTTCGTCTCCTTTTCTTTAATAGTTACAATTTATTTTCTTTTGTTCTATGAACAAATAGAAAGCTTATTTATTGTACCTCAACTATAGGGAAAATCAACATGGAATTATGTCCAAAAAATCAGTTGATTTCGTTGACCCTATGGCAGGCAACAAAGTGTCCGCCGCCGACATCCTTAAATTCCGGCATGCTCTCCGCACAAGCCTCTGTTGCATAACGGCAACGCGTACGGAACGGGCATCCGCTCGGAGCATTCAGAGGACTCGGAATATCGCCTTCAAGGACGATTCTCTTGTTTGCACGAGCAACCTTAGGATCAGGTACCGGAACAGCAGAAAGCAGTGACTGGCTGTATGGATGAAGCGGATGGTTGTAGATCTCGTCTGCATCACCCATCTCGACCATTCTTCCAAGGTACATAACCGCGATACGATCAGAAATATGACGTACAACTAAAAGGTCATGTGCAATAAAAAGATAGGTCAGCCCCAGTTTATCCTGCAGCTCATCAAACATGTTGATGACCTGTGCCTGAATGGAAACGTCAAGAGCAGATACCGGCTCATCACAGACGATAAATTCAGGATTAACAGCTAAGCTTCTTGCAATACCGATACGCTGTCTCTGACCACCAGAAAACTCATGTGCGTAACGAGCAGCGTGCTCGGAGTTCAGTCCGACATATCCCATCAGTTCAAGGACACGTTCTTTTCTTTCTTCTTTATTCTTGTAAAGCTTATGGATATCCAGCGGCTCTGCGATAATATCTGCAACCGTCATACGCGGATTCAGGGATGAATACGGATCCTGGAACACCATCGTTGCTTTTTTACGGAACTCTTTCAGAGATGCTTTGCTCTTGATCTCCTGTCCGTCGTAAATAACTTTTCCGTCTGTCGGCTTATACAGTTGAAGAATGGTTCTTCCAACTGTTGTCTTTCCGCATCCAGACTCACCTACAAGACCTAATGTCTCACCTTTCTTGATCTCGAAAGAAACATCGTCAACGGCCTTCAAAGGTCTGGACTTAAACATTCCGACATTAATATTGAAATACTCTTTCAGGTGCTCGACCTTAACCAGTGTTTTTTTCTCGTCAGCCATTAATCAGCACCTCCCTTTTCTCTTCCGGAAGATCCTCTAAGGTTATGATTCCTTCTTCCAGAGCTTCCTTGATCCACATCCAGCAGGAGGATGCGTGTTCCTCATTCACGCCGACACGAACAGGTGCATCTTTCATGCAGACCTTAAGCGCATTCTCACATCTAGGTCCGAACGGGCATCCTTTCGGCATATTTAAAAGGTCGATCGGTGTACCTTCGATCGGTTTTAATTTCTGTCCTGAAGTATCCGCCGTCGGGATCGAATGCATCAAGCCTTTCGTGTACTCATGTTTCGGATTATAGAAAATCTCATCTGCGCTGCCCTGCTCGCAGATTCCGCCGGCATACATAACGATGACTTCATCGCAAAGCTGTGCAACAACTCCAAGGTCGTGGGTGATCATGATGATCGCCATACCGAGTTCTTCCTGCAGGGATTTCATCAGATCCAGGATCTGTGCCTGAATCGTAACGTCAAGTGCGGTCGTCGGCTCATCAGCGATCAGGATATCCGGCTCGCACGCAAGTGCCATAGCGATCATTGCACGCTGACGCATACCACCGGAAAGCTCATGCGGATACTGCTTTACACGTTTCTCCGGCTCATTTACGTTACAAAGGCGGAGCATCTCGATTGCTCTTTCCTTTGCCTGTTCTTTATTTCTGTTTGTATGCAGCAGGATCGCCTCTTCGAGCTGATGTCCGACAGTGTAAGTCGGGTTCATTGAAGTCATCGGGTCCTGGAAGATAATGGAGATCTTATTACCACGGATCTCCTTCATCTGTTTTTCAGATGCGCCAACCAGTTCCTCTCCATCTAAAATAACAGAGCCGCCGACGATCTTTCCTGTCGGAGCTAAGATCTGCATAATGGAATATGCCGTAACAGACTTTCCGGATCCCGACTCACCTACGATACCTAATACTTTTCCTCGATCTAATGTAAAGGAAACATCATTAACTGCCTTAACCTCCCCGGCATCTGTAAAGAAGGAGGTTCTTAAGTTTTTCACTTCTAATAAATGACTCATCTTATACCTCCTAGCTATTCAGTTTCGGGTCGAATGCATCTCTTAAACCATCACCGAAGAGGTTTAAGGAAAGCACGATCAGGGAAATAACGATTGCCGGGATAACCAGACGGTATCCATAGCTGTTAATTCCGTTTAATGCGTCAGATGTCAAAGAACCTAAGGACGGCATCGGTGCGTTAACACCCAGTCCCAGGAATGACAGATAACTCTCTGTGAAAATAGCACTCGGGATCTGCAGTGCAGTATATACAACGATGATTCCGATGCAGTTCGGGAAGAGGTGCTTCATAATGATCCACTTGCCTTTTGCTCCAGCGGTCCTGGAAGCTAAGACATACTCCTGCTCTTTTAAAGCAAGGATCTGTCCACGAATCTGGCGTGCCATGCTGACCCAGTACAAAACACCGAAGACGATAAACAGGGAGATCATGTTACTTCCCAGTTTTTCGAGAGATGTTCCCTCGAGTGCTGCCTGAAGCGGATTTCGGATAACCGAAGCCAATAGGATGATCATCAGCATATCAGGTAGCGAATAGAAGACATCCACTATTCGCATGATGACCATATCGACCTTTCCG
Source organism: Lachnospiraceae bacterium (assembly GCA_017511045.1). GTDB lineage: Bacteria > Bacillota > Clostridia > Lachnospirales > Lachnospiraceae > RGIG5612. Next base: position 27,080 of record JAFWLM010000140.1, on the reverse strand, counting down.
CCGAAATAGCCCGATATCGCGCCAATGACAAAGCCGATGATCAAAACGATGATACTTGCAAAGAAGCCGACGACGAGAGAGATACGGGTTCCGTAGACGATACGAATAAAGTAGTCACGCCCTGCCGCATCTGTTCCGAAAACGTGCGGGAAGATTTTCTCACCTTCATCGATCAGTTTCTGCTCTGTGGAACCGTACTCAAACGGTCTTAAGTTTGCATAGCTGTTATCAACCGGTTTTCCAGGCTGGTTTCCTAACTGATTTTCATAAGCATAAGGCCAGAACATCGGAATGAAAATTGCAGCAAGTGCAATAATGATGATCACGATCATACTGACCGTTGCAACCTTATTTTTCAGCAGTCTCTTCATACCATCTTTAAAGAATGTGGTAGAAGGACGCATCTGTACCATATACGCCTTTTCCTCTGCCGTTGCAGGGAGGAAATTATCCATATTCACCTGGAGGCTGAAAGGTTTTTTACTGTTAAACATACTCATGTGCCCTCACCTCCTTAGCTAAAGTCGATTCTAGGATCGACTACTTTATACAAGATATCACTGATCAGGGTCATAACAACGATCAGAACTGCAAGGACGATCGTGGTACCCATGACCATTGTGTAATCTCGGTTGATAATACTGGAAACGAAAGCACGGCCGATACCTGGAACAGAGAAGATCTGCTCTACGACCAGAGAACCGGTTACGATATACGCAAGCATCGGTCCGAAGTATGTGATATCCGGAATCAGCGCGTTCTTAAGCGCATGTCCGAAAATGATCTTAGTATTGGATACACCTTTTGCTCTTGCCGTCCGGATATAATCCTGGCCGAGAACATCCAGCATGGAGGATCTGGTCAGACGGACAAAGTTTGCCATTGGAGAAAGACCTAAGGTAATGATCGGAAGGATCAGGCCCTGGGCCGTTGTACCGTTTGCAGGAAGCAAACGTAAGTTGACGGCAAATATCAAAAGAAGAAGGGATCCGACGATATAACCCGGCATGGATATAAATGCCGTGGATATGACCATGATGATACGGTCGATCACCGTATTCCTCTTCAGCGCAGCGATGGCGCCGAGCACAATGCCGACGATCGTTCCCCATACTGCGGCGATCAGTCCCAGTTTGACAGAAGTTTTAAGACCGTCCCCGATAATGTCGACGACCATACGTCCTTTCTGTTTCAAAGAAGGGCCAAAATCGAATTTCGTGATGACATCCTTCATGTAGGTTCCATACTGCTGGATCAATGGTTTATCCAAACCGTATTTTGCCTCCATCGCAGCCTGCACAGAAGGGCTGACTGCTTTTTCACTTGTAAAGGGACCACCCGGAACAAAATGCATGACAAAAAAGGTTACCGTCATGACAACCCAGATCGTAACAATAGCCAGGATGATTCTCTTTATAATGTAAGCAACAGTTTTTGAATCCATAAGAAAATCTCAATCCTTTTTTTAAATTTTACATAAACATGCCTCTGTCTCAATCTGCTGACACGTCCTATTAACGCGCTAAAGCATATTTGCAACAGTTTACAGATTATACACCTTTTAAACTCTTTTTACAACGTGCCGTTCTAAAATGAATATTTTGTGCATAAATGTGCATGCAATGAATATTAATGAAGCAATACTGCTTTGGACTTAAAAAGGAGACAGGAATTCCTATTCCTGTCTCCTTTAATTCTTTCCTGATGACTGTTTACTCAGACAGCCACTTTGCTACTTCTTCATCTGTTCCCAGTACATAGTGGGTTCCGTCGATCAGATGCTCTGTTCCTTCGGTATAGTCGATTCCTGCTTCCCTCACATCATAAGTCAGGGAAATCTTATTTTTCTCTACCGCCGGGTTCGGACTCGGGATTGCTGAAAGCAGGCTCTTTGTATATGGATGGATCGGGTTAGAGAAGATCTCATCCGTTGTTCCTGTTTCCAAAAGGTGACCGAGATGAAGAACGCCGATACGATCGGAAATATACTTCACCATGGACAGGTCGTGTGCGATAAAAAGATAGGCAGAACCGGTTTCTTCCTGAATATCTTTCATAAGGTTTACAACCTGAGCCTGGATCGAAACATCCAGTGCACTGATACATTCATCAGCAATGATCAGATCCGGGTTCATGATCAGAGCACGGGCAATGCCGACTCTCTGACGCTGTCCGCCTGAAAACTGGTGAGGATAACGTTCAAAGTGCTCCGGAGCAAGACCTACTTTTTTCAGAATAGCATCGATTTTAGCTTTCCGCTCTTCCTTCGTGCTATATAATTTATGGATATCCAATCCTTCGCCGATGATCTCACCGACTTTTTTCTTCGGGTTCAGGGATGCCATCGGGTCCTGGAAAATCATCTGCATCTTGGTTCTCAGCATTTCTGTATCCGTTTTACTCATCTTTCCGCTGATATCCACACCATTAAAGATGATTTTTCCGTCAGTCGGCTTATAGAGTCTGATCACAGCGCGTCCGATGGTTGATTTTCCGGAACCGCTCTCTCCAACCAGACCATAGGTTTCTCCCTTATAGACCTCAAAATTTACACCGTCAACAGCCTTTACCACGTATCCGCCGGCAGATTTAAAATACTGTTTCAGCCCTTCTACTTTCAGGACAGGCTCTGTGTTATAGTTTACCATTCACGTTGCCCTCCTTCTTCATTCTTGCGATTCGTTTTTTCAGTTCTTCCGGCATCTCCACCTTCGGAGCCCTTGGATCAAGCAGCCAGGTAGCCGCGCTATGTGTTTCCGTAATCTTAAACATTGGCGGCTCAGCCAGCTCATCCACCTTCAATGCATACTCATTACGCGGTGCAAACGCATCACCCTTGACCGGATGCAGAAGGTTTGGAGGGGAGCCGGGGATCGTTACGAGGCGGTCATCGTCCGTCTCAAGATCCGGCATTGCTGAAAGGAGTCCCCAGGTATATGGATGACGCGGATCGTAGAAGATCTCATCAACATTACCGGTCTCAATAATCTTTCCGGCATACATAACGTTTACATAGTCTGCTACTTTTGCTACAACGCCAAGATCATGCGTAATATAAATAACCGACAGATGGCGCTCTTTCTGGGTCATTTCAATCAGTTCCAGAATCTTCGCCTGGATCGTAACATCCAAAGCGGTCGTCGGCTCATCGCAGATCAGTACTTCCGGATCACATGCGAGAGCAATCGCAATGACGATCCTCTGACGCATACCACCGGAAAGCTGATGCGGGTACTGTTTCATTCTCTTATCCGCATCGGTGATACCGACTTCTTTCAAAAGCTCAACAGCTCTGTCATAGGCTTCCTTTTTAGGAGTCTTATAGTGCCAGATCATGCTTTCCATGACCTGCTTTCCGATCGTCATGGTTGGATCCAGCGAGGTCATCGGATCCTGGAAGATCATCGCAATCCGTTTTCCGTTAATGTTTTTACGGATCCAGTCAATGTCCTGCTGCAGAATATCTACCTGCTCCGGGGTGCCTTTTTCATCAGTGTAGTTGAAAAGCACTTCCCCGCAGTTAACTACTGCGTTCCCGGCAAGAATACCCATAGCTGCCTTCGCGGACACACTTTTTCCTGATCCGCTTTCACCTACGATGGCAATGGTTTCGCCCTGATAAAGATCAAAGTTAACACCACGGATCGCATGGATCGGACCTGCGCTTGTTTTAAAGGTAATATCAAGATTTTTTACGTCTAATATTTTCTTTCTTTCGTCCATAATTATGCCCCCTTACATATCTTCAATGCTCGGAGACAGAGCCTCGCGAAGTCCATCACCAATAAAGTTGAATCCTAACATCAGAAGCGCCAGGATAATGATCGGCGGTATGATCTGATAAGGAATCGTTGTAATGTTATTAAAACCGTCCTCAATAAGAGAACCTACGGAGCACTGCGGAAGTACAATACCAACACCTACGAAGCTCAGGAAAGCCTCGGTAAAGATAGCTGTCGGGATCGAGAACATTACCTGTGTAATGATCGGTCCTATCGTATTCGGCAGAACGTCCCGGAAAATGATCCTTCCGTTTTTTGCACCAAGTGTGCGACTTGCAAGGATACATTCCTGATCCTTCATCCGCATCATCTCTGCCCTGGATATCTTACTCATACCTATCCATTCTGTCAGAAGCAGGGCTACGATAACCAGCCAGACACCCTTTGGCATAAAGGTGGCAAGCACCGAAACGATAACGAGTCTCGGCACAGAATAGATGATTTCGACAAATCGCTGCATCGTAGCATCTGCCACGCCTCCGAAATACCCTGAGATCAGGCCATAACTCATACCTATGATCATATCAATGATGATCGTGACAAATGCAATCAAAAGCGATATCCGCGCACCGTTACAGGTTCTTGTAAACAGATCTCGTCCAACGGTATCGGTTCCGAAGATAAACGTATGATCCGCAAAAGGATCGTCATATTCTTCTCCGGTAAAAAGCTTGTGGATCCACGGGACCCTCGGCGAAATGGAGCTGGCAGTTACCTGTCTTCCATCTACGTTCGCGGAGATGATCTCCGTATTTCCGTAACCGGAGATCAGCGGTCCGAACAAAGCCAGAATAATGATCACAAGAACAATGATCAGACCAAGCGTAGGCCTTTTCTTCTTGAAGAATCGAACAAGCACACCTTTCCAGTATCCCTGGGAAGCAAAGTTTTTATCAATGGAGATATCGTTATTCTCTTTGAATACAAAATCTTCATCTGTTGGAATATACGCAGGTTCGGTAACCGGGGCTGCATTCAGGAACGGAATTCTCTTTTTACTCATAATTCTCTACCCCCTTTTTGCAGTAACTCTTATACGTGGATCAAGCAAGCCGTAAACCACGTCCACGACCAGCATGACAGCCGTATACAGAGCCGAATATATGATGCCCAATGCAAGAACATAGTTATAATCTATGCCCTCTCCGGCAATGGCATCTACCATCAGTTTACCAATACCATTGATTCCGTATATTTTCTCAACAACCAATGCGCCTGTAAGAAGATCGACGATCAGCGGAGCCAGAACGGTTACGATCGGGATCAGAGCATTCCTTAAAATATGCTTTGTGATCAAAGGCGCTCCATGCATACCTTTTGCCTGCGCTAAAAGCACATAATCCGAATCCATGACCTCAACCATCTCATTCCGCGTGAATCGCGCGATCGTCGCAATGGAAAAGAGACTTAGAGATATGGCCGGCAGCACGGCAGATAGCAGGAATTGGTTTTTATCAAAATAAAACGGGAATATCGTTATTTTATACGAGAAGAAATACTGCAGGTAAATCATAAATACATACGAAGGCACACAGACCCCGATGATAGATATTACCGTACAGAAAACGTCCAGAAAGTGGTTCTTGTTCAATGCGGCACAGATGCCGAGGATCAGACCCACGATAGTTCCGAACAAAATAGCCATTCCGCCGATACGGAAGGAGTTTGAAATACAAGCAGGAAGCACAGACTTGATCGGGACCCCGTTATAAAGCGAGGAACCTTTTCCAAAGCTTCCATTTACAAAAATATTTTTGATGTAATTAATAAACTGAACGACGATTGGATCGTCAAGGCCCATTTCCAAGCGCTTTGCGGCAATCTGTTCGGCAGACATTCGCTCTGACGGAAATGGGTTACCCGGCATAATCCTGACAAGGATAAAGAGGACCAGCGTGATTATAAAGATCGTCAATATGGCCAGCCCAAGCCGTTTTAAAATGTATTTAGCCATTTCTCACCTTTTTTGATTCGAGAATGCCCGAAGCCTTAAGTCAGGCTTCGGGCATCCTGAAAAATTAATCTTAATTTACTGAACAATGCAATTCTTATAAACTCTGTTAAGAGCAACCGGGTGGAATTCTACACCGGTAACGTTAGACGCGATAATGTTAGCATTTGCTTTGGTATAAAGCGGAGCAATAACTGCTTCGTTCATAACCAGGGTCTCAGCATCATACATTGCATTCCAACGAGCATCATAATCGGTGACATATGCGCCGGTGGTGCAGTCAGCGATGAGCTGATCATATTCTGCGTTGCTCCAGAAACCATAGTTGTTTGCATTATTTGTGATCCACATTCCAAGGTAGGTCATCGGATCTGCATAGTCAGGTCCCCAACGGGTAAGAGCGATCTCGTAGTTGTCATTCTGCATCTTGTCAAGACGCTCAGCTTTCGTCATGTTGGAAAGCTCGATGGTAACGCCCGGAAGAGTATCCTGGATCTGCTGCTGGATTGCCTGTGCAACCTTAGCAACCTCATCACCTTCGTTATTACCATAGATAATGGTGAATTTGAAGTCGTTTACGCCAAGTTCTTCCTGTGCTTTCTTAAGATAATCCTGTGCTTTTGCAGCATCAAAAGAGCAAACATCTGCGAATCTGGTCTGATCTGCAGAGAAGTCTTCTCCTGTAGTGGAGCTTGCTGCAAACTGTGGCGGAACACATGTATAGGTAGCAAGAGATCCGTCTTTTACATAGTTGTCAACCAGAGCTTCTCTGTCAAGTGCATTGGTGATCGCAAGACGAAGGTTTGCGTTTGCAAGATATCCGTTTGCATTGTTTGCTGTCTGGCTGAAGGAGAGATACCACATGTATCCTGCACCGGTAACTTTGATGTTATCTTTGGTTGCAGCATCTGTTTCTGCTGCAGAAACCTGATCACCATTTACCATAACGATATCAAGGGAACCGTTTTTGAATGCAGACAGAGCGTTGTCGGAAGAACCAACAACCTGATACTCAATTCCGGAAAGAGATACTTTTGCAGCATCATAGTAGCCATCATTTTTCTTAAGAGAAAGGCTTGCAGTACCCGGGAGATAATCCGTCAGGACGAAAGCACCGTTGGAAAGATAGGTATCAGGGCTTGTGCCGTATGTACCCTCTTCAAGGCCCTCATAAAATTCCTGATTGATCGGATAGAATGTCGGGAAATACATCAGAGACTCAAAGTAAGAAACCGGAACTTCCAGTTCAACAACCAGAGTCTTGTCATCCTTTGCAGTAACGCCAAGGGTGGTTACATCTGCTGTGCCATCCATGATAGCCTGTGCATTTTTGATCTGACCAATGTCAGAGAACATGTAGCCATACTCCTCATTGCCCAGAACACCTCTCTGCCATGCAAATACGAAATCGTTTGCAGTAACAGGAGTTCCGTTTGACCAATTTGCATCGTCACGAAGATGGAAGGTGTAAAGTGTACCGTCGTTTTCAATATCCCAGCTTTCAGCGATTGCCGGAACAGCTGCACCATCTGCGTCCATCTGTGTCAGACCATCGATGCAGTCAGCGATAACTTCGAAAGAGTCACCATCTGTTGCAAGGTTGGTGTCCAGTGACATAACGTTTGTGTAAAGCATAGCTTTAACTGGTTTTCCGCTTGCCCCACCGCTGTTTCCGGAGCCGGACGGTGTGGAATTGCCTCCGCCGCCGCAAGCTGCCAGAGCCATGACCATAGCTGCTGCCAGTGCAACACCAAGAAGCTTCTTCAATGTTTTCATTTTTTCATTTCCTCCTATTATTTGTTAAAATATATTGCAAGTATCAATATACTTTGTAACCACTTAAAAGAATCAAAAGAGCAACACTCTCACTCTCAGTTTATTATTGACTTTTCAGATTCTTTCCAATATCTTTGCCTTATGAAAAACTCCAAGCGTCTAATAATTGCATTTATTGTCGGAATCATTTACAGCGCAGTGATCGGCGTGCTTTTGTATTTCCATACCATCAAAAATGGGGGGATCTTCCGCTGGTCAACTCTGATTTCCAATACATTTCTGTTTACGGGAGTCGCTTTTCTTGTTGTGTTTCTTGTAACACTGCTTTCCCGTTCAGGCGTATTCGGCCATCTTGTCTATGCCATCAGAAAACTCAGGAAAAGAAGCCAGTTCGCTCAAAAATACAAATCCTATCCGCAATATCTGGAAGAACACCCGTCCAGTAAATACAATCTAAACATTTACTGGCTTCCTGCAATTGTGTTTATTGTCATTGCGGTGATCATTCCACTCATCTCTACCGTTTTGCATTAGCGCCACGTTAATTCAGTAAAGCGTTTTCGATATAGTTTTGCTATTATACACCAACAGCACATTTTTTTCAACGTGAAGGTTTCAGTGTATATTCGCTGAAATACGCTGTAAAAATTCGAATTTCGGGGGAATTACTGCAGTTTTCCGGCGGTACGCGGATACAGCTCAACGTCACGGATATTGCTCATTCCTGTGACATACATAATCAGACGTTCAAAGCCAAGTCCGAAGCCCGCATGCTTCACCGTACCGAAACGTCTGAGATCCAGATACCACTGGTAATCCTCTACACGAAGACCAAGCTCTTTGATCCTTGCAAGAAGAACGTCCTCCCGCTCTTCTCTCTGGCTTCCGCCGCAAAGCTCACCGACGCCCGGTACCAGCATATCTGCTGCCGCAACCGTCTTGTTGTCATCATTGATCCGCATATAGAAAGACTTGATCTCCTTCGGATAATCCGTAACAAAGACAGGTTTCTTATATACCTGTTCTGTCAGGAAGCGCTCATGCTCTGTCTGAAGATCACTGCCCCACTCTACAGGGAACTGGAACTCTGCGTTATGAGGTTTTAAAATCTCGATTGCTTCTGTATAGCTGACACGCGCAAACTCAGCATCCTTTAATGCTGTCAGTCGTTCGATCAGTCCCTTATCATAGAAGTTGTTAAAGAACTGCATCTCATCCGGACAGGTTTTCAAAAGATGCGCGATGACATATTTGATCATTGCCTCAGAGACATCCATCTCTCCGGCAAGATCCGTAAACGCGATCTCCGGCTCTACCATCCAAAATTCAGCTGCATGGCGCGGCGTGTTGGAGTTTTCTGCACGGAAGGTCGGTCCAAAGGTATAAATCTTTCCAAAGGCAAGCGCAAAGCTTTCTCCTTCAAGCTGACCGGAAACCGTAAGGTTTGTTTCCTGTCCGAAGAAATCCTGGGAATAGTCTACGTTGCCGTTTTCGTCAAGCGGAGGGTTCTTCGGATCCAATGTCGTAACACGGAACATCTCACCTGCGCCCTCACAGTCACTTCCTGTGATCAGCGGGGTGTGCACATAAACGAAGCCGTTCTCGTGGAAGAAGCTGTGAAGAGCGAACGCAGCTTCACTTCTTACACGGAAAACTGCCTGATAGGTATTGGTACGTGCTCTTAAAGAAGGAATCGTTCTTAAGAACTCGAGTGTATGGCGTTTCTTCTGCAGCGGATAATCCGGAGCGGAAATGCCTTCGATCTCAATCTCATCCGCATTGATCTCAAACGGCTGTTTTGCCTGCGGAGTCAGAACGACCTTGCCCGTAACCGTAACAGAACTGCTGACCGGCAGATTTGCCAGTGTTTTAAAATTATCAAATTTGGATGCTTCCACAATGACCTGCAGATTCTTAAAGCAGGATCCGTCGTTCAGCTCAATAAAGCCGACATTCTTGGATTCTCTTGCGGTCTTGACCCAGCCGGATACGACAACTACAGCACCGTCTTCCGGAACTTGTTTAAATAAACTGGCAATCTCTGTACGTGACATAATGCTCCTCCTTAGTAAACAATTGAACCTTACAAATATAGCATCAATAAGGCTTAACGTCAAAGATTTTCCGCTTCTTTTCAAGGTTTATATACGATATAATAAGGACAAATAATTGTAATCTGTTTAAAAGCACATATTTAAGTAAAGGAGGCTCCTATGCTCACTGCAAGCCCTGTATTATTTATTTGCTTTCTGATCGTCACTGTAATTGTCGCAATGATCTTCACGATCCGCAGGGGAACAAAAACAGATGCCGTTTCACTATTGCTGAAGGCGGTATCCAGTCTGCTCTTTATCCTTTTCGGACTGCTTGGCTTATTCTTCTCTAAAGGCCCTTACCTCGCGCTTTTTATCGTTGCGGGCCTGGTCTGCGGACTGATCGGCGATATCTATTTAGACATGAAGTTTGTCTATCCGAAGGATGAAACGCTTAATACGTTTACCGGCTTTGGAGCGTTCATGCTCGGACATTGCTTCTATACGATATTTTTATTCTCGTACTATAAAATCACCCTGGTGCATCTGCTGATCAGTATTGCTGCAGGCATTGTGATCGGTATTGCGATTTTTGTGACTCCGAAACTGATGAAGCTGAACTATGGCAGATATCGTGTGATTTCTTCGATCTACGCAGGCCTTTTAGTATTTGTCACCGTTTATGCTCTGCTTCTGGAGGTGGCTGCCGGTCATTCCGTCTCGAAGCTGCTCTTTTTCATCGGTATCGTCTTATTCCTGCTCTCTGACCTGATCCTTTCCCAGATCTACTTTGGAGAAAACAAGGGTATGACGGGTAATAAAATTGCAAATCACTTAACCTACTATCTGGGGCAGATTTTGATTGCGGCAAGCATCTGGTTTTTGTAAAATAGACAAGTTAATGCATGAAAGAACTCTTTATTGAGATACTATTGGAGAACAGCTTATGCCGAAAGCATATGTAGACGGAAGCTATAATATCAATACGAAACGTTTCGGTTACGGCGTGGTCCTGTTTACAGACCGCGTTGGGGAAGACGGAGAGCCGGAGATCATAAAGCTGTCCAAAGGCTTTGATGAGCCGGAGCTGGCGGAAATGCGGAACGTTGCCGGGGAAATCATGGGCTCTGCTCAGGCGATGAAAAGCGCTGCTGCCCGCGGCTTAAAAGAGCTTGTGATCTACCACGATTACGAAGGCATCGCAAAATGGTGTACGGGCGAGTGGAAAGCAAAGAAAAAATGGACACAAAAATATAAGGCATTCTATGAGGAAATGAGCAAACAAATACAGATTTCGTTTATAAAAGTTGAAGCCCACTCCGGTGATGTGTATAATGACTTGGCTGATCAGCTCGCAAAAGAAGCTGTGGGAAATGCTTAAGGCTTAAGGTTTTAGTGTCAAAGTAATAAACTATCAAAAGGAAGGATACAAGATTGGCTACAAGATATCCGAACAATAACCAGAACAGAAGAAGCAACAGTGAACGCTCCAATGCTGCGCGCAGATCCTCTGCGCAGGGTGTTTCCAGAAGACCCTCTTCGTCTAATGAAGCGGCAAGAAGACGTGCAGCGCAGGCTGCAAGGGAGAGACAGCGGCAAAAACAGCGTCGGATCCGACTGATCGCTATTATTGTTGCAATTCTTTTGATCATCGCTATTGTAATTGTGATCGCGGTGGCCTGCTCCCATAAAAAAACTCCGAAAGGTTCCGGAAATACACAGCCGCCATCAACTACGGCGGCAGCTGATGTAAACAAAAAAAGCCAGATCCCGACGGAATATGTTGCTGCTACAGTAACACATGACGACATTGCCATCACCGATGATGATCCGATCCAGGGAACAGATGGTTCTTACACGGTCCGTGTAAATACGGCTTTAAATGTAACCACGCTATATGACGGCGATGGAAACGCAGTCAGAGCGTTTGCCTGCTCAACCGGAAGACGCGACGGCCATGAGACCCCGGAAGGAACCTTCTCCATGGGCGAATGGATCATTGCCCCGGCAAATGAATGGTGCTATATGGCAGACGGTACAGAAGGCCTGTATGCATACCGCATCATCGACGGTGTATATAATGACATCATGTTCCACTCTGTTCCGTATTATGAAACGGACCATGGAACACTGGAAACAGAAGAATACAATAAACTCGGAGATTATGCTTCGATGGGATGCATCCGTATGTGCTGCGGAGATGTCCGCTGGCTGGGAGAGCATCTCGCAACCGGCGCAGAAGTCGTGATCTATTACGATGAAAACGAGCAGCTGCCGCTGGAAAAGCCGACCCCATATAAGATCCCGACAGATATCCCGGAGATCAGCGGCTGGGATCCGACAGATCCGGTCAGCTCAAATCCATGGCATTCCTATACGATCGATCTTCAGGTACCAAACAGTGTTACAGTTGCTCTGAATGCTGACTATGAACAGGACCCGGTCATCGCAGCTGCGACGGCAAAAGACAACTACGGTAACGATGTTTCACAGTATCTTACAGTATCAGGGACCTGGGATAACACAAAGAAAGGCGTTTATACCGTTCGTCTCTCCTGTGATATCGGTCCGTCCCATGCATATAAAGATGTGTATGTGGTCGTAGAATAAAAACAAAAAACCAAAAGATCCTGCAAAAAGCAGGATCTTTTTTTTATGAGTAAATTTCTTTAAAGAAATCAGACCTTCACCCGGTTCTTCTTCCATTTTCCGGTCAGGATAAAGATCAGGGCCGCCAATCCGCTGCAGGCAGGCGCCAAAACGTATGCCCAGCCGATTCCCATCAGTCCTAAAGAAGTAAAGCTGCTGAAAATCCATGAAAAAGTAAAACGGATGATAAATGCGGAAAGGATCGCGCAGCCAAAAACATAATAGGTATGCCCTCCTCCGGTGATGATCCCGTATAAGCAGAACATCAGACTCTCTATCATATAACTGATCGTCAGGATCTTAAGATACTCTGAGCCGATGGCTATGACCTCCGGATCCGTTGTAAAAATGCCCAGCATCGCTTCCGGGATCAAATGCGCCAGCAGGAAGATAAAACCGGTAAACAGCAGCGAAATTCCCATTGACACGAACATCGATTTCAGGATCCGCTGATACTGCTTTACCGGAATATTCTGCGCTGTCATGGTGATCAGGCCCGTCATCAGTGCCTGTGCAGGAAGGACGGCAAAGGTTCCGATCTTCGTTACCGCTCCGGTAGCCGCTGATGCTGCAACGCCGTATGGATTGATGAATCCCATGATCAGAAGGAAGGAAATGTTCGTCAGCGCAAACTGGAGTCCCTGTGGGATTCCGATCTTCAGCGTCACCTTCAGAAACTCTCTGTCGATCTTAAAAGAAGGAAGCCTAAAGTCAAACAATCCAAGTTTCCGTACATACCAGATTGCCATGCACATGCTGATAAACTGGGAAACGATCGTTGCAAGGGCTGCACCTGCAACGCCCATATGCATCGGGCCGACAAAAAGCGCATCCAGTCCGATATTGAGCGCGACTGTGATCGCCACAAAGATCATCGGACGGAAGGACTCCCCGATTCCCCGAAGGACTGCTGCGAGAACGTTGTAGAAATAGATGAAGACGGTTCCGGCGATACAAATGAAAAGATAGGTTTTTGTCCCTGCAAATGCTTCAGGCGGTGTATCCAGCCCCTTCAGAATAGGCACGCCCAACGCCAGAACGAGGACAATAAAGAACAGCGCAAGCAAAAAGAAGAAGGAAAGCATCGTTCCGACCACTTTGGGGATCAGTTCTTTTTTCTTAGCACCGAACAGATTGCTTACGAGGATGCCTCCGCCATTGGAGACGCCCTGGCAGAAGACCAGAATGATCATTGTCACCTGTCCTCCGATGTTGACAGCAGACATTCCGGCGGAGCCGATAAAATGCCCAACGATGGCCATATCTGCAATATTATATAAAGCCTGTAAAAGATTCGTAATAATGATGGGAACCGCAAATCCGATCGTCTTCAGCGCGACATTGCCTACTGTCAGATCCCGCATATCAGTTCTCATCCGTTTTTCTTTTGCCTGCATAGGTCCCACTTTCCTTTTTATTGTAAAAACCGGAAGATGATCTGCTCGAACATCTTCCGGCTGTAGTGTTTCATATCATCTGTCCAGCAGCTAGCGGTCCTCTCTGAAGTACGAGAGTCCGAGGCTCGCAGGCGGCTGGTTCTCTCTCTTGTTGCGGAGGGAAGTAAAGATCAGCACGATGATCGTGACCAGATACGGAATTCCCTTATAAAGCTCTTTTACCGCAAGGTTCGTTCCGGACGGAATGAACATATGCAGGATGCAAAGTCCACCAAAGAGGATCGAAGCAAAGATCGCAATGTTCGGACGCCAAATCGTGAAGATTACGAGGGCGATCGCAAGCCATCCTCTGTCACCGAACGCATCGTTGGACCAGACACCGCTTGCAAAGTCCATAACGTAGTAAAGTCCTCCAAGACCGGCGATCATAGCACCCAGACAAGTTGCAACATATTTATAACGGATAACATTGATTCCGGCTGCATCCGCGGTCGCCGGACTCTCGCCGACTGCACGCAGATTCAGACCGACTCTTGTCTTCTTCAGTGTGATAGCCGCAATGATTGCCATCGCGATTGCCGCATATGCCAGGAAACCATAGGAAAGGAAGATCTTTCCGAACCATCCGAGATTCTTTGCAAACGGAAGCGTTGCGCTGATATAAGCGTGGGTCTTCGAAAGCGCGATAGACGGAACGTCTGCCCCGCTCAGTTTGATCAAAGATCCTCCGAAGAAGTTTCCGATACCAACACCAAATGTCGTCATTGCAAGACCGGTTACATTCTGGTTTGCTCTCAGAGTAACGGTCAGGAAGCAGTAAATCAGTCCCATAAGGAGGGAGCCGATCAGGCAGCACAGGATCGGGATCGCGATTGCAAGGAAGCCGATCATGTGATCCCCTGCTTTCTGCTCATATACAAAGGAGCCGATGACGCCACAGATACCGCCGACATACATGATACCCGGCGTACCAAGGTTTAAGTTACCACTCTTTTCAGTGATCGTCTCACCGACACATCCATACAGCAGCGGGATGCCCTGGATAACAGCTCTCGGAATAAAAGCAACAATATCAAACATCTTACGCCACCTCCTTCTTTGCAGATTTCCTGAAGTGAAGCTCATAATTCAGGAAGAATTCGCAGCCGATGATAAAGAACAGGATAATACCTGTCAGGATCGATCCGAATGAATCGTTAAATCCGAACATGGTAGAGATCTCAGAAGCGCCTCTGCCAAGGAAAACAAGGATGAAGCTTGTGATGATCATAAAGAACGGATTGAATTTTGCGAGCCAGGCAACCATAACACCTGTAAAACCGCGGCCTCCGACGAGCGTCGTTGTCAGTGTATGGTTCGTGGATGCCACCATCATAAATCCTGCCAGTCCGCAGATCGCACCGGAAAGAAGCATCGTACGGATAATAACTTTACGGACCTTGATACCAACGTATCTTGCAGTCGGTTCACTTTCTCCGACAACGGCGATCTCATAGCCGTGCTTGGAGTAGCGCATATAGATAAACATTGCAACTGCCAGAACGACTGCCACGATAATGATGAGGATATATTTATTACCTCCGATATCCGGAAGCCATCCAAGCTGCGTCCTCTGGTTGATGATACCGATCTTGCTGGATCCTTTCGGATTCTCCCAGACAACGACGAAGAACGCGATCAGCTGGGTTGCAAGATAGTTCATCATCAAGGTAAACAGTGTCTCATTTGTATTCCATCTTGCTTTAAAGAATGCAGGAACAAATGCCCAGAGCATTCCGCAGAAGATAGCCGCTGCAAACATGACGATCAGAAGCAGCCAGTTCGGCATAGAGCCGCTGCAAAGGATCATTACAGCGGATGCTCCGAAGCATCCCATTAATGCCTGGCCGTCACCGCCAAGATTCCAGAAGCGCATCCGGAAAGCAGGCGCCAGGGCGAGAGAGATGATCAGTAGCGTTGCAAGATCCTGCCCCATGAACCAGACCTTACGTGCTGTGCCGAAGTTTCCGGAGATCATTGTCTTATAAACTTCGATCGGGTTGATATGAACCACGAAGGTTGTAATGATTCCACAAAGGATCAGCGCCAGGATCACCGCGATGATACGTACGATCCATGCACGGTACCAGGCAATGTTTTTTCTTCTAGTGATATGAACCAGAGGAGTCTTTGCTGTATTCGTCATTCTGCTTCACCTCCTCCAACTTTTGTCATCATAAGTCCGACTTCATTTTTCTGAGCGGTCTTGCCGTCTAATATACCGCTCACCTGACCGTCGCAAAGGACCAGGATGCGGTCACAAAGCTCTAGGAGCACGTCCAGATCTTCTCCGACGTAGACAACTGCAACTCCGCGCTTTTTCTGTTTGTTGATCAGATCATAGATCATGTAGGAAGAGTTGATATCAAGGCCTCTGACTGCATAAGCTGTAAGCAGTACGGTAGGAGCACTTGCGATCTCTCTTCCGACAAGGACCTTCTGTACGTTTCCACCGGAAAGTTTTCGTACCGGTGTGAAGACACTCGGTGTATTGACCTCCAGCTCTTCCACCACGTGCTCCGCCAGATCATACGGTGCTTTCCGGTCGGTAAAGACACCTCTGCCTTTACGGAAGGAACGGAGCATCATGTTTTCTGCAAGGTTCATGTTACCAACGAGTCCCATACCAAGACGGTCTTCCGGGACAAAGGAAAGGGAAACACCCATTCCGGCGATCTTAAGCGGATCCATACCAAGGAGCTCTTCTCTGCTCCCATCTTCTTCGATGAAATAGATATCACCGCTTTCTGCCGGCTGCAATCCGGCGATCGCTTCAAGAAGCTCTTTCTGACCGTTTCCGGCAATGCCGGCAATGCCCAGGATCTCTCCGCTGTTTGCAGTAAAGCTGACGTCCTTCAGTTTCAGGACGCCATCCTGGCTGCGCACTGTCAAATGATCGACCTGAATCCTCGGTTTCGGATCGACCGGTTCCGGACGATCGATATTCAGCTCAACAGCATGACCTACCATTGCGTCTGTAAGAGCCTGCACGCTGGCTGATTTAGTCTCCATGTCACAGATATAATGACCTTTTCTGAGGATCGTTACACGGTCCGAGATCTCCATAACCTCATTCAGCTTGTGCGTAATGATAATGACAGACTTTCCGTCTTTCTTCATGTTACGAAGTACGTTAAAGAGCTTTTCTGCTTCCTGCGGAGTCAGAACCGCTGTCGGCTCATCCAGGATCAGGATATCCGCTCCGCGATAAAGAACTTTTACGATTTCCACAGTCTGTTTCTGAGAGACGCTCATGTTATAGATCTTCTGGTTCGGGTCGATCTCAAAGCCATAGGTATCGCAGATCTCTTTGATCCGTTCTGCAGCTTTTTTAAGATCAAGTCCGCCTTTTTCTTTCAGACCCAGGATAATGTTTTCAGTGGCTGTCAGCACATCGACCAGTTTAAAATGCTGGTGGATCATACCAATGCCCAGATTAAAAGCATCTTCCGGCTTTGCGATGCTGACGGGCTGCCCTTTTACCATGATCTCGCCCTCATCAGGGAAATAGATACCGGAAATCATGTTCATGAGGGTCGTCTTTCCGCTTCCGTTTTCTCCGAGAAGCGCCAGGATCTCACCTTCATAAACATCCAGACAGACCTTTTCATTCGCTATGATATCGCCGAATCTCTTCGTGATATCTTTCAGCTTAAGAATTGGTGTTTTGTTTTCCACGTTGGTTTCCTTTCTGTAGCTTCCTTCATTTAAAAGAGTAACTGCATCAAAGGAGAAATCAAATGCTTGATCTTTCCTTTGGTGCAATTCCTATAAAAATGAAGCAGGAGACTGCCTGTAAAGACAGTCTCCTGACAAATCATTTTATTTACTGTACGTCGCCTAAGATGGTGATGCCGTCAATATCGATATCGAAGTACGGAGCGGATCTGTAATAAGATTCCATAAAGATTCCGTTTTCAATAACTTCTGTTTCCGGCTGGAAGTCGCCCATGTCGTCAACGTCTGCCTGATAAGAGGTCAGAGTCTGGCCGCCTACTGTGAAGTTTGCGGTATCGAATACATGGATGTTTCCTGCAACGAGGTCAGCTTTCGCTGCTTCAATTGCATCAACTGTTCCGGGAGCTGCTGCAGCTTCGTTAACTTCTGTCAGAACAACGCTTCCGGTATCGATGGTTCCTACCCAGTCATAATCGATCTTTGTTCCATCGAGAGTGGACTGCATTGCATACTTGAAGTACGGAGCCCAGTCAATTCTGGAAGATACGATGAAGGTGTTCGGGCAAGCCTGAACAGTAGATCCATTGTAGGATACGTTCGGAACGCCTGCTGCTTCGCATGCGGTCGGAGCGCCCATGGAGTCTGCGTGCTGGCTGATCAGAACACAGCCTTTGTCGATCAGAGTCTGAGCACCGGTTTTCTCCAGTGTCTCATCATACCAGGAGTTGGTGAAGGTTACCTGCATGGTAACTGTCGGGCATACGCTCTTTGCGCCAAGATAGAAAGAGGTATATCCGGATTTAACTTCTGCATACGGATATGCTCCAACATAACCCATAACAGCCTGATCAGCTGTGATCTTGCCGCTTTCGATCATCTCGTTCAGCTTCATACCTGCAGCAACACCTGCAAGGTAACGGCCTTCGTAGATAGAAGCGAATGCATTGTGATAGTTTTCTACGAGCTCGGTGTGAGCCTTTGTTCCTGTTGCATGGCAGAACTGTACGTCCGGGTTCTCCATTGCTGCCTGAAGAATGTAATCCTCATGTCCAAAGCTGTCAGCGAAGATAACGTTGCATCCCTGGTCAACCAGTTCGCAGGCTGCCTGGTAAGCTTCTTCGTTTTCACCTTTGTTTGTCTTGATGAAATAGCTCTCACCTTCTACAAGACCCATATCTTCACATGCTTCTTTGAAAGCATTGATGAAGTTTAAGTCGTAGGTGGAGTTCTCATCATGAAGGCAGATAAGGCCGGCTTTGAAATCGCCTGCCGGAGCTGCAGCACCGCCGGATCCTGCCGGTGCAGCATCGCCACCATTTCCGCCGCCGCATGCTGCAAGCATTCCTACAGCAAAGACCGCAACAAAAACGAGTGCAAGAATTTTTTTGATTCCTTTCATTTCTGTGTTTCCTCCTAAAACGAATTACATGTAATTATATATAAGGCCGCAGAGCACTCTCCGCGGGTATATATCTTATTCTTTGATGAACTCAAGCGTTCCGTCGTCATTCATCTTTGCGATCCGCGCAAGACTTTCCACACGGATGCCCTGCTCTCTTAAACGCTTACCGCCATCCTGGAATGCTTTCTCGATTACGATTCCACACCCTACACACTTTGCGCCTGCCTGACGGATCAGATCCATAAGTCCTTCCAGCGCACAGCCGTTTGCCAGGAAATCGTCGATGATCAGTACAACATCATCGCTGTTTAAATACTTTTTCTCGATCCTTGCCTGATAGGTATTTCCGTGTGTGAAGGAAGTGATCTCTGTGGAATAGCAATCGTCAGAAAGGTTTTTCGTCTGATGCTTTTTTGCAAAAAGAACAGGTACTCCAAAACATATCGCCGCAAAGCAGGCGACCGGAATACCTGAGGTTTCAATGGTTAATACTTTTGTGATCTTTTCATTCTGAAACAGGGAATGGAATTCTTTGCCAATCTCTTCCATAAATGAGACATCGATCTGATGGTTCAGGAAAGAGCCTACCTTAAGGACATTGCCCGGGTAAACTTTCCCCTCTTTGAGAATTTTCTCTTCCAAAGCCTTCATGCAATCTTTTCCCCTGATCTGATAATGATTCGAGATGCTGTTATGCCTGGTCAATAATAAAAGCATCTCTGTTTAACAAGCGCTGTAATATCAGTTTTTTGAGGCATGGAATATTAAAAAGAAAAAAGACCGACATGATAGCCGATAAGCTTGTCTGGTCTCGATCTTACTTTGAGCCAGTAGTCGCAACTTCTAGGCGTTACGGTAGAAACTTTTGGGCCTGCGTGTTGAGTTTTTTGTTCTCAAAACAGTCACTATCCAAAACTATACTGGATATTATGAAATTTTCAATATTCTCATCCTCAAAGCTGTATTTACCCCTTCCAAGAAGGTGTAAACAAGCATAGAAGAATACTATCATTCCAAGGCTTAAAAGTCAAATGCAATCAGGACATTTTAGGAGGAAATAAAAAGGTGCGGAAGCGGGTTTTACCCCTCCACACCTTGTAATTTTTTTATGATGATCTAATCTCATCCTCCATTAGCTGGAGGATTTTGGTCCCCTTCACCGCCCTGTTGCGATGATGACTCTGTTGGTTTTGTTTCCGGCGGCGGTGTTGGATCTGTTTCCGGCGGCAGTGTTGGATCTGTTTCCGGCTCAGGTGCAACAGTTGTTGTCGTCGTCTGTGTCGGTTTCGGCTTGGTAGTTTTTTCTTCCGTGTTCGACGATTCGGTTCCCTCAGTATTTCCGGTCAGCGGATGTGCCGTACACAAAGCACCCGGGCCCCAGCCATAATCATAGAAGCGGATTTCCGTATTCGGGCAGTTTTCCGTTGCCAGCATACCGGTATCCCTGCAGATACACTTGATCTCCTGGGACGGATACGGGAAGGATCCTCCCTGCTTTCCGAGGGCTTCTACGATCCGGTACATCGTCTTAGAGTAAATCGCCTGATGCAGGTTTGCATTCCACAATGTGGCGTTATCATCCTGTCCTACCCAGATGCAGCTGCAAAGGCCATTCGGGATAAATCCGGCAAACCAGATATCACGGTTGTCGTTCGTCGTTCCTGTCTTTCCTGCAAGAGGAGCTGTCCAGAACGCGCATCCAGTACCGGTACCGCTGTTAACAACATCCTGCAGTGCCTGAATCAACAGAAGTGACGTATATTCCTGGAAGACCTGTTCAGTTCTCGGCTTGCGCTCTAAGAGAACAGATCCATCATAATTATAAATCGTCGTATAGAAGGACGGCTCAATATAAACGCCATTATTTGCGATCATCGCATATGCGGCGCACAACTCCAGGTTGGATACACCATAGGTCAGTCCGCCTAATGCAGTTGCAAGGTTCGCATCTTCCATCGTGATCGTGGAGAATCCCATTTTCTGTAAGTATGGAATCACGTTTTCCGGTCCGATCCTGTTCAGGTTCTTGACCGCCACGACGTTCATGGAATTACGGATACCCTCACGAACGGTAGCTGTACCACGATAGGACTCACCCCACCAGTTACGCACCTGTTTTCCGGAATACGGATAGGTAAACGGTTCATCAACGATCGGGGTCTCCAGCGAAGCTCTTCCCATGTCGATCGCCGGTCCAAAGGATGCTAAAGGCTTAAATGTGGAACCCGGCTGTCTGAAAGTATCTGTTGCACGGCTTAAGGTCAGGTTTGCTGTTTTTTCGCCTCGTCCGCCGTTAACAGCTAGCACCTGTCCGTTTGTATAATCCATAACGGAGAAGGATACCTGCGGCTGGACCGGATAAAGAACCGACTCTGTCAGGATCGTATCGCCTTCATCAAGGACTGCGTTCTTATATTCATTGATTGCAGCATTTGCATCATCCGGAGACCAGTAATCCATCTTATACCAGGTCTGTCCCAAAGTTTCCCTGTGCCATGCGGACAGCATGTTCTGGTCATAGTTTTTCGTCTCTCCGTCAGCCTTCTGAACTGACATATTCCAGATGATGGAATAGCTTGTCACTGTATACGCAAAGTTATTCGGATCATTCATCTCCTGATCCACGATTGCCTGAACCGTCGGATTCTGTGTTGCATGAATGGTCAGACCGCCAGCATAAAGCAGTTTTTCAGCCTCTTCCTCAGTACAGCCTAACTCTTTTTGGAAATCATCCAGAACCTGCTCCAAAAGTGAATCTGTAAAGTAGGAATATACAGTTTCGCCCTGTTTTGCGTTGACGACCTCAGCGATGCGGTCATATACAGCGCTGTCTGCAACCGCTTCATCATACTCAGCCTGCGTAATATGTTCATGATCCAGCATCTTTTTCAGGACACGAAGCTGACGTTCTCTGTTTGTTTCCGGATGCCTGAATGGATTATTGGCACTTGGATTCTGCGTGATTCCCGCAAGTACAGCACATTCCGAAATCGTAAGGTCCGGCAGTTCCTTATTAAAGTAGAAACGTGCAGCCTGCTTGATTCCATAGACACCTGAGCCCATGTTGATCGTATTGAGGTAGATGGTCAGGATCTCCTCTTTCGATAATTTCTTTTCAAGATCCAGAGCCAGTTTCCACTCGCGGATCTTACGAAGGTACTGTTCCTGCTTGGTATCTTCCATACCACCCTCGAAGACAGCATTTTTGATCAGCTGCTGCGTGATCGTCGATGCACCTTCACTTCGGTCAGAGCTCAGGTTTACCCTTACTGCACGAATGATACCCTTAGGATCGATTCCTTTATGCTCATAGAAACGTTCGTCTTCAATATCAATTACAGCCCAACGGACATGCTCTGTTATTTCCTCAGCAGTCAATTCTGCACGGTTGGATCCGTCTGTAGTCAGTTTTGCGATCAGATTTCCATCTGCATCCAATACGGTTGTCGGATACATGGTCGGATAAACATCTTTTACTTCCATCTCCGGTGCAGTCTTGGCTACTTCATATACAACACCTGCTACGAATGTTGCTGCACAGATAGCCAAACTAGCCAGGACGATCAGAATGATTCCGATGGTTTTGAAGAAGCCTGCTACGATTTTAACTCCGATAGGACGTGCTTTTTTCTTTGCTTCTTTTGCATCTAATTTTGCACGATACTTCGCATATTTTTTCTGTCGTTTCTCTCTCTTCGCCTGTTTCTTTGCAGCTTTGGCTGAAAGAACCGGCGCCGCGATTGCTGCAACTTTCGCGGTTTCTTCTTCCGAAGCTTTCTCTGTAGTTTCTTCTGTTTCTTCAGTTATCTCAGTCTCAGATTCCTCGGCTTTCTCTTCAGTTGCTTCAGTCTCAGCTTCCTCTGCTTTTTCTTCAGCAACTTCTTCTGTTTCGGTTGCTTCGCTTTCAGCCTCTTCTGCAGTTGTCTCTTCTGCTTCTGAGGTTTCTGTTTCGGTTTCTTCTGTAGTATCTGTTTCAGTTTCTTCTGCAGTTACTTCTTCAGACTCTGCAGTTTCAGTTTCCTCTGCAGATGCCTCTTCTTCGGTTTCTGTAGATTCCGTATCTGCTTCTTCTACAGACTCCTCTGCTTCACCTTCTGTGGTTTCCGTTTCAGTTTCTTCGACAGACTCCTCAGCTTCGCCTTCTGTAGTTTCTGTTTCAGTTTCTTCTACAGACGCTTCCTCGGTAACTTCTTCTGTTTCCTCAGACATCTCGGCCTCAGTTTCCTCAGCATTCTCCTCAGAGGTTTCTTCCCCTGCTGTCTGCTCTGCTTCAGCTTCCGCAGTTTCCTCTTCAGAAGCTTCCTCTGCTGCAGCTGTATCTTCCTCTTCCGCTGTTTCCTGCGCGGGCTCTTCAGCTGTCTCTTCTTCTGTTGCCTCTGTCTCAGCTCCCTCGGTATCCGCGGTTTTCTCTTCAACTGTTTCCGGTGTTGTTTCAGCTTCTGTCTGTTCTTCTGTCACTTCATCAGGAGCTGTTTCTTTCTGTTCAGAAGCTTCTACAGTAGTCTCCGCAGCTTTTTTCGCGACTGAAGCACCTCCGGCACCGGCAAAGAGACCTTTCAGAAAGCTTCCAAATGTCTTCTTTGGTTTTTCTTCTGCCTTTTCCGTACTTGCCTGAAGATCCTGCTCCGTATCCGTTACAGCCTCAGTAACTTCCTCCGCCGTCTCGGTTTCCGCAGTCTCTGTTTCTGCAGCTGCTTCTGTAGCTTCTGTTTCTGTTTCTTCGGCAGGAGTTTCCTCTTCTGCTACAGCCTCCTCTTCTGGAGTTTCCTCTGTGATTTCTTCTGTTTCCTCAGTCGCCTCTGCCTCAACTTCTTCAGTCGTCGCATCTTCTGCTTCAGTTGTTTCGGTTTCAGCTTCTTCGCCAGGAGTCTCCTCTTCTGCTACTGTTTCTTCTTCGGAAGATTCCTCTGTTACTTCTTCTGTTTCCTCAGCCACCTCTGCCTCAGTTTCTTCTACAGGCTCCTCTTCTACAGCTTCTGTGGTTTCTACTTCAGTTTCTTCCACAGCCTCTTCTGTTTCAGCTTCTGTAGCTTCCGTTTCAGTTTCTTCGGCAGGAGTTTCCTCTTCTGCTACTGTCTCTTCTTCCGTAGTTTCCTCTGCAACTTCTTCTGTTTCCTCAGTCGCCTCAGCCTCAGCTTCCTCGGTTTCTTTAATTTTTTCTTCAACCGTCTCCGGTGTTGTTTCTTCTACCTGTTCGGTCGGCACTTCTTCAGAAGCTTCCGCTTTCAGTTCGGACGCTTCTGCTGTAGATTCCGCTGCTTTTTTCGCAACAGAAGCACCTCCGATACCTGCAAAGAGACCTTTCAGAAAACTACCAAAGGTTTTCTTTGGTTTTTCTTCGGCCTTTTCCGTACTTGCATGAAGATCCTGCTCCGTATCAGTTACTTCTTCAGTAACTTCTTCCGCTTTATTATCTGTCTCGGTTTCTGTTTCTTCAGTCTTTTCTTCTTCAGCTTCGTTTTCTATTTCTTCATTTTCCGGTTCTTCTTTGGATGTCTCTTCTTCTAATGTTTCCAGTTCTGATTCTTCTGTGATCTCTGATTCAGATTCTTCAGTTGTTTCTGTCTCAGCTTCCTCAGAGGTTTCTTCTACTTCAGTTTGTTCTTCCAGAGACTCCTCTGTTACTTCTTCTGTTGTCTCAGTTGTCTCTGCTGTAGCTTCTTCTTCCACAGACTCTTCTTCTACTGCTTCCGTGGTTTCTGTTTCAGTATTTTCTTCTGCAGAGGTTTCTTCTTCTGTTTCTTCTTCAGGAGTATCCTCTGTTACTTCTTCTGTTGTTTCTGCGTCGGTTTCCTCAGTTTCTGCAGCGTTCTCTTCAACTGCCTCCAGCGCTGTTTCATCTTGTATCTGTTCAGCTGGCTCTTCTTCAGAAGTTTCTGCTTTCAGTTCAGAAGCTTCCGCTGTAGATTCCGCCGCTTTGTTTGCAGCTGAATTAAGACCAAAGAATGCAAGAATACGGTTAACCGTATCCCCAAAGCTTTTCTTTGGTTTTTCCTGAGCATTTTCTACAGCTGTCTGGATTTCTTCTGTTTTTGATGTGTCTGCATCCGCTTGAGCAGACTCTGCTTCACCCTCTGTTTCATCAGATTCTGCTGCTATTGCTTCTTCAGATCCCGCTTCAGTAGACATTTCTTCGCCTTCTTTTTCCTCAGCCTCTGATGCAGCTTCTTCAGATTCTGCTTCCACTTCTTCATCCGTCGATTCCGCTTCAGCAGACTCGGCTTCGTCTTCTGTTTCTTCAGCTTCTGATGCAGATTCTTCGAATTCTGTTTCTTCAGCCTCTGTTACAGCTTCTTCTGACTCCGAAACAGCTTCTTCAGGTTCCGGAGTTTCTTCTGCCTCCAAAACCTTTTCTGCGTCGGTTTCTATTGGGTTTTCGCTGGTCTCCTCATCGGAGAAATTGATGTTTCTTTCGTCTTCCATTGATACTAATTAAATACTTTCCTTTTATAAATTGGCATACTTATTCACATTAAGATAATCGTTTTTCTATTGTACAACATTCTCGCAAAAATGGAATCATTAATTGTGATAATTTTTATGAAAATATCGTTAAAAAATCGTTACAAACCAACAATTACTTGTAAGTCTACAAGTAAAAAGCAAATTGTGGGCTTTTGGCGCTTATGTTATTGTTTTTTCATGGAAAAAAACAAGAAAAACAAGAATCTGCTGAAAGCGGCGATCATAACTATGTCTCTGGTCCAGATGGGGACCAATGGAATCGCGCCGATTCTCTCTGATATTGCTGCAGCCTTTCCGCAATGTTCAACGACTACCATTCAGTTTTTAATGACTTTCCCCAGCATTTTCTGCCTGATCTTTACAATGCTGAGTGCTTTTTTATCTGATAAGCTCCCTAAAAAAACGTTGGGAGTTACCGGCCTGTCCATTATCTGTCTTACCGGTGTGGCAGCCTGCCTGTTCCATAACAGCATTGTCATTCTCTATGTCTGGGCGGCTTTCCTGGGAATTGGGATCGGAATGGTCGCACCATTGGCACCTGCTCTCGTTAATGAATGCTTTACCGGTAAGGAAAAACAAACCATGCTTGGCTGGCAGAACAGTGCAAATAATATCGGCAGCATGATCATGACCTTTGCGAGTGGTTTTCTTGCCATGCTGGGATGGAACTTCGGATATCTTGTGTATTTACTTGGCGCTTTCGGTATTATCTTTGCCCTGCTGGGAGTCCCGGGAAAAAGCAAAGCTGATTCAAACCGAATTTCAGAAGAAAAACAAGCTGTTTCAGCAGCAAACCGCGGAAAGTTCCGCCTTGTCATCTTAAAAGAGATGATCGTGACTTGTCTGTTTTTGTTTATCTATTCAGCTGCTCCGGCAAATCTTTCTATGCTTGTTACGGAGCGGGGTCTGGGTGACGCATCCTTTGCGGGAACTGTTTCCACAATGTTTTTATTAGGTGGAATGATCACCGGATTACTTTTCGGTGTGATTTCCTCCATAATGAAAAACTGGACAGCAATGTGCGGCTCTTTGGTTTTAGCTGTTGGCGCAGTAATTATTGCAATCAGTCAGGGAACTGTCTCACTGATAATTGGATGTCTTGTAGCCGGTGCTTCAATCAGTATGATCCTCCCTGTATGTATGGGATCTGCTTCAAGACTCAAAGGATATGAAACGCTGAACAGTGCAATGATTCTTAGCAGTTCTTTTGTCGGGGTCTTTTTAGCGCCTCTCATTACGAATATCGGTGCTTTCATCAGCGGAAGCAACAGTACAATGTTCCGTTTCTTTACGATTGCCGGAATTGCGGTGATCCTTTCAATCATAACTAAGATTTTCGGATTGGGAAAAGAATTGAGGACGTAAAGCTCGCATTCGCAGGCATAGCCTGCTCATGCATTTTGCTTCGCAAAATACAATCAAAAATAAAAGCAGATAGCTTCATAAATGAGCTATCTGCTTTTATTTCCGCTTGTGCTTTGCTCTGTAAGTGCCGCAGATCGGAATCGAACCGATACTCTGTTGCCAGAACGGGATTTTAAGTCCCGCGCGTCTGCCAGTTCCGCCACTGCGGCACGATGTAAAAAAACATCTTTTAAACTATGAAGCCAACAGAAAGATAAATCTCCCCATCGACTCCAAACGACCCAGATGAGACTCGAACTCACGACCTCCGCCGTGACAGGGCGGCGCTCTAACCAACTGAGCCACTGGGCCACATATTTAATTATCAAGTCCAAATAAGGGAATGGACCCTCAGGGACTCGAACCCGGGACTTACCGGTGATGAGCCGGTTGCTCTAACCAACTGAGCTAAGGGTCCAAAAAATATATCTAATATAAAAAATAAGCCGATGGGGGGACTCGAACCCTCAACCTGCTGATTACAAATCAGCTGCTCTGCCAATT
>JAFWLM010000015.1 GCA_017511045.1 Lachnospiraceae bacterium | reverse complement strand
TCCCCAGGTAAGTTCAAATGCTCCATAACCGTGACGGATCGTGGCATAGATCGCATGGTATAAACCGAACGCCATTACAAAGGCACCAAGCGGAATATGAATTGCTCGAAAGACTTTGTATACCTTCTGCCATCCGTTCGGCTTTTTCGGACAGGCGATTGCCATATCTTTGAAAAACCAGACCAGCATGCAGAGGATCGCAAACGGGAATGTTAAGGAACCGCCTAAAACATTGACGTACATATCCCATCCCGGAGGCGTGAAGTTATTCGGATCAAACCGTTCCGCCTCGGCAAAGACCGGAATTGCGATCAAAAGACTAAATATAACGACCAAACCGAGCATTCGCCATAGCCATCTTTTTTTCATAACTACCTCCTTCATTATCCAAATAAATTATGCCAGATCATTTTCGCAATACCGCCGAAGATGATCGGAAGTGCCGGCACACAATGAATAAACATCAAAGCGATTGCAACGTATTCGGCGACACGATGGATCGGAACCCAGACCGGCCCGATCTTCTTACGGAAAAGAAAAACAATGAAGCCAATCAAATAGAAGAACAGCGTGGCCATGCCAAGATTGATTCCCCATCCGTGATTAATAGATGCAAAAATCGTATGGAAGATTCCAACGACCAGAACGTAAACTCCGCACGGAATATGAATCTTCATAAGAATGCGGTAGAACTTCAGCAGCCAATTATCTTTTCCGGTACTTTTCTTAAGCGCCTGGCCAATATCTCTGACAGGCCAAGGCAAAAAGGTAAAGAATGCAATCGGCATCATGATGATCGTACCGTAGACATTAATAAAATGCAGAATTGCCAACATTTTTCCGCCACCCATAAACACACACTCCTTTATTACAAATCAATAGTTACTAAAATGAATAGTTTCTAAAATGAATAGTTCCTATATGGAACATTATAAATACGGAACAGATTGCTGTCAATATAGAGAAAAGGAAATTGACTTTTCATTTTTACTTTGCTAAAAATAATGACAGGAGGATAGAGCCATGAAAGATCACTTGAAAGAACCATCTTTCGAAGGTATGCTTCAGGTATTCCGGCTGGTGATGGACGGAATGAAGTTTTTCTGCAAAAAATTTGATCTTACTATCAGCGAGGCAAGCATCATCCTCGCATTATGCTCGCATGGAGAATTGACTCTGAAAGAGCTTTGTGAATATATCGATTTTCCGAAAAGCACAGCTTCCCGGCTGGTGGACGGGCTGGTAGCGCGGAAAATGGTGGACAGAAAAGTTCCTCCTGAAAACAGAAGGACGATCAAGATATCAGTTAATAAACGGTTTCTGAAAAAGTTGGAAGACACGAACCAGGGGCCTGAACTGAACAAAGCACTGACAAAAAATTTTTCACAGAAAGACGGGATGACGCTGATCAAAGATTTTTCAGAATCAATGGGAAAGGATGCACGTACAGCTCAAATGAAAAAGAAAAAATAGGAGACAGGGGACGGTTCTCTGTCTCCTTTCAATGAAAGATACAAAACGGGCGGGGAAAACCCCGCCCGAATCTTTTGCTTTTTGATCCTGATTATCTCTTGGATTTCGGATCGTTGTACATCGGTCTTGCGATATAGCTTGTATGAAGAAGCTTGTGCGCCTTGTGGCTTCCCGGCTCACCGAGGAACTCTTCATAGAGTTTGATGATCGATGGGTTCTCGTGGGATTTTCTGATCGGACGGTCTTTGTCCAGATCATACAGTGCTTTTGCACGCAGAGCTTTGATGTCAACAAAGTTGCGGACTTCTGCAAACTGTTTCGGCTGGCCGCCGCCGTTTACGCAGCCGCCCGGGCAGCACATCACTTCGATGAAGTGATAATTCTTTTCGCCGCTCTTGACCATGTTGAGAACTTTGTTTGCATTTGCTGTTCCGGAGCATACACAGACATTAACATCCATGCCGGCAACATTGTAGGTTGCTTCTTTGATGCCTTCGGTTCCGCGGACATCAAGGAATTCAACGTCAGCAAGCGGCTCGCCTGTCAGTTTTTCAACTGCAGTACGAAGAGCAGCTTCCATAACACCGCCGGTTGCGCCGAAGATCACGGCTGCACCAGTGGATTCTCCCAACGGATCATCAAAGACGGCCTCTTCCGGAAGATTCAGGAAGTCGATGTTAGCACGCTTGATCATTCTTGCAAGTTCTCTTGTTGTAAGTGCGATATCAACATCCGGAACTCCGTTTGCATCCTGGTCATCGCGTCCGATCTCGAACTTCTTAGCCGTACACGGCATAACGCTTACCATGACGATATCTTTCGGATCGATGCCGGCTTTCTCAGCATAGTAGGATTTTGCGATCGCACCGAACATCTGCTGCGGTGATTTGCAACTGGAAATATTCGGGATCATATCCGGATGATAGTGCTCGCAGTATTTGATCCATCCAGGTGAGCAGGAGGTGATCAGCGGAAGAACGCCGCCGTTCTGTACTCTTTGCAGGAATTCGTTTGCTTCTTCCATGATCGTAAGGTCAGCGGAGAAGTTGGTATCAAAGACCTTGTCAAATCCGAGTGCACGGAGTGCGTTGACCATCTGACCCTCAACGCCTTTGCCGATCGGAAGACCGAATTCTTCGCCGAGGCCTGCTCTTACAGAAGGAGCAACCTGAACGATAACATGTTTGGTCGGATCTTCAAGAGCTGAGAATGTCTCGAATGTATTGTCTTTTTCAGCAAGTGCACCGGTCGGACAGACTGCAATACACTGTCCGCAGCATACGCAGCTTGTCTCAGCCAGTTTCATATTGAACGGGCTTCCGATATAGGTATTGAAACCTCTCTCGTTCGGGCCGATAACGCCTACGCCCTGATTCTTTTCGCAGACTGCTACGCAGCGTCTGCAAAGGATACATTTGTTGTTGTCACGGACCAGATGAACAGCAGAGCCGTCCAGCGCGTACTTCGGTTTTTCACCGTCATAGATGGAATCCTCGCGGATATCATACAGACGGCAGAGAGCCTGAAGCTCGCAGTTTCCGCTTCGTACGCAGGAAAGGCATTCTCTGTTGTGGTTGGAGAGAAGCAGCTGCAGGTTCTTAACACGTGATTCAATAACGCGCTTGGTCTGGGTGAAAATTTCCATACCCTCAGCAACAGGGTATACGCAGGAAGTAACAAGGCCTTTTGCGCCTTTAACTTCCACAACGCACATACGGCATGCGCCGATCTCGTTGATCTCTTTCAGGAAGCAGAGAGTCGGGATGTGAATGTTTGCCATGCGTGCAGCTTCAAGTACGGTAATTCCTTCCGGTACCTGATAATCTTTTCCATTGATTTTAATATTAACATCAGCCATTTTATCTCTTCCTCCTTTCCTAGACTATTTCTACCGCATTCTGCTTGCAGACGGTAATACACGTGCCACAGCGGATGCAGATTTCCGGGTTAATAACATGCGGCTTCCTCAGCATACCGATGATTGCATCTGCAGGACATTTGCTCTTGCAAAGACCGCAGCCAACGCATTTATGAGGATTGATGTTGTAGTGAAGCAGTTCCTTGCAGACGCCTGCAGGACATTTTCTCTGTTTGATATGTGCTTCATACTCATCGTGGAAATAGCGGAGGGTGGAAAGAACCGGGTTCGGAGCTGTCTGGCCCAGACCGCAGAGAGCATCTTCCTTAATATAATGAGCGAGCTCATCAAGGTGCTCTAAGTCTTTCATGTTTGCTTCACCCTTGGTGATCTTTTCCATGATCTCATAGAGACGTTTGGTACCGATACGGCATGGAGTACATTTTCCGCAAGACTCATCGACTGTGAAATCAAGGAAGAATTTCGCGATGTCGACCATGCAGTTGTCTTCATCCATAACGATCAGACCACCAGATCCCATCATGGAACCGATCGAGATGAGGTTGTCATAGTCGATCGGAACATCGTAGTTGACAGTGGAAATACATCCGCCTGAAGGACCACCAGTCTGAGCAGCTTTGAATGCTTTTCCATTCGGGATGCCGCCGCCGATTTCTTCGATTACTTCGCGAAGAGTGGTTCCCATTTCGATCTCAACAAGGCCGGTATTATTGATCTTGCCGCCTAAACAGAAGACCTTGGTTCCTTTGGACTTTTCAGTTCCCATACCGGAGAACCAGTCAGCACCTTTCATGATGATACGCGGGATGTTTGCCCATGTTTCTACGTTATTTAAAATAGTCGGCTTCTGGAAAAGACCTTTGACTGCCGGGAATGGCGGACGAGGTCTCGGCTCACCACGGTTGCCTTCGATAGAGGTCATGAGGGCTGTTTCCTCACCGCAGACGAATGCGCCGGATCCGAGTCTTAAGTCAATATCGAAACTGAAGTCTGTTCCGAAGATGTTATCTCCTAAGACGCCTTTTTCTTTTGCCTGCTCAATTGCGATGCGCAGACGTGTGATAGCGAGCGGGTACTCAGCACGGACGTAGATGTAACCCATTGAAGCGCCGATTGCATAGCCTGCAATTGCCATAGCTTCAAGAACTGCATGCGGATCGCCTTCCAGAACGGAACGGTCCATGAATGCGCCCGGGTCACCTTCGTCAGCGTTGCAGCATACATATTTCTGTACGTTGCCGCGGTTTCCGCTTGCGAATTTCCATTTGAGGCCGGTCGGGAAACCTGCACCACCACGTCCTCTTAAACCGGAATCGAGCATTGTCTGGATGACATCATCCGGGCTCATTGTTGTAAGGACTTTGTTCAGTGCCTGGTATCCATCGGTTGCAATATACTGATCGATCTCTTCCGGATCGATATGTCCGCAGTTGCGAAGAGCAACACGGGTCTGTTTCTTTAAGAATACAGTTTCTTCCAGGGACATAGCGACTTCTTCGCTGCCTGAAGGAAGAACTGTACCAACGACCATGCTTTCTACCGGTTTTCCACCGAGGACATGCTCGTTGTAGATCTGCTCCGCTTTTTCCGGAGTTACTTTTACATATAATGTTTTCTTTTTGTCAGGTGTAATAACCTCGACTACAGGCTCATACTGGCAAATGCCGACGCAGCCTGTCTGGGAAACGAATACTTTGTCGTTTCCTTCAGCAAGAGCTTTAAACTTATCCATAACAGGAGCAGCTCCGCTGGCAATTCCGCATGTAGCTAATCCAACAAGAACGCGGGTCTTCTCAGCCGGTTCTAAAACGTCTGCCAAGATACGTTCTTTGATGCTACTTAAATCTTGCAAGTTCATCGAATCTCCTCCTTATTCATATTTTGCTAAAATGCCCGGAACTTCTGTCGGGTTCATACGACCGTATACATCGTCATTTACCAGCATTACCGGTGCGAGTCCGCAGGCACCAATGCAGCGGCAGGTATCCAGAGAGAAGGCCCTGTCGGTAGTGCATTGTCCCGGCTCAATTCCAAGTTCATCCTGCAGACGGTCCAGAACTTTTCTGGAGCCTTTTACATAGCAGGCGGTTCCAAGACATACAGAGATCTTGTAAGATCCCTTCGGATAAAGATTAAAGAACGAATAGAATGTGATTACGCCGAAAATCTTTTCCAATGGGGTGCCCATTTCTTCTGCAATGATCTTCTGAACTTCAATTGGAAGA
Source organism: Lachnospiraceae bacterium (assembly GCA_017511045.1). Taxonomy (GTDB): domain Bacteria; phylum Bacillota; class Clostridia; order Lachnospirales; family Lachnospiraceae; genus RGIG5612. Next base: position 139,025 of record JAFWLM010000015.1, on the reverse strand, counting down.
TATCCATAGATGTCCTGAGCCTGCTGCAGAACAGGTATGAGCGCACCTTGTTCGCCTTTGTACTTTTCAATAACGGTCATTAACTGTTCGCGCAGCTTCGGATCGTCATTGAACGGTACGGAAGTTTGTGCTGTTGCCATACGTTCCTCCTTCAATTGTATTTTGTAAGCATGAATTGTACGGATTTGTGTACATCAATAATAAATGTAACAAATCATAAAATTCAATGCTACCATCGTTATTTTTTTAACGTGAGATTTGTGCGGATAAACGACAAATTCGAAAATTTTATTGAAGAAGTTGGGTGATTGTACAAATTTAGTACAATAATAAACACGGTGTTGCTTAAAATGAATTGTATTAAAAACAATAATAAAAGTAAAAAAGGTTGACATTTCAATAGAATGACTTAAAATTTAGTGGTTAAAGATTTGCATAATAATTAGTAAGGAGAGAATTCATCATGAACGCATTAATGTGGTGCGGAATCGGCGCTGGTGTTATTGCCCTGATCTATGCAATAATTCTTGCAGTTGTCGTTTCTAAGAAAGATGCCGGCACAGATAAGATGAAAGAGATTGCAAGCGCAATCGCTGATGGTGCTAAGGCATTTCTTTTTTCAGAGTACAAAATTCTGGTTATCTTTGTTGTTGTACTCGGTCTGATCCTTGGATTTGCGATCAGCTGGGTAACCGCTCTTTGCTTCCTGATCGGCGCAGTCTTCTCAGTACTGGCTGGTTACTTTGGAATGAGCGTTGCAACAAAGGCAAACGTAAGAACAGCTAACGCAGCAAGAACTTCCGGAATGAACGGAGCTCTTGGCGTAGCATTCAAAGGCGGCGCAGTTATGGGTATGTGCGTTGCAGGTCTTGGATGCCTTGGTGTTAGCGCAATCTACTTTATCACAGGCAATGTTGATGTAATGTTCGGTTTCTCACTGGGCGCATCTTCAATCGCTCTGTTCGCTCGTGTCGGCGGTGGTATCTACACCAAAGCTGCAGACGTAGGAGCTGACCTTGTTGGTAAGGTTGAGGCTGGTATCCCGGAAGACGATCCTCGTAACCCGGCCGTTATCGCAGATAACGTAGGTGATAACGTAGGTGACGTTGCTGGTATGGGTGCTGACCTTTTCGAGTCTTATGTAGGATCTCTGATCTCTGCTCTGACTCTTGGTGTTGTTTATGCAGGCGGCGGCGCTGATGCTGCATTCAGCCCGTATGTAATGTTCCCTGTCCTGATCTCTGCAGTTGGTCTGATCGCTTCCATTATCGGAACACTTTTCGTCCGTACAAAAGAAGGATCTAACCCGCAGACAGCTCTTAATATCGGAACATATATTTCCGCAGCAGTCGTTGTCATCGTAGCATTCCTGGTTTCCATCTTCTTCCTTGGAAATGTGAAACCGGCAATCGCAGTTCTGGCAGGTATTGTAGTCGGTCTTCTGATCGGTACCCTGACAGAGGTTTATACATCTGACAGATTTAAATCAGTTAAAGAAATTGCTGATCAGTCTGAGACAGGTGCAGCTACAACGATCATCAGCGGTCTTTCCGTTGGTATGAGATCCACTGTTCTTCCGATCATCATGATCTGCATCGGAATCTTTGTTTCCTACATGCTGATGGGCGTATTCGGAATTGCTCTTGCAGCAGTCGGTATGCTTTCTACAACCGGTATCACAGTTGCAGTCGACGCTTATGGCCCGATCGCTGATAATGCCGGCGGTATCGCTGAGATGAGCGGACTTGATGAGAGCGTTCGTGAGATCACAGACCAGTTAGACTCTGTTGGTAACACAACCGCAGCTATCGGAAAAGGATTTGCAATCGGTTCTGCAGCTCTTACCGCTCTGGCACTGTTCACTTCCTTTGCAGATAAGGTTGACTCCAGCACAGCTGAAGCACTGACGATCGATATCCTGAATGCAAACGTTGTTATCGGTCTTCTGATCGGTGGTATGTTAACATTCATCTTCTCCGCACTGACCATGTCTTCTGTTTCCAAAGCAGCTAACCACATGATCGAAGAAGTTCGCCGTCAGTTCAGAGAGATCCCGGGTCTCCTTGAAGGAAATGCTACTCCGGACTATAAGAAGTGCGTAGCAATCTCCACAGGCGCAGCTCTGAAGCAGATGGTCGTTCCGGCTATCATCGCTATCGTTGCTCCGATCCTTGTTGGTTTCCTTCTTGGTGTTCAGGCACTCGGCGGTCTTCTTGCAGGCGCGCTGGTCAGCGGTGTTCTCATGGCAATCTTCATGAGTAACTCCGGTGGTGCATGGGATAACGCTAAGAAATACATCGAAGGCGGAAAGCACGGCGGAAAAGGAAGCCCGGCTCACGCAGCAGCAGTTGTTGGTGATACCGTAGGTGATCCGTTCAAAGATACATCAGGACCGTCTATTAACATCCTGATCAAACTTATGACTGTCGTATCTCTCGTATTCGTACCGGCATTCATCAGCGTATTCAACGCACTTGGCAGCTCAAGCCTCTTAGAGTTCTTATTCAAATAAAATTTGAATTCTTAACGATAGAAAAAGGAGACAGGAAACTCTGTCTCCTTTTTATTTGACGCCGATAAACGCCGCCGCCTTTTTAATAAATGAGAAGTTTATTTTGTATTTCACTTTCAATAATATTCACATCAATATTTCCGAAAGGGTCATCATAGGTAAGGATCAGATTATCCCAGGGAACAATTCCTTCTTTTTCAAACTTGTTCAGTTTCCAATGATAGCGGTCAATATAATCCTGCTGATTCATCAGCCCACAGTGTTCCCAGTAAAAGATCTTTCCATCTTTTCTGTAAATTGTAAAATCCGGATGAACAGGATAACCATCAATGTATTTCTGGCATTCATAACGAAAAGCGAGATCATACTTAAGAAGCACTTCGTAAATGATTACTTCTGATTTGCTTCTCACAAATTCGCCTGTGCTGGTCCGGTGGGTTAAAAACTGTGAAAAACTGTCAGACTTTATATAGTCGTGTCTGCGCCATTCCTGTTCTTCGTTTAGCAGACCATCTTCTTTCCTGTATATTATACCTGCATCGTTTGCATGACAGATATCTGCAATTTCCGGAGGTAATTCTTTAAGGACTGCTTCGGATGTAATACGTAGAGATTCTTTTTGGGCAATTTCTAAAGCGGCAATGTAATTGTCTATGTTTTCCATTTGATGCTCCAAAAAGTGTTTTGCAGCGAGTTGAGATAGGAGCTGTTTATTTTTCGTTATGAAGCGGGAATCATTATTATTGATAATCTGACTGAATACTAAATATTCTTTTCCATTCTTGAACTGACGCCACCATCGGATGACTCCTGGTGGAAGATAATTAATTTGTTGAGACAAAGAGTCTCTTTCAATCTTGATGTTATTAATAAAATGTTCTAATCCCTGTGATTCAGTCATCATAGTAGTCCTTTCATAATAGAAAATGCAGTTTTCTTGTTTCAAGTCTCTCAAAGCCGCATGTTAACAAGAAACCTCATAGGCTTTCTTGTCATGCATAGGGTTTCCGAATCAGCAAACAAGAAAATGTGAAATAGAGGGCTTTTTAACATATAAAAAAGGCATTATTGAGGTGGATTTTTGGCGTTTTCTTGTTAACTATAGGTTTTACGCACTGGTAAACAAGAAAATCCAAAATTAGTAAAATTCGCGCACCCAAAAAGTAATCTGGGCAGCAGTTGGGGAGTTCAATAGCGGACATCTCTTCATATGCAACTAGTGGAACATATAAAAAAAGGCTTGCGTCATAATAAGGTAAATGAGTGGGGCATGCGTCATAGTGGGACAAAAGAAAGAGTTATACCACGGTAGCGGTGAGGAAGAAGACTTCTTCTGTTCCGGCTTCTTTCAGAGTTTTTGCGCAGGCATTGAGTGTGGCTCCGCTGGTATAAATATCATCAATGAGGATAACCGAGCGCTTCGCGTATTGGCCATTTCTCGTAGAAACAACAAATGCTTTTTTTACATTTTGAGCGCGGGCGGATACATCGAGAATGCGCTGAGGTTTGGTGTTTTCGGTACGCAGCAGATAGTCTGAATCTACAGGAAGCACAATACCGAATAATTTTGAAAGCCAGAATGATATTCTTTCAGCGATCAGCTGTGCCTGGTTAAAACCGCGCTCTCGAAAGCGCTTTTTATGTAAAGGGACAGGAAGCATGACTTCAGCATTCCACTCAGAAATGATCGACTTCATCTGTACCGCCATTTCAAAAGCGATAAGATCGGCGTTGTCTCTTTTATTATGAAATTTCAGATCATAGACAATTTTTCGTGCGCTGTCATCGTGGATCCAGAGCGACTTTCCCTGCTTGAAATAACGGGTGCCATTCCGGCAACTTTCGCAAAAACAGTCATCCTGTAAGATAAGCGGCTTCGAACATTTTTGGCACACCGGTCCCTCTACAAGAGGAAGTGAAGAGCAGCAGTCCGGGCAGATCAGGATGGAGCGACAGTAAGATAGAGATGGTTTAAGGGGGAGAGAAGTATCAGGACCCGATAATGATGGTCGATGCGGAAGAAATGATCTGTTTTCTGCAGTTCGCTTTGAGCATTGCGCTGAGTAAACGCGATTCGTGAACTCCGGTGAGAGAAGCGTAGCCCAGCCTTTTGGCAGTTTTAGTATCTTTCCGCAAACCGGACAGACCCGCGGAAAGAGAAGCTGCAGACAATGTTCTTTTACTGTTTGAAGTTTCGCCAAGAAGAGCGGCGAAAAGAAAGTTCTCTGAGAGAACCTGTGTACAGACTTGCGTTTCATATGATGTGATTCAGTACATGAAAAGAGAAATAATCCCAATCGCGGACGATTCATATGTCGGGATGGGGTTTTGATTCAACGGTCAAAAATATAAATGATGTTTGTGAAGTCTACATGAACGAAAAGAATGCTTTGGTTTCGAGAGATATCAATGTCTCGTATAAGAATAGGATAAGTCTCGGCGCATGACTACAACACCCGGCCTTTGAATTCCAGGATCCGCTCTTTAAGACCGGAGTAGCGTTTCTGCTCGCGGACGTTATTGATCATGCGTGTGACAGCGGCATCTGAGCCGGTAATGCAGACGCATTTTTTGGCGCGGGTCACCGCCGTATATAAGATGTTGCGGTTCATCAGAAGTTCAGGGCCGGAAAGCAGCGGAAGCACGACCGCAGGATACTCGCTTCCCTGTGCTTTGTGGATCGTGGTAGCGTATGCCAGAACGACTTCCTCTAATTGTTCAAAATCGTAGATGACAAACTTTCCATCATCAAAACGAACCTCCATCAGGCGGGTGTGTGGATTGATCTTTTGAATCACACCGATGTCGCCGTTAAAGATTCCTTTTCCCTGCTCGTAAACAAAACCGCTGTTTGTGCGCATCTCCCATTCCAGCTCGTAGTTATTTTTGATATGCATAACTTTATCGCCTTCACGGAAGGTGACGGCGCCAACCGGAATCTCCTCTTTTCCGGGAGCAGAAGGATTCAGGCTCTCCTGTAAAAACTGATTGATGTGTTCAACACCAAGCGGACCTTTTTTAACAGGCGATAAAACCTGGATCTCGCTTGCATCGGTATCAACATATCCCGGCAGTTTATCACGCACAAGACCTAAGACAGCGGACAGGACAGCCTGAGCCGTTTCTCTTTTGATAAAAATAAAATCACGGCTGTCCGGGCGGAGGGCGATCTGCTCCCCGCGGTTGATCTTATGTGCATTCACAACAATATCGCTTTCTTCCGCCTGGCGGAAGATCTTGGTCAGCTTTACTGTTTTAAAACAATCGCTGTCAATAATGTCGCGAAGGACATTGCCCGGTCCCACACTTGGAAGCTGGTCAACATCTCCGACCAGTATCAGTCTCGTGCCGGGTTCGATCGCACGGAGAAGAGCACTCATCAAAAACATATCGACCATTGACATCTCGTCAATGATGACGACGTCAGCCTCCAGCGGATTATCTTCGTTTCTGTCAAAACGTGCACCGGCAGAGGTATCTTCCAATTCGCCTGAAAGATCCAGCATCCGGTGAATTGTCTTTGCTTCCCAGCCGGTTGCCTCTGTCATGCGCTTTGCGGCACGCCCTGTAGGAGCGGCTAAAAGGATCTCTTTATAATCCTGTTCAAAGTATTTGATGATCGCATTGATCGTTGTTGTCTTACCTGTACCGGGACCACCGGTGATGACCAGAATGCCGGAGTTTGCAGCCTGGATCACAGCTTCCTTTTGCATTTCATCCAGAGTGATACCGGATTTCTTTTCAACCTTGTGGATCCGCTCCAGGATCTTTTCTTCCGGAACGCGGCCTTTCAGATCGATCTCATGAAGCATCTTAGCAATTCCCAGCTCTGTGTAATAATAGAGGGAGTGGTAGACCTGCCGGTAATTTCCTGAACGGGGTTCATTGTCGTCGGCCGTGTTGTCAGAAAGAGATGGTTCTTCCATGGCATTATCAGAAGAAGCGGTTTTAATGATCAGGCGGCTTTCGATCGCCAGATCCATCATGCATCGTTCAATGTCTGCTTCGGTGATGCTCGGAACATCATCCACACTGATCGGACGGAGTTCCTCTAGAGTTTTCCGAATCAGCACTTTGTCCGGAAGATAGACATGCCCATCGGAAGCAGCCTGCACCAATTCATAAAGAATGCAGCTGCGGATACGGAAATCGGAATCTGCAGCGATACCTGCCTGAAAAGCAATTTCATCTGCTTTTCGGAACCCGATGCCTAAGATATCGTCGGCAAGCTGATACGGATTTTCACGGATGATATCGTAAACCGCGTTCTGATATTGATTATAGATTTTAACAGCCATGGCATTTGAGATGCCAAAACCACCGAGAAACATCAATGCTTTCCGGAGATCTTTTTTTTCTTCCTGCTGGGCCGCGATCTCCTGCGCCTTTTTGCGGGAGATCCCCTTGATCTCGGCCAGCCGCTCCGGTTCTTCATCTATGATCCGCAGCGTATCTTCGCCGAATTTGTCAATGATCCTCTGGGCGGTTACCTGACCGATCCCCTTGATGGCGCCGCTGCTTAAGTAACGGCCGATCGCGAAGATGTCATCAGGTACGATCGTCTCGTAGTGGTCGACCTTAAACTGCTCGCCGTATGTCGGATGGAAGACAAAGTCACCGGAAAATTCCAGATATTCTCCCGGTTCAATAAAACGGAAAACGCCCACACAGATCGTCTCGCAGCCGTTCTCTTCGGCGCTCAAAACTGTATAGCCGTTATCAGCATTTCTGTATATGATTCGTTCAACATATGCTTTGAAAGATTCCATAATCGTGCTCAATTATAAAGTGGCAGGGCTTTTTTTTCAACGTTCCTATGCAGATAAAAGCCCCGCGATGCTTCGCTCATGCACTCTCGCCTCGCTGACAGTCATTCGTGCTCCCGGCTTTCGCCTGCGTGCTCATACCTGTCGTCCGGCATCCTTTGTCAACTTGTCGACAAATTTTAATTGCAAATAAAGATTTTTTCTATATAATAAGAGCAGCAGATTATTAAAATGAAGATGACAGATACACAGAAAGGAAAGGTTTATTATTATGGCATTAACAAGTATGCAGGATTTCCTTGAGATCGTAAAAGGGAAAAAAGTAGTAAAAAGCGTTGCAGTTCCGGGTGCAGCAGACGACCACGTATTAGAGGCTGTTTTTGAAGCAGAAGGCATGGGCCTGATCAAAGCGATCCTGATCGACAAAGAAGAGGAAGTAAAAAAGGTTCTGACAGAGCTTGGCAAGAATCCAGCTGATTATGAGATCATCAATGCAGAAACTCCGGAAGAGTGCGGACAGATTGCAGTTGAACTGGTAAAAGAAGGCAGAGCAAACGTTATTTTAAAAGGTCTTTTAGAGACAAAAGATGTTTTAAAACCTGTCGTTAATAAAGAAACAGGAATCGGTCTTGGCGGCGTTATGTCTATCGTTGCTTTCACCGAGCTTCCTGCATATCATAAACTGCTTGTTGTAACTGACGGCGGAATGATGACTTATCCGACCGTTGAGCAGAAGGCCGGCATCATCAAAAATGCGGTTGACTGCTATAAAAAGCTGGGTATTGAAAACCCGAAGATCGCATGTGTAGCTGCTGTAGAAAAAGTGAATCCGAAGATGCCGGAAACAGTTGATGCTGCAGAGCTTAAGAAAATGAATGAAGAAGGCATCATCAAAGACTGCATCGTAGAAGGACCGATCTCCTTAGACCTTGCTGTTAATGCAGACAGCGCAAAACGCAAAAAATATGACAGCCCGGTTGCAGGTGATGCAGACGTTATCCTTGTTCCGAATATCCAGGTCGGAAACGTTGCTCACAAATCTATGCTGCAGTTCGGTAACGGAAAAATGGCAGGTGTTGTTATCGGAGCAAAATGCCCGATCGTCATCAACTCCCGTGGTTCTTCAGCTGAAGAAAAATTTGATTCCCTGCTTCTTGCATGCGCAGTTGCAGACTGATCAAATAATCATCAGAATCGACTTTCAAGCTGCCGGTGGTTATACTGCCGGCAGCTATTTTTGTGACAGGCTCAAGTCGGTGCCCCGGCTTGCATATGCAAACATTCGGCGCGCAGGGGCGCAGCAAGCAAAAAACGCTGTTATTTCAAAGTTTTTCGCAAGTTTTTTCTTGACTTTCCCGTTTCAATTTCATACAATAATCGAGCGCGTTTGTCGAAACGCGATGTTCTTTCTGTGTGAAAAACAAAATGCACAGGAGGACAGGAAGAGAAATCTTCCAAATAAAATTAAGAAAGGAGAATAATATGCCGACATTTAATCAGTTAGTCAGAAAAGGAAGACAGACATCTGTTAAAAAGTCTACTGCACCGGCTCTTCAGAAGAACTTCAACTCTCTTCGCAAGAAGACCACTGATGCACCGTCACCGCAGAAGCGTGGTGTTTGCACAGCAGTAAAGACAGCGACTCCTAAGAAGCCTAATTCAGCTCTTAGAAAAATCGCGAGAGTTCGTCTTTCTAACGGTATCGAAGTAACAAGCTATATCCCGGGCGAAGGACACAACCTTCAGGAGCATAGCGTTGTTCTGGTTCGCGGCGGAAGAGTAAAAGACCTTCCGGGAACAAGATACCATGTTATCAGAGGTACGCTGGATACTGCAGGTGTTGCAGATCGTAAGCAGGCTCGTTCCAAATACGGCGCTAAGAGACCGAAGAAGAAATAAGCCACTCTGGTAAAAGTTTTACTTACAATTGAATGATGGTTGCCAAAAGGCATAGTCATATTATTCTATTCTAATATCTATTATGTCCGATGGCACCGACACGAAAAGTGAGTACCGATGAATTAATTTGATATGAAAGTCCCGGACGGCGGCGAGCCGGCAGGATGCTTGCATCCTGATAGGCGAAGACATCGGACGGGCAGCAGACATGAGCACGAAGTGCGAATTGACTGCAGTGTGACGAAGTCACACGAAGACTTTCATAAATTTGTTTGATTAAGGAGGGAAGTAACGTGCCACGTAAAGGACATACCCCAAAAAGAGACGTATTAGCGGATCCGCTGTACGGCAGCGTAGTAGTAACTAAGCTTATCAATAACATTATGTTAGATGGTAAGAAGGGCGTAGCGCAGAAGATCGTTTACGGTGCATTTGCTCGCATTGAAGAAAAGACCGGTAAGCCGGCTCTTGAAGTGTTCGAGACAGCACTGAATAACATCATGCCTACATTAGAGGTTAAAGCAAGACGTATCGGTGGTGCTACCTATCAGGTACCGATCGAAGTCCGTGCTGACAGACGTCAGGCTTTAGGCCTTCGTTGGCTGACCAATTTCTCCCGTGCAAGATCTGAAAAGACCATGGAAGAAAGATTAGCAAACGAGATTCTTGACGCGATGAACGAAACCGGTGCATCCGTTAAGAGAAAAGAAGACATGCATAGAATGGCAGAAGCTAACAAAGCCTTTGCACATTACAGATTCTAACAAGGAGGAAATACTTTGGCAGGAAGAGAATATCCACTGGAGCGCACACGTAACATTGGTATTATGGCTCATATCGATGCCGGAAAGACCACTCTTACCGAGCGTATCCTTTATTATACCGGAGTAAATTACAAGATCGGTGATACACACGAAGGTACTGCCACCATGGACTGGATGGAGCAGGAACAGGAAAGAGGTATCACGATCACTTCCGCAGCCACAACATGCCACTGGACTCTTCAGAAAGAGAACAAACCGGCACCGGGTGCATTAGAGCACCGTATCAATATCATTGATACTCCGGGACATGTTGACTTCACAGTTGAGGTTGAGCGTTCACTTCGTGTACTCGACGGAGCTGTAGGTGTTTTCTGCGCAAAAGGCGGTGTTGAGCCGCAGTCAGAGAATGTATGGCGCCAGGCTGATAAGTACAATGTACCTCGTATGGCATTCATCAACAAGATGGATATCATGGGTGCAGACTTCTACAATGCAGTTGATATGATCAAGACCCGTCTCGGCAAAAATGCTGTACCGATTCAGCTGCCGATCGGAAAAGAAGATGAATTCAAAGGCATTATCGACCTGTTTGAAATGCAGGCATACATTTACAATGATGAGAAGGGTGAGGACATCTCCATCGTTCCGATCCCGGAAGAAATGCAGGATGAAGCTGAACTTTATCGTGCTGACATGATTGAAAAGATCTGTGAGCTTGATGAAGAGCTGACACTGAAGTTCTTAGAGGACGAGATCCCGACAACAGAAGAACTGAAGGCTGCAATGAGAAAAGGTACCTGTGAATCAACGATCGTTCCTGTATGCTGCGGAACAGCTTACAGAAACAAAGGTGTTCAGAAATTACTGGATGCTGTCATCGAATTCATGCCGGCTCCGACAGACGTTCCGGCAATCGAAGGTGTTGATGAAGACGGAAAAGATGTTGTTCGTCATTCTTCTGACGAAGAGCCGTTCTCCGCTCTGGCATTCAAGATCATGACTGACCCGTTCGTTGGTAAACTGGCATACATCAGAGTTTATTCAGGAACAATGAATTCCGGTTCCTATATCCTGAATGCAACAAAGGGTAAAAAAGAGCGTGCAGGACGTATCCTGCAGATGCATGCAAACCACAGAGCAGAGCTGGATAAGGTATATTCCGGTGATATCGCTGCTGTTGTAGGATTCAAGAATACAACGACAGGTGATACGATCTGTGATGAGAAGCATCCGGTTATCCTTGAGTCTATGGAATTCCCTGAGCCGGTTATCGAAGTTGCAATCGAGCCTAAGACCAAAGCAGGTCAGGGCAAGATGAGCGAAGCTCTTGCAAAACTGGCAGAGGAAGATCCGACTTTCCGCGCTTATACAAATGAAGAAACAGGACAGACGATCATCGCCGGAATGGGCGAGCTCCACTTAGAGATCATCGTTGACCGACTTCTTCGTGAATTCAAGGTTGAGGCAAATGTAGGTGCACCTCAGGTTGCTTACAAAGAGTCCTTTACCAAAGCAGTTGATGTTGACAGCAAATATGCTAAACAGTCCGGTGGTCGTGGGCAGTACGGACATTGTAAAGTTCGTTTCGAGCCGATGGATGCAAACGCAGAGAAGACATTCGAGTTTGTTTCCGAGATCGTTGGTGGTGCTATTCCGAAGGAATACATCCCGGCAGTCGGCGAAGGTATCGAAGAAGCAGCAAAATCAGGTATCCTGGCTGGCTTCCCGGTACTCGGAATCAAAGCTACAGTTTACGATGGATCCTACCACGAGGTCGACTCCTCAGAAATGGCATTCCACATTGCAGGATCTCTTGCATTCAAGGATGCTATGGCGAAATCCGATCCGGTACTTCTTGAGCCTATCATGAAGGTTGAAGTTACCACTCCGGAGGATTACATGGGTGACGTTATCGGTGACATCAACTCCAGAAGAGGCCGTATCGAAGGTATGGAAGATATCGGCGGCGGCAAGATGATCAAGGGATTCGTTCCGCTGGCAGAAATGTTCGGCTACTCCACAGACCTTCGTTCTAAGACACAGGGCCGTGGAAACTATTCCATGTTCTTTGAGAAATACGAAAAAGTTCCGAAGAACGTACAGGATAAGATCATCAGTAACAAAAACTAAAAAAAGTCAATCAGTTATAGTAGAAAACGCTTGAAAATCAAGGGTTGATACAATATAATCTACTGTAGCCTTTTTAAGAACCTGGCCCATTAGGGCTAAAGGAAAATTAGCCCATTGGGGTAGAAAATCAAGGAGGATTTACAAAATGGCAAAAGCTAAATTCGAAAGAACAAAAGCGCACTGCAATATTGGTACCATCGGCCACGTAGACCATGGTAAAACAACTTTGACAGCTGCAATCACAAAAACTCTCCATGAAAGACTTGGTCTTGGTGAGTTCGTAGCATTCGACAACATCGACAAGGCTCCGGAAGAGAGAGCACGTGGTATAACGATCTCCACAGCACACGTTGAGTATGAGACAGCAAAACGTCACTATGCACACGTTGACTGCCCTGGCCATGCTGACTATGTAAAGAACATGATCACTGGTGCTGCACAGATGGATGGTGCTATCCTCGTTGTTGCTGCAACTGACGGTGTTATGGCTCAGACAAAAGAGCACATCCTGCTTGCTCGTCAGGTAGGTGTACCGTACATCGTAGTATTCATGAACAAATGCGATATGGTTGACGACCCAGAACTTCTTGAGCTCGTTGAAATGGACATCAGAGAACTTCTTAACGAGTATGACTTCCCGGGAGATGACATTCCGATCATCCAGGGTTCTGCTCTTAAAGCTCTTGAAGATGCTTCCGGCGAGTGGGGCGACAAGATCATGGAACTTATGGACGCTGTAGATGAGTACATTCCGGATCCGGTTCGTGACACTGACAAACCGTTCCTGATGCCAGTTGAGGACGTATTCACAATCACAGGTCGTGGTACTGTTGCAACAGGTAGAGTAGAGCGTGGTGTTCTCCATGTTCAGGAAGAAGTTGAAATCCTTGGTATCAAGGAAGAAGCTAGAAAGACAGTCTGCACAGGTATCGAGATGTTCAGAAAACTTCTTGATGAAGGTGTAGCTGGTGATAACATTGGTGTTCTTCTTCGTGGTGTTGATCGTACAGAGATCGAGCGTGGACAGGTTATCTGCAAGCCGGGTACTGTAACATGCCACAAGAAATTCACTGGTCAGGTTTACGTATTAACCAAAGATGAAGGTGGACGTCATACACCGTTCTTCAACAACTATCGTCCGCAGTTCTATTTCAGAACAACTGACGTAACTGGTGTTTGCAACCTTCCTGCTGGCACAGAAATGTGCATGCCTGGTGACAACGTAGAAATCACTGTAGAGCTGATCCACCCGATCGCTATGGAGCAGGGTCTTGGATTCGCTATCCGTGAAGGCGGACGTACAGTTGGTTCCGGAAAAGTTGCTACAATTATTGAATAAACAATAGGTAAGCTAATAAAATCAAGGCTTCCCAAGTGATTGGGAAGCCTTATTTTTATGTAATGGGAATTGCACTTGGAACTGTTTATTAGAATGGTGCATAATAACCCGATTCGTGATGTTTCTTTTAAGGGCATGCTGCAGGAAAACTCGACTCATGATGTCTATGATTGCAGAAAAACTCGAGTTGTGATGTTAGAAATGCAGAAAAACTCGATTGATGACGTTGAAGAAGGGGTCACCAATCGATTTTTTTTGCAGACATCATAGGCTTTTGTGTTCAATACTGTTTTGCACGGTGGCTGCTTTGTCGTTATTTCCAGAAAACACCATGTTCCTTGAACATTTTCATCATTTCATTTGTCAGGCTGAATGAGTTTGGCTGAAGTTCGATCTCAGCGGGCAGTTTCCACTGTGCAAGCCTTAACTCTGTTTTGTCCATGACGATCTCGGTGCTTCCATCAGCTTCACAGTAAAAGCCGGCTAAAATATCGTTGGCGATACCCCACGGCTGGGATTTGTAATATGTGATATTTTTAACTTTCAGTCCGGTCTCTTCCATTACTTCTCTGGCAACAGTCTCTTCCAGAGTTTCTCCAATCTCTGCAAAACCTGCAACGAGTGCATTATGTCCATAACCTTCCCTGTATTGCGTAAGCAAAAGACGACAGCCATCTGTCACCCCGACAATGACGGCCGGCATAATGCGCGGGTAGCTGTTGCGCTTACACTTTGGACAATGCATAGCGCGCTCATAATCATTGTGTTCATTCTTGTTGCCGCATCTTCCGCAAAAACGATTGTCGTTATACCAGGACGCAAGATGATAACCTGTAAAAAGGATCATGCCATCAACATTCGTTGCGAATCCGATCAATGAGAACACATCCAGATATTCAAACCCTTCAAGCGTTCTTGCGGACTGGCTATTGTCCAGAAAGAATTCAGTTTCGTCAATCGCGAAAGCATAAATGGTCTTTTCCGGATGATCCAGCATCTCAAAAGTCGGATAGATGATCTTATCATCAGAGACCTTTACAAGCAGTTTTCGCTCGTCAAAACAAAGAACCGGCGACTCATTGAACGGCGCTGCTTCTTTTCTGTATTCATTATGAAATCTATGTGGAGCTATATCCTGTATCATGTTATAAAGAATACCTTTTTTAATAACGTAAGGCAAGCGTATCGTTGTTTGCACCGGACGGCTATGCTATGATTATTTTAAATATAAAAGCTGACAGGAAGAAAGACAATGCAGGAATTCTATTTTAAATATGCGGAAGATGGAACATATTGTGTGCAAAGCTATGAGGGGGACGAGGCAGAGGTTGAGATCCCGGCTGTTTACTGCGGGAAGCCGGTCACGATCCTTCTGGATAATCTGTTTGCCGGGCATAGTGAGATCATATCTGTGACAATTCCGGATACGGTGACACAGATCGGAGGCTTTGTTTTTGACGGCTGCGAAAACCTGCATCAAATCGAACTTCCTGAGAATCTTACGGATATGTGGGGATACGCTTTTGTAAGAAGCGGTATTGAAGAAATCGAGCTTCCGGAGAAGGTCAATAGTATTGTCTCTTTTACCTTTAAAGACTGTAAGAATTTGAAAAGATTTATCTGCAATAAAGGGCTTAAGAAAATCTATTCCTGGGCTTTCGGCGGATGCGATCAGTTGACAGACTTTCAGCATGGTCCGGATGTTGAGATCAGCCCGCAGGCTTTTGAGTCGAAGTAAGAGCAATCATAGACGTCATGAAATTACTTTTCAATACAAGGTTCGATCTTTCTCCGGAATTCCAAGACCGGCATGATCCATGCGAGAACGCAGGCGAGGATGATCGCAATGATGCTGATCGTTTTTTGCGGGGATGCTGAAGTTGTCAGAAGGATCGTGATTACTGAAGCCGCTGTCATGATGACAGCATAGATGAGATTGACCAGCTGGAAATTCCGAACAGCCAGAAGATACATTGCTTCTGTCATGGCGTCATCTATGACGAGCTGGGTTGTCGTACGATAGATGTGTGCAATTCCGACGACCATCGCAGCCCAGATCGTGATCAAGCCTAATAATCCGTCTGTCATATCTGACAGAAAATAAACCAGAACAGACAAAAGAAAACTTACAATACTGAAAACTATGTAAATGATCCGGTACATGCTTCGCTCGCGCTTTGTCTGGATATATTTCATGGTCTTTGGGCCCTGATTGAGTGATTCTTCAGGGTTCTTTTTTTTATTCCTCTCGCGGCGTCTTTTGGAATCCTGTTCCACACCGTCTAAGTGAGATAACTGTCTCGGAGAATGGTTCATAAACAGCCCCTTTTTTCATGAAGTCAGTTTTTATTTACTATATCAAATAATTCGGAAAATGGCACCTTTGGAAAAGAGGAAGGAGCGGAAAAAACGAACATATATTTGCCGAACAAATGTTTGCTTATACTAAGGAGGAGATGTATAATGGATAAGACTATAGAAGAGAACGATGGGCTAAACGGATAGATGAAACAAATGTGCAAAAGCCACATGTTAAGCTGCTTATTAAGAAGATGAAAAGATATCACAGCGACTACAACCGAATCATGTCTCTGATTTATGAGGATCAGCCCATTTCGCCACAGGCAGGAAGAGAAGTGGTCTTTATTCCGGAACGTATCCGTTCGATACGTTCACTGGGACGTGGCGTATCTGCATATCGTCAGCCAAGAGAAGTTATTTTCAGGCAGCAGGCAAAGTTGATGGAAGACTATGAAGATGATTATGACTATACTTGGGATATTCCGGCATATCAGCCGACATATGAATCACTGACAGATGAACAGCTTCGGGGATACTTCGGATGGAGGACGAAGATCCGGATGGGAGAGTACCAGAAAGCGCCGCAGGCATTCGCATTTATTTATATGTATGAACTGATCAACCTGATAGGTGTGAAGACCCCGCTGCAAGGATTCTACCGGCTGCTGGTCTTTACGGAACGCTATGGAAAACTGGATACTTCTATCATACCCCATGCAGAACAGTGGCTGATCGATTATGTTCTATATTATGACCTGGACCCGGAACTGCTCAGTGGGAGAAAATCCGTTCTTTATGATCAGGCATTAGAGATACTGCTGAAATCGCAGGAGACGCTACAACGTGGGTCCTCGTTTCTTAAAGCTGTCTTTTTTATTTCCGGAATCGATGCGAAAGAATTGCCTGCCTATTCAGCAGATGCGGAACTGTTCCGGCGTGTAACGGAAGATGTTTTTCAAGAGATGTGCGGATATTATAAAGCTCATCGAAAGACAAGTTTTTTAGAGGATTATGTGGGTCTTCCGATCAATCAACCGGTTCGTTTTTTTGCAGGAGCAGTCTTTCATGATAAGCAGGAAAGAAATAACAGGAACACAGACTTAAGACCTGATTTCCGCAGCAAGTATCGATGGGTAAACGAATTACTGACAGATAATAAAAATGATCCGGTCAAAGAAGTGAAGCTAAGTGATATCACGACATATCACTATGAACATGGCAGGTGGTCGGTAAAGATGTATCCGCGTGATTACAGAAACCGGAAATTTGCAGATCTTCTGAAAACGATCGACGCGGTGATACGGGAAGAAGAGGGAGATAAGGAAGCAGCACTTGCAGGGCTTCAGACCAAGTGGATACGGAAACTGATCTGTAAAGCTGTCAGGGACTGCAGGCAGAGACTGGAAGAAGAAAAGGCCAGAAGGGTCGAGATCGATTTTTCATCTCTTGAACATATTCGAAGTGATGCAGCGAATACCATGGAAAAACTGATGACGGAGGATGAGCTGGATCTGGAGGAAGTATATGAGCCAGTGACTGAAGAAGACCATCCGGAATGGCTGAGTCCGGAAGAAGATGCACTTGTCCGATGTTTGCTGGATAAAGAAGATCCGCAACATGTAAATCTGAATGGAAAAATAATGTCCGTTATCGTGGACAGCGTTAATGAGAAGCTCTTTGATGAGATTGGAGATATTGTTATTGAAAATGGGAATCCTCCGACATTGGTGGAGGACTATGCAGAGGAATTGAAAGGACTTATTTCATGAAAATACCAAAACGAATTGCACAGATATTGATCAACTCTTTGAAGGGCGGCGTAGTGCCGCGTGTCGGACTGCCGTATGTAACGGTTGGCAGGAAAGCGGAGATCGATGCTCTTCTGAAAGATGTGGATATGATCGAAGAAGGCGGTGCGACATTCCGCTTCATTATGGGAAAATACGGAAGCGGCAAAAGCTTTCTTCTTCAAACGATCCGGAACTATGTTATGGCGAAAAACTTTGTCGTTGTAGATGCAGACCTTTCTCCGGAGCGGCGTCTTCAGGGAACCCGCGGACAGGGGCTGGCAACCTATAAAGAGCTGGTTCGGAATATGTCAACGAAAACAAAACCGGAGGGCGGCGCACTGACCTTGATCCTTGACCGCTGGATCAGTAATATCCAGCAGCAGACCATGCAGGAGGCCGGCCTTTCCGCAGACGATCCTGCTTTGGGCGGAGCTGTAGAAAAGAAAATCAATGAGGTCATTTTCTCCTTGAACGAACTGGTTCATGGCTTTGATTTTGCAAAGCTTCTATCCCTCTACTATAGATCATATATGACGGGGGATGAAGAAAAAAAAGCGCAGGTCGTTAAATGGTTCCGCGGCGAATACAGTACAAAGACCGAGGCGAAAGCGGAACTTGGCGTTAACATTATTATTACGGATGACGACTGGTATGAGTATCTGAAGATCTTTGCATATTTCCTCCGTCAGGCCGGCTATGCGGGGATGCTGATCCTGATCGATGAGCTCGTGAATATCTACAAGATCCCGAATGCGATCACGCGGCAGTATAACTATGAAAAAATACTGACAATGTATAATGATGCGCTTCAGGGTAAGGCTTCTTATCTCGGAGTGATCATGTGCGGAACTCCTCAGAGCATGGAGGATACCAGACGCGGAGTCTATAGCTATGAAGCGTTAAGATCGCGCCTTGCGCAGGGACATTTCAGTGGGGAACATAAAGACCTCTTGTCTCCGGTCATCCGCCTGGTGCCGCTGACTTATGAGGAGATGCTGGTGTTGACGGAAAAGCTGGCTGACATTCATGCACAGCTTTATGACTATGAACAGATCGTCACCCAACAGGATATGGTGGACTTTATCAAAATCGAATTCGGACGGATCGGGGCGGATGCCCATATAACACCGCGGGAGGTGACCAGAGATTTTATTGAAGTGCTGGATATCGTAATGCAGAATCCGAATATCAAAGTGGCGGAACTTTTAGGCTCCGATGCATTTACCTATGCAAAGGATGAGATCTCAGAGCAGGAGACTGCGGAAGAGTTTGCAGAGTTCACACTGTAGTGCTGCGAAGCATCCCGGAGTTTATAAAATGGAAGGATCAACAATGGACATTTTCAGCAGGTATGCACCATTCGTGCAGGATTTTATATATCGGAATCACTGGGACAACTTAAGGGCAATCCAGGTGGCAGCAGGGGATGTGATCTTTAATACAGATGAGAACCTTTTGCTGACAGCATCGACAGCTTCCGGAAAAACGGAGGCGGCCTTCTTTCCGATCATTACAGAGTTTTATGAAGACCCACCGGCATCTGTGGGCTGCATTTATATCAGTCCGTTAAAGGCCTTGATCAATGACCAGTTTTACCGCCTGACTGAGCTGTGCGAAGAGGCAGAGATCCCTGTCTGGCACTGGCATGGAGATGTCTCGCAAAATCATAAAGAAAAACTGATGAGGAACCCTTCCGGGATTCTGCAGATCACACCGGAGTCTTTGGAGGCGATCCTGCTGCATAAGCATTCTGCGCTTCCGGAGCTTTTCGGAGACCTTCGCTATATCGTAATTGATGAGGTGCATTCGCTTTTAAGGGGCGACCGCGGAGGCCAGACGATCTGTCTGATCGAGCGCCTTTCAAGACTTGCAGGGGTGAACCCGAGAAGGATCGGCCTTTCTGCCACGATCGGTGATCCGGAGATGGTGGGAGAGTTTCTTTCTCTCGGAACCGGACGAAAAACCATCGTTCCGAAGATCGATGCCAAAGGCACGAAATGGCGGATTTCCATGGAACATTTCTATATCAAGGATATGCAGGCCGGAGAAGGAAAAGACGAGATCGTCGCAACGCAGAAGCCGGTGCTGATCATGCCGGATGCGGAAGAGAAATTTGTGAGGGAGCCAAAGGCGGAAGATCAAGTTCTGGCACAGAATAGTACAAGCCTTGTACCTTCATCTGAGATTCTTGAGGACGGGCCTGCTGATTATGAATATGAGGTCGTTCCCCCGGCACCGGAAAATGCAGATCCGGGAATCGGCTATATTTTTGAACATACAAGAGGAAAGAAATGTCTGGTCTTTGTGAATTCCAGAGAAGAGTGCGAGGCGGTAACGACGAGTCTCCGTCACTACTGTGAACGGAATCATGAGCCGGACCGCTTTCTGATCCATCATGGTAATCTGTCTGCATCTTTTCGGGAAACGGCAGAATGGATCATGAAAGATGACTCCCAGCTGCAGACAACTGTTACGACAGCGACACTGGAACTGGGCATTGATATTGGTCGCCTGGAAAGAGCTTTTCAGATCGATGCGCCGTGGACCGTTTCTGCATTTTTGCAGAGGCTTGGAAGGACTGGAAGAAGGGAGCTTCTGCCGGAGATGTGGTTTGTTATCCGTGAGGATGAACCGGAAATGCGGGCGATGCTTCCGTCGACGATCCCGTGGAAAATGCTGCAGGCAATTGCGGTTGTACAGCTGTATTTAGAGGAACGCTGGGTAGAGCCTCCGAGACTTGACCGGCTTCCGTTCAGCCTTCTGTATCATCAGACAATGAGTATTCTGGCTTCTTCCGGAGAACTTTCTCCAGCCGCTTTGGCAGAGAGGGTGCTCACCTTAAAATACTTCCACCGTATTTCACAGGAAGACTTTAAAGAACTGCTTCTTCATTTGATTGAGATCGATCATATCGAACGGACAGAACGGGGAGGCCTGATCGTCGGCCTTGCAGGAGAGCAGGTGATCAATTCCTTCAAGTTCTATGGAGTGTTCCGGGAAGATGAGGAATTTACTGTGCGTAATGAATCACAGGAACTTGGAACGATCGTGCTTCCGCCGCCTCCGGGCGAAAAGATCGCGATCGCAGGCTGTGTCTGGACGGTGCTGGATGTGGACCGGAAAAAGCATCTGGTCTACTGCGAACCGGTGAAAGGTAATGTGCCGGCTTACTTCGGACAGTGTGCCGGAGACCTTCATACCAAAGTCGTGGAGCGCATGCGGAAAGTCCTGCAGGAAGATAAGAACTATCCGTACATGATGAACAACGCTGTCTCCAGATTGAAACAGGCACGTTATACAGCGCGCAGCGCAGGAACAGACAGAGAGGTGCTGATTCATTTAGGCGGAGATATGTGGTGCCTGCTTCCATGGCTTGGAACCTATGCCTTTCTTGCAATGGAGCGGTTTCTTAGAATTAAATGTGCGGCACGGCTTGGACTTCGAAACCTTGATCCTTCCCGGCCGTTTTACATTCAGTTCAGTATGAAGGCGGACAAAGAGACATTCTTCCGGGTGATCTTCGAAGAGATAGAAAAACCGATCGATCCGCTGGAACTGGTTTATCCAAATGAAGTTCCGATCTTTGATAAGTATGATGACTATGTTCCGGACAGTCTGATGAAAAAAGGCTTTGCTTACGGCGTGCTGGATCTCGAAGGATTGAAACAAAGAATCCGTGAATGGAAGACGAACAAAACACTGTTATGTTATAATGGGGACAATAAAGGAGAATGATATGGAACCGTACAAACATCTTGTGCAGTATTATGAGACTGATAAAATGGGAATCACACATCACTCCAACTACATCCGCTGGATGGAAGAGGCGAGAGTGAATTTTTTGGATCAGGCAGGATGGCCGTTTGCTAAGCTGGAAAAACAGGGCTTTGCTTCCCCTGTCATTAATGTGGAATGCAAATACATCAAGCCGACGACGTTTTCAGACGAAATCTTTATTAAAACCTGCGTTGCAAGTTTTGACGGTGTCCGGATGATCTTTGAATATGAAATGAGCAAAGAAGACGGAACAGTGGTCTGTGTCGGGCAGTCTTCGCATTGCTTTGTGAATATGGAAGGGAAGCCGATCCGCGCAGATAAAGCTTGTCCGGAATTCTGCGAGACGATGATGCAGTATAAAAAAGCGGAGTAGTAAAAGGAAACAGGGAACGGCAGGGTGAGCCCTTCCGGGCGAGAAGGCAGCATGGGCTGTTTGTTGCCTCCACAGAGAAGTGATGCGAAAAGTGTATTAATCAGGAGTGATCATTATGGCAAATAAAGTTGGGAATTTGATTAAAAAAGCGAGAACAGATGCGGGTCTAACTCAGGAGCAGCTTGCCCGGAAAGTGAAAAACTGCAGCACATCCGATATCGGAAAAGCAGAGCGCGGAGAGATTCGACTTACCAACGAACAGTTAAAACAGATTGCTAAAGCCACAGGAGTGACGCAGAAATCTTTAACAGATGCCGCAGCTTCCAGCAGCTACAAAAACAGTTCTTCTTCAAGCGGTTCCTCCGGAACAACAACCAAAGGAAGCATGAAAGTATCTTCTACTGAAAGGAAACTCGTTGAACTGTATCGCAAGGCAGATGCCTCCACCAAGAAAAAAGCGATGGAGCTTCTGCAAAAGAGTGCGACGATCGATGAACTGAGCGACGGCATCGGGACTCTGCTCGGAAGCGCGATCGAGTATTTCACAAAATAAGATCAAAAACAGATAGCAGGAACAACTCTGAATACCAGGGCATAACTTTTGGTTATGCCCTGGTAATTTTTATGTATTGGCGGAATCCTTCTTTTACAAATACAATCAAAGCATAAACAAAGTATGTCCGATGTTTTTAAATCATTAATCAGGAGGAGAAAAATGAAAAACAGATTTTTACGTTACGCAGCAGCAACAGTAGCAGCGACAGCTCTGGCTGGCGTTCTGGTTGGATGCGGTTCCCAGCAGCCTGCAGGCAGTGCAGGAAGTGCAGGCAGTGCAGCTGTGGCACCGACCGCAGTGATCACCTGCAGTATCGATGATATTGATTATGCAAATATCTTTTTTGATTACACAGATCAGATCGCTTCGGAGATGGCAGCTGTAGCTATGGTGCCGCAGGCAGCAGCAATTGAACTTACTGCAGCAGACGCCAATGGAGCCACTGGTGTTATGATCATCCCATCTATTGATGCTGCAAACACCACAGATTATTACATGAATGCCTATGTAGCAGGAAACACGATTAATTTTGCAGGTGGAATCGCTTCTGCAGAAAGCAGCGTGAACGGAGCTCTTCCGGTTGCAGGCGGAGCACTTGCATATGTTCCTGCAGCAATCGACGGCAAAACATTAGCGGACGAAGTTATTACCTTTACAATGGCAAGCGGAGCTGTTTATAAAGTCCACATGATCCCGGAAACCTTCCCGGCATTTGAAATCATCGGTGACGGCGTGGCAGCTGACAACGCAGGCGTATATTCCTTCGCATTGGATAAATTCTTTGTCCGTGTTAATACAGCTGGCGAACTTATCTATTACAGAAACATGAGCCAGGTTGGCGAAGAACTGATGGTAGAAAACTTTGCTCCGCAGACAATGTCAGATAAACAGTACTATTCAGCATTTGTAGAGCTTCATCCTGATTTTAGAAATGCACAGGGTGGATATTCATCAGGTTTCTATCTGGTAATGAATGAGAACTATCAGGATATCGATCAGGTTACTCTGGCAGCGAACGAAGAAGAAAACCATAAGCATGGTGCAGGCTATCTTGACCAGCACGAATTTCTGGTAATGGGTGATAATCACTATATGCTCTTAAGCTACACCCCGCTTCTGATCGAAAACCTTCCGGCAAGCCTCAAGGGAATCGATGGCGGAAACAGCGCTTATGTCTGGGCAGGCATTATGCAGGAAGTTCAGGACGGCAAAGTTGTAAGTGAAGTAAACACAGCTGATTATCCGCTTCTTTATGAATCGGCAGTTGAGAAGATCGATTATGCAGGAAGCACAGATCAGGGCGTGAATGTTGTCGTTGGACAGAATGAAGTGTTCTCCCTCGCAGATGGTATTCAGGATTATGTACATGTAAACAGCATTGACTATACAGCAGACCCGGATGGAACAGCTGACAAGATCTTAGTTTCCATGAGAGACCAGTCCGCAGTCTTCCAGTTTGATATCGACACCGGAGCGCTGGAGTGGATCCTTGGTGGAAAAGCAAGCACACTTGGCGGATATGAAGAGTATGCAGGAACACGCACTGATGATAACGGCGCGGCTTTCCAGGCGCTGACATTTGGCCAGCACTTTGCAAGATACACGAATAAGGCTGAAGACGGAACCATTTCCGGAAATACAGAAATCAGTGTATTTGATAACCATACAGGTGTTGCTCCGTTCCTTACGGTAATGGATCCGGCAACGCTGACCAGAGTCTTCAAAGCTACGATAGATGAAGAAGCTGGTACTGCAGCGATCTCTGATGTAGTTGATGGAACATACCTGAATGAGAAGACCGGAAAATACCATAATGCAAGCCACTGTGGCAGTGTACAGTATGATAATGAAAACTCAGTTGTCATTGGATGGGGTCTCCATGGTGTTGTCGATAACTTTGGACCGATGGTTCCTGAAGGAACAATGAAGGATGCAGGCTTTGATGATCTTCGTCAGGGCAGCAGACCAATTGTTACTGAATACGATTTGGCAAATGACAGTGTCACATTCGAGCTGAGTGCAACAAGAAATCCGAATGAAGTGAATTCTGAAGCATTCTTCTCCTATCGGACGTATAAGACGGCAAAATAATTGCCAAGTGCTTTAAGATTCTTTTCATAACTTCAGGAGAAGGCTCATATGGGCCTTCTCCTTCTTTTTATCTTCTCAACTTTATCTTCGAGTATGTTATACTAATCATACGAATTACTCAGGCTCAGATGCAGGGTATTATTGAGCAATGAAGATAGGATAATAAATATGAAGCTGATACAGATTCAATACTTTCTGACTGTAGCAGAATGTAAGAGCATAACAAAGGCGGCAGAGCAGCTTTTTGTTTCACAGCCTGCGCTCAGCAAACAGATGAACCAGCTTGAAGAAGAACTGGGCGTGGATCTTCTAACAAGGACGGCTTCGGGAATTAAACTGACTAAGACCGGAGAAGAATTTGAAAAGGACTGCAGGATAGTGTTGGAAGATTTGAAAAAGGCGATTACGAAAGCTGTAAACGCAGGAAAGAAAAGTCCGGACACATTACGGATCGGTTGTTTTGATGGTGCCGTGACAGAGGATTTTCTTCCCCGCCTGTATGCTTATCTTAGGAATACTGCCCCAGGCCTGAATATTAAACTGGGCCGCCATACCTTCCGGGAGAACAGGGAAGCGCTGATGGAAGATTCCATCGATATGCTGATTGAACTCAGGTTTCCGGACGGTAAGCAGGATGCATTCCATAAAGAGTGTATTGTTAAGAGCCTGATAAAACGTGACGGTGCGTTGATCTACTCAGATTCTTCCCCGCTTGCAGGGAAGAAAAAACTGTCATTGAAAGATTTTGAAAAGGAAACGTTTTTTAAACTCACTGACAAAGAGAATGATCTTTTGGCAGAAAATGGAATACGGACATTAAAAAGGTTGGGATTAGAAAAAGTCAAGATTGAAGAAGTCGACAACTTTGCGACTTTGATCTCGAACGTGAAACTGGGACTGGGATTCAGCCCGCTTTCAAAACTGGCGGCCGAATCTGTTCCCGGGCTTCGGGCTTATGAGCTGCCGGAAGAGTTGGGATTGGAAGTGGTTGCGGTATGGAAAAAGAGTAATAAGTATGTAACAGGGTTAATGAAACAATACAAAAACTGAACGATGATTCACCGTAACAGATGACCGGATTTTTATAATAGAATCATATGGAAAAAACAAAGAAAAGCAATTATGTGAGGTGTCAAAATGATAATAAGTAAGAGCACGAAACTATCAGAACTGATGCAGGCATTTCCATGGCTGATGGATGAGGCAGTCAAGCTGGATCCGAAATTTAAAGTGCTGAATAATCCGATTGGAAAAGCTTTTATTAAAAAATCCACGATTGAAGATCTTGCAAAAAAGGCTGATCTTTCTCCGGAGGAAATCCTGGATTGGATCAAGGCACAGGTGGAAGAGAGACAGAAGAGTCAGAACTAGAGAGAAAAGATATGAACCAGATTGAACGAATCAAAAAAATGAGTGCTATGCTGAAGTCGTCACAGGAGGCGTGTACGGACTTGGAAACTGCAATGAACCAGCTGGCGGAAGCTCTCGAAAAATATGAGGGCGAGATCGATAACATGGATGAGTTGTCTGCGTATTATGACAGCGAAGACTGGCTGAAAGATTTTGCGGATGATGAGGCCGGACTGATTCCGGAGGATATTGACCGCGGTGCACTCTCCGAAGATGGGATATATAACCTGCTCAGCGACCGGAAGGGCGTGGAGGAAATCTTAACGCAGATCAAGGCCTACCTGTTGTCGGTCTGATGTTGTAAAGCGACAACATAAAAACGAATATACGGGGCTATCAGATTCTATTATATTAAAGAGAGACAAAGGCTGTTTTGTCTCTCTTTCGTGCATAAATCAGGAGGAAGAAATGAAAATAAAATTGATTGTACCGGTATTAGCAATAACTCTATGCACCGGACTTAGTGCCTGTGGCGGCACTGCAAGCGGAGGAAACGGATCTTCAGGCAGTGCTGTTGCACCTGCTCCGGCGGTTGCCAGAGAGTATCCCGGGAAGCAAGCAATTGAAGAGGAGCTGAACCTGACTAACATGGATTCAGAGTGGACCTATTCTGCAAACACTGATTCCTGGACACTGAGTCCGGTTACGGCAGTTGTCCTGCCGGAGATTGAAAATGAACAGGGTGTTTCCGTCTGTGTTCCAGGTGCTTATGTGAAAGGGCTTGATACGAATAGCGACGGAAAAGAGGATACATTTGAAGGAAAGGATAAAGGCGATCTGATCATTGATTATGATGCAAGTATTACCAGCACTAATGGGCAGGTCTATACAGCTGCTACCGCACCTGTCATTATCAACACGGGAGCGGCAGGATACAGCGAGCAGCAGAACCAGAATGCAGGCTCCACTTATGCGGCGGAGGGTTATATCAATGTGGCCTGTGGAAACCGTGGGAAGCAGAGTACAATGACCGATGCAAACGGAGATACCGTATACACCGGTGATGCGCCTTGCTGTCTGGTCGATCAGAAAAATGCGGTCCGTTTCGTAAAATATAATATTCTGCTTGGAAATCTTCCGGGCTGTGTGGACTATTTTGTCTCAACCGGTGGTTCCGGTGGCGGCGCACATGCAACAATGCTGGCAGCGACATCTAATCATCCGGATTTCTATGATTATGAAATCAAAGCCGGTGCAGTCGGCGTTTATAAGAATGATGACGGCAGCTATTCCACAGCAGTGACGATTGACGGTCAGGATGTAGAGATTTCTGATGGCATGTGGGGATGCATGGCATATAGTGCGATCACCTCTTTAGCGCAGGCCGATATGGCGATGGCATTTGAATACTATCTGGACGGCACGTATAGTTTTAACACACCGTTCCAAAAGCAGTTGGCAGAATACCTGGCGGAAGAATATGCACAGTATATTTATGAGCAGGGATGGTCGGTCGATGAGGCGAAACTTGGATTTGATATTAATGGGAATGGAAGCAAGACCGATGTTGTTGATCTTTCCATTCAAAAGAGTACAGACGCTTATGGCACGGAAACAAACGGCTATGGCGGCACCTATCTGAATCTCTATCTGGCAGAATTTGAACAGAGCCTGACAGACTATCTGGACCGTCTTGCATATGCGGAAGACTGGACCTGGTTCGGCTCAAACGGGGCGAAGTATTCTGATGGCGAAGCTGCGTTGCTTTCCAAAACCGATAAAATCCAGGCGTTTCTGGAAGGGCGTTATGCAAAAGGAAGCTCCGGCAATATTATGGGAGGTCCTGGTGGTAGGTTCCCGCCGGATTTCGCCAACGGAGGGCCTCCGAGCGGTGGAGCACCAATGGTCGGAACCCCGGATGCCGGAACGACACAGTCCGCAAGCAGTCAAAAGGACTCTGCAAATTATGCTTCCTTTGATGAGATGGTTAAAGCTTATAAAGAAGACATCGCAGAGGTTGAGGCCGGCGATGACTATGGAAATAATATTGTAGAGCTTTACGACCCGATGAATTATATCGGAGCAGAAGGCACAGAAAACCCTGCGTGGACGCGGATCCTGATGGGCGCGTCAGAAGGGGACATTTCAATGTTCAATTCTCTAAATCTGCAGATCGCATGGCTGAATGCCGGAACGGATGCGGATATCGAGTGGCAGTGGGACGGCGGACATGTGCCATCTGAAATTTTGGGAGATTCCTTTGCGCTTTATGTGGATACCATGTATGGAAAACATGTGGAAGGAGCAGTGGAAATTACGAAAGCTGCACCGACCGAGCAAACTGCGAACGGAGAAGCGACAGAAGCCGGCGGTACGGATATTTCAGACTGGGTCAGCTATGATGCAAACAACGGAGCAAGTTTTTCCCTGGCAGATATTGCAGCGTACAGAACTGCCGGTGCCAGCAAAGCAATCCCGGGCTTTGATGTTATGGACTATGGTCAGGAAGATTATGTTTTCGGCAGCCGCACGAAAGATGCGCGCCATTGGAATAAATATGTGCTGAACGTCTTCGAAGAGAAGGGGGATACACTTTCAGCGCTCTTTAACAGCGGAAACTAAGAAGTATAAAACTTATTCGTTTCACACAAGAAAACGATAGATCTGTTGTTTTCTTGTTTCTGGCTTGGTGAAGGCTATACCTAACAAGAACATACCTGAACTTTCTTGTTTTCCTTAGTGTTTATAGGGCACGAAACAAGAATTATTAGAAAAACCATTCAAAATACCTTGTTTTCATAGAGAAAAACAGGGCGTTTTTCAACTTTTCTTGTGAACCATAGTGTTTGTGATGTTGCAAACAAGAAAAAACAAAATCCGGACATTTCGTTGTCCGGATTTTGCTTCGTCTAGGGGATTTACGAAAAGCTTATTCAACATCTAAGCTGATCAGATCTTCATAAGTCTGGCGGCGTACAACTTCGCGTGCCTTGCCGTCTGTGATCATAACGATCGGCGGGTTCGGGATCTTGTTATAGTGAGAAGCCATGGAGTAGTTGTAGGCACCGGTCGTGCAGACCGCTACGATGTCACCGCGCTCGGTGCTTACAGGGAGCGCCACATCCTTCTGGATGATGTCACCACTTTCGCAGCAGCGGCCGACAACGTTTGCATTCATGTCACGGGCCTCATTCATTCGGTTCGCGGTATAGCAGGTATACTTGGAACCATAAAGTGCGAAACGCGGGTTGTCGGTCATTCCTCCATCAACAGAAACATAGTTCTTGTAATACGGAATTCTCTTTACGGAACCGACAGTATAGAGCGTCATGCCGGCATCTGCAACAATGCTGCGGCCGGGCTCCATTACGATCGTCGGTACCGGGATCTTTTCTTTTGCGCAGGTTGCGTGGATCGCATCTGCAAGATCGGCGATTTTTTCACTGACATTCAGATACGGATCGGTATCCACATAGCGGACGCCAAAGCCACCGCCCATATTGAGCTGTTTTACCATGTAGCCGTACTCTCTGTAAATGTGAGCAATATAGCGGACCATAACAACTGCCGCACGTTCAAAGACATCTTCTGCAAAGACCTGGGAGCCGACATGGCAGTGATAACCGATCAGATTGATATGAGGAAGATTCAATGCTTCCTGGATGATCTCGTCCGCCTGGCCGGTTTCGATTGCGGTTCCGAACTTGGAGTCGACTGTACCGGTATTGACCTGGACATAGGTATGCGGGTCAATACCCGGAGTGATACGAAGAAGGATATTCTGAATGATGCCTCTTCTTGCGGCTTCCTCTTCAATTGCATGGAGTTCTTCGAATCCGTCAACGACAAAGTAGCCGATGCCGAGTTCCATCGCGAAGGAAATGTCATCGTCAGTTTTGTTGTTGCTGTGGAAATAAGCCATGCTGAGATCATAGCCGGCCTTATAAGCACAGAGAATCTCGCCGCTGGATACAACGTCGATGCCCATGCCTTCTTCTTTCATTATTTTATAGATATACTTGAATGAGTTTGCTTTGCTGGCATAAAGCGGACGGGATTCGCCGCCGAAATGCTCTTTAAACGCATCGGTATAGACACGGCAGTTGTGACGGATACGTGCCTCATCCATGATGTACGCAGGAGTCTTGAACTCTTTTGCGAGATCAACAGTATCAAGACCCGCAAAGGTCAGGTGCCCCTGCTCGTTGACATTAATGTTGTCACAAATGAAATTCGTATTTGTTTCGTTTGTCATTTTGAAATCCTTTCAATAAAAAACCGGTACGCATTTGCACCGGAACAGAACTAAAATAATCGTCCATTAATCCATAGCTCCCCGCAAATGCGACAGTCAAAGAGATGTTCTCCCTTTGCCCAGGATCGGGATGCAATCCCCTTTCCTTCGGCAGCGGCCCCTTTCGTATCAGCATCGCCTTGCTCAGCTTTCACGCATCAACTACTTATGACAACTGCGCCTCTATCCTTTAATTTCGTTGTTCAATTGCAGAGATTCTAACATTCGTTAGATATAATGTAAAGAAAAAGTTTGGAAATGAAAGACATTCATGGGTTTTAAAGTAAATGGAATTCCACTATAATATATTTTATGGTAGCCAGGACGAAGAATAAACTGAATAAAAACAAAGTGAACGCAGTTGCTGCTATTTCCAATATTGTAGGGATCCTTCTGATCCTCTTTGTGATCGCCTGCCTGCTTCCGGTATTTGTTCCGAAACTTATGGGTCGGGAAGTCTTTACGGTTGTTTCCGGAAGTATGGAGCCGGAGGTGCCGGTGGGAAGCCTTGTGATCATAAAAAAGGCAGATCCGCTGAAGATTCAGGCAGGAGATATCATCGCATTCCGTAAAAACGGAACGGTGGTCACTCACAGAGTGGTGGAGAACCAGTCTGAAACACGGCAGTTTATTACGAAGGGCGATGCAAACGAGATGGAAGATCTGGAACCGGTTTCTTATACCGGGCTTGTCGGATTAATGACTCACCATTTCGGAGGGGTTGGTAATCTCATGGCTTTCTTTTCCACTCTTGGAGGAAAGCTTTTCCTGCTCGGCTTGATCGTATTTGGAGTTTTGTTACAGATCCTTGCCGGAAAACTGAGGAACTGAGTCTATGCGTTATGTTGATTTCTTGAGTTTCAACTTATTTCAGGTGAAATTATTTTTGAAGCTGGCAGAGACGCTTTCTTTTACTAAAGCTGCAGAACTTTGCGGGGTGACTCAGTCTGCGATGAGCCGGAATATCAAGTCTCTTGAGGATGCACTTGGAATCCAGCTCTTTATCCGAAGCACCAATAAGGTAAGCCTGACTCCGGCGGGCCGCAGTATTTATTCCGATTGGAAAAACTTTTATCAGTATATGGAAGAAGCGGTCTATAAGGGCGCCCGGATACAGGAAGGAAAGATGGACCAGCTCCAGATCGGGATGAGCAGGATTATAAACATCATGCCGGAACTTCATCCGATTCTCAGAGAATTTAAAGAAAGCCATCCGCAGATCGAAATCACGATCTCAAGGACAGACGATAATGATTCGGAAAAAATGCTGAACAGTAAGGAGGTGGATATCCTCTTCCAGTATTTTGCTCCGGAGGCTTCAGATCAGGGAATGGAAAAAGAGCTATTAACGCTTTCCCCTATGGTTTTATATATGCTGCGCACCAATCCGCTTTCCCAAAAAGAACCGCTTTTAATTGATGATCTGAAAGCACAGAATATTGTGGTTTATTCGACAGATGCAGTCTTAAGCCATGCGGAATTCACACGGAATTTCTTCGAAGAAAACCACATTTCTCCACGCATGAAAACAGTTTTTCATGAAGTTGGAGACATCGTCATCAATCTGCAGGAGGATGATGAGATCGCCCTGAGCGGAAGATATCATCCGGAGCGTTTTAATCCGCTTTACTGTGCCCGGGAGATCGGTGAACCAAGGTATGAGCTATGTATCCTGTCGCGTAAGGACGATGCCCCTGACAGCCCGGCAAAACAGTTTTTCCGCTTTATCAGTGAAAGAAAAGAAGATATGTTTAAAGCGCAATAGCTATTGCACTCTCGTAATTTAACATTCCTCTCACCGTCAAATACAATGATGGTGAGGGGGTTTTTTATATCGAACAAGGAGACAGGGGACAGTTCTTTGTCTCCATAATGAAAAATGGATAACAGGCAGAGGAGGATGGAAATGCCGGGACCAATGATGAATGAAGCAGGTAAAGCTGCATTTATGCTGCAGAAAGAAGCGGGTATTACACCACGGGAAAATGCCAAGATGGCTTACGACCATAAGATTCCGTATTGGATTCCGAATATCTTTTTAGATCTTTGGACCGTTCAGCCGGTGATGGAAGTAGAACGTTATTTTGGACATGATAAAGGGGAAGATGCCTGGGGCGTAGAGTGGACCTATGTTGAAGAAATGGGCGCACCGATGCCGACTCCGGGCAAACATCTTTTTGAAGACATTGCGGACTGGGAATCGCACGTGAGATTTCCTGATCTAGATGCGATTGACTGGAAAGCGCGGGCCGAGGATGATATGCGTATCGATATGATGGTAACAGGCGCTACAGGCCAGAAAACTTATATGAAAGACGGGCAGAGTATTTATGACCCAAACAAAATGGGAATGGCCATGATCCTGAACGGAATGTTCGAACGTCTTCACGCCATGATGGGATTTGATAATGCATTGATCGCGCTAGCCGAAGATGAAGACGCAGCATATGCATATTTTGAAAAAGCAGCTGACTATAAAATCAAATTCTTCCAAAAGGTTGGAGAAAACTATCCGGTGGATATCATCAACGCACATGATGATTATGGCTCTTCAGACCGCATGCTGATGAGCCCGGATACCTGGCGCCGCATTATTAAGCCGAACCTGAAGCGGATGGTGGAAGCTGTCCATGATATGGGACTGATCTATCAGCACCATTCCTGCGGATGCATCGATCCGATCGTAGAGGATCTGATCGAGATCGGGGTCGATGCCTGGGATCCGGTTCAGACCGGCAATGTGAATGTCCATAAAGATCCGGCAAAATACCAAAGCCGCATCACACTGGTTGGAGGCATGGATAACCAGAAGGTGATCGATCAGCCAGATGCAACTCCGGAAAAGATCATCGCGTCGTTAAAAGGAACCACAGATAATCTGGCACCACAGGGAAGCTATATTGCTCTTCCGAGTATTGCGGATCACTCGAGAATGCCGATCGTGATGGGCCAGTATTTTGCATACGATGTGCCGTTTTATAAGAACCATCAGCTTGGCCCATGGGCATGAGTACGAACTGATTAAGTATTTTGAAATATTAAAAAGGAAAATGAAAAGATGAGCAATCGAAAGGGAGTTGAATTATTCAGGTGGAGAGCAAAGAATCTGCTCGATGCGACATCGATGCGGGAACCGGAAAAGATCCCAGTGAGTCTTGAAGTCTTGACCTGGCCGTACCGGTATGCAGGAACCACTTTAAAGGATGTGATCGATGATCCGGTAAAGAATGCGGAAGCATATTGCAGATATATGGCGGATTACGAGTATGACTTTGCGCTGGGTGCAGGCAACTATGTTCCTTATGACGCATTTCTTGCCGTAGGATCAGAGGGCTATAAACTGCACACAGACAATACCACGGTCCAGCACAATCAGGCGAATCAGCATTTTATTACAGATGAAGAGTACGAGATACTGATCAATGATTACTCCTATTTTGCAAATGAATACTTTCCGAAAAAAACAGTTCCGGCTTTTAAAAAGTCGAAAAGGGAAGCCTATGAGATGATGAAGAAATCAGCGGAATGCATTGTCCGTCATGAGAAGATGCTTGATATCGCTTCCAGAAAAGCAGTCTTTGAACATCAGATCGTTCCGGTTGCGGTTCCGGCTCCGATCCCGACGGAGGAGGATGAAGCAAGGGTTCGGGCACAGGGCTATGCCAGTGTGAAGGAAGCCTATAATTTCCGCCCCTTTACAAAAATGTTTTATGCGCCGATCGATCTGCTCTTTGACAGCTACCGCGGAATGATGGATACCTTTGAGGATCTTATGAATAACGAAGAGGTGTTGGAAAAAGCCTGCGAGACGATTTTAAATCAGCCGGATCCGATGCCGCCGATGCCACTCGATTTTGATTATACGCAGGCTCCGCTTCCATTTGGCGCAGGCGTCTATCACATTGCCGCTTTTTTGAATCCGGAACAATATGACAAATACTGGTTCCGGGAGTTTAAGAGACAGATGCTTCCGTATGCTGAGAAAGGGCTAAAGATCTTCATAAAAGGAGAAGGTGCCTTTTTACATATCATAGACCGGTTTAAGGAATTTCCGACCGGGACGATCATTATCCAGATGGATCTGGATGATCCCGTCGAAGCAAAAAAACATCTTGCAGGATCACAGACTGTATATGGCGGGTTAATACCGGCACAGCTTTTCCATTATCATAAAGATAAAGTTTTTGACCGTGTCAAAAAGATCATCGATGAATGCGCTCCGGGTGGCGGTTTTCTGTTCAATGTTCCGTGTGGCTTTCCGACGGATGTGGAGCCGGAAGTCGCAATGGAAGTGTTGAACTTTGTGAATGAATACGGCACGAAAAAATGATTCGGGCAAGTTATTCCTGCTAATAGAACGGAGGTCGATAATGAGTGAGAAACAAATCAATAATAATCAGAAACAGGAAATAGATAACATTCAACAAGACGAATACACGGTGACGGAGATCATCGATGAATTGATGAAGGATCCTTCGTGGGAAGCTGATCCGATGTATCGGATGCGGACGCTGGGATTCATTCAGCGGGAAATATTCACTGCCAGTTAACTATTACCCCTCAAAAGGCGTTTTTGTGACGCATCTTGTGACTGCTGTATTATCTTGACTTTTCTTTTCCATGCCCGTAGACTCGTTTCGGAGCAAATAATCATGGGCATTCATTATTATTCTTTAAATCAATATTTGAAAGATACCTTTGGATGTAAGGTTTATAAGATTGCAGTAAACGGCGGTTTTACCTGCCCGAACAGGGACGGCAAGATCGATACGAGGGGCTGTGTTTTTTGTTCTGCAGGCGGCAGCGGCGAGTTTGCCGGTGATCCCGGAAAAAGTATTACGGAACAGATCGAGGAAGGAAAACAGCTGGTCGCATCAAAAATCAAAGACGGAAAGTACATTGCGTATTTTCAGGCATACACGAACACTTATGCCCCAGTGGAAAAACTGAGAAGTCTTTACATGCAGGCGGTGAATCATCCCGATATTGTGGCGCTCTCCCTTGCAACACGGCCTGACTGTCTTCCTGGGGAAGTCCTTCAACTTTTGGACGGGCTGAACCGGATAAAGCCGGTTTGGGTGGAACTGGGACTTCAGACGATCCATGAGAGATCGGCGGAGTATATCCGAAGAGGGTATCCGCTTGAGGTCTATGACGAAGCGGTGAAGAAACTGCGGGATCGAAATATTGAAGTTATCACACACGTGATCCTGGGTCTTCCGGGAGAGACAAAAGCAGATATGGAAGCAACAGTGGATTATGTCTGCAAAAGTGGCGCGACAGGAATCAAACTCCAGCTGCTTCATATATTGAAAGGCACTGATCTGGAAAAAGAATATCTGGCCGGAAAAGTTCCGGTCATAGAAGAAGAGGAGTATATTGAACTCGTTGCGGATCTTTTGAAACACATTCCAAAGGATATCGTGATCCATCGCCTGACCGGGGATGGGGATAAGAAGATCCTTGTTGCGCCGATGTGGAGCGCTGATAAGAAGCACGTATTAAATCACATGAAGGCATATCTGGCATCGGCAAACTGAAGGACGGGACCTGACTGCACAGATCATTAGTATTTATATAGTAAGAAACATTTTTTACAGGACAGAAACATGAAAGAAAAACTAAGTTTAAAACGCGACAATCTGACATTATACGGGCTGCTGGAAACCCCGGAGATCAAAGAAGGAGAAAAGATCCCGCTGGCAATTATTATGCATGGCTTTAATACCAACAGCCGCCAGCATCCATTTTATGATCTGACGAGAGCTCTTTGGGATCAGGGGATCGCAACCCTCCGTTTTGACTTCAGCTGCCATGGAAGAAGTGAAGGCGATATGGCTGATATGACGGTGGAAGGATTAAGAGCCGATGCGGAGGCGTTTTATCAATATGCCATATCACTGGACTTTGTCAGCAGAATCTATCTGATCGGGTATTCCTTAGGCGGTATCATTGCCAGCCATCTGGCAGTAGACCACAGAGACCGGATCGAAAAACTGGTACTCTTATCTCCGGCTGCAGATATCCGGATGAGGGCTGAGAGCGGCTTTTTCTTTGGCAATCTTTATGACCCTGCAGATCCTCCGGAACTCATGGAGACAGAGCTGTTCCACATTGGAAGGCCATATTTCCTGAGCGCGCAGAAGGTCGAAGTTTATGAACATCTGAAAGATTATGACCGGGAAACATTGCTTGTCTACGGTGAAAAGGATGAATATGTTCCGAGGGAGATGACGCTGGACTATAAAAACTACATCAATAATCTCAAGACGGTTTCCGCTCCAAACGCTGATCACCTTTGGACAGAGGATTCCGATATTGCTGTAAAGACGATTGCAGATTTTTTGGGGGAAAACTAGAAATAAAGGGTGCGAACGAAGTCAAAAAAACAACATTTTAGGAATTCAGTGTTGACATTTACACTTTAAAGCGTTAAACTACCGAACTATGAAGGCAAAAAACTTAAATAACTTTTATTACGCATATTGGTTTTATTTTAGCGGCTCCAAGGGAGATCGTTGTTTGTGCCATGCGTAATTGTGCTAAGTAGAATGACTTTGCAGGCTGCACGAACAACGTGCAGCCTTTTTCATTGCAATAAGGACGGTCCGGTATCGGTAGTCTTTATATACATTTCAAAAAAAGAACAGAAGCTGTTCAAACAGGAGGAAAACCAATGAAGAAGAAAATGATGAAACTGATGGCATTACTTGCAACTTGTGCCCTTATCGTCGGTGCACTTGCTGCTTGCGGAAGCTCCGGCGGATCTGACGCTCCTGCAGGAAGCGCAGCAGATTCCGGCGCAGCAGGACAGACCTTTACGGTCGGTATCTGCCAGCTGGTACAGCACCCGGCACTTGACAGCGCAACTCAGGGATTCCGTGATGCACTTACTGAGGAAATGGGTGAAGGCGTAGTGGAATTTGATGAGCAGAACGCATCCGGCGACAGCGCAACCTGTGCAACGATCTGCAATGGTTTTGCATCTGACAACGTTGACCTCATCATGGCAAATGCAACTCCGGCACTTCAGGCAGCTGCAGCTTCTACTGCAACAATTCCGATCCTCGGAACATCCATCTCCACATACGGAGCTGCTCTGAACATTGATAATTTTGACGGAACAGTCGGCGGAAACATTTCCGGAACATCCGACCTTGCACCGCTGGATCAGCAGGCAGCAATGGTTAAGGAGATCTTCCCGGATGCAAAAACAGTAGGTATCATGTACTGCTCCAGTGAAGCAAACTCTGTATATCAGGCAGATGAGATGGAAAAATATCTGACAGATATGGGAATGACCGTTAACAGATACACATTCTCAGATTCCAATGATGTTTCACTGGTTACCCAGGAAGCATGTGACGGAAACGATGTTCTTTACATCCCGACCGACAATACCGCAGCAAGCTGCACAGATGCTATCGACGCAGTTGCTAAGCAGGCTAAAACTCCGATCGTAGCAGGTGAAGAAGGCCTTTGCACAGGATGTGGAATCGTTACTCTGACCATTGATTATTATGAACTTGGCCGGATCACCGGACAGATGGCAGCTAAGATCCTGAAAGGCGAAGCAGATATCAGCACAATGCCGATCGAATACTTCCCTAACACAACAAAGAAAGTCAATACTGCTAACGCAGAGTTCTACGGACTGACAATTCCGGATGACTATGTTGCTATTGAAACAGAAGAATAATAAAGAAAACCAGGTATTATTATCATGAATATGTTACTTGCAGGTTTAAGTTTTGTGAATTTAATCGGACGAGTCCCTGGCGGTATTTCCCAGGGACTCATCTGGGGCATTATGGCACTCGGGGTCTTTATTACCTTCCGGGTGCTTGATATTGCCGACTTATCTGTTGATGGAAGTTTTGCGACCGGAGGTGCGGTCGCTGTTATGCTGTCTTTGGCCGGCGTTCCGACCTGGGTGGCTACGATCTGCGCGCTGCTTGCGGGGATCATCGCGGGAATCATTACCGGACTCCTGCATGCGAAACTCGGAATCCCGGCGATCCTTGCCGGAATCTTAACGCAGTTTGCGCTGTATTCCATTAACTTGCGGATCATGGGCATGGCTGCAAACCAGTCGATCAATCC
The DNA here is from genome assembly GCA_017511045.1 of Lachnospiraceae bacterium. Classification (GTDB taxonomy): domain Bacteria; phylum Bacillota; class Clostridia; order Lachnospirales; family Lachnospiraceae; genus RGIG5612. Next base: position 100,980 of record JAFWLM010000015.1, on the reverse strand, counting down.
GGCGATGTACAAGCTGGTGATCAGTATGCGGAACATCCCGATCGCAATCTTGGAAGGTGTGATCTTTGCGGCGATCATTATTGCGATCCTGTACTGGTATTTCGGTACAGAACAGGGGTCTGCGCTTCGTGCAACAGGTAATAACGGCGAAATGAGCACGGCGCTCGGCATCAATACTTCTAATATGAAGATCATCGGTCTTGCGATCTCCAACGGAGTCGTTGCCTTTGCAGGCGGTCTGATGGCTCAGTATCAGGGATTCTCTGATGTCAATATGGGCCGTGGCGCGATCGTTATCGGTCTTGCAGCAATTATTATCGGCGAGATCTTATGTGATGCGATCTTCAAGAAGGGATGTACTTTCTGGATCAGGATGGCCTTTGTCGTACTAGGCGGCATCATCTACTATCTGGTCATGATCATCGTTCTCTGGCTGAAACTTGATCCGAATGATCTGAAGCTGTTTACTGCGTTGATCGTTACGATCTTCCTTGCTGTTCCTTATTTCCGGGGCAAAGCGAAAAACTCTTTCAGCTGGGCAGGGAAACGAAGCCTGCCGTATGTGGAAGCGGTTAAGAACAGTTTTAAGAGCGGAAAGGAGGTACAGTAATGTTATACGTAGAGCATGTTTCTAAAACCTTCAATCCGGGAACAATCAATGAACGGAAAGCGCTGATCGATGTGAGTCTTCATATCAAGCCGGGTGAATTTGTAACTGTTATCGGTGGAAACGGTGCCGGAAAATCCACGATCTTAAATGCTATCGCGGGACTCTGGCCGATCGATGACGGAGCAGTTATCCTGGATGGTGAAAACATTACCGGCCTTCCGGAATATAAAAGAGCACCTTATATCGGCCGCGTGTTCCAGGACCCGATGATGGGAACGGCAGCCAGCATGCAGATCGAAGAGAATCTTGCACTTGCCAAACGCAGAGGACAAAAACGTACTCTGAAGTGGGGCGTTACCAAAGCGGAAAAAGAAGAGTTCCGGGAAAAACTGGCGATTCTGGGATTGGGCCTTGAAGATCGTATGACGACAAAGGTCGGCCTTCTCTCCGGAGGACAGCGACAGGCGTTAACGCTTTTGATGGCAGCTCTTCAGAAACCGAAACTGCTTCTTTTAGATGAGCATACCGCAGCCCTCGATCCTGCGACTGCAAAGAAGGTGCTTGAGATCTCAGACCAGATCGTTGCAAACAACAATCTGACAACGCTGATGATCACGCATAACATGCAGGACGCAATTAATCATGGCGACCGCCTGATCATGATGAATGAGGGTACGATCTGCTATGATGTCTGCGGAGAAGAAAAGAAGTCCCTGACACGTCAGATGCTTCTTGAAAAGTTTGAAAACATTTTGTAGTTCTTTTTCATTTCTTTGATATATTGCTGAAAAACAAAGCCCGGAAATCTGTAGGATTTTCCGGGCTTTGTTCTGTCCGTTTTGGCGGACAAGGGGCTTATATAACAATCTTGTTTTTATGTCAACGATAAAGACGACATCGCTTGCCAAGCAGCAGGGAGAGCAAATGAATACTGATTGCCGTAAGAAGAAGCACAGCTCCTAAAAACCAGTAGATCACAAGCAATCTGTTTGTTGTTCCGTAGATATCCAGTATTCCGTTCATGATGCTGCCAAGCGTAAGGGTGATGATTCCACAGTGGTAGAAGCTTCTGGCCGGAATTGCCGGATATAAGCCGGAATAGGGCCTGCGTCTTTCCGTCTTTGCTCTGCTGCGCTCCGCTAAATATAGTAAGAAAAAAGGGAGCGCACCTCCAACAAGCGGAAAGGCAAACGCAAAGAGCATAAAAGCGGAATACACGCCGTGACTGAATATCTCATAAATGACTCCAAACACTGCACAGAAGATGGAGGTGAGAAGATAGATCAGTGCTGTTCTCCGGGCGTTCCTTTTGTTTGCTTTAATAACCGATGTATACAATGTCACTCACCTCCCGTTCCTTAATACTGTTTCCGGTCGTTGTCGGGTTATTAACGATCCGGCCGTTAAAATACATTGTGGATGATCCACCGCCATCTAAGTTATAAGCAGTGGTAACTCCGAGGCTTTCCATAAACTCTGCAAGTTCATAAAGGGAGAGGCCTTCGCTCTCATCGGTTCTTCCATCAGATACAACGAACACATAATGCAATTCGTCAATGATGCCGACCGCAGTTCGGGGATTGCTGGCTTTTGCCTTTCCGACCTCCTCGTCTTCCGATACAGCAATGCTGCTGTTTTCAATCAAAGCCGGGCCGAAGGAAAGGATCTGAACTGCTCCGTTTGCCAGCAGCTCTTCTGCAGAGATCTCACTTTCATTTATGATCTCAAAGGAGCCATCCTCGTAGATCACCAGATCTTCCTGACCGGATTCTGCTGAGCTGCGGTATAATACGCCGTTTCTGAGAACATAGCCCCGCTCCTGTGAACCGTAGTAGTCCCCGTTAATTGCCAGGATCGCACCGACACTTTCAGCGGTCTCTGATGTTTCCGCAGTTACATTTTTTCCGTACAGTCCCTGCGCGAGGGCTGTCTGCAGATAGCTGGCGTCACTTAGTTGTATGTCGGCGACATAGACGGTTGTATCATTGGTCTCATATTCTTTAATAGTGATCTGTATATTATCATCCTGATAGCTGCTCTCTGTGGTCACCGGTTCACCGGTTTCATTTCCACTGTCCTTTTCAGACTGATCTTCCTCTGGATCGGTCAAAGTAGAAGTCGTTTCATTTGCGGTCTCGTATTCGACCTGGGAATAAACCCTGGTGATCAAAAAGCTGTCAGCTAAAACATAGGTAGTGAATACCAAAAGCAGGATGGAAAAGATTGTAATGATGATCGTGTTTTTCTTAAACATATTTCCTCCTGTTAAATAGAGACGGCAGCTGCGTAGATACTGCCGCCGTTTTTTCAATACGTAATCTGCGGTCTGCTTTATAATCCAGCAGCGGCAACGTCTTCGTTACTGATCGCGATTTCAAGGTTTCCGTTTCTGCAGCGCAGCTGGTCGATGAACTCTTTTTCTCTTGAACTGTCTTTCATTTTTAAATTGTAGGTCAGACGGAACACGCTTCCCATGTCAGCAGTTTTCACTTTTACAAGTTCATGCTGGGTCGTATACTGCTCAAAAAGATCATCAAACATTCCGGAGTAATCAAGGTCTTCCGGTACGGAGATCCTCATGGTCCGGTATTTTGCAGTTGCCCGGGAGCCAAATCCGATCAGGTTCAGGATGATCATAAGAATGCACATGATCACTGCAAACAGAATGCCGTATGCAAGATATCCCATTCCGGTTAAAAGACCGGCGCCCATTGCAAGGAAGAGCATGGTGATATCTTTTGCGGTTCCCGGGGCGGAACGGAAGCGGACCAGGCTGAATGCGCCTGCAACTGCAACACCGGCTCCGATGTTACCGTTGACCATCATGATGACCACGCAGACAACGACCGGTAGTAGTGCAAGTGTCAGTACAAAACTTTTTGTGTATCTGGAACGGAATACGTATCCGAGTGCCAATATGATTCCGGCAACCAGTGAACATGCCATACAGATCAGAAAGTTCGGAACTGATATTACGGATGTGGTTGCGTCAAAAATGCTGCTGAAAATGTTACTTGTCATTGTTATAAGCCTCCTCTAAATAGCGCAGTGTTCGTTTCCTGCTTTTATGTTTCCTTTGTATCCTTTGATCATGCGTGCTGGAGCACTGCGACCCTTGCTCTTGCCGGTATCCTTCTGCTCCTTACACTTTCCTGCCTGCGCACTGCCTGCAGATTCTTTTGCTTCTCCGGCCAGATCATTGTCTGATATGCTGTTCCGTATTTCGAAAAGGATGTTTTATAGATCTTGTTTTCAGAAAGGAACTTCACCATCCACATAGGGTATCCGCCGGCACATTTCAGTTCCATCAGTACTTTCCCTTCCGGGAGAAGAGAAGTTCCATATGGATCTTCCTGCAGGGAGATGTTTTCGGTTCGGGCTAAGATGTTCCGGTCAAACGTGACGCGGAAGTCTTTTCTTTCTTCACAGTAGTAAGCCTCTCTGTCGTAACTGAGGAACACTGCGGGCTTCAGCCCTTTATAGTGTTTCAGGAAGTAATTGATCTCATTTGTGATCTGGCCTTCCTTACTGCATTCCCTTTTTCCTGCGATCCAGTTCATTGCTTCCTTTTCCGGAAGGGAGATCCTTCTTTTGTAGACGATCTTGTCAAATTTCTTTTTTATTTCCACAAAGGTCTCGCTGTCCGGTGTTGCTTTTTTATAACTGCGGATGCGGAGCTTTTCTTTGTAACTCGGCTTGTCGATGGAGCGGCGGATCAGCAGATAGTCGTCTGTATCAAAATAGATATTGCGGATCGTTGATTGACCATACTCATCTAATTTCATATGACCTGCCATCTTCTTCATCAGTTTTTCTTTCTGCTCGAGGGTAAGCAGATATTTTTTCTCAAATCTTTTAAATACGGACTGATAAGCCATTTTATTACCTCCATATTCATATAGGGATTGCTCTTATGTCACGAAGTATAAAAAGCGAAACCTAAATGAACTTAAAAAACAAAATAAAGTATGATAAACTTAAACGGTTGATGAATGATGCCTGCAGAACGCAGGAGAACAGAAAAAGCGAGGACACAATGAAACTGATCTCATGGAATGTAAATGGAATACGTGCCTGCCATGGCAAGGGATTCATGGATTTTTTTAATAATATCGATGCCGACATCTTCTGCCTGCAGGAGACTAAGATGCAGGAGGGACAGCTTGTCCTTGACCTTCCGGGATATCACCAGTACTGGAATTATGCAGAAAAAAAGGGCTATTCCGGAACCGCGATCTTTACGAAAAGAGAGCCGCTTTCCGTTGCTTACGGCATCGGTGTCGAAGAACATGATCACGAAGGACGGGTGATCACTCTTGAGTTTGAAGACTTTTATATGATCACGGTCTATGTTCCGAATTCCCAGGATGGGTTAAAACGACTGGACTACCGGATGAGATGGGAGGATGATTTCTTAAAATATATTAAAAAACTGGAAAAGAAAAAACCGATTATTTACTGCGGCGACCTTAATGTTGCTCACAAAGAGATCGACCTTAAAAACCCGAAAACGAATCACATGAACGCCGGGTTTACCGATGAGGAAAGGGAGAAGATGAGCGCGGTCCTGGATGCCGGATTTATCGACACCTTCCGTTATTTCTACCCCGATGCAGAGCAGATGTATTCCTGGTGGAGCTACAGGATGAAAGCGCGTGAACGGAACGCAGGGTGGCGTATCGACTATTTTATCTGTTCCGGATCGCTGGCGGAGAAGCTGAAAGACGCAAAGATCCATACAGAAATCTTTGGTTCTGACCATTGCCCGGTGGAGCTGGATATCGATCTGTAAGAAAAAGGAGACAGGGGACGGTTCTCTGTCTCCTTTTTTAGTTTTACATTTTGACATTTTGTAAAAGTAAATTTGACTATTTAGCAAAGAATGTGGACACTCTATAGCGATTTTAGTATAATACCACCATGTTTTTTCGCTTATAAAAGGAAGTAAAGGGAAAACCGAAGCGAAAAGAAGGAGGAAAGGAAATGAAAAATATGAAGAAAATTTTAGCACTCGTACTCGTAGCAGTATTCGCAGTAGGAATGCTTGCAGCTTGCGGCGGCTCTAAGGGCGATGACGCAGCTCCGGCTGGTTCCGGCGGCGACGCAGCTCCGGCTGGCGGAAAGCACTTTGTTGTTGCAACCGATAAAGGTTTCAGCCCGTTCGAATTTGAAGATGAGAACGGCAACATCGTTGGTATCGATATGGATATTCTTGCAGCTGTTGCAGAAGATCAGGGATTTACCTATGACCTTCATTATGTCGGCTGGGACGCAGCAATCGCTGAGTGCCAGGCAGGACAGGCTGACGGAATGATCGCAGGCGCATCTATTACAGAAGAAAGACAGGCCAATGGCTGGATCTTCTCTGACGGATACTATGATGCAACCCAGGGAATGGCTGTTGCAGCTGATTCTACGATCGCATCTGTTCAGGATCTCGCAGGAAAGACTGTTGTTGTTAAGAACGGAACCATGAGCGATGAGTATGCAACTGCTCTCAGCGAGGAGATCGGATTTACTGTTACCCGCGTTTCCACATCTCCTGATATGTATCAGCAGGTCATGGGCGGACAGGCAGCAGCTTGCTTCGATGATACCCCGATCCTGAAATACAGCATCCAGGCAGGCGATCTTTCCATGAAGTTCGTTGAAGGAACAGAGAATGAGCCGGCTCAGTATGGTATGGCAATCTTTAATGCAGACAATCAGGAACTGATTGATCTTTTCAATGCAGGTCTTGCAAACATCAGAGCAAACGGCACATATGATGAGATCATCGCGAAATATCTTGGCTAGGATTTAGGAAAAACAGAATTGCTTTTGCTGAATTAGAAAATTTTGTAGGGGCATTGGAGGTTTCTCCGATGCCCTTATCTTATTAAAGGTGGGTGTGTTTTATGGCACAAATTCTTGGTAAATACGGAATGCTCCTGCTTCAGGCTATGGGACAGACGCTGCTCTTAGCGCTGCTCGGCCTGATCTTCGGCTGTATTCTGGGTATTATTTTTGGTTTGATGAGCGTTGTTAAGAGCAAAGTCTGCCATGCGATCTCATTGGTCTATGTCAATCTGATCCGTGGCGTTCCGATGATCGTTCTCGCGTTCTTCATCTATCTGGGCGTACCTTATGCATTGAATCAATTCTTCCATGCAGGAGTTACGCTTACGGCACTGACTGCAGGTACGATCTGTCTGGCACTTAACTGCGGCGCATATATGGCGGAGATCATTCGCGCAGGTATCCAGTCGATCGACCCGGGACAGATGGAAGCTGCAAGAAGCTTAGGACTTACATACTGGAGAAGTATGTTCCGTGTCGTGCTTCCGCAGGCGATCAAAAATATGATCCCAAGCATCGTCAACCAGTTCATCATCACGTTGAAAGATACGTCGATCCTTTCCGTTATCGGATTCCCGGAACTGGTAAACAAGGCGCAGAACGTCATCGCAATTACCTTCAAGTCCTTCCAGGTCTGGGCAATTGTCGGTGTAATGTATCTGATCGTGATCCTGGTATTACAGCAGGTCGCAAAAATCCTGGAAAGGAGGCTGAACTATGGCAGAAAAGCAAAGAGAGCAAGATAAGGTCACAGCTGCTGAAATGGAAATGCTGCTGTCCCATCATATAGAGAAAAAAGTACAAGGAAATTCTGACAACGTAAAGATCCATGTCGATGATCTTCATAAAACTTATAACAAGACCCTGGAGGTCTTAAAAGGTGTTTCCACAGACATCACGGAAGGAGAAGTTGTCGTTGTCATCGGACCTTCCGGAAGCGGAAAATCCACCTTTATCAGATGCTTAAACGGACTGGAGGAGATCACCTCCGGAACCGTTATCATTGATGGAAATAATATTGCTGATAAAAAAGTCAATATCAATAAAGTCCGCGAGAACGTTGGCATGGTGTTCCAGCACTTTAATCTGTTCGCCAACATGAGTGTTCTGAGGAATCTGACGCTGGCGCCTGTGGATGTTAAGAAAGAATCCAAGGAGAAAGCGGAAGAGACTGCGAGAAAGATGCTCGACCGGGTAGGCCTTTTAGACAAGGCGGATGCATATCCGCATCAGCTCTCCGGCGGACAGAAGCAAAGAGTTGCGATCGCGCGGGCGCTATGCATGCAGCCGGACATCATGCTCTTTGATGAGCCGACTTCAGCACTCGATCCGGAAATGATCGGTGAGGTCCTTGTGATCATGAAAGAGCTGGCGGCGGAAGGCATGACCATGGTCGTCGTTACGCACGAGATGGGATTTGCAATGGAAGTTGCTGACCGTGTCCTGTTTATGGATCAGGGAATCATCATGGAAGAGGGAACTCCGGAGGAGGTCTTCAAAAATCCGAAGAACCCGAGGACTCAAGACTTCCTGAATAAGGTGTTAGAGATCTGATTCTGCGCACAGGCTTTAACTTTTCGTAGCATTTTAATGCTTTAAATTGATAAAAACATGAAGTTAATTTTATTGATTTTTTGGTCGTGTATGATATAATCTAACTGCCGTTCTGTATTTTTTTTAGAACAAAGGAGTAACTGAATATGGAGATCACTGATGTTAGAGTACGAATGGTCGCTAAGGAAGGTAAGATGAAAGCCGTTGTTTCCATTACCCTGGATTCAGAATTCGTCGTTCATGACATCAAAGTCATCGAAGGTGAAAAAGGCTTATTCATTGCTATGCCTAGCAGAAAAACTCAGGACGGCGAGTATCGCGATATTGCTCATCCAATCAACTCAGAAACACGCGACCGCATCCAGCGTATCATCCTGGAAAGATACGAAGAAGAAGCTGCTAAGGAACCATCAAGCACCGAATTCTAAGTACTCAAAAAAATGCAAAAGAATAATTTAGGCGACAAGAAGGCTTGTCGCTATTATTCTGTAAAGAAAGTCTTGAGCAATGACTGTGTGGATGGACGCATTTATGCGGACAGACACGCAGGGATTGCGAGAGCTGAAAAACATGGAGTACGCAGGGCGGGCAGCCCGGAGTACGGAATGTTTTTCGCACTGCGGGAGTGCGAAGCACGAAGCAGTGCAAGACGTTCTTTACAAGTAAAAGAGGACAGCTAACATGACAACACTTGATTTTAACAACAAAAAACATGTACATTTTATCGGCATCGGCGGAATCAGCATGAGCGGACTTGCCCACATCCTTTTATCAAGGGGCTTTGTAGTTTCCGGCTCTGATTCCAAGCAGAGCGAATTGACAGATGAGCTGGAAGCTCTCGGAGCTAAGATCATGATCGGACAGTCCGCTGCCAATATCACAGATGATATCGACCTGGTCGTTTATACCGCAGCAATCTCAGAAGACAATCCGGAGCTTAAAGCTGCTAAAGAAGCAGGCATCCCGATGATGGTCCGCGCGGATTTCCTGGGCGCTTTGATGAAGAACTATGAACGTGCCGTCTGCGTTTCCGGAACACACGGGAAGACGACAACGACTTCGCTAATCTCCCAGATCCTGCTGGATGCAGAAACTGATCCGACGATCTCTGTCGGCGGTATTCTTCCTGCAATCGGCGGAAACATCCGTATCGGTCATTCCGGATATTTCCTGACAGAAGCCTGTGAATATACCAACAGTTTCCTTTCCTTCTTCCCGACGATGGAGATCATTCTGAACGTTCAGGAAGACCATATGGACTTTTTTAAGGATCTGGACGATATCCGGAACAGCTTTAAAACCTACACGCGTCTGCTCCCGGATAACGGCGTTCTGATTATCAATGGTGAGATCGAGGACCTTTCTTATTTCACTGACGGACTTTCCTGCGAGATAACGACCTTTGGTCTTCATGGTGATTTTGACTATACGGCGAAAAACATTTCTTACAATCAGTTTGCCTGTGCCGAGTATGATCTTTATATTAATGGAGCATATGCAGCGCATGCAGCCCTGAAACTGCCGGGAGAACATAATGTCTATAATTCTCTTGCAGCCTTCGCAGCAGCGGCACATCTGGGGATCAATGCAGAAAAAGCAGCAGTCTCTATCAGTGCATTTACCGGAGTTGACAGAAGATTCCAGCTGAAAGGGGAAGTAGGGGGCGTTACGATCGTAGATGACTATGCCCACCATCCGGATGAGATCCGTGCAACCCTGAAGGCGGCAGCAAATTATCCGCACAGAAAACTCTGGGTCGTATTCCAGCCGCATACCTATACCCGCACAAAGGCATTCCTTGACGGATTTGCAGATGCATTAAGCCTGGCAGACGCTGTCGTTCTTGCGCCGATCTACGCAGCCAGAGAGAAAAATACACTTGGAATCTCTTCGGAAAATATCAAAGAACTCATCGATAAAACGGGTCGTGAGTGCTATTGCTTCCCGACTTTCGACGAGATTGAAAATTTTTTGTTAGAAAATTGTGTAAACGGAGATCTGTTAATAACTATGGGAGCCGGAGATGTATATATTATAGGCGAAAAGCTCCTTGGAAAATAGTTATCCACTTTATCCACAAAATTTTCAGGGTCCTTGAAAAAGCATGTATTTTTTTAAAAACGAGGCCGGTAAACTATTGACACGCTTAAAATAAAGCCACTCCGACGGGGTGGTTTTTTTGTTCTTTTTTTAAACCTTTTTTTATCCACTTTATCCACATTATCCACATATAAACGTTTGACGGGGATCGGGATTTTGGGGCTATTTTCAAATCAAAAAAACTATGCTATATTCCACGTACACTCAAATGGTAAATGACAAAATTTGCGTTTGATTGGGGATTTGTAACAGGAGTTTTGTTTGTTTCATGAGTCAGTTTAAGCTACAGCAAGATGTATTCACTCAGGCAACACGCATACCAAACTGCTTTATTGAAAAGTACATGCCGAAGGCCGCAGGTGAATTCGTAAAAATATATATCTATTTATTAAAATGTGTAGAGGAGAACCGCAGCGAGCTGTCGATTGCAAAGATCGCGGACGCACTGGAAGATTCTGAAAAAGATGTGATCCGGGCGCTCAAGTACTGGGAGAAGAAAGGCCTCTTAAAGCTTACCTTTGAAGACGGAACCCTCACTTCCTTACGTATGATCTCTTTTGCGGAAATGACAGACGAGACCGAAAAGATCACGGTCAATGTTTCTGCGAAACCTGCACAGCCTGCTGAGCCTGCCAAAGAGCAGGAGGCTGCACAGGAGGTCTTCTCTGCAGAAGAAGGGGAAGAGCCAAAGACGGTCTATACCAAGAAACAGTATACACCGACTGAGATTGCATCTTTCTCCGAAAAAGATGATGTTACAATGCTCTTATACAGCATTCAGAAATATTTAGGTCATGCCCTCTCGGGCGCAGATTTAAATACAGTGTTATTTTTCTATGACACTCTGAAGCTTCCTGCAGATGTGATCGAATATTTATTTGAATACTGCATTTCAAAAGGGCATAAACATATGCGGTATATCGAAAAGACAGCCATTGGCTGGGCAGAGCAGGGAATCAGCACACTGAAGGGTGCGAAAGCATTAAACAGCATTTATTCAGACAGCTGTTATCCGGTTCTGAAAGCCTTTGGACTGAACGGAAGAAAACCTTCCAAGGGAGAGGCGGATTACGTTTCGAGATGGACGCTTTCTTATGGCTTTAACATGGAGATGATCTTAGACGCCTGCAACCGTACCATGGACACGATCCACCAGCCGAGCTTCGAATATGCGGATTCGATCTTAAAAAGATGGAAGAGCGCAGGCATTTCTTCGATGGAAGAGGTGAAAGCTCTGGATGAGAAGCGTGAGAAGGCGATTGCAGGATCCATGAAAACAGCGCAGAGAAAGAAAGACGAACGAAGTAAAAACGCATCTTCCAATAAGTTTAATAACTTTGATCAGCGTACCTACGACTATTCCGAGTTGGAGGAGAAATTATTTAACGTATGATTGCCCGGACAGCATTTGAACAGATCTTAAAAGAATACGATGAGAAACAGCTCGAAGCTGCCAGGGAATTAAGGGAGCGAAGGGAACAGATCGAAAGAGAAGTTCCCAGGTTGAAGGAAATAGAGGATGAGATCGCAGGCCTTTCTGTTTCCGAGGCGATATCCAGGATATCAGGAAAAGCTCTGCCGGGTTCGTATAAAGACCAGCTTGCTTCTCTCAGAGCAGAGAAGGACAAAGTTTTGTCTGAAGCCGGATTCACAGAGGATGACCTGAATGCACACTATGAGTGTGAAAAATGCCGGGATACCGGTTATGTCGGGAACGAACTCTGTACCTGTTTTAAGGAGAGGGTTACCAATATTCTCTATGACCAGTCAAACATCAAGGAGATATTGAAAGAAGAAAACTTTGGAACGTATTCTTTCAAATATTATCCGGAAGGAGAGGCTTTGGATGCTGCAAAGAATGCTTTGCAGAAAGCCGAAAGCTTTATCCGCGATTTCTCCCGCTCAGAAGATAATCTCTTCATCACCGGTGCAGCAGGGGTCGGGAAGACATTCCTCACCAACTGCATCGCGAAGGAATTATTGGATCAGGGATATTTCGTAGTGTACCTATCAGCCATCAGGCTGTTTGATATACTGTCGGATGTTACCTTCGGATCCTTCCGAACCGGGTCCGAAGGAGCATCCAGCGAATTTGTAAAAAAACACATTTACGATTGTGATCTTCTTATCATTGACGATTTAGGTACAGAGATGGTAAACTCCTTTACTGCCACACAGCTGTTTAACTGCGTCAATGAGCGTATACTGGGTAAGAAACACACGATCATATCAACAAATCTTTCGTTGAAGCAGCTGCAGGATAATTATTCAGAACGAATCTTTTCCCGCATTGCTAATAAATATACATTTATCAAACTACTAGGAAACGATATACGCATGACGAAAAAATTGGAGGAAAACTAAAAATGCTGCGTGAAGAAATCGCTATCAATACCATACCTGTCGGCCCGCTCGGGATCATCCCGCTGTCGAGCTGCACGGAAATGGGCCAGAAAATCGACCGTTACATTACCAACTGGCGTAAAAACAGGGAAAGTGACCTGAAAAACACGATCGCCTTTTCCGGCTATGAAAAAGACACTTTCATTATCGCAGCGGAAACTCCGCGTTTCGGCTCAGGCGAAGCAAAGGGACTTCTGAAAGAAAGTGTTCGCGGAAAAGATCTCTTCCTGATCGTAGATGTGTGTAACAACAGTCTTGAGTACAGTATGGCCGGCAAACCGAACCGCATGAGCCCGGATGATCATTTCCAGGATCTTAAGCGTATTATCGGAGCCGTCGGCGGCAAGGCAAAACGTATCACCGTTATTATGCCTTTCTTATATGAGAGCAGACAGCACAAAAGAACCGGACGTGAGTCATTAGACTGCGCTATGGGTCTTACAGAGCTTTATCATATGGGTGTCGACAATTTAATAACGTTTGATGCCCACGACCCTCGGGTTATCCAGGCAGCACCTTTAAATGGATTTGAAAACATCAAGCCATCCTATCAATTCCTTAAGAACCTTTGCAAATATGAAAAGGATATTAAGTTTGATAAGGATCATCTGATGATGATCTCTCCGGATGAAGGCGCGTTAGACCGTTCCGTGTACTTTGCCAGCGTGCTTGGCGTAGACATGGGTATGTTCTACAAGAGGAGAGACTATACACAAGTTGTAAATGGTCAGAACCCGATCGTCGCCCATGAGTATTTGGGCACAGACCTTAAAGGAAAAGATGTGATCATCGTAGATGATATGATCTCTTCCGGCGGAAGCATGATAGATACCGCCAGGGACGTAAAAGAACGTGGCGCAAATCGCGTATATATCTTTGCAACCTTCGGTCTGTTTACGAATGGTATGAAAAAGTTCGATGATGCATATGAGCAGGGATTATTCACCCGGGTCTGCTGCACTAACCTGACATACCAGGATCCTGAGCTTCTGAAGAGAGACTATTTCATTAATGTTGATATGTCCAAGTACATGTCCTACATTATTGACAGTCTGAACCATGATGTATCCATCAGCGATTTGCTGGATCCGTCGGCGAAGATCAAGTCTTTGATTCAGCGTTATGATAGCGGTGAGCTCTCAAATGAGGACATTGATAAGTTAGAGTAGAAATTGTCTGCATTAAGTGGTATAATACCGCTGTTGGGTTTGACTAAAATCCTTTTGGATGCATTGAATGGCCAGGCAGCTTAGTAGGCTTATTCTGACCGGATATTTTCACTTAACGTGTCCACCCGGGGTATTTGCACAAAAGGTTGCTATTAGTCATGAAATGCCAGGAGTTACTGAAACCGCAAGGTTTTTGTCTCGAATACCGGGGCGTCAGCTTCGTGATCGGAAGCCGGTGTTCTGAGTGGCCGGGGCCAATTCCTAAGTGGGGAGGCAATTCCACCCGAAATTGTAATTTCACATCCGGGATGTTTGATTCCTGATCAGTCTTGATCATCCTGCTTTGTCGGAGTTAGAATTTCAGATCTGATTTTCCGAAGATCCGGTCATAGAATTCCTGATCAGTCTTTTATGATTCAGATTGGAAGAAGATACGATTTAAAACAAATAAGTTCTTGATATAGCGAAAGCTATACAGGCCTGAAGAAGAAGCAAGCGGGCGAAAGCCTTTGTCTTGCTTTTTCTTTACCTTGATATATACGAATAACGTATATATAGATTCGTGGTGAGAAGAAGTACTTTGCCTTTCCGTTCTTGCAACAAATTGTGATAGCCTTTATAATCGAGATACTTGATAGAGCCGGGGTCGTGTGTGATTTCCGGCACTCTTGCATGGAAACGGCCTGAAGAAAGGATATAAACATGTTTGTGATCGCAGGACTTGGAAATCCTACAGAGAAATATGCAAAAACCCGGCATAATGCCGGTTTTGATACGATTGATATTCTGGCTGAGAAGCTGAATGTCAAAATGAAAAAGACCGTGTTTAATGCCATGGTCGGAAAAACTGTGATCGGCGGAGAAAAGACGCTGCTGGTGAAGCCGCTGACGTTCATGAATCTGAGCGGAAATGCGGTGCGTTCTGTCTGCCGCTTCTATAAGATCGATCCGAAGGAGAAACTCGTTGTGATCTATGATGACAGTGACCTGGAGGAGGGACGTCTGCGTCTTCGGAAGAAAGGCTCCGCCGGAAGCCATAACGGCATGAAGAGTATCGTTTCCTGTCTGGGAACGGAAGAGTTTTTCAGGATCCGTGTTGGGATCGGGAAACGGCCGGAACAGATGGATATGGTAGATTATGTTCTTGGCCGTTATGACAAAGAAACGCGAAAGATCATGGAGGATGCATTTGCAAAAGCAGCTGATGCGGCGGTCGATATTGTGGAGCATGGCATGGAGCATGCGATGAATCAGTTCAATTAGCGTTCGAGGAATATAAACCGACATTAAAAATGAACGATATCACAGGCTACATAAATCAAATAACAACAGCAGCAAAGGACGGGCCGGTTCTGGTGAACGGCTGCGTTCCGAGCCAGATGGAGCACCTGCTTTTTAACTTGGGCGATGGCTTTGGCAGCAAAGTCATCGTTACTTTTGATGAGCAGAAGGCCCTCGAGATCCTGAATAACTATACGGCTTTTGATAAGGCCGCTGTTTACTATCCTGCGAAAGATCCGCTTTTCGAAAAGGCGGATATCCGTGGCAGTTATCTTTCTGAACAGCGGCTGGAAGTCGTAAAGCGTCTGTTTGCAGGCGAGCGTCTGACAGTCATCACGACTCTCGAAGCGTTTGCAGAACAGTTTCAAAGTTTTGATGAGATACAGAAGGAGCTGATCACGATCCGTCAGGGAGAGGAACTGAACGGAGAAGAGCTTGCAGAAAAGCTGGTCTCTTTCGGATATGAAAATGAATCCCAAGTGGGTTCCCATGGCGAATTCTCCATCCGTGGAAATATCATTGATGTTTTCCCATATACGGAGAGCGCGCCGTACCGTATCGACCTTTGGGGCGATGAGGTGGAGTCCATTAAGCTCTTCGATGTGGAGAGCCAGCGCTCCATTGAGAGTGTAGAGGAATTTACGATCTTTCCGTCAGTCAGCGAGCAGCCTTCCGAAGAAGGAGAGAAAGCTGCAGACGGGCTTACTGACCAGGTGGATCTCTTCGTTTATTTTGATGAGAAGACACTGTTCGTATTAGATGAGCCGGCAAAGATCTTTTCCGAGGCGGTTTTTGAAGAACGTTTGCTTTCGGAGTTTCAGAAGAGGAACTGTCTGCAGTTCTCCATGCTCGGAAGCGGATATGAAGAGCTTCCTGCGAAGACGACGGTCCATATAAATGCCCGTAATATTCCGTCCTATAACGGACGCTTTGAGGACCTTGCCAACGATCTGAAACAGTACCGGAGGGACGGATGGAACGTCACTTTATTTACCGCAAGTAATCTTCGTGCAGAACGCCTGATCAAGGAACTTCAGGAAAAGGGTGTAGAACCGAATGTACAGGTCGGAGCCGTCCGTACAGGTTTTGCATATCCGGATCAGAAGTTTGCCATTATTTCCGAAGTGGATATTTTCGGCGTCCGCAGAGCAAAGAAGAGAAAACGGAAACGCTTTTCCGGGGATCCGATCAAGGATTTTACAGATCTTAACATTGGAGATTATGTCGTACATGAACAGCATGGTGTTGGTGTTTATCGCGGTATTGAGCGTATCACGGTCGATGGTACGGAAAAAGATTATATGAAGATCGACTATGCCGGAAACTCCAGTCTTTATGTTCTGGCAACGCAGTTTGATAAGATCCAGAAATATGCCGGCAGTGATGGTGCAAAGCCGAAGATCCATAAACTCGGAAGTAAAGAATGGAACAATACAAAGTCGCGTGTCCGCGCGTCCGTGAAAGACATTGCGGCGGAACTGGTCGCACTTTATGCGGAGCGGCAGAACAGTCAGGGCTATAAATATATGCCGGATACTGTCTGGCAGCAGGAGTTTGAAGAGCAGTTTGAGTTTGAGGAAACGGATGACCAGCTTCGTGCGGTTGACGCGGTCAAAGCGGATATGGAATCAACGAAGATCATGGACCGGCTGATCTGTGGAGACGTCGGGTTCGGAAAAACAGAGGTCGCGCTGCGGGCAGCTTTTAAAGCAGTTCAGGAAGGAAAGCAGGTCGCGTTTCTTTGTCCGACAACGATTTTAACTCAGCAGCATTACAATACGATCGTAAACCGCATGAGAGGCTATCCGATCACAGTTGCACAGCTGTCGCGTTTTTCATCCGGAAAGCAGCAGAAGGAGACTGTTTCGGAAATCAAAAAGGGAATGGTTGATATCGTGGTCGGCACGCACCGTCTGCTGAGTAAAGATATTGAATTTAAGGATTTAGGACTTCTGATCGTGGATGAGGAGCAGCGCTTCGGCGTTTCTCATAAGGAAAAGATCAAGCAGCTTAGGAAGAATGTTGATGTACTGACTCTGAGCGCGACACCGATTCCGAGGACGCTCCATATGTCTCTTTCCGGCATCCGCGATATGAGCCTTTTAACAGAGCCGCCGGTCGACCGCGTACCGATTCAGACTTATGTTATGGAGTATTCGGACGATGCGGTCCGCGAAGCGATCCTCAGGGAGGCAAGACGCGGCGGCCAGGTTTATTATGTGTATAATTTAACGAATAGTATTGATACGATTGCGGCAAAGATCCAGAACATGGTACCGGATCTGAATGTCCAGTATGCGCATGGAAAGATGGCGGCGAAAACGCTCGAAGGCATCATGGAGGATTTCACTGCCGGCGATATTGATGTACTTGTTTCGACAACAATTATTGAGACCGGAATGGATATTTCCAATGTCAATACGATCATCATTCATGATGCGGACCGCTTTGGGTTAAGCCAGCTCTATCAGCTGCGCGGACGTGTCGGAAGAACGAACCGAACTGCTTATGCGTTCTTAATGTATCGGAAAGATAAGCTGATCCGGGAAGTCGCTGAGAAGAGACTCAAAGCGATCCGGGAGTTCTCAGACCTCGGAAGCGGCATCAAGATCGCAATGCGGGATCTTGAGATCCGCGGAGCAGGCAATGTTCTCGGAGCAGAGCAGAGCGGACATATGGAAGCAGTCGGATATGAGCTGTACTGCAAGATGCTCAATGAGGCGGTCTCCTTCCTGAAAGGGGAACGTGTTCTGGCGGATTTTGAAACGACGGTGGACTTAAAGATCGACGGATTCATACCGGCAACTTACATCACAAATGAATTTGAAAAACTGAACATGTATAAAAAGATCTCTGCAATCACGACCGCTGAAGATCTGGAGGATATCCGAAATGAGCTGGAAGACCGCTTCGGGGAGATCCCGGAGGTGACGGAAAACCTGCTGAAGGTTGCGCTGCTGAAGGCGAAAGCACATGCGGTCTATATTACGGAGATCTCAGGAAGCCGCAGTGAGTATAAGATCAGTATGTTTAAAACAGCACCGATCGATACCTATAAGATGTTCGGATTTTTGAAGGAATACAATGACGGAAAGAAGACGGAAGTACTGAAAAACCGGACGGCGGGCTATGTTGGAGCCGGTGGCAGGAGGGGAACCTCCGAACAGATCCTGCGCTTTGTTGCAGACTCCCAGCCGTATTTTGTCTTCCGCCCGCCAAACCCGCCAAAGACGATCGATCAGATGCAGGAAGTTTTGTTGGAGTTCTTTGACGGTCTTTCCGGACTGATCCTGGATGCAGAGACGATTCAAAACCAAGAGGAGGAACGGGCATGAAAAAAGCAGAACGGGTGCAGAAGATCTTAGATCTTTTGGACGAACATTACAGTGTGCAAAAAAAATGCTGGCTGGATTATGATAATGCCTGGCATCTTCTGATCGCGACGATTTTGAGCGCGCAGTGCACAGATGCCAGAGTCAATATCGTGACAAAAGACCTGTTCCGGAAATATCAGAGTCTGGAAGACTTTGCGAATGCCGACCTGAAAGAACTCGAACAGGATATTCATTCTACGGGGTTTTATCATAACAAAGCAAAGAATATTATCGCCTGCGCAGATAAGCTGGTAAAGGAATATGGCGGTGAAGTTCCTTCAGATATCGATGCGCTGACGTCGCTTCCGGGAGTCGGAAGGAAGACGGCGAATGTGATTCGTGGAAATATCTATGATATCCCAAGTATCGTTGTTGATACGCATGTCGGAAGGATTTCGAGAAAGCTCGGACTGACAAAAAACGAAGATCCGACAAAAGTGGAATACGATCTGGAAAAGACGCTCCCGAAAGATCACTGGATCCTTTGGAACATTCAGATCATTGCACATGGCAGGACGATCTGTACGGCGCGGAGCCCGAAGTGCGCAGAGTGCTTCCTTGCACCATATTGCCCATCTGCAGGAAAATAAATGAAGATTTACGTTACCGGATTAATAGCATATGAGACAGCAAAGAAGCTGTATCAGGAAAACCGGGAGGATATTGAGACGCGTTTTCCGAAGTTTTTTGTGCGCGAATTTGAAAATCTGTCAGAAGATCGGCCTGATCCTGCAGATTTTTTGGATAATTTATGTATTGAAAAAAATACAAAGAAACCTTATAGTAGAAAGAACTATTATTTTGACGGAACAGTTTATATCCGTGAAATAAGAGATGGGGGGATCTTTGCAGCGCTTTGGGCGATGTGTGAGGACCTGTCGGAGCTGCGGGAGGAAATAAAAGAGCAGGCTCCTTCTAAACAGGATATTCCTCAGAACATCGGCTGTGAGATCGATCTAGAAGCGATCCCGGTCGACCAGCATATCGTCGAGATCCTGGAATTATTAAAAGAAAACCCGTATGAAGTCAGTTCTGAAGGAAGCTGGCTGGTGGCACTTCCGGAAGAAATGGAAGCAGAAGAAGGACTGTCGGAGATTGGAATGATCACAGATTCGAAAGACCGTGTGATCATATCAGGGGAAAGCCGGAGATTTCTGACCCCGCCTTCCAGGCAGGCAAAAGATATTGCCGACCGCAGAGGAGAACACTAATAACGATCCGCATGGTGCGGATCCGGAATAAAAGAAAAGGAGACAACGCTATGAAAGAAGAATTATTGAGACTGATCGAAAACAACTCAAGAATTGACCTCAAGGACCTGGCGACCTGCCTGGGCGCGGAGGAAGCGGCTGTCGCCAATATGCTCCAGGAGCTGGAGCAGGACGGAACCATCAGTGGATACTATACTCTCATCAACTGGGACAATACAGATGAAGAAAAAGTAGATGCCCTGATCGAGATCAATGTCAATACACAAAGAGAAGTCGGATTCGATACGATTGCAGAACGCATCTATAAATTTGATGAAGTGAAAAGCTGCTATCTGATCTCCGGCGCTTACGATTTCCTTGTTATGCTGGAAGGAAAGACCATGCGTGAGATCGCAAACTTTGTATCAAGCAAGCTGAGCCCGATCGAATACGTTACCGGAACCGCAACTCACTTTATCATGAAACGTTATAAAGATTACGGAACCGTTCTCGGTGCTAAAAAAATAGATGAAAGGGAGAGAATTACTTTATGAGAGATCCGATATCAAAAGTTACAAGAGACCTGCATCCGTCAGGAATCCGAAAGTTCTTCGACATTGTAGCTGAGATGCCGGAAGCAATCTCTCTTGGTGTCGGTGAACCTGATTTTGATACACCGTGGCATATCCGCGAAGCAGGTATTTATTCCCTTGAAAAGGGACGTACGTTCTATACCTCTAATTCCGGACTTCTGGAATTAAGGCAGGAGATCGCTAACTATTACAAAAGAAAACATGGACTGGATTACAATGGAAAAACGGAAGTTCTGATCACTGTCGGCGGCAGCGAAGCAATCGATATGGCGCTTCGTGCAATGGCAGATCCGGGAGATGAAGTCATCATTCCGGAGCCTTGTTATGTCAGCTACGTGCCGTGTGCAAAACTGACCGGAGCTGTTCCGGTCACGATCCCGCTTCAGGAGAAAAATGAATTCCGCCTGACACCGGAAGAACTCCTGGATGCAATTACAGAAAAAACAAAGGTCCTGATCCTTGCGTTCCCGAACAACCCGACCGGTGCGGTCATGGAAAGAGAGGATCTGGAAAAGATCGCAAAAATCTGTGTGGAAAGAGATATTATCGTGATCTCGGATGAGATCTACGGAGAACTGACTTATACCGGAAATCCGCACGTAACAATCGCTGAACTTCCGGGTATGCAGGAACGGACAGTTGTGATCAACGGCTTTTCCAAAGCATATGCAATGACCGGATGGAGACTTGGATATGCAGTCGGTCCGGAAGAGATCATCCAGCAGATGACAAAATTGCATCAGTATGCGATCATGTGTGCTCCGACAACTTCGCAGTATGCAGCTGTGGAAGCACTTCGGAACGGAGATGCCGATGTTGCAAAGATGCGTGAGTCCTATAACCAGCGTCGCCGCTATCTCGTCAAGACGCTGCGTGATATGGGCCTTCCATGCTTTGAACCGTATGGAGCATTCTATGTGTTCCCGAGCATTCAGCATCTGAACATGACCAGTGATGAATTTGCAACGCGTCTCTTAGAGAGTAAGAAACTTGCGGTCGTACCTGGCACGGCATTCGGTGACTGCGGCGAAGGCTTCTTAAGAATCAGTTATGCATATTCGATGTCGGAACTGAAAGAAGCGCTTGGCAGGATCCAGGAATTTCTGTTGGAATTAAACTAAGTAAGATGACATGCGCGGTTCAAAAGAGCCGCGCATATTTTTAAGGTAAGAGATATGTACGAATTGATCCAGCTCTCGGAGCAAAGCTATTATGTTCAGTGCCCTGCGAAGATCGGAGTCATAAAGACCGGTGACGAAGAAGTCTGTCTGATCGACAGTGGAAATGATAAAGATGCGGGTAAAAAAGTCCGCAGGATCTTAGAAGAGCGAGGTTGGAAACTGAAAGCGATCTATAATACCCACTCTCATGCAGATCATATCGGAGGAAATAAATATCTGGCTGGGCAGACCGGCTGCAGTATTTATGCGCCGGCGATCGAGAGTGCTATTGCAAGTCATACCATATTAGAGCCGATGTTTCTTTATGGCGCCAACCCACCGAAGGCATTGCGCCATAAGTTTTTAATGGCACAGGAGTGTCCGGCACAGCCGCTTTCGGAAGAGGTGCTTCCTGAAGGATGGGAGATCATCCCGCTTCCTGGACATTCCTTTGACATGGCCGGCTACCGTATTCCGGACGGAACCGTCTTTCTTGCAGATTGTCTTTCTGGCCCGGAAGCACTGGAAAAACACCCGATTGGATTCCTGGTTGATGTTGGAAAATATCTTGGGACCCTTCAGTTGGTTCAGACTTTAGAGGCAAAGTACTTCGTTCCTTCTCATGATGATGTGACGGAGGAAATCGCGCCGATTGCCCGGCTGAATATTGAGAAAGTGTATGAGATCAGTGACAAGCTCCTGGAAATCTGCAGGGAACCGGTCTGCTTTGAGCAGCTCCTGAAGAAACTGTTTGACACATATGGTTTGGAAATGTCATTCGAACAGTACGCATTAGTCGGAAGCACGGTAAGATCCTATCTGACCTGGCTTTCAGATAATGGACGGATCAAAGATATCATTGACCGGAACATGCTTCTTTGGAAGGCAGAATAAATCATTGATGACGATACCGAAAAATCCAAACAACTTATTTCAGAAAGAAACTGTCAAAGAGGTGCTTGCGGTTGCAGGGACCTATTTGGAACATGCAGATGAGCTCATCTATTCCTTTGGGAGCAAAACTTTTCTTGCCGGATATGATCTGTATGATCAGGAGTATGGCGGCCGTGGTAACATTGACTGCTCAACCTATGTGCTGCTTGTTCTTTCGGGGATCCCGTACGAAAAAAGTCCTTATGTGACGGGCGATGTGAAAGGGCTGCATGCTGAACCTTCTTTTATTGCAGATCCGGAACTCGTTGATTTTTCAATACTGCCGGAGCGGTATATTCCGATTGCTGAGCGCATCGGTCATCCGGAGCTTGCAGGGCCGAAAGGCCTGGATTTAAAAAAGGCGGAAGAACTTGGTATTGACCTTAAGACACTGGTTGAAAAGATCCATGGAAGCGGCGTTACCCGCTGGTCCGCAAAGATCGCACAGTATTTTCTGGATCAGGGAGCATGCTTTACGGATGCTGCTTCTGCTAAGCCCGGAGACCTGGTCTTTTTCCGCTTTCCGGGACATTTTACAGAAGGCGACCGAAAATACAAAAGCAATTCCGAGATCAGCCATGTCGGGATCCTGACAGAGGATACATCTTTGATGCTCAACAGTTCCGGCACTTATAAGAAGGATCAAAACGCCGCTGCCGATCAGCCTGCCATTTCTGTTGATCCGGTCTTCGGAAAACGAACACCGGCGTTCTTCGCCCGGCCGTGATTTATTCATGCTATACTTGATGATGCGACAGATAAGCGAAAGGCAATAAGTGATTGCAGCATTACAGAACAGAAGGAAATAAATATGAACCAGAACGACCGACTTGAATTTTTAGTGAAAAAGTTCCGGGAGGATTCCGGACAATATAAGGATATAGAAATACCGGATGGCGAAGAAGAAAAGAAAAATCTTCTTCGTTCATTTATGAATATCCGTCTTCCGAAAAGCATGGACACAGAAACAATCGAAGTCCAGGACGAGTATTTAAGGGGAAGAGCGGAGGAAAAAGGAATCGTCAGCCTGAGTGAAATTCCTGAGATTCAGGCAGGACTTTCCATCTGGCAGGGAGATATTACAAGGCTTGCTGTGGACGCGATCGTAAATGCGGCGAATTCACAGATGCTCGGATGTTTTGTTCCGATGCATACTTGTATTGATAACTGCATTCATACCTTTGCAGGCATCCAGTTAAGAGCAGAGTGTAACAGACAGATGAATGAGCTGCGGGTCCGTTACGGAAGGGATTATGAGCAGCCGACAGCAGTTCCGATGCTGACAGATGCATTTAACCTTCCGGCAAAAAAAGTGGTCCATGTTGTCGGACCGATCGTGCAGTATAAGCTGACGCCTGCTTTGGAGAAAGATCTTGCGGACTGTTATCGGAACACTTTGGATCTGTGTCTGGAAAATGATCTGAAAAGCGTAGCGTTCTGCTGTATTTCCACCGGCGTTTTTCACTTCCCGAATCAAAGGGCAGCAGAGATCGCGGTCGGGGCAGTGAAAGCATGGCTTTCCGAACATTCAGGAGTTATGGAACGAATTATTTTTAACGTATTTAAAGATGAAGATCTTCAGATATATCAGGAGCTTCTTTCCTGACAGAATACACAGAAAAGCTTATTAAACAGAAACATCAGAGGAAATTATGAGTCAGAATTATTTTTACTTACCAAATGGATATACGGAAACAATAGAAAAGGGGATTGCCGGTGTGCGCCGCATGAACGGCGGACTTTCCAAAGGAAATCAGGACAAGGAGAAGGAAATCCTCCGCCTCCGGAAAGCACTTGAAAGTGCAGACGCAATCGTGATCGGCGGAGGAGCCGGCCTTTCTACTTCGGCGGGATTTACCTACAGCGGAGAACGTTTTAAGAAATATTTCTTTGATTTTGAAGAGCGGTATGGTTTTCATGACATGTACTCCGGAGGCTTTTATGTCATGCGTCTGGAGCCGAAAATTGCCTGGGCGTATTGGGCAAGAAATATTTATATCAACCGCTATATGGATGCACCGGAACCGGTGTATCAGAAACTGCTTGAGCTTGTAAAAGATAAAGATTACTTTGTGATCACGACGAATGTGGATCATATGTTCCAAAAAGCAGGATTTGAAAAAACGAGACTCTTTTATACCCAGGGAGACTATGGTCTGTTCCAAAGCATGAATCCGAAGATCCAAAAGACATTTGATAATGAGGAATGGGTCATGAAAGCAATGGAGGCTCAGGGCTTTATCAAAGATGAAAATGGTATCTTCCAGATATCTCCTGTTGGAATATCGATGGAGATCCCGACAGAGCTGATCCCGAAATGCCCGGAGGATGGGAGTGATATGACCATGAATCTGAGGTCGGATGATTCTTTCGTTGAAGATGAAGGCTGGCACAGAGCTTCGGCTGCTTATGCGGAGTTTTTGAAAAAACAGGAGGGCCGGCGTGTTCTTTTCCTGGAACTTGGTGTCGGGTCAAACACTCCGGTGATCATTAAATATCCCTTCTGGCAGATGACGTTTGATAATCCTAATGCTGCATATGCCTGTGTGAATTATGGAGAGGCCTATTGCCCGAAGGCAATCGAAGATCAGGCCATCTGTCTGGATGGAGATATAAAAGAAATTCTGAATATGGTATCAGATGTGAATTAAGAAGAATATCCTGTTCCTAAATCAGACCTGCGAGGGCGTCTCTGCGAGTGACTTCTGCCATTTTCCGAATTTAAGACGCGCAAGGAAGAGGAGTCCCCGGAAGGTGAGCTCGATCGCCATTGCGATCCAGGCACCTTTGAGGCCATAGGTTCCAACCAGAAGGAACGCCAGCGTGACACGGACGCCCCAGATGCTGACGAAGGAGAGGATGCTTGGGACAAGCGTATCCCCGGCACCGCGAAGAGCTCCTGCAGCAACGATCGAAGCGCCGTAGAAAGGCTCAGCAAGCAGTTCGATGCGAAGGACGGTAGTTGCCAGTTTCTGCACAGCAGAATCAGGCGTTAAAAATCGGAACACATAAGGACATAAGAAATACATGATCACACCGAGAAGGGCCATAATGATCATGCCGAGAAGAGTACAGATCCAGGCAAAGCTTTTTGCCTGGTCTTTTTTTTGCGCGCCCAGTGACTGACCGACCAAAGTCGAGGCAGCTCCCTGCAGGCCAAAGCCCGGCATATAACAGACACTTTCCGCTGTGATGGCAAACGAGTTTGCGGCCACTGAAACAGGCCCTAAAGGAGCGATAATGCGCGTTGTCATGACCATGGCTCCGCTGATCGCGACCTGCTGAGCTGCGGCAGGTGCTGCTAGCTTCAGCGCCTTTTTGATGATAATGTGAAAACTCTGATGCTGAGCGGATCTCGCAATCTTCTTAAAACGAATGTATCTTGTCCGGCGGACCGCAATATAAAACATGATACCGGTCACAATAAATTCGGCAATGGCAGTTCCCCATGCAGCGCCTGCAACTCCAAGTCCTGCTCCCGGCAGATAAAAGGAAATGCCGAGAAAGGTCTTTGTTCCGGAAGGGAAGATCATAAAACAGTTGAAGATGATGTCCAGGATACACATGGAAGCTTCCAGTATCGCCGGCGTTTTCATATTGCCGGTCGCCTGAATGCAGCTGGCACAGTAAAAGCCGATACGGGTGATCGGAAGGACCACTGTCATGACTAAAAAGTAGGTAGATGCATCTTTGGCAATCGCAGGATCACCGCCCAGCCAGAAGGGAAGATGGGAACTGATCAGAAAAGCCAACAGTGCGATCACTGCGTTAAAAACAAGCGAGAAAAGAAGACCGCAGCGGAAGATCCTTTGGGAATGTTCCTCGTCATTGGCTCCTACACTATGGGAGATCTGAACGGAGAATCCGTAGATCATTGCAAAAATGACACCTTCCACCAGCCATAGTGAGGAGGAAACCAGACCAATCGAAGCGGATGCGTTTGCACCGAGACTGCCGACCATAGCTGCGTCAATGTATTCCATGGCGATCGTTGTCAGCTGAGCCAGCATAGCAGGAAGAGACATACGCACTGCGATGCCTGCCTTAGACCAAAAGCTTAAGCCTGTATTATTTCGGATGATTTCCGTGATATCTTTTGCCATAATAATAAAGCTGTCTTCAGCACCGGAACGGTTTTACCAGATATGCTCGTGAAGCTGTCCCTGAAGTTCCAGATCTAAATACTGATTCTGGCGAAGCGCTTCATATAAGACGACCGCAACGGAGTTTGACAGGTTCAGGCTCCGTTGTTCTTTTACCATCGGAATGCGGATACAGGTCTCTTCGTTGTCCATCAGGATCTCTTCCGGAATGCCGGCACTTTCTTTGCCGAACATGATGTAATCGCCGTCTTTGAAACATGCGACATCGTGTGTCCTTTTGGCTTTCGTTGTCGCCATCCAGAGATTTGCTTTCAGATCAGAGGCTGTGTTTTTATCTGCTCCATGTGCTCCGTAAGAACTGCCGAAGATATTGACGCAGTCTTTGTTTTTTTCAACGAAGTCACGCCAGCTGTCATAAACTGTGACGTCAAGCTCGTGCCAGTAGTCCATTCCGGCGCGCTTCAGATTTTTATCATTTAATATAAAGCCCATCGGCTCGATCAGATGCAGACGGCTTCCGGTGACCAGACAGGTCCTTCCGATATTTCCGGTATTTGCCGGGATCTCCGGCTCAAGTAAAACGATGTTGAACATATTATTTTTTCAGTAATCCTCCGACGCGGATATAAGATGGTGCCAGATGACCGTCAGCGCCCCAGAAAATGTCTTCATCCAGGTAACGCTTTAATGTCTCCTGTACATTGCCCCCGAGACTTTCGATTGAGTAGGTCATGCGGTCAGGGAAACGGCAGGGTTCATTTTTCATGCGGGCGCAGTTTCCTTCTCCACAGAGCATACATCTGCCGCCGCCGATGATGCGGCTTTCCGGATATTTTGCCTGTTCTTTTTCGAGGTGTTCTGTCATTCCGTCTGTTGCGGCAACGGTGATCTGGGCACCGATCTTTAAGAGCTCTTCCAACTCATAAGTCTTTTCTAAAAGAACAGCGGGCGTGATCGTTTTGACCGCGTACAGATAAAAACGGGAGTATTGCTTCCAGATATCAAGCGGTTCAAAATCATAGGGTGGACAGCTCCAGGTCCTTCCGAAATTCGGACATTCACTGCAGCAGCCTAAAAAGCGCGGAACATCTACGCAGTGTTCGATAAAATCCTGCACATCAATTTCCGTGCTGATCACTTTCGATTCGATCTGTTCTAAAATTTCAGGATCTAATATAGATGGATCAAATAATTCCATTGATAAATTCTCCTTTATTTCAGTTCGGCGATCGTTACGCCGGCATCACCCTCGCCATATTCCGCCTGATAGAATTTTTTGACACGCTTTTCGCGCCGCAGGTATTGCTGGACGGCACTTCGAAGAGCACCGGTTCCTTTTCCGTGTACGATCCGGACTTTTTCAAGATGTGCCATAGAAGCATCATCAATGTATTTCCCGAGTTCCAGCAGCGCTTCGTCTGTGGTCATTCCAAGCAGTTTGATCTCCGTGGAAACACCCATGGATTTTTCAAACTTGATGCTGCTGATGCCGCTTCCTTTCTGCCTTGAGGCTTTTTCAAAGGCGCCTTTCGCAAAAGCACCTTTCTTTCCTGAGGTGTTTTCAAGTGCAGCCATGGTGTCTTCATGAGGCTCTTCCAGGTCTTTTAATTTGACCTGCATATTCATACTGCCAAGCTGTACGGAAACATTGCCCTTGGAATCCGGCAGAGATGTTACAGAGCCATCCATGTTCATGGAGATCACATGTACAGCATCGCCGATTTTTATTGAGTCAGCGGACAGAGATTTGTAGGAAGTTTTCTTTTCCGGCTTGAAGCCCCGTTTTTCCAAAGACTCTTTTGTCTTCTTTCCGATTCCGGAGCGGGTCTTCTCCACGCGGGACATATCTCCGCCTTTTTCAGCACGGCGGATATCCTTCACTGCCTGATCGGCATAGTCTTTCGCTTCTTTTAAAACCTCGTAGGCTTCTTCATTCGCTTTATCTAAGATCGCCTGCCGTTTGGCATCGATCGCATCCTGTTTCTTCTTTAGATCATTCAGGGCAGCAGATGCTTCTGCACGCATGCGGGAGGCTTCCGCCAGTTCAAATTCCGCGTTCTTTCTGTCACTTTCAATGTTCGCAAGAAGATCTTCGAAGGCAACATTTCCGGAATCCAGCCGTTTTTTTGCATCCCCAATCAAAGTAGTGTCGAGTCCGAGTTTTTCGGAAATTGCAAAAGCACTACTTTTTCCCGGAAGGCCGATCAGAAGCCGGTAGGTCGGACGAAGTGTTTCGACATCAAATTCGCAGCAGGCATTCTGAACTCCCTCAGTTGTCAGGGCGAAAACTTTCAGTTCCGGGTAATGTGTCGTTGCCATAACTTTTGAGCCATAATAGTGAAGTCTTGTAAGGATGGCCTGGGCAAGTGCTGCACCTTCGGCCGGATCGGTTCCGGAGCAGAGCTCATCTAATAAGACCAGCGAATCGCTGTCCGCTTTCTCCAGGATCTCCACGATATTTTTCATGTGAGAAGAAAACGTGGAAAGACTCTGTTCGATACTTTGCTCATCGCCGATATCTGCGTAGATCTCCTGAAAGATGCACAGAGATGAGCCGTCGAGTGCAGGAATATGAAGGCCTGCCTGTCCCATAAGGCAGAGAAGACCGGTCGTTTTCAGCGAGACCGTTTTGCCGCCGGTGTTTGGGCCTGTAACGATCAGCATGTCAAAAACATCTTCATTTCCCTTTTGCCCACCAAGACGTACATTGATCGGTACTGCTTTTTGCACCTCAAGCAGAGGATGTCTCGCCTGCTTCAGATTCAAATAGCCGTCTTCGTTAAAATCCGGCGCATTGCCTTTGATTTTTTCAGAATATCTTGCTTTGGCTAATATGAAATCCAGTTCGACCAGAAGCCTGTAATCACTCAGCAGCTGATCAGATACTTCAGATGCCATAGAGGAGAGTGTCGCAAGGATCACCTGGATCTCCGCTTTTTCCGCAAGCTCCAGTTCTTTGATCTGGTTATTCAGCTGGACAACAGCCTGAGGCTCAATAAAAACCGTCGAGCCGGAACCGGACTGGTCATGGATCATGCCCGGTACATGGGAACGGTGTTCCTGACGGACCGGAATACAGTATCTGCCGTTTCGCATTGTTACGACACTGTCCTGAAGGTAGGTCTTCATGGACTGGCTGGTAACGATGCGGTTTAAGGTCCGTTGAATATCGCTTCTGGCATTTGCCATATGGCGGCGGATATCACGCAGCTTCGGGCTTGCATCGTCAGCGATCTCGTCGTAGGACAGGATGCAGCGCTTAATCTCATTACTGACGTTGGAACATGGATCCAGCACATCATAATAAACGCTTAGAGAATCGACAGGCGCTTCATCGTTTTCCGGTTTCAGGAAACGGTTTGCAGACCATGCGGCGTCTAAGATTGCCGTGATCTCCAGAAGTTCAACTGCGTTTAAAATGCTTCCGATCGCAAGTCGTTTCAGAGAAGGCCGGATGTCCGGAAGAAGTCCCAGATGCGGACCGGCTTTTTTGCGCAGTCTGTTTACTGCATCCGTCGTCTGCAACTGAGCAGTACGGATCTCCTCGATATTTGTCAGCGGCTCGGTTTTTTCACATAACGCAGCACCCGCTTCGCTAGATGCGCAGCGGGCGAGCTGTTCTAAGATCTTATCAAATTCAAGAGTTTTATATACTTTTGTATTCATGATCAGTCTGTCGGCCTGATATTCGTATCAAAGATCTTGCTGTAGCCCATCCATGGATTTGCCGGATCCGTGTTCGGGTTATTTTCCAAGATCTCTGTGATCGCTTCAAGCTTCGCGTCAGTATTATCTGCGAAATTTAAAGCAACAGCCTCGATGATCGCAGGCTTTTTCGGAGAGCCGTATTCATATTCCCCGTGGTGGGAAAGAATGCAGTGCTTCAGTTCTTCTGCACGAAGCTTAGGAAAGCCCTTGATCTCGCGGATCTTTTCGGAGACTATCTCTACGCCGATGATGATATGTCCCAGAAACTGTCCTTCGTTCGTGTAGTCGTTTGTCGGGAAAGGAGAGAGTTCCCTTGTTTTTCCGATATCATGGCAGAGAGCAGCAGTGATCAGAAGGTCCCTGTTGATAATGCTGTAACGCTGTGCATAAAATTCGCAGAGGTCACAGACAGCAAGTGTATGCTGGAGCAGCCCGCCGACGAAGCCGTGATGAATACTTTTAGCGGCAGAGTGCTTAATAAACGCTTCGCGCAACTGCACATCTTCAACGAATAAACTTTCTAATAAAAGACGGAGATAAGGCGTCTGCACAGAGTTGATGTATTTATCGAGCTGCTGTATCATCTGCTGCGGATCTTTTGAACTGACAGGCAGATAATCCGCCGGGTCATAACTTCCCTCTGTCGCTTTAAAAGCGCGGTCGATCGCCAATTGAAGAGCTCCGTTAAAAACAGAAACCCGTCCGTGGACTTCGACGTAATCATTGACTCCGAAATCTCCGATTCCCATGGAGTTCGGCTCCCAGATCTTACAGTTTAATGATCCGGTCTTATCGGCCAGAGTGAGATTCTCATATTCTTTTCCGTTTTTCGTGATCGCAGAGTTCTTCTGCTTGCAAAGGTAGATACCGGTGATGTTATCTCCTTCGTGAAAATCATTAATGTATCGCATAGTTATTCTCCGTATCTGATGCAGTTTATGCGTTTATATTTAACTGTTCAAACCAGTTTTTAATTGCCGTATCATATGCTTCTTCATCGGCGATCCGAAGATGGGAATGACTTCCTTCGTCGAACCAGACAAGTTTCTTTTCCGGCGCGGAACATTTCTCGTATAAGATCTCCGTTTTATCCGGGACAGAATACAGGTCCCCCCTGCCTGCGAGTATCAGCACCGGAACTTTAAGCTTGTCTATAAAGTCGATTGGTGCCGCAGCATCCACATCGACTCCGGTATGTTTTTTGATCTGTTTCATGACCATTCCAAGCAGAGGCCAGACCGGGTGTTTTCCGACGATCAGATGTTCTTTAAAGTTTTCCCGGAAGCTGATATACGGGCCTTCAAGTACCATGCCTTTAAATAGCGGCGCACCATTTTCATCTACGGCTTCCGCATTTGTTGATGCCAGGATCGCTGTATTTCCACCCATGCAGATCCCATGCAGCCAGACCTCCCTGTTATGGAAACGGTCTTTTAAGATCTTTGCCCATGCGATCATATCGGAATCTTCGCCGATGCCGACATAGTCATACTTTCCGGTGGAAAGCCCGTGACAGCGGATATCGATCACAAGGATATTGAAACCTGCCTCCTGATAGGGCTTTGCAAAATAATAGGAATACATAAGCGACTCGCATCTGCCGGGAATAATGATGACTGCCCGGTCAAAGCCAAGGTCGATATATTGTCCGTATAAACGGAAACCATCGTTTTCAATGACAATATCACTGATGTTTCCGTATTCTTTCAGCACACCGCCGGCGGTGCCTTTTGTATCAATGCCGACAGACTCGGCCCAGGAAAGGCCGCGGTTCCACATTTCAAGCTGTTCCGCATTTTCCGGTTCCGAACATGCCCGCCCCCAGACGTCAAAAGAGGTGCGGACCAATGTTCCCTGATAGACCCGCCAGGAAACGTAATACATAAAGATCCATCCACTGACCAGAGCCAGTACGATAACAGCAGCTACTATTATTAAGATAAGTGATAAAGTTGACATGAAATGAGTATAACTTAATTAGCCTTAAGTTGCTATCTAATTTTAAAAATGATAAAATTAATCTTCGTGAAATACCTGCGCTTGCTGACCTTTTCAGATGTCGTGGGTCTATTTTGTGTAAACAAAAACAATAATGAAAAAGAGAGGCGAATGATATGAGTTTTGTAATTATTCCTGATGCATCATGTGCATTGACGAAAGACTTAAGAGAGCGGTTTCATATTCCTGCCTATGTCAAGGCAAAGATTATGTTTCCGGACGGAACAGAACATGTTGCAGATCTGGATTGGGAAGAGATCTCTGCAGATGAATATTTTCGCTCTATGGCTGAGGATAAAGCTATTTATAAAAGCGGAATGGCCGGCATCGAAAACAGTATCGCAACATATGAGCAGTTTTTAAAAGAAGGACAGGATGTTCTTGCTGTATCACTTTCCAGCGGCTTAAGCGGAAACTACGGTCTTGCTGTGAAAGCCTGCGAAGCGTTAAAAGAAAAATATCCGGACAGAAAGATCATTGTGGTTGATTCCAAGAGATACTCTGGAGTGATCGCAGCAATGATCGCAAAAGCGGACGAGCTGAAACAGGAAGGAAAGACCATCGAAGAGGTAGCAGAGTGGCTTGAGAACAACAGGAACCGCTACCACCAGATGGGACCGATGGATGACCTGAACTTCCTCTGCAGGACGGGCCGCATCAATAACTTTAAAGCATTCTTCGGAACCTTAGTCGGCGTCAATTCCCTCGGCGATTTTAATCCGAACGGACTGACGGATGTATTAGGAAAA
Organism: Lachnospiraceae bacterium; assembly: GCA_017511045.1. Taxonomy (GTDB): domain Bacteria; phylum Bacillota; class Clostridia; order Lachnospirales; family Lachnospiraceae; genus RGIG5612. The sequence goes on along the minus strand of JAFWLM010000015.1, from coordinate 68,217 downwards.
GCGAAGGGAAAACCGAAGGCAATTGCAGCAACGATCGAATATGTAAAGCGGACCATTGAAGAGCCGGAAAACCAGATCGTTTTCATTGCACATTCTTATCGCGCTGAGACTGCTGAGGAACTTCGCCGCCGTGTGGAAGAGGAGCTTCATCCGAAGGAGATCATCATGGCGCGGATCGATATGAGCTGCGGCGCAAATGTCGGACCGGGAATGGCAGCTGTTTTCTATTATGGAAAAGAGATCTCACCGGATCTTGCTGAAGAGAAGAAAATTATGGAGGAGATAACAAAATGAGATCATTTGCGATCCTTGGAGATTCCACCTGTGACCTGAATAAAGATCTGCGCACGCAACTGGATGTGGATTACGTGCAGATGAATTTTGTTTTAGACGGAAAAGAGTATCCTGCGTCCCTTGACTGGGAAGGAATGTCTGCAAAGACCTTTTATGACCAGATGCGTGAAGGAAAGAGAATCACAACAACACAGGTTCCGGCGGAAACATTTGTGAATAAGTTTACGGAATACCTGGAAAAAGGGATGGATGTGCTTTATATCTCCTGTTCTTCTGCTCTTTCCGGATCGATCAATACTGCGAAAGTTGTCGCGAAAGAATTGCAGGAGAAGTATCCGGATGGAAAGATCGTCTGCGTGGATGCTCTGAACAGTTCTTTTGGACAGGGCATTGAGATCATGTGGGCAAGCAGGATGAGAAGTGACGGGAGTACGATCGAAGAAGTTGCTGAATTTCTTGAAAAGAACAGAAACTGTGTCAACCAGGTTGGCTTCGTGGAAAAACTGGACTACTTAAAGAGAGCCGGCAGGGTGACGGCTTCGAGCGCGTTTTTTGGAAATCTGATCGGAATCAAACCGCTTTTGATCTCAGATGCGAAAGGACAGAATTTTGCTGTTAAAAAAGTCAAGGGCATGCAGAATGCAATGACTGAGGCAGTAGCTATGGCAAAAGAGAGGATCATAGAGCCGGAAGATCAGATCCTTTATATCTCCCATGCAGACAGCAAAGAAAATGCACAAAAACTTGGGGAGATGGTGAAAGAAGCAACCGGCTGCAAGGATGTTTTTATCGGAAGCATCGGGCCGATCGTTGGCGCGTCTGTAGGACCGGGAACGCTGATCCTTTATTATGTGGGACAGGAAGAGACCACCATTGGAGAGGCATAGGACTTAAACGAAATTACTTGAAAGAAAAAGACTGGAGTATAGACCGATTATTATGAACAACACAACACACCTCGACGGAGAAGCGTTCAAAGAACTGCTTCTCGGAGGACTTTCAAATTTAAAAATACATGCGAAGGAAGTTGATGAACTCAACGTTTTTCCTGTGCCCGACGGAGACACCGGAACCAATATGTCTATGACGCTGCAGGGCGGCGTGAACGCAATTCAGGATTCTTATTTTGAAAGCGTATCAGAATTTGCAAAAGCATTTTCCCGTGGCGCACTTTTAGGCGCAAGGGGAAATTCCGGAGTTATCCTTTCTCAGTTTATTAAAGGGCTGGCACTGGGATTCGACGGGTGCAAAACGATCACACTGCTGGATTTTTACCGTGCGTTCAGGGAAGGCGTTGTTAAGGCATATGATGCTGTACTGAACCCGACGGAAGGAACGATGCTGACAGTAATGCGGGAAGGTGCAGAGTTCCTTGAAGTCTTTTTAAAGGACAAACCAAATACATGTTTTGAAGAAACGCTGGAATCTCTGAATGTGTCTATGCAGAAATCTTTGGACCACACACCGGATCTTCTTCCGGTGCTGAAAGAGGCGGGGGTCATCGATTCAGGCGGAGCCGGATTTTTGTATATCTTCCGCGGCGTTGAGATGGCGCTTAAGGGAGAGGAGATCACTGCGGATCAGCTGCATCCTCACGGACACGCGTTATCTATGCCGACGGTTGATTTTTCTGCGTTTACTGCAGACAGTGAACTTGAATTCGGCTATTGCACGGAGTTTATTCTCCAGCTTCAGAAATCTAAAGTTGATGTAACTTCTTTTGATAAGCAGACCATCGTAGATTACCTGGAGAAAGTTGGAGATTCCATTGTTGCAGTGCAGGATGATGACATTATCAAGATCCACGTGCATACCTTTAAGCCGGGTGATGTTTTAAACTATTGCCAGCAGTTTGGCGAATATATCACCCTGAAGATCGAAAACATGTCTGTGCAGCATAATGAGATCATGCTGGAAGAAGAGCGCAAGACAAAGAACAAGATCAAAAAGCCGATCGCAATCGTAGCGGCACTGTCCGGTGACGGTCTGAAAAAGTATTTTCAGGAGATCGGAGTGGATGTGATCGTGGATGGCGGACAGACAGACAATCCGTCAACAGAAGATTTTCTCCTGGCTTTTGAAAAAATCGAGGCAGAGCATATTATCGTACTGCCGTGTAATTCGAATATTGTCATGGCATCCAGTCAGGCAGCTGAGATCTATAAGGAGGCGAAGGTCCATATTGTTAAGGCAAAGACGATCGCAGAAGGCTATGCGGCGCTTTCGATGATGAACCTCAGTCTGGAAATTGAAGATGTGATCCGTGACATGGAGCAGGCAATTTCTGAGACAGAAACGGGAATGATCACGACCTCGATCCGTGACGTTGACTATGAAAACCTCAGTGTGAAAAAAGGCCAGTTTATCGGACTGAATAAAGATGCTGTTCTTTCTGCTTCGGATAATAAGATTGATGCTGCACGCGATTTGATCGCGGCAACCGAGGGCCTCGAAGAAAAGGCAGTCATTGTCGCTTTCTACGGCGCGAATGTTACTGCTGATGAGTTAAAGGAAATGGAGCGGATGCTGAAGGCAGACTTCCCGCTGCTTGAGTATGGTTTTATCGAAGGCGGCCAGGAAGTTTATGATTATATTTTTGCGATTGAATAAGATATGAAAAGAATTATTGTGGACATGTTCGGCGCTGACGGCGGACCGGAGATCGTGGTTCGCGGAGCTGCCCGGGCACTTGCAGCACAAAAAGAATATGACATTGTTCTTGCAGGCAGCAGCCTGATCGCCCAGATCGTTCTGCAGGAAGAGGCTGCACGAATGAAGCTGGATCCGGCAGATCTGATGCCGCGGGTTTCACTGATCGAGACGAACAGTTTTGTGACGAATCGTGAGGATCCGCGGAATATGGTGAAGGAGCGGAACGATACGTCGATGATCCTTGCGCTTGAGGCTCTGAAAAACGATGAAAAGATCAAAGCGATGGTGACTGCAGGAAGCACCGGCTGTGCTCTTGTCGGAAGCTGCTTCCATTTAGGACTTGAAAAAGGCCTGCTCCAGCCGGCTCTAGGCAGTGCGCTTCCAAAAGAGGGAGGCGGGTATGTCCTGCTTTTAGACTGCGGGTCAAACCTTGAACCGAAACCGAAAGAGATGGAGCAGTATGCCCGGCTCGGCGCAAATCTGGTCCGGAATGCCTATGGCGTTTCACAGCCTGTTGTCGGGCTTTTGAATGTAGGAACTGAGCCGGGTAAAGGAACGGAAGTTCTGAAAGAAGCCTTTGAAAAGATCGATGCTGCTGCAGAAAAGAACAGTTATACCTTTGCAGGTAATATCGAAGGCGGAGATATTCTCTCCGGAAGATACGACGTTGTTGTCTGTGACGGATTTAGTGGAAATGTGATCATTAAAGGCTTTGAAAGCGTTGGCCTTTTAGCCGCAAAGTTTGCGGATCCGTCCGCAAAAACGGAATCAGACGACTATCATCGCCAGATCGACGATCCGTATAATCAGGCAGTTGATAATGGGAACGAAGGAGCGGCACAAATCCGCAGGTTCTTTGATTATAACTCCCAGGCAGGAGCAATCTTCCTAGGCACGAAAAAGATCATTATTAAAGCGCATGGCGCTGCAACGGAAGATACGATCTGCTCCTGCATCCTGCAGGCAATGAATCTGGACCGGGGGAGAGAATGAGCTGTACTGTCATCATCCCGGCATATAATCCGGACGAAAAACTGAAGATGATCGTCAAGGAATTAAAAGAAAAATCTTTTGATGTCCTTGTTGTGGATGACGGCAGCTGCGCTGCATGTCAGCCGTACTTTGAAAGTTTGGATGCTACGGTGATCGCGAACCCGAAAAACTTAGGAAAGGGCGCCGCTCTAAAAAACGGGATCAGTCATCTTTTAGAACTTTTTCCGCATACAGAGTTTTTTATTACGGCTGATGCAGACGGACAGCACAGTGTTCGTGATATCGGAAGGATCCGGGAACAGTTGGAAGCCGGGAATGATTTTGTTTTAAGCGTCCGCAGGCTTTCGAGAAAGAGCCCGCTGAAATCACGTGTGGGAAATGCGATCTCCCGCTTTTTGTTCGCGCTTGCAAACAACCATTATCTTCCTGACAACCAGTCTGGTCTTCGCGGCTTTGCGGTCAAGCATATCGAATGGATGCTATCAGTAAAAGGTGAAAAATATGACTGGGAAATGAATATCATGCTGATCGCGGAAAAGCAGGGAATTCATGTGGCCCGCGTTCCGATCGAGACGATCTATTTCGACAACAACGAAAAGACCCATTTCCAACCGATCAAGGACACTCTCAGAATCTACAGGCAGTTTTTTAAAACGCAGATCTTCGCGGTGATCAGTATTGTGCTCAATTTGATCCTTGTACTTCTGCATACGATCTTCCTGGGATATGAATACTTCGTGATAACGACGATGATCTGCTGGGGCATCTATGCACTTCTGTGCTTTGTAGTAGAGCGGTATACGATCTTTCGTCATATAAAGTATACTCCGGGAGTGAGAAGACTGATCTTTTCTATCTTCCGTTATGCGATCTATGCGCTGATCTGTCTTGCGGTAGATCACTTCCTTCACTGGCCGTTTATCATCGCGTTTATCATCGCTCTGATCCTGACAGCGATCATGGAATTTTACATGCTGAAAGTGGCCTACGACCAGTAGAAATAATCATTGACAATCAAGAGACCTTTGTTATATAATCGCTCTTGCTGTAGGGCTATCGCCAAATGGTAAGGCAACGGACTCTGACTCCGTCATTTCCAGGTTCGAATCCTGGTAGCCCTGGAAAAAAGGATCCCGGTACTTTCAGTACCGGGATTTTGTTGTGCAAAAATTGAACCGCTTCAGATTCCGTGATAAAATATTTCCATTGTTAAAACAGTTAAAATGATTCGAGGGATATCATGGGTATTTTTAACGAATATGCGGCAACGCCGGAGAATAAAAACTGGGAAAAACTGATCAGGAGGGAGAGGGAGTTAGACGTCCGTCCGGATGATGTCCGCTCTCCTTTTGCAAGGGATTATACAAGGATCCTCCATTCCCGCGGCTATCGCCGGATGAAGCATAAGACCCAGGTCTTTTTTAATATCGATAAAGACCATATCTGCACACGGATGGAACATGTCGCACATGTGGAATCAGTGAGCGGGACGATCGCAGGTTATCTGGGTCTCAATACAGAGCTTACAAAAGCGATCTCGATCGGACATGATATCGGGCATGCTCCTTTTGGCCATCAGGGTGAGCGTGTCCTGGACGAGATCAGCAGAAAATATCTGAACAAAAGTTTCTGGCATGAGAAAAACGGCCTCTATTTTGTGGACAATGTTGAGCTCCTTGCAAACAGCTACAATGAAAGGAAGAACTTAGGACTGACCTATGCAGTCCGCGACGGGATCATCTCCCACTGCGGAGAGCTGGATCAGAACGGTCTGCATCCGAGAGAAGAATTCATTGACCTTACAAAGTTTGAAGAACCAGGTCAGTATCAGCCTGCAACCTGGGAAGGCTGCGTGGTAAAGATCGCAGACAAGATCGCCTATGTCGGACGGGATATCGAAGATGCGATTAGTCTCGGATTTATTGATGAGGAAGGAAAGAAACAGCTTCTTCGCATGGCAAGGATGAATGACGAAAAGGTCATGAATACAACGGTCATCATGTATAACCTGATCCAGGACATCTGCGAAAACTCGAGTCCGGAAAAAGGGATCGCCCTGAGTGATAAGTTCAGCAATCAGCTGAATGAGATCAAGGACTTCAATGTCAAAAATATCTATAGAAACAAACGTTTTATGCCGTATCAGGATTACTCGGAACTGGTGATAAAACAGATCTTTGAATCTCTTTATGACCTTTATGACGGAACGGATATCTGGAAAAAACTCGCAAAGGAAAAGGCGTACAGACCAGATACGATCAGCTCTTTTGAGGGCTGGCTTGCAGAATATTGTGAGGAGGACTTTGTTCCGGAAGGGGAACTGAAAAACACGGCGCAGTCCTGCAAAAACCGTAAGATCTATGGAAGGCTGGAAACTGCAGAATTATATGTGCAGGCAGTCATCGATTATATCTCAGGCATGACCGACCGGTATGCGATCAAGGTATTTAATGAGCTGTTAAAATACTGACCATTCCCGATAAACCTGAAAGAGCTTTCTCTTTGCTTCCCGGCTTTTCTTAAGCCAGGGACAGAGCATATCAAACGCATGGGTATTTCCGGGATAGATATCAACGGACGCTTGAACGCCTGCGCCCTTTAAGTTTTTTACATAGGTCAGGGTCTCTTCGTAGAAGGGTTCTCCTTTTGAAACAAAGGTATAGCAGGTCGGCAGTCCTGCGAAATCAGTCTCTCTGGCAGGGCTTGCATAGGAAGGGATCGCTTCCGAACCGTACAGACTCCCGAGGTAGTGCCTCCATCCCCAGTGATTTCTTTTTGTATTCCATACTTTGCCATGATTATCTTTTGAAGAATCTGTATCGAAGCAATCGATCATCGGATACAAAGGAAGCTGAAGCACGATCGGAACTTTTCCTTTTTCGCGCGCCAGAAGACAAAGAGCTGCTGCAAGTCCTCCGCCGGCGCTTTCTCCACCAACAATGATCTTTGTTCTGTCGATGCCCAGTTCTTCCGCATGTTCCCACATGTAAAGAAGAGCCATGTAACAATCTTCAAGCGCTGCCGGGTAGGGCGCTTTCCATGCCAGCCGATATGCCGGGGAAACGACAACGGCCCCAAACTCCTTTGCCAGTTTTTTCCCTTGTGACATATGAACAATCCCGGCCATGCCGAGCATATAGCCTCCGCCGTGGATCCAGAGGATGCCCGGGAGCAGGCCTTTTTGATCTTTCGGGTGCAAAAGTACGATTTTCATTTTTCCTGCAGGTGCAGGAATCTTTCTGGTTTCGCTTTTCATCGTTCTATCGTGTTGCCGTTTATTTTTCTTGCTCATTTTCTTCGCGTTCTATGATGCTGAAAGTCAGATAAAGATGGAGCAGATCATTACGGTCTTCCAGATCATTATCTGCAATTTCGCGGATCCTCTTCAGACGGTAGATCATCGTGCTGCGCTGAATGAAGAGCTCTTTTGCCGCCTGAACTGCATTCATATTACATTCCAGATACACCTTCAACGTTTCTAAATACGAAGAACCATTTTCTTTGTCGTACCGCTCCAGCCGGTAGTAGATCGGGGAATAGAGCTGGCCCAGATCGGAATTGCTAGTCAGAAGGTTAAAAATGTATTGCAGTGTATAGTTTGAGAACCGGTGGATCCATTCCATCGGTTTTTCAGACTGACCGATCATAAGTGCCGTTTCCGCCTGACGATACATCGTTTGTATCGCATAAACATCATCCGTAAAATTGCTGATTCCAACCCGGAAGTTATTCTCGCGGACGAAAACGCTGAGACTGTTCGAATAGTTTTCTATAGAGCCGGCTCTGGATTCGTTGATCAGCATGATGATCTGATCCTGATATTGAAATGCATAGGTTCCGGGAAATGAGCGCATGATCTCAAAGGAAAAATAGATCAGCGAAGAAATAGCCAGATCCCCGCTGCTGGCATGAACGCTTGCGATCCGATAGGTATGATTCGTTCGCCACGATAGTTTTTGAATTTCGCTTTCTAACGCTTTGCGGTTGCTTTTCCCGGTTTCAATGACTTCCATAAGAAGCCTGGAAAGACCATCTCCAGCCGCCGGATTCTGCAGAATACTCTGCTGCAGAAAGCGGACAAAAAATCCGGAAAGAAATTCTAAGAGAAGTTCATCTGATTTTCTAAAAGGACGAATGCATTCCGTCAAAATGATACGGAATAAAAAGGTTTCATTCAGAAAAATATTTTTGCACAGCACACGATGCGGAAGAATATCTCCGTCATAGTAGAAAACATCCCGTTCATTCACGATCTTCTGATACTCTTTATCATATTTGAAAAAGTTGATAATGTCTGCCGGCATAGCAAAATCCTGCTCAGAGCCTGTGCGATGATAGCCTGCATATTGAAGGTTGGTCTCGTTTTCAAAGACAATGGAAAAGGTGTTGTTCATCAGCGAGATCCCATTCTCAAAAACATCATCAGAGATATCAAGAGCCTGCTGATACATATTTTTAGTTAAAGAACGGAAAGGAATGGAAAGAAGCTTCTTTTCCCAGTCATCAAAAAAGTCGTAAACCCGGCTTATCTGATTAAACAGATCCAATAAATCAGCAGATTCTTTGTAAACGATCAGATTATCCGTTTTTTGAATTATATGATCAGCCGGCATTCCGATCGTGATCAGAGCGGAATGCTTTTCGTATTGCAGCGTGGAGGGAATTGAGTCTGCCTTCGCTATGTATAGAGTGTGCGACTTGAGTGCTTTTTGATCTGTAAGTAAAACAGGCCGAGCTAAATGAAGCGTTTGATCCTTGCACTTGGAAAAGCCTGGTTTTTCAGGGTATTTCATATATTCGCTTATAATTTCTACAGATAAAAGCATAAGAATCTCCTTTGGTCACAGTGTACAAATTGCAGGTAAAAAAGTCAATCGCTATGTGGCATTTACGGAAAAGATGCGTGAGGGTATGATTTTCCTGTCAAGAGGATGCAGATGCATTCCAATTAGGGGTTAGTCATAAACTATTTGTATCAATTAAAGGAGGATAATAATATGCCGGAAAACAATGGACCACAGTTTGACTTTAAAGAAAACTACTTAAACTTTATTAATCACAAACCTACCAGTCTGGTTCCTAACTCTTTTGTAGGAAATAAAGTAATGGGATTTGGCGCGCTCAACGGTCCGTCGATTGAAAAAGGAAATCAGTTTGGTGACTGCATGGATGGTTTCGGAATCCGCTGGGAGTATCCGGCAACTTGTGACGGAGCAGCGATCCCGGCAAATGATATTTTTGTTCTGGAAGACATCTGTGACTGGCGAGAGGTCGTTAAAATCCCAGATCCGGCAGAGTTTGACTGGAAGGCAGCTTATGCAATGGAATGCCAGATGATCGGCGAGCCGGACAGAGAACATGAAGTTGTAGAGTTCGGATTTGGAAACGGTGTGTATGAACGTCTTGCTGCACTGATGGGATTTGAAGAGGCTCTTTATTCCATGGCTGCAGAACCGGAAGAAGTGAATGCCTTATTTGAAGCAATCACAGATTATAAAGTAAAAGCATTGGATTATATTATTGATGCATATCATCCGGATACGATCATGTATTATGATGACGTCGCAACCGAGCGTTCTCCGTTCTTCTCAATTGAAACCTTCCGTTCCATCGTAAAGCCGCATCACAAACGTTTTGCTGATGAGTGCTGGAAGAGAGGCGTCATTCCGATGTATCATTGCTGTGGCAAAGCAGAATCTCTCGTAGAGGATTTTATTGATATCGGCTGGGCAGTATGGGGTTCCGTACAGAACTCGAACGATATTGCAGCATTGATTGAGAAATACGGTGACAAGATCGGTTTTTCCGGTGGCTTTGATTCCACCGGCCCTGCAAGCCGCGTAGAAGCAACCCAGGAAGAGATTGATGCTGAAGTAAAACGCTGCATCGACACCTACGGAAAGTATCACAAAGCATATTGCTTCTTCGGATTCAGATACTCCGGAACCTTAGATCCGGCGAATACTGCAAGAGAAATGGGCAAAATCGTTGAATCAATGATGAGACAATCCTTTGAGAAGCTCATGAGCGAAATGCCGCCGCAGCAGGCATAAGATCCGCTAAATCAGCAACAAGATAAGAAAAAAGTCGGGCAGGAGATTTTCCTGCCCGATTATTGTATATTGATCTGATTTCAGACGGCTGATTTGTTTTACATATCATTCAGCTTCAAATGCTTGACTTTCCGAAGCGAGATCGAGTTGATCACAATGGCGAAGACTGCCGTCAAAGCGGCGGAGAACAGCCAGGAAGAAAAGCTGATCCCATGGAAGAAGATCTATGTATGAATCTTTTTTTATGCGAGCATTCCTGCATCGTTGTAACACATTCAGGCGAGCATTGAAGAATAGGAATGCCTGAACATAAGCTGTTCGGATCCATACAAAAATATTGCATAAAAACTGGCAAGACAATGAATATTATTTGAATAAATTGCATAAACTTGCAAAAATATGCAAATTTAGTGTATACAAATGGATTTTTTCGAGTATAATGTTGAATAAAATTGCAAAATGCAGACAAAAGACGTAGAATGTACGGGATGCGTTAAAAAATTATTTCTTTATATATTTAGAAAAATTTTTGCTATTCCCTGTCGATGTCAACATCAGACACAGCAAAGAGAGGAAGACAATATGAAAAAAGAAGATATCAAAAAAGTAGTTCTGGCATACTCCGGTGGATTGGATACTTCCATCATTATTCCCTGGTTGAAGGAAAACTATAATAACTGCGAAGTGATCGCAGTTTCCGGAAACGTCGGACAGGCAGATGAACTTGAAGGCCTGGAAGAGAAGGCGATCAAAACAGGAGCGTCCAAACTTTATGTCCTGGATCTTACTGACGAATATGTTGACGAATATATCATTCCGACGATGAAAGCAGGGGCGATCTATGAAGATTATCTCCTCGGAACCAGTCACGCGCGTCCTTGTATTGCAAAAGGTCTTGTTGAGATCGCGATCAAAGAAGGCGCGGATGCGATCTGCCATGGATGCACAGGAAAAGGAAACGATCAGGTTCGTTTTGAACTTGCGATCAAGCATTTTGCACCGAATATGCCGATCATTGCTCCGTGGCGTGAGTGGGAACTGAAATCCCGTGAGGAGGAGATCGATTATGCGGAAGCACATAATATTCCGCTTAAGATCAATCGTGAGACGAACTATTCCAAAGACAAAAACTTATGGCATCTTTCCCATGAAGGCCTTGAGCTGGAAGATACCGGAGTGGAGCCAGATTATGATAAACCGGGATTCCTGGAGATGGGTGTCTCCCCGATGGCAGCTCCGGATGAGCCGACCTATGTAACTCTTGATTTTGAGCAGGGTGTTCCGGTTGCGATCGACGGAGAAAAGATGAGCGCTAAAAATATCATCTTAAAGCTGAATGAACTTGGCGGCGCAAATGGTATCGGTATCATTGACATCGTTGAAAACCGTCTGGTCGGCATGAAGTGCCGCGGCGTTTACGAGACTCCGGGAGGAACGATCCTTTACCGTGCGCATGAAGCATTAGAAAGCATCTGCCTCGATAAATATACGCTTCACGAGAAACAGAAACTTTCCATCACCTTTGCTGAGGTCGTTTATAACGGACAGTGGTTCACTCCGCTCCGGGAAGCTCTTTCCGCTTTTGTTGATAAGACACAGGAAAAAGTCACAGGAAAAGTTAAACTGAAATTATACAAAGGCAATATTATCAAAGCCGGCGTATGGAGCGATTACTCTCTGTACAGCGAAGAGATCGCCACCTTCGGCGAGAGCGATTATGACCAGAAGGATTCCGCAGGATTCATCAACCTGTTTGGCCTTCCGATCAAAGTGCAGGCTATGGTCGATGCAAAGAACCAGAAATAGAAAAGGAAACTGTGCTGCGGAATCTTTTTCGCAGCACATAGATTTTTAAAGTCACAAGAGGTATTTCTATGGCTAAGATGTGGGCCGGGGTCACATCCGGTGAGACAGCGAAGATCGCGGATGATTTCAACTCCTCGATTTCGTTTGACAGTAAAATGTATAAGCAGGATATCGCAGGCAGCATGGCTCATGCTGCCATGCTTGGTAGTAAAGGGATCATCGAAGGCTGGGAAGCAGACTATTTAATTGACGGACTTCATACGATCTTAGAAGATCTGGAGACCGGAAAATTAGAGGTCGATCCTTCCTGTGAAGATATCCATATGTTTGTGGAACAGGTATTGACGGAGCGCATCGGCGATGTCGGGAAAAAGCTTCATACTGCAAGAAGCCGGAATGACCAGGTGGCTTTAGATCTCCGCCTTTATCTGCGGGAGCAGATCGATGAGATCACAGAGAAGCTGAAAAAACTGACACTGATCGTCTGCGAAAAAGCAGAAAGTTATAAAGACGCGATCATGCCCGGCTATACCCATCTGCAAAGAGCACAGCCCGTCACCTTCGGACATCACCTGATGGCATATGCCATGATGTTCCTTCGCGATGTTGACAGATTGTCAGACTGCAGAAGGAGGATGAATCTTTCTCCGATCGGAAGCTGCGCACTTGCAGGCACGACCTATGACACGGATAGAAAACTTGAAGCGGAACGGCTCGGCTTTGATGGGATCTGCATGAATTCCATGGATGGTGTTTCCGACAGGGATTTTGCACTGGAACTTTCGGGAGTGCTTTCGATCCTGATGATGCATCTATCCAGATTCAGTGAAGAAGTGGTCTTGTGGTCTTCCTGGGAGTTTAAGTTTGTGGAACTGTCCGATGCATTCACAACAGGTTCTTCCATTATGCCGCAGAAGAAAAACCCGGATATGGCAGAACTGGTCCGTGGAAAAACGGGCAGGGTTTATGGCGATATGATCGGACTGTTCACAGTCCTGAAAGGGCTTCCTCTGGCATACAACAAGGATATGCAGGAAGACAAGGAAGGCATCTTTGATTCCTGTGAGACCGTAAAGAACTGTCTGGATGTATTCAGCGGAATGATCGAGACGATGACTGCAAGGACAGACAACATGATGAAGGCAGCACAGAACGGATTTATCAATGCCACAGATCTGGCCGATTATATGGTGAAAAAGGGCGAGGCATTCCGCAATGCATATAAGATCTCAGGACAGATCGTTGCGGAGTGTATGGAAAAGGGCCTTGTCCTTGAGACCTATCCGCTTGAGGAATATAAAAAGCATTCCAATCTTTTTGAAGAGGATGTTTATGAAGCGGTCGACCTGAAAGCCTGCGCGGAAAAACGGATCAGTGAGGGCGGAACCTCCGTGCAGTCGGTGGAAAAACAAATTGCTTACGTAAAGGAACAGCTGAAATGAAAAAAGTATTTATTGACGGCAGCGCCGGCACAACAGGACTTCAAATATATGAACGCTTAAACAGCAGGGCAGATGTTTCCCTGATTATTCTTTCTGATGAGAAACGGAAAGATCCAGCTGCAAGAAAAGAGGCTATTCTTGAGGCGGATATTGCGTTCCTTTGTCTTCCGGATGATGCAGCAAGAGAAGCTGTGGCATTGGCGGAAGATGCGGATACCTGCATTATTGACACTTCAACCGCTCACCGCGTTCAGGAAGGATGGACCTATGGTTTTCCTGAGATCGGCGGTTTAAGAGAGCAGATAAAGAATGCAAAAAGGATCGCAAATCCGGGATGCCATGCCAGCGGCTTTATCTCACTTGCTGCTCCGCTTGTTGCCCAGGGTATTTTGTCAAAGGATGTGCAGCTTTCCTGCTTTTCCCTGACCGGTTATACCGGCGGCGGGAAAAAGATGATCGCAGATTATGAGGAGCAAAAGACATTTCCGCTGGAAGCTCCGAGACTGTACGGACTCAGCCAGAGCCATAAACATCTTCCGGAAATGACGAAGTATTCCTGCCTTGAAAAAGATCCGGTCTTCTGCCCGATCGTTGCGGATTTTCCGCGTGGAATGGAAGCGGTCGTTGCACTTACAAAGCAGGACACGAAAGCAACCATTCAGGATATCAAAGAGGCATATAAAGCTTATTATCAGACCGGGCTGGTGCATTTTAAGGAAAATGCGGACGAAAACGGATATTTAACAGCCAATGCTTACGCGGAACGGGACGATATGGAGATCAGCGTCTTCGGAAATGAAGAAAGGATCCTGCTGGTTTCACGCTTCGATAACCTTGGAAAAGGCGCTTCTGGAGCAGCACTCCAGAACATGAATATCGTTCTTGGAATTGATGAGGCATTTGGGTTAAACGTTTAAAGAATAGATTGACAGAGGATAAAACATGAAAATAATCGAAGGCGGCGTTTGTGCCGCAAAAGGATTTACAGCAAACGGGATCCGCTGCGGGATCCGTAAAAACAAAGATAAACGGGATCTTTCACTGATCTTCAGTGAGGCTGTCGGATCCTGCGCAGCAGTGTATACGACAAATCTTGTGAAAGGCGCACCGATCGCAGTAACGAAGCAGCACATTTCTGACGGCCGTGCTCAGGCTATCATCTGCAACAGTGGAAATGCCAACACCTGTAATCCGAACGGGGAGGCCGTTGCGACTGAGATGGCTGAGCTGCTTGGAAAAGAGCTGAACATCAAAGCAGAGGATGTTGTCGTAGCTTCTACGGGAGTGATCGGACAGCCGATGGATATCACTCCGATCGCGAACGGAATCCCGGAACTTTCAAAAGGTCTCACCGCAGATGGAAGTGATCTCGCATCAGAAGGTATCATGACAACGGATACCGTGAAAAAATCGATCGCGGTGGAGTTTGAGATCGGCGGAAAGATCTGCCGCATCGGCGGAATCGCAAAAGGCAGCGGCATGATCCATCCGAATATGGCAACGATGCTGGTATTTATCACATCTGATGTTGCGATCGAACCTTCCATGCTTCAGAAGGCGCTCTCAAGTGATATTGCAGATACCTTTAATATGGTCAGCATCGATGGAGATACTTCCACGAATGATATGGTGGTCGTCCTGGCAAACGGTATGGCGGGGAATGAGACCATAACAGAAGAAGGCGAAGACTATGCGACTTTTATGAAAGCATTAAATACGATCACTGTTCATCTTTGCCGCATGATCGCAGCTGATGGGGAAGGCGCTACAAAGCTCCTTGAGTGCAGGACCTTTGGTGCTTCTGATAAGGAAACCGCAAAGACGGTTGCAAAAAGTGTGATCTGCTCCAGCCTGCTGAAAGCTGCAATGTTCGGAGCTGACGCAAACTGGGGCCGTGTGCTTTGCGCGATCGGTTACTCCGGAGCAGATGTGGATGTGGAAAAGATCGATGTTGATTTTGAAAGCAAGGCAGGAAAGATCAATGTCTGCAAGGACGGAAGAGCGGTTGATTTTTCTGAGGAAAAGGCAAAAGAGATCCTTCTTGAAGACGAGATCAATATTCTGATCGACCTGAAGAGCGGAACGTCTGAAGCAACAGCCTGGGGCTGTGATCTGACTTATGATTACGTGAAGATCAACGGGGACTATCGGACCTGACGCAGAACATTCACAGGCAGACAAAGGAAACTTAAGCAGTTGTACAGACTTGATCAACTGTCAAAATAATAATAAAAAGGAATTTAGAGATGACAAGATTTTTATCCAATATGGACAGGGCAGAAGTGCTTTTACAGGCCCTCCCGTATATTCAGCAGTATGTAGGAAAAGTAGTTGTGATCAAATACGGCGGAAATGCCGCAGTTGATGAGCATATGCGCGAGCAGGTCATGGAAGATATCGTTCTTCTCTGGGCAATCGGCGTGAAAGTCGTTCTTGTGCATGGGGGCGGACCGGAGATCAGCAGTATGATGGATAAGTTCGGAAAAGAATCCGAATTTGTCGAAGGCCTGCGTGTGACCGATGATGAGACAATGGACATTGTTCAGATGGTCCTTTCCGGAAAGATGAATAAAAATCTGGTAAATCTCTTAGCGGTCAAAGGCGGCAGAGCCATCGGCCTTTCCGGTGTTGACGGTCATCTGATCGAAGCGGAAAAGAAGGATGAGAGACTGGGCTTTGTAGGCGATATTACGGGAATCAATATTGATCCGGTCGAGGGTCTTTTGAAGAATAATTATATCCCGGTCATTTCAACGGTCGGATGCGATGATGAAGGAAACAGTTATAACATTAACGGTGATACGGCAGCAGCTTACCTCGCAGGTGCACTGAATGCGGAACGTCTGATCATGATGACAAATATTTCCGGCATCTTAGAAGACCAGAATGATCCGGATTCGCTGATCCGGGAGCTCACTGTGGATGAAGCAAAAGGGCTGTATGATTCCGGGATCGTCTCCGGAGGTATGATCCCGAAAGTAGACTGCTGTATCAATGCAACCGAGATGGGCGTTCAGGGTGTCGTTATTTTAGACGGACGCGTTCCACATGCGATCTTGATGGAGCTTCTGACAAACGAAGGTGCCGGAACCAGGATCCGGAAAAATGACTGAAAGAGAAAAGAAGTAGGGTGATAACTATGAATATTATAGAAATTGATCAGAAATATGTTGCAGGTACCTATAAACGTTTTCCGCTGGAGATCGTCTCCGGAAAAGGCTCTGTTGTAAAAGACAGCGCGGGAAAAGAATATATCGATTTAGGTTCCGGAATTGCGGTCACCAGTTTTGGGATCGCGGATGATGAATGGCAGAAAGCCGTGACGGAACAGATCGGGAAAGTGCAGCACATGTCCAATCTGTACTATACGGAGCCATGTGCAAAACTGGCTCAAATACTCTGCGAGCGAACGGGGATGAAAAAAGTCTTCTTTTCCAACTCCGGTGCAGAAGCAAATGAGTGTGCGATCAAAGTTGCCAGGAAATACTCAGCAGAAAAGAAAGGGGCAGACTGCTATACGATCGTGACCCTGAAGAACAGCTTCCACGGAAGAACGCTGACAACACTTGCGGCAACGGGCCAGGATCATTTTCATGAGCTCTTTCAGCCACTCACACCTGGCTTTGTATCTGTTGATGCAGGAGACATCGGGCAGCTGAAAAAACTGGCGGAAACAACAAAGATCGCCGGAATCATGATAGAATGTGTACAGGGAGAGGGCGGCGTGATCCCGCTGGATATGGAGTATGTTAAAGAATTATCCTCTTTCGTGAAAGAGCAGGATATCATCCTCATTGTTGATGAGGTCCAGACCGGAAACGGAAGATGCGGAACGCTTTATGCTTACCAGAAGCTTGGGCTCAAGCCGGATGTGGTCTCCACGGCAAAAGGACTTGCAGGAGGTCTTCCGATGGGCGCAACAATGATGAGCGAAAAAGTGGAAAATGTCCTGGGCTTCGGAGATCATGGAAGCACCTTTGGAGGAAACCCTGTCTGCGCTGCAGCAGCGATCAGTATATTGAACAGGATCGATGATCAACTGTTAAAAGAAGTACAGGAAAAGAGTGATTATATCTTTAAAGCTCTGGAAGGCGCGAAGGGAATTGAAAGTGTGACAGGCCTCGGTTTGATGATCGGCATCAAAACGGAAAAACCTGCGGGAGAAGTTGTTGCAGCTTGCATGGAAAAGGGTGTGCTTTGTCTGACGGCGAAAGACAAGGTCCGTCTCCTTCCTGCCCTTAACATTCCGATGGAACTGCTGGAAAAAGCAGTCGAAATAATTAAAGAAGCGGCGGCATAAACAAAGATGACAAGAGCAGATGAGTTTTTGGAACTGTATAAAAAGCTTGAAGCGATCGTAGCAAATAACTATGGCAATCGTAAAGAGGGAGGCTCCGTGGCGAAGCTTGGAAAACGCTCGGAGTTTCGTCATATCCGGGAGGAACTCGATTACATCCGTGATGTGAGAAATCTGCTGGCCCACAGACCAAGGATCAGTGACGATTATGTAGTAGAACCTTCCGAAGGGATGATCGAGCTTATAAAGAAAGTGATCGAAAAAGTGGAACGTCCCGCGGTTGCGGAAAGCATCATGGTAAAACTGGATGACGTCATCTCCTGCAACAAGGGTGATTTTGTGATCCCGGCGTTAAGGAAGATGAACGAGAAAGCCATTGCATATATCCCGGTTTTAAGTGAGGGACGTGTGTGCGGTGTATTCAGCGAAAGAGCTTTCATCCAGTATACGGTTTCCCAAAACCGATCGGTCGATGAAGGAACGATGTTTTACGAAATCGAAGATGTGCTGTCTTTTGACAGCAGCAGTGTGGTAAAATTTCTATTTACAGACAGAAAGACGCCGATCGATGAACTGAGTGATCTGTTTGACGAAGCTGCTCAGAATGATCAAAAGATCGGCATGATCTTTGTAACGGAACACGGAAAAGATTCAGAGGCGCTTTTAGGTATTATTACTGCGTGGGATGTTGCGGCAGCTTTTTAATACTGGGATATTTTTTAATACTGGGATATTTATTGGACATATAGAGGTGTATTGTTATACTGCAGCCGAAAACAAACATGAAATCGAGGTGCAGTATGAAAAAAATATATATCGTAAGAATATTTGATGAAGGACCGCGTGCTGGGGAATATGAGTTTTGGGACAGAACACTTGCGGAGATCATGTACAATTCCGCAGAGGTTGCTGAAATGTATGAAAGTACTCCTCAAACAGGAAGAACAATGGAAGTTGTTCAAAGCTGCTGAAATGCAGAAGGGCGTTCTCCCGGCCGGAACAGACAATAAAATAACAAGGAGAAGAACAACATGACAATTGCAGAAGAAAGCCTGGCATTACATTACGAGAAGAAGGGTAAGATCGAAGTTATCTCCACGGTTCCGGTGAACGATGCAAAAGATCTTTCTCTGGCGTATACCCCGGGAGTTGCTGAGCCCTGTATGGTGATCCAGAAAGATGTGGAAAAATCTTATGAACTCACCCGCAGATGGAATATGTGCGCAGTGATCACAGACGGTAGTGCTGTTTTGGGACTGGGTGATATCGGCCCGGAGGCAGGAATGCCTGTCATGGAAGGAAAGTGTGTCCTCTTTAAAGAATTCGGAGGAGTAGACGCTTTCCCTCTTTGCGTTAAAACGCAGGATGTTGATGAATTTGTAAATGCAGTTTATCTGATCTCAGGAAGTTTCGGAGGGATCAATCTGGAAGATATCGCAGCGCCGAGATGTTTTGAGATCGAAGAAAAGTTAAAAGAGAAATGTGATATTCCAATCTTCCACGATGATCAGCATGGAACGGCTGTCATTACTCTTGCCGGCATCATCAATGCGCTGAAAGTTGTCGGAAAGAAGAAAGACGATGTCAGAATTGCCGTCAGTGGAGCAGGAGCAGCGGCAACAGCGATCACGAAACTTCTTTTAAACTATGGCATCAAAGATATTACGATGTGTGACCGCAAGGGTGCCATCTACGATGGAAGAGAAGGGTTAAACGCTGCGAAGGCACAGATCGCGAAGATCACGAACCCGCAGAAACTTGCGGGAACTCTGGCAGATGTTGTAAAAGGTGCGGATATTTTTATCGGAGTTTCCGCTCCTGGCATGCTGACAAAAGAGATGGTCTCTACTATGGCGAAGGATGCGATCGTCTTTGCCTGTGCAAATCCGATCCCTGAGATCTTCCCGGATGCAGCGAAAGCAGGCGGAGCAAAGGTCGTAAGTACCGGCCGCAGTGACTATCCAAACCAGATCAATAATGTGCTTGCGTTCCCGGGAATCTTCCGCGGAGCGTTTGATGTCCGCGCAAGTCAGATCAATGAGGAAATGAAGATCGCCGCATCCCATGCGCTTGCTGAACTGATCAGTGATGAGGAATTAAATGAAGACTATATCATTCCAAAAGCCTTTGATCCGAGAGTCGGAAAAGCAGTTGCGGAGGCAGTTGCAAAGGCGGCAAGGGATACGGGAGTTGCAAGGATCTAAGCAACGGCGTGAAATTTGTATTTCGTTCATGTGTGTTTTATAATAATAACGAATGAAAATGTAAGGCTTGATTGAATAGAAAAAGGACCCGCTTATGAGCACGTGGAAAGAAATGGAAGAGATCGTCCCGATGAACGACGAAGAGCCGGTAAACGAAACATTGGCTTACTATAATGAGAATGCAGATTCATATTATGACCGCACGGTCAGTTCAGATATGAACGAGCAGTATGACTTTTTCCTGAAATATCTTCCTTCGGGAGTCAGGCTATTAGATTTTGGCTGCGGTTCCGGAAGAGATACCAAATATTTCATGGATAAAGGTTTTCTTGTCACGGCAATCGACGGGTCGGAAGCGATGTGCAAAAAAGCGGAAAGCTATACCGGCCTCAATGTCCGTCAGATGGATTTTCTGGAACTGAATGACCGTGAGATCTACAGTGGCATCTGGGCATCTGCGTCACTTCTTCATCTGAAAAAGAAAGATCTGACGAGGATGTTTGCAAAACTGAGAAAAGCCCTGACGAAGGACGGGATCCTTTATGTTTCATTCCGCAAGGGAGCGTTCGAAGGAATGCGTAACGGACGGTATTATACAGATCTGACAGAAGGAGAACTGTTCAATCTGGTCAACACTGTCGGCGGAATGAAGATCGTACAGGCAAAAGAATTTAAAGAACAAAGAGAGGACGAAGAGATCGTCTGGATTTGTGCCATTATTAAAAAATGGTGAGTTGTTTATAAACGGAGGTTTTTGGTTATGAGTATTAAACAGGCACGTATTGAAGGTGGAAAAAAGTTCAGAGAGCAATGGGGTCCGTCGCTCCTTGTGCTTCTTCTTGCATACGCCGGCATCGTTGCCGCAACGGTCGCCGTATTCGGCTTGGGCGGTCTGATCGTGGAAGGCCCACTTTTTGTCGGTGTTTATTACGTTTATTATCAGGCAGTTCAGGGTGAAAAAATGAACTGGAAGGACATCTTCTGGGGTTTTAAAACCAATTTCGGAGAGATCGTTTTAGGTACACTGATCAAAGCTGCTTTCTTTGCAGGCATTGGCTTTGTAGCATATATTCTGCTCGTTTCCTTTGTTGCGATCACGGCGCTGATCCCGGTCCTGGGCATTATCCTGATCATTCTTTTAGTGATTGCCTGTATTGCCGCATTTATTATCTTTGCTCTTTTCCTTGCAGCAGTGGAATATATCCTGATGCGTGAACCGGAGGCAAAAGGCTGGGAAGCTGTTAAGAAGAGCAAACGGATCATGAGCGGAAACACCGGAAGATACTTTGGCTTCTGCCTTTCCTTTATCGGATGGTTCATCCTGACCGGTATTTTCTTCCCGCTTGCAATCTATACCTTCCCGTATTTCTATATGTCAAAAATGTACTTCATCGGGTCGCTCTATGATGAGGCGGAGAGAAGAGCAAACGAACCGGTCTATATCGCACCGGAAAGCCCTGTGCCATTTGCTGCTGAGCAAACTCCTGCAAGTGCCCCTGTGAAGTATTGCAAGCATTGCGGAAACCAGCTTCCGATGGAAGCAGCATTCTGCTCAGTATGCGGCGGGGCACAGAATGATGCACCTGTACAGCCGGCAGAGGCGCCGGTTGCTGCCCCTGCAGAAGAAGTAAAAGAAGCTGCAGCAGAAGCAGTTGAAGAAGTAAAAGAAACGACAGCTGAAACAGTTGAAGAGGTAAAAGAGACTGTGGCAGAGGCAGCTGAAGAAATCAAAGTAACTACAGAAGAATAACAGGGAATCGGTTTTTTATGAGTCATTTGCTTCTTGCAATCATACTTTTTGTGGCAATGTATATATTGCTGCTCATCTTTTCCAATCACAGATGGATCACGGTAATCGTAGCAGCGGCAGTATTCGTAATCATCGGAATACTGCCGCTTAAAAACGTTCTTCCGGCCATAAACTGGAATGTTATCATGATGCTCGCAGGCACCATGGTGATCGTCGCATTTTTCATCGAAAGCAAAATGCCGATCCTGATGTCGGAAAAGCTTTTAAAAATCGTGCCGAATGTGAAATGGGCCATTGTAATGCTGAGCCTGTTTTCCGGCATTATTTCTGCATTTGTGGATAATGTGGCTACGGTTTTAATGGTTGCCCCCGTTGGTCTTGCTGTTGCAAAAAAACTGAAGGTCAATCCGGTTCCTGTCATTATTTCGATTGCGGTATCCAGTAATCTTCAAGGCGCGGCAACTCTGGTAGGTGACACGACTTCGATCCTTCTTGGCGGATATGCGGGAATGAGCTTTAATGACTTCTTCTGGTTCCATGGCCGTCCGAGCATCTTCTTTGCAACCGAGATCGGAGCACTGGTCACGATCCCTGTGCTGCTGTTCCTCTTCCGGAAAGAGACCGGAAAGGTGGAAACGCAGGAAACGGTGAAGGTGAAGAATCTGATGCCGACATTTTTGATGCTCGCCGTCATTGTTCTTTTGATTGCGGCATCCCAGTTCCCGAATAAACCGGCGCTCACCAATGGATATATCTGCTGTGGTCTTGCAATTATCGGACTGGTTTATGAGATCATAAAAAACAGATCCTTCCGCCCTGCCGCGGAGGCGCTGAAAACAGTCGATTATAAGACCCTGATCCTTCTGGCAGGTCTGTTTATTGTAATTGAGGGTGTTACAGAAGCGGGAGTGATCGCTAAGATCGCAGAGCTTTTCGTAAAGATCGGCGGAAGCTCCACGCTGTTGATGTTCGTCCTGATCGTAGCTATTTCTGTTGTGTTCAGCGCATTTATCGATAATATTCCTTATGTGGCGACGATGCTTCCTGTTGTTCAGGGCATTGCGCATACCCTTGGCGCTGATCCCTATCTTTTATACTTCGGACTTCTGATCGGTGCTACCTTGGGAGGCAATATTACTCCTGTGGGAGCATCTGCCAATATCACAGGAATCGGTATTCTTCAAAAAGAAGGATATAAAGTCTCCACGAAGGATTTCATGCGCATCGGAGTGCCGTTTACTTTACTGGCGGCTTTCTTCGGCGCACTGTTTATCTGGATCTTCTGGAGCTGATGCTCTGTTAATAATTAGTTCCGAAATACGAAAACGACTGATCCTGGTATGCCAGATAGAGGTAGGAGACCGCATCTTCTAAGATGTCTTCAGTTGCATGCGGTTCATCGAAAGTTTTAAGCCCCGCGGTCTTCATTACGCTGAAATAATCTTCTGCATACGGTCCCTGTTCAATGAGACTCTCCCATGCACTGACAGCCTGGTCAAAGTTTTTCTGGCTGACCGCCCAGATCTGAAGCGCACCTAAGGCGCTGACTGCATAGCTTACATAATACATCGGACTTTCGAAATTATGTGAGATGTCACACCACAGATACTCGAGTCCGGTATAATCATCCGAACCATATTCTATCTCAATGCGTTTAAACCGGTCATTGATCTCATCCAGTGTCATGCCCGGATTTGCATAGACTTCTCTTTGCCAGTCATCTAAAACACAGCCATCCAATACTGCAGAGAGCAAACGCATCACATTGTAGGATCTGATGTTATCAGTATCACTTTTAAACAGGGAGTCTGCCCGTTCCGTGAAAAGGATCTGCAGTCCCTGAGAGTGTGTTTCTTCCAGGTCTAAGCTGCCGGAATCGAGCAGAGGATAAGGCATAGGAACTGTGTGAAAAGCCGTAAAATGTCCGAATTCGTGAGCCAGAGTGATTGCATTCTGGGCACTGCCATCCGTTTTTGCAACAATATAAGGCATTTGGCTTTTTGAAAGATAGATCGTATATCCGCCATCCATCCGCTCGCTTTCTTCACCGATGGAAAAGAGCTGGTTGTTCCAGAAATAATCAAAAGATTCTGATGCCAAAGGAGAAATATCCTTTAGGATACTTCCGACTTTTGAAACAAGATCAGCGGAGTCTGCGTAATAAAAATCACTGTCGTCAGAAAAAACAGATGTGAAATATTGTATATCTCCTCCGCATCCCTTTACTGCTTCCTTCATTATTTCAAGGTCGGAAACAGAGTACTCCCGTTTATAGACTTTTTCGTCAGCATAATCGGAATAGCTGTCATATCCGTAGGAGGCAGCGATTTTTGTTCTGACATCCACGAGTTCCAGAAAGGTTTCGCCTACCAGTGCATTATATTTTTTCAGGCAGGTCTCATAGACTTCCATATAAAGATTGGAATCCTGGTTATACAGCTCGTATGCATTGTCTCCAAGTACGTCGTCAAAGGTATATTCCTTTCCGCCGATCGTACAGCTGGTCTCCATCAGAGTATCCGCCTGAGAATAATACTGCCGAATCAGGTCATTTTCTTTTGAAAACAGCTCAAGCTGTTCCGCGTCCATCGGCTCGTAATCCTGATACTCCGAGATGTATTTTTCATCGTCCAGAAAGTCAATAAAATCCGAAGAAGAGGCTCCGGTGATCATTTGATGGCAGACGGTGAAAAAAGCGTCTGATGCGTTCACCACAGTCTCATCCATGTAGTCATATTCATCAGAATAATACTCATCATTTACATTTTCTGAATACTTGATATAGGCTACACTTTGCAGTTCGTCCATTTTTAACAGCTCGTCTTCCAGTTTTGAATACATGCTGAAGGCTTCCTGCGTTTTTCCCCCTTCATATAAACGCAGCATTTCTTCACAGTCTGCAAGGAATGCGGAGCTGTCATAATGCTCATATTCCGGAAGGGCAGGGGTCTCAGGAGTCTGGGGATCATCCGGCACATTGATCACAGAAGGTTCCGGCGGACGTTTGCCGATATGGATACCGAAAAAAGAGCATCCGCTCAGAGCGATAATACATATGATACAGACTGCGCATGCGGCAGTTTTTCGGAAACCGTTTTTATGCATTTATATTTCCTTCTTTCCGGAGGTATTCTGCTTTGATTCTTTTTCTCATTGTAACAACAAGCTTTGTTTTTTCAATGAAAAACTTGCATCTGTTTTGATGGTAGAGTAATATTTTACAATGTATGGTAGGAACGGAAAAAGATAGAATGAATAGAAAGTTCAGGTAAAAAAGAATGGCTTATAAAAGAGTATTAAGTATTCAGGATGTCTCATGCGTAGGGCAGTGCTCTAATACAGTAGCGCTTCCGATCATCTCTGCATGCGGACATGAATGTGCGATCATCCCGTCCGCAGTCTTATCGACACACACCGGCGGATTTGAAGGGTTCACTTTTAAAGATCTGACATCAGAAATTCCGAAGATCTGCAAGCACTGGATGAAAGAAGGGATTCAGTTTGATGCGATCTATACAGGTTATCTTGGAAATGTGAAGCAGATCAGACACGTCGCAAAGATCATGGAGAACTGTCTGGTACCGGGCGGTCCGAAGATCGTTGATCCGGCGATGGCAGATAACGGAAAGCTTTATACCGGCTTTGACGAGGAATATGTAGAAGGAATGAAATGGCTCTGCACACAGGCAGATATCATTCTTCCGAACATTACGGAGGCGTGCCTGCTGACCGGAACAGAGTATCAGGAAGACTATGATCAGGACTTTATTAATGAGCTCCTTGGACAGCTTGATGAACTTTGCGGAGGATGTGTCATCTTAAAAGGTGTCAGCTTTAAAGAAGGCTATACAGGCGTTATGATCTATGAAGCAGGTTTCTGCTCCTACTATGAGCATGAACTGCTTCCGAACAGCAGTCATGGTACCGGTGATATTTTTGCTTCCGTATTCACGGGCGCGCTGATGAGAGAAGTCGGTGCAGTCAATGCTGCCTGCGTTGCAGCAGACTTTACAGTCGATTCCATTAAAGGAACGGCGGATGATCCGGATCATTGGTATGGGGTCAAGTTTGAGCCTCATCTGGGTGAACTGATCAAAACACTGGACGAGGGAACAAGAGAAGACTAAACGCATAATTATATGTAATAAAAAAACCGGCATCTGCCGGTTTTTTTGCTGCCTGATTCTATATTGATTCTTTGCGAATTCATGTGTTTAATACCATACAGCTGCCATCTCCAAGCCTTTCTTCGATGTCTTTCTTAAACGCAGGAAGCTCCTCCAGCGGAACGATCGAAAGAAAGGTTCCGGAAAAACCACCGCCGTTCATTCGGACGGCACCTTTCATTCCGCTTCCCTCACTTCCGTCTTCCTGTTTGCCGCCTAAAAGGGCAACTGCAAGGCGCATGGCAATATCCAGCTTGTTTTCTTCCGGTTTTGATTCCGGGATGATATTGGCAAGTTTTGTCCGTGAAGAGATCCCGGATGCATTTGCCAGCTCTAAAAAGCGCTTCATATCACCTTTCTTTAGAGCGAGCGCGGCTTCTTCAGCACGGCAGGACTCCTCATAGAAATGGATCGCCCTCAGGAAAGGTCTTGTCCCGAGTTTTTCTGTGACCATCGCTTCATTCTTTCGGACCTCTTCTTCCGGGACCTCCTGCAAAACATCTTTTCCGAACAGACGGGCAACATCTCCCATATCTTTCGGGATCCGCGCATATTCTTCCGTGAGGTCCGCATGGCCGGCTCCGCAGGCTACGGCACAAAGGGCATAGCCGGCTTTTTGGAAATCAAATTCGATCTGCTCTGTTGAAGGATCTTCAGGGTCTTCGAAGTTAAAGAATACAACATTGCCAATGGAAGACGCCGCCTGGTCCATCAGTCCGCAGGGCTTTCCGAAGAAGCGATTTTCTGCTGTTTGGCCAATCTTTGCGATCTCGATCGGGCTGGCGGATCCTTCAAAACAAAGCGTATTAATGATCCGGCCTAAGAGCACTTCAAATGCGGCAGAAGAACTTAAGCCGCTTCCCGTAAGGACTTCACTGATAATATAGGCATCGAAGCCTTTGAGGCCTTCGCCTCTCAGTTCTTCGGCTTTATACTTATTATAAAAACCATGTAAAACACCCTTTATGATCGCCTTAGTGCTGCCGAATTCCGAAACATCCGGCATCAGGTCATTCAGACTGATCTGATCAGCAGAGTGTCCTTCGGAGACGATATTAACGAGATCTGTCCCGTTTGGAGCAAATGCGGCGTAGGCTTTCAGGTCCACAGATGCAGCTAAAACCTTTCCTCTCTGGTGGTCGGTGTGATTTCCGATAAGCTCGACGCGTCCCGGTGCAGAGATAAAATCCATATCTTGTGTCCCGAACTGCTTCTGAAATGCATTTTTCAGTCTGATTTTGATGTCTTCTCTGATAAAATCACTCATTACTGTCCCCTTATTTGTACGTCTTAAATGATATGATCTGCGTAGATTTCGTGTAATGATTATATATTATCGGAGCGGAAAAAGCGATTCTTTGTGAAAAGTGTTTAAAATTATTAAGTATTTATTAAAAAACACAAAATATGGAAATGCATTATTGACACGACCACAAGATATAGTATAATCGTACTCGTGCGAAAAATTGAAAAACTTGAAGAATTCAGGGGGTTGAGATGAAAATTATCAAAAGAAGTGGCGAGGAAGCTGAGTTCGACGCCTCAAAGATCGAAGCTGCCATCATCAAGGCAAATGACTCTGTTAATGAGCTCGAGAAAATGAAACCGCTGACCATTCATTTGATCGTAAATGCTGTTACAGAAGAATGCTCACTGATGGACCGGGCACCAAGTGTAGAAGAGATCCAGGATATGGTAGAGAACCATATTATGGAGCAGAACGCATTCAATGTTGCCCGCAACTATATCACTTACCGTTATAAAAGAGCGGTCGTTCGTAAATCCAATTCTACAGATCAGCAGATCTTAAGCCTTTTAGATTGTAATAACGAAGAAGTTAAGCAGGAAAATTCCAATAAGAATCCTGTTGTAAACAGTGTGCAGCGTGACTATATGGCCGGAGAGGTCAGCAAAGATATCACGAAGCGTTTCCTTCTTCCGGAAGACGTCGTTGATGCACATGAAAAAGGAATCATCCACTTCCATGATGCAGACTATTTTGCTCAGCATATGCATAACTGCTGTCTCGTCAATTTAGAGGATATGCTCCAGAACGGAACCGTTATTTCCGAGACCATGATCGAGCGTCCGAAGAGCTTTGCGACTGCCTGCAATATCGCAACTCAGGCAATTGCGCAGATCGCAAGCAACCAGTATGGCGGACAGAGCATCTCATTATCCCACCTGGCTCCTTTCGTACAGGTAAGCCGTGATAAATTCTATAAGAAAATAAAAGAGCAGTTTGACAGACTTCATGTGGACTACACAGAGGAACTCCTGAATGAAGTCGTGGAAGAACGTGTTCTGGACGAGATCAAACAGGGCATTCAGATCATCCAGTATCAGGTAACGACCCTGATGACAACAAACGGACAGGCTCCTTTCGTTACTGTTTTCATGTATCTGAACGAAGTTCCGGAAGGCCGCACCAGAGACGATCTTGCGCTGATCATCGAAGAGACCCTTCGTCAGAGGATCCTTGGTGTAAAAAATGAAAAAGGTGTTTATATCACACCGGCATTCCCGAAGCTAATCTACGTTTTGGAAGAAGACAATGTCCGTGAAGGAAGCCGCTATTTCGAGCTTACTAAACTTGCTGCAGAGTGTACTGCAAAGAGAATGGTTCCGGACTATATCTCCGAAAAGAAAATGAAAGAGTACAAGATCAATGCGAATGGTGGCGGCGACTGCTATCCGTGCATGGGCTGCAGATCTTTCCTGACTCCGGACAGAACGATGGAACTTGGAAATGTTGCAAAGGCGAAAAACTACGTTCCAAATCAGGCAAAGTATTACGGCAGATTTAATCAGGGCGTTGTAACGATCAACCTTGTTGATGTTGCCTGCTCAAGCGGAAGAGATGAAACCGCGTTCTGGCAGATCCTGAATGAAAGACTGGATCTTTGCTACAGAGCCTTAATGTGCAGACATGAAAGACTTCTCGGAACTCTTTCTGATGCCGCTCCGATCCTCTGGCAGAATGGTGCCCTTGCACGCCTTGAAAAGGGAGAACCGATCGATAAGCTGTTATTCGGCGGCTATTCCACGATCTCCTTAGGTTATGCAGGTCTCCATGAGTGCACCTACTACATGAAGGGTTGCTCCCACACACAGGAAGGCGGAAAAGACTTCGCGCTTGCTGTTATGTACCGCTTAAATGACGCCTGCAAGGGATGGAAGGAAAAACACAATATCGACTTCTCCCTGTATGGCACTCCGCTGGAATCCACGACCTACAAATTCGCAAAATGCCTGCAGAAGCGTTTCGGCAAGATCGAAGGCGTTACAGATAAAAACTACATTACAAACAGCTATCATGTTCATGTCTCAGAAGAGATCAATGCATTTGACAAACTGAAATTCGAATCCGAGTTCCAGGCACTTTCTCCGGGCGGAGCGATCAGTTATGTAGAAGTTCCGAATATGAAAGACAATCTGGACGCAGTCATCACAGTAATGCAGTATATCTATGACAATATCATGTATGCAGAGCTGAATACCAAGAGTGATTACTGCCAGGAATGCGGCTATGACGGAGAGATCCAGATCGTCAGCGACGAAGACGGAAAACTGATCTGGGAGTGCCCGAACTGCGGAAACCGCAATCAGGATAAGATGAATGTGGCAAGAAGGACCTGCGGTTATATCGGCACACAGTTCTGGAATCAGGGAAGAACGCAGGAGATCAAAGACAGAGTGCTCCACCTGTAAAGTAAAAAATGTATTACTCAGAAATTAAAACCTGTGATATTGCAAATGGAACCGGGGTAAGGACCACCTTGTTTGTATCAGGCTGCAGAAACCACTGTGAGGGATGCTTTCAACCGGAAACATGGAACTTTAAAAACGGAACGATCTTCAGTGAAAGGATCGAAGAAGAGCTTTTAGATTCTATCGCGCCGGACTATATCAGAGGACTGACACTCTTAGGCGGAGATCCGTTTGAAGAAGAAAACCAAAAGGACCTGCTTCCCTTCCTCAGGAAACTGAAAGAACGCTTTCCTGATGAAACTGATGAAGAGGGGAACCGTATTGTTAAAAAGAATATCTGGGCTTTTACCGGGTATTTGCTGGAAGATCTCCTTCCCGGAGGGCGCAAACATACGGAAGATACCGACGAGATGCTGTCCTATATTGACATCCTGGTAGATGGACCGTTTATTCTTGCACAGAAGAACCTGACACTGAAATTCCGCGGCAGCGAAAACCAGAGGCTGATCGATATGAACGAATACCGGAAGACCGGAAAGATCGTTACGATCCTTGGAAGCTGAGAACCGCGCTGATTATAGAAAGAAAAATGCCGCAGTGATCCTGCGGCATTTTTGCGTTTTGAAAATAATATATTTAGTCTTGATTCAGCTCGTCAAACTTCGCTTTCATGGTCGGGTTTTTGCGGGTCAGTTTCTTGATCGTAAGGTCTTCTAACTTGTTGTCCGCAAGCACCAGATTTCGCTCGGAATTCTGCAGGTTTTCTTTGATCTTCTGCAGATGTGTGATCGTTTTATCAATCTCATCAATTGCATTCTGGAAGCGTTCTCCAGCCAACTTTACGTTCCTGCCAAATTTCTCCTTGAAGTCATTCAGGTCGTCTTCAAAGTGCGTGATATCAATGTTCTGGTTGCGGACCAGAGCCAGTTCATTTTTGTACTGAACTGCGTTTAATGCCGCATTACGGAGCAGTGTGATCATCGGAATAAAGAACTGCGGACGGATCACATACATCTTCTCGTATTTATGGGATACATCCACGATCCCTTCGTTATACAGATCGCTGTCTGCTTCGAGCATGGAGACCAGAACCGCGTACTCACAGTTTTTCTCGCGGCGGTCTTTATCCAGCTCTTTGAGAAAGTCCACGTTTTTGTGTTTGGTAGCGGTCTCATCCATTTCGTTCTTCATCTCGAACATAATGGAGATGAATTCAACGCCTTCGTCAGAATAATCGCGGAAGATATAATCACCCTTGCTTCCTGAGCGGGCATCGTTATCTTTTTCAAAGTATGCGTTTTTAAAACCGGCTGCGCGGTATTTATTGAATTCGTTTTCGCAGTGGCGCTCTAAGTCTTCACCGATCATCTTAGTGGACTGTTTTGCTTTCAGGTCTTTATAGAACGCGATCTCTTCATCCTTTCCTTTGAGCCGTGCTTCATAGGATTCCTTTAATGAAGTCTCACTCAATTTACTCTTCTGCTCATTGGTTTCGATCGTTCCGTTCAGCGAAAGGATCTCACGGTCTTTTTCGGCAAGCTCTTTGTCTTTATCTGCAAGGGCTTTAGTGATCGCAAGCTCTTTTTCGGTTTCAGCGCCTGCAAGCTTTTCCTCCATGCGGGCAAGTTCCATTTTCTTTTCCGCCTCAATGCCTGCAAGTTTTTCTTTCAGGCGGGCGATTTCCATCTCCCTCTCATTAAGTTCTTTTTCTTTATCTGCCAGGGCATCCTTTTGGGACTGTTCACTTTCTAAAACAGCGATTTTGATGGCATCTTTTTGTGCAGACTCCATCTGTTTTTCCCGTTCTTTTAAAGCGCGGTCAAATTCCTGGTCGCGCACCTGCTGGACGATTGCAGTGTATCCGCTTTCATCAACCTGAAAAACTTCGCCGCAGTTCGGGCATTTGATCTCTGCCATATAGTTTTTCCTTTCTGTTTCTATTTGACCGATGCCTGAAAATCCATCAGGGCATATTTAAAGGTATTCCCTAAGATCAGTGCAAAGTTCTCTTTGGAAATATCCGGTGCTTCAAAGATAAAGTAGCGATAGATTCCAAGCAGCGTGGAGGAGAAGATCGCACAGGCAAGACCGGCGCTGCGAACATCACCTTTTTCTTTTAAAAAACGGTCTTTAAAGCTGGCAGCAATATTGCGTCTCCAGCGGTTTTCAAAACTGGGGTCGCCTTTTGGCCCCATGATCGCTTTATAAGTATCAAGATGTTCCAGAATAAAGTCTACGGTTTTTGCAGCCTGGGGAAGTGGCTCTCCGGCAAGCACAGGAGTGACTTCCAGATTTTCCAGATCAGAGTTTATGCTGCCGAGACCTTCGAGCAGTTCTCTTTCGATCTCGTCCAAAACAGAGTATTTATCTTCAAAGTAGGTATAAAAGGTAGACTTTACGATGCCGGCTTTTTGACAAAGCCCGTTTACAGTCACTCCGTCAATTCCTTTTTCTGCGTAAATATCCAGAAAAACAGTACGGATATGACGCTGCGTTTCTACCCTGTTGAACTCTTTTCTGTTTCCTGCCATATTTTTACTCCCCAATCGAACTTTTTGGCATAAAAAGTTCGAAAACAAAACTTTTAAGACCAAAGCGGTCTTAATTCTATTTACCCAAAATTGTATCTTAAGCTCAGACAAGATTCAATTGTTAATTGACTATACAGGAAATGCGAAAGTTTAGTCATTCACGAAATGGAAAGGAGAAACAAATGGGTAAAGTAGTAAAAGTGGATGTAGCCGTTATGGGAAGCGGTGTAGCCGGAATGGGTGCAGCGTATAAACTCGTACAGGCAGGTGTAAAGGATATTGCCGTATTTGAAAAATATCCGGCACAGGGCGGTGCAGTTTCCAACTGTCCGATGATGTTCTGTTCAACTCCGGACACTCCGGAAGCACAGAAGGCTGCTTATGAAGTTCTTGCAAGGTTTTCCAACTATGACGGAAATATGAACCTCATCAGCAAAGTTGTTAAGTATTCATCTGAATTCCCGAGAATCTTCTTAGAGGAACTGAATATTAAATCACCGATCCAGGTTCCGAGAGATCCGGCTGATTACGGAAACAAACGTGCTTATACACAGGGCCATGCAAACGGACTTGATGTCGGAGATATTTACTTCATCGAAGGACGTGGCAAAGGACACGGAATGTCTCTCGCGCTTTTAAGACTTCGTCTGAAACTGGAAAAAGAAGGCGTACAGTTCTTCTTCCGTACACCGATCAAAGAGATCGTGAAAGAAGGAGATAAAGTCACCGGTGCTGTAGCATATGAAGAAGACGGAACCCGCGTCGATATTCAGTGCAAAGCTCTGATCGTAGCTTCCGGCGGAATCAGCGGAAATATGGAAATGATGAAAGAGGAAGGTGTTGTTCATGTAGATCCGAAATTCGAAGAGGTATTCGAAGAAGGAAAACAGGTCATGATCACATTCCCTCACAGCTGTCAGGACGGTGACGGACAGAAGGCTGTTTGGGCTATCGGCGGAAAGAAGACTGCAATGGTCATCAGTGCGGATCCTGAAGTTCCGAATCCGGGTGTCCGCTTAGGACCGAATACTCCGTGGCTGAACGCAAACCAGATCAAGGTCGTAACAGAAATGCCCTGGATGCGTGTCAATGAGCAGGGAAAACGTTTCATCAACGAGGAAATGTCCAACCAGCATACAGCCATGAGCCGTGCGTACTGCAAACAGACGAACATGCACGGATATCAGATCTTTGATGAGGATACTGTAAAACGCATGGAGGAAGCTTTTGAAGAAAACTATGTTTACTTTATCTTCAAAGGAGCTAAACTTGAGAATTTAAGAGCACAGATGGATGCGGCAATTGCTCTTGGAAATACCCATATGTGCCATTTCGATACGATCCATGAAGTAGCTGAGTACATGGGAATTGATGAGGCAAATCTGAAAGAAACCATTGCAAAATACAATAAAGCTGCGGAAGAAGGCTATGATCCGGACTTCCATACAGACGCAAAATACATTAATCCGATTCGGGAAGAAAGCGGACATATCTATTGCTTCCGGATCTTTGCAGGCGGATATGACACCATGGGCGGTCTGCAGATCGATGAAAACGGAAACATCCTGGATGTGAACAACAAGCCGATCGAAGGACTCTACGGAGCCGGCGATATGGTAACAGGAAGCTTCTATGGTGAGCCGACCTCCAACGCAGGCGGAACCGTGTTCGGATCGATGACGACTGGTATGCTTGCAGGCGACAGCGCGGCAGCCTATGTGAAGGAATGCTTTTAATTAACAGGAACGAGTGGATTGTATCATATATAGAAAGGACGAAATGAAATGAAATTACAGATCAATGATTATTGCATCAGATGCGGAATCTGCGAAGATGTTTATCCGGATATTTTTAAAAGAAACTATGAGACCCATAATATTGATGTTCTGTTTGACGAGATCCCTGAAGACAAGCAGGAAAGAGCAGAGCAGGCAGCAGCTGACTGTGCAGTAGCTGCAATCAAGATCATTCGTTAAGGAAGGTGAAAAAGATGGCATTAGTACCGGTTGCGGAAGACGCAAAAACAAAAAGCTATTATAAATATTATGAGCAGGGGATCGCTTCCCCGACACCGGAGCAGTTTGCGATGGTGGATCAGAGCAAGGGAAAGGTAGAGGACTGCCTGGAAATAGAAGACCGGAATAAACTTCTCGAGCCGGAAACAACTTATCCCGAAAAGCTGGGTTTTTATCCGACGAAAGACGGCGGACTTCTGGTGGCAGGAAACATTCCGATGCCGGACGTGACTGCAGACATGCTCTACTGGTGGTTTGCATGGCATGGTCTGGATGCATTCCGGTATGCAATCTGGGATCCGGAAGATCATTTCGGACTTGAGTTAGATGAAGCCGGAAGACAGCGTGCATTGGATCCGTCCATTCCGATGAATGAGAAGACCTGGGGCGCAACCCATACGGTACAGGAATCCATCGGCGGACCTGCACAGGAGATCGTTCTGATGTTCCAGAACCCGGCAGATATGGGATATGATGTCAGCAGGCTGGGAAAAGACGGCGTTGATTTCATGGTATGCTGCAACGCACTGCTTGGCGATATGAAGATGCCGGTCGTTATGACAGAAGTTGCTAAAAAGATCAATGGAGTAATGACCTTCCAGGCAAGGTTCTGGGTCGGCTATCATATTGTAGATGGAGAACCAAAGCTTCTGGTTCCGGCAGCGAAAGTGATTCCGGAAGCAGAATGCGACATGATCGCAAAAGGGCTTCTTTGCCACAACATTAAAGAATTTACGAACCTGAACAAAGTTCTTCCGAAAGTATATGCGGAAGAGAAAGAAAACTGGTAAACCTCTCCATTTCGGTTAACACATACGAACAATAACGAAATCTTCCGTTGCCGTTTCAGGCGGCGGGAGGTTTTGTTTATGTAAAAAAAGAGGATGTCCGGCGGACATCCCCTTTTTAATTGCCTGTTAAGCGTTTTGTTTAGTTCTTTTCTATCTTGACCGCGCAGACCTTGTATTCCGGAATGCAGGCGATATCATCGTAAACTGCATTTGTCAGCAGGTTTGCGTTTCCGTCCGGGAAGTGGAAGGTCATGAAGGATTCGCCTTCAGAAACCTTTCTTCCGACTCGTGCTGTCGTTACGAGTTCACCGCGGCGGCTGGACACTTTGACTTTGTCACCGTTTTTAATGCCGATACGGTCTGCATCTTTGAAGTTCATCTCGATGTAGGACTCATTAACGATCTGGGTGATACCCTTGCTCTTTCCGGTCATTGCACGTGTATTGTAATGATAGAGCATACGTCCGGTGATCAGCAGGATCGGGTAGTCTTCATCCGGAAGCTCGATCGATGGTTTGTATTTTGCAGGGTAGAAGTAGCCAAGCCCTCTGGAGAATTTGCCGACGTGCATGATCGGTGTTCCCGGATGGTCTTTTCCTGTACACGGCCACTGCAGGCTCTCACCGGCATCTAATCTTGCGTGGGAGATACCAGCAAAGCTTGGTGTCAGGGAAGCGATCTCATCCATGATCTCAGCAGATGTCAGCTGAGGCTGTGGATATCCCATTCTGTTCATGACATCGATGAAGATATCGGTGTCGAGACGGGCATTGGTGCCGAGGTCAACTGCTTTGCGGACTCTCTGTACGCGGCGCTCGGTATTGGAGAAGGTACCTTCTTTTTCAGCGTAGCTTACGCCCGGAAGGACAACATCTGCATACTGAGCAGTTTCTGTCATAAACAGATCCTGTACAACGAGGAAGTCTAAACTTGTTAAAGCTCTTTCCACATGGTGGGTATCCGGATCGGTAACGATCGGATCCTCGCCGAAGATGTAAAGACCTTTGATCTTTCCTTCGATCGCACCCGGAAGGACTTCCGTTGCTTTAAGGCCTGGTACATGGTTCAGAGTCTTGCCCCATGCTTTTTCAAATTTTGCCATAACAGCTTCATCAGCTACGTTCTGGTATCCCGGGAATTTCTCCGGAAGAGCACCCATGTCGCAGGCACCCTGAACGTTGTTCTGTCCACGGAGCGGGTTGACACCGCATCCCGGTTTTCCGAGTTTGCCGACCATCATGGCCATATTTGACATACTCATAACGCCTTCGGTACCGGTGCTGTGCTCAGTAACACCTAAGCAGTAGATGATCGGAGCTTTCTCTGCTTTTGCATACATTCTTGCTGCGGCCTTTAAGTCTTCTGCATCGATGTGGCAGATCTCAGCAACTTTTTCCGGTGTATAGTCTTTTACGATCTCTGCTAATTCTTCGAAGCCTTCTGTTCTTTCTTTGATAAAAGCTTCATCGATCAGACCTTCGTTGATAAAGATGTTCATCATACCGTTTGCAAACGCAACGTTGGTTCCCGGTTTGATCTTCAGATGAATCGCGCAGTCTTTTGTCAGCGTGATGTCACGCGGATCAACAACGATCAGTTTCGCACCGCGGCGTGCAGCACGACGGATCCTTGCGCCGACAACAGGGTGTGCCTCAGTCGGGTTGGAACCTACGACCATGATAACATCCGGCTCTTCCGTGATGTCTTTGATCGTGTTGGTCATAGCACCGGATCCTAAGGTGATCGCAAGACCGTGAACGGATGCGCTGTGGCAGACACGTGCGCAGTTATCAACGTTATTGGAGTCGAATGCGCAGCGTACCAGCTTCTGCATCATATAGTTATCTTCATTCGGAGCTCTCGAGCAGGAGAAACCTGCTAAAGCTTCGCCGCCATACTGTTTCTTGATCTCCGTGAATTTTGCTGCAATCAGGTCTAACGCTTCATCCCAGGTTGCTTTCACAAATTTGCCGTCTTTCTTGATCAGCGGATCGGTCAGTCTGCCTTCATCGTGAACGAATTCAAAGGAACCGAAACGTCCTTTAACACAAAGCTGTCCGTTGTTGGAAGGACCATCTGCACCTTCTACTGCAACGATCTTCCCGTTCTTAACAATCAGGTAGAACTGACAGCCTGTCGCGCAGTGCGGACAGGTCGTAAGAACTTTTTTCGTTTCCCATTTACGGAATTTCTTTCCGGCTTTCAGGGAAAGAGCACCAGTCGGGCAGGCCTGCACACAGTTGCCGCAGCTTACGCAGTTGGAATCTGCGATCTTGATACCCATGACAGGGGAGACGGTCGTCTCAAATCCTCTTTCCGTTGCGGCGATCGTTCCGTTGCACTGGATCTCCTGACAGGTACGGACACAGCGGCGGCAGAGAATACATTTGCCCGGGTCATATACAAAGAATGGGGAAGAGTCGTCAGCCGGGATCTGGCAGGTCTCGCCTGTGAAATCTCCACGTTCCACTTCATATTCCATTGCATACTGCTGAAGCTTGCAGTCGCCGTTTGCAGCACAGCTCATGCAGTCTCCGGTATGATTGGAAAGCATCATCTCAAGGATGAATTTTCTTGATTCCAGAACATCAGGTGTATCGGTATGGACGACCATGCCTTCAGCTACCGGGGCAGCACATGCGGTCATAAGTCCGCGTGCGCCTTCGACTTCTACCAGACACATTCTGCAGGAGCCGTCCGGAGCAAGTTCTTTCATATGACAGAGTGTCGGGATCTCGATACCGACAGACTGCGCTGCTTGTAAAATAGTTGTGCCTTCTTCTACCTGGACCTGAATTCCATCAATTGTCAAATTAATCATCTTAGGCACCTCCTATCGTTTTGTAATTGCGCCGAACTTGCAGTTTGCAAGGCAGGTTCCGCAGCCAATACATACATTGTTATCAATTACATGCGGTTCTTTGACGTTGCCTGAAATCGCGCTTACCGGGCAGTTTCTTGCACAGAGCGTGCAGCCCTTGCATTTTTCAGGATCGATCCAGAACTCGAGGAGTGCTTTACAGATGCCGGACGGACATTTCTTATCCTGTACGTGGGCAAGATATTCGTCCCTGAAGCATTTGTAGGTGGAGACGACCGGGTTCGGCGCTGTCTGTCCGAGAGCGCAGAGGGAATTCTTTTTGATCTTATCGCAGAGATATTCCATCTTATCCAGATCTTCCATTGTTGCTTCACCTGCAGTGATCTTCTCCAAGATCTCAAACAGTCTCTTTGTTCCGATACGGCAGGCGGTACATTTTCCGCAGGACTCATCAACTGTGAAGTTCAGGAAGAACTTCGCGATATCGACCATGCAGTTATCTTCGTCCATAACGATCAGTCCGCCGGATCCCATCATGGAACCGATGGCGATCAGGTTGTCATAGTCAATCGGAACATCTAAATTATCTGCTGCAATGCAGCCGCCGGACGGACCGCCGGTCTGGGCAGCTTTGAATGCCTTTCCGTTCGGAACGCCGCCGCCGATCTCTTCTACGATCTCACGCAGGGTCGTTCCCATCTCGACTTCTACAAGACCGGTATTGTTGATCTTTCCGCCGAGCGCAAATACTTTGGTTCCTTTGGATTTTTCAGTTCCCATGGAGGCAAACCACTCGGCGCCATTTGTGATGATCTGAGGAATGTTTGCCCATGTCTCAACGTTGTTGAGGATCGTCGGCTGTCCGAATAAACCTTTGACAGCAGGGAATGGCGGACGAGGTCTCGGCTCACCGCGCTTTCCTTCGATCGAAGTCATGAGAGCGGTTTCCTCACCGCAGACGAATGCGCCGGAACCGAGTCTCAGTTCAATATCAAAACTGAAGTCTGTTCCGAAAATGTTTTCTCCGAGCAGGCCGTATTCTCTTGCCTGTGCGATCGCGATATTCAGACGCTGGACAGCGATCGGATACTCAGCACGGACATAGATGTAACCCTGATTGGAGCCGATCGCATAGCCTGCGATCGCCATAGCTTCTAATACAACATGCGGATCGCCCTCTAAGATGGAACGGTCCATGAATGCGCCCGGGTCACCTTCATCTGCGTTGCAGCAGACGAACTTCTGAACCTCGCCGCGTCTTGAACATGCAAATTTCCATTTCAGACCTGTCGGGAATCCGGCACCGCCACGGCCTCTTAAACCGGAGTCGATCATCACCTGGATCACTTCATCCGGGGTCATTTCTGTCAGACATTTATAAAGAGCCTGATATGCATCCAGCGCAATTGCCTCATCGATGATTTCCGGTGCGATCACACCGCAGTTTCTTAAGGCAACACGTTTCTGCTTTTTATAGAATGGAGTCTCGCTTAATGGAAGGATGGTTCCGTCTTCCAGAACTGAGTCTGTATAAAGCAGTTCTTTTACCGGCTCGCCGCCCTCGATCAGATGCTGATCGCAGACGGTCACGACATGCTCAGGAGTCATCTGGGAGTAGAAAGTCCCTTCCGGATAAACGATCATGATCGGGCCGAGTGCGCACAGTCCGAAGCAGCCGGTCTTAACGACCAGGACATCCTTCAAACCTTTTTTCTCAAGCTCAGCTTCCAGCGCGGAGATGATCTCTCTTGAACCGGAAGATGTACATCCGGTACCGCCGCAGATGAGGACCTGTTTCCGGTATCCGGTATTTGCTGCGAGTTTTTCACCTTCTTCTTTAACGAGTTTACGAACCATAAGGAGTTCGCGTTTTTCTTCTCTGATTTTGTTTAATTGTTCTATAGTCATGGCGCCCCTCCTAACGATTCATGTAGCTGTCAATGATCTCAGCTACTTTCTTAGGTTCTACCTTGCCGTATACGTCATCATTTACTGTCATGACAGGGGCAAGTCCGCAGGCACCTAAACAACGGGTGACATCGATTGAGAATTTCGTATCCTCGGTGCATCCTCCGCTTGGAATTCCCAATTTGCTCTCAACTGCTTCCAGAATCTTTTCGGAGCCTTTTACATAGCAGGCGGTTCCGAGACAGACAGAAACATTATATCTGCCTTTCGGATTCAGGGAGAATTGAGAATAAAATGTTACTACGCCATAGACTTCCGCGACAGAGATCTGAAGCCCGGATGCGATCATCTCCTGCACTTCCACAGGCAGGTAACCGTAGATACCCTGAGCTGCCTGCAAAACCGGCATCAGAGCACCCGGCTGATCTTTGTGAGCTTCGATCACTTCCCGCAAAGCCTGTTCCTGTTCTAAAGTTCCCTGGAACTTTACAGTTGTTTTAGCTTTAGCCATTTCTTCTTCCTCACTTTATTTCTGTTTTTTAGTTACATAAAAGATAAGCACAATCTGCGCATTGTACTTATTTTGATACATACATTATACAATAAGAAGAAATGAGACTAAATAAAAATAATGCAATTCATATAATTTTTTTTAGGTGATTATCATATTTGAGTGAAGAAGAAGGGTTTTTTGTGTATTTTTCAAATACATAAAAAGACCGCCGGAGTTCGGCGGCCTTTCAGATCAGCATTTTGCCGGTATTGATTTTAATAATACGAAACGTCCACGATAACGGCTGTGCCTTTTGCAATGACCAGAAGGGTCTCATTGTCCGGGCCGCAGAAGTGGTATTCTGTGTTAGCGCAGATAATGGCATTTGCGTTCAGTTCTTCTGCACGTTTAACGAGTTTTCCGAAAGCTGCAGAGGTGCCTTCTGCAAAGCACTGCTCGAATTCTTCCGGCGTCATATCTGATACGCTTTTAGAGTTTGTTCCTCTCAGGCTGCCTAATCTTCCGCCGATAAAAGCCTGCTCTGTCAGGACTTTTTTGTATTTTACGATTCTCTGTCCTTCAATACTTTGTGTCATAGTTGTAACCATATGATTCCTCCATTTCCGTTTCCGGTATCCTATCCTTAATAAACATAGTCTATACTGTTATACAAGAATTCGTCAATCTTCTGTAAGGATATCCATTTTCTTTTTGCGGCGCAGATAAATGTACCAGTAAGGAAGTCCGACGCAGATCGCTCCGCCGATGATATTTCCGATCGTAACAGGAAGCAGGTTTCCGATAAATATATTTCCGGCTGTGATCGCGCTCGGGTCTACGCCGGCGGCGATAGCAGCGTCTGCAAATGCCGGGACAGCTTTTGCGAAAAGACCTGCAAAGAGGTAATACATATTCGCGACGCTGTGCTCAAATCCGCATAAGACGAACATCAGGATCGGGAAGAAAAGGCCGATGATCTTGCCTACGATATCTTTTGCTGCGAATGAGATCCAGACTGCGATGCAGACAAGGAAATTGCAGAGAATTCCTTTGATCAGCGCATCTCCGAAAGAAATATTGCATTTTGCAACGGCCGTTGAGATAACCGATACGGCGACACCGTTGTCGAAAAGTGCAACTTGGTGGCTGAAAACAATACCTGCTGCAAGAAGAATGCTTCCGATGAAGTTACCGATATAGACCAGTACCAGATTTTTGATCACTCCCTTTAATGAAACTGCTTTCTCGAGCCAGGGAACGATTAGAAGACAGTTACCGGTAAAAAGTTCGGAACCGGCGATCAGCACCATGGTAAGACCACCCGGGAAAACGATTGCCCCTAAAAATTTACCAAGAGATGCCGGTTTAACTGCAACAGCTACTGTCGTTGCTGCAATTCCGCCAATAGCAATAAACAGCCCTGCCATAATTGCCAGGACAATCAGTTTGAATGTCGGCGTATTAACTTTGCTTTTGCCGATCGATATATAGTTCTGCGCGACGTCAGCAGGTGAAAAGAAATTCATAAGACCCTCCCTGTAAAATTGTATTTATTTTGTACAATATTATACATAAAGGGGAGGAGAGGGACATAAAAAATATTACATTTTATATAAAAATTTTAAGGAAATGAAAGACTTTTTTGTAAATAATAGACAGAGTGTTGACCTTATTCGTTAGAATAGATCTCAAACTGATCCGGATATGCCCTGCAGATCAGAGTAAGACCATATTGCTGCGCAAGCTCAACAGACTCCGCGGTAGGAACTGCCTTGGATACCAGGACCGGAACTCCTGCAGAGATCACTTTCTGGACCATGTCAACAGGAACCCTGCCGGAAGTGTAGAGGAGACATTCGGAAAGCGGGATATGATTCAGAAGTGCAAAGCCAATGGCTTTGTCGATCGCATTATGGCGGCCGATATCTTCAGAAGAGAACAGAATATCGCCGTCTTTGCTTAAAAAGCAGGAATGCGTACCCTGCGTCGTGCGATGGATCTCGACGCCGCTTAAAAATCTGCGGGAGAGGTCAAAGATCCATTCGGGTTTCCAGTCATGCTTGGGAAGGGGCGCTAACTCCCGACTGCCGGATGCTGCCAGAAAGATGCGGTTCGCTGTGCAGCAGCTTGGCTCGGCTCCCTGCCATTCTTCCCATTCCACATCATGGTTCAGGAATATCCGGGCCTCATTTTCAGATGGACAGAAATAGAGTTTTGTGATCTCTTCCGGCGATTCGATCAGGCCCTCCGTAAAAAGCCTGCCAAGCACCAGCTCTTTTAAATCTGTTTTTGTGCATACCAGACGGAAAACAGGATTCTCATTCACGATGACTGATAATACATGTTCTTTTAATACTGTATCTTCGCTTTGGCTTCGTTCGCCGTTTGCTCTTACCGTTGTTTTTTCAATATGTTCAATGGCCTCGTTCATTGCCCGTTTCCTTCCATTCTTTTAAAGTACGGAGTTGATCGTTCCGCCGCCGACGACAGTGTCACCGTCATAAAGGACAAGCGCCTGCCCTTTTGTAATGGCGCGCTGCGGCTCATCAAAGTCTACCCGCAGGGAATCTTCTCCAGTCTGAGTTACCGTAGCCCACTGTTCTTTTTGGCGATAGCGGACTTTTGCTTTCACCCGCATAGGTTCTGTGATCTCAGAGACAGAGATCAGGTTGATATCATTTGCAGTCAGTGTCCGGCTGAACAGATCTTCATTCTTTCCAAGGATCACCTGATTATTATCCATATCTAAACGGCAGACATAGACAGGCTCCGGAACAGAAAGGCCCAGACCTTTCCGCTGGCCGATCGTATAGCGGATGATCCCTTTATGCCGTCCCATTGTATTTCCTTCCTGATCCACAAAATCCCCTTCCGGAAAAACTCTTCCGGTGTAGGATTCAATGAAGTCAGCGTAACTTCCGTCCTGTACAAAGCAGATGTCCTGACTGTCATGTTTGCGGGCATTGATAAAGCCCTGTGCTTCTGCAATCTCTCTTGTCTCAATTTTTGTCATGCTGCCAAGAGGAAACATCGTATGGGCGAGCTGGTCCTGGGTCAGCGTATAAAGGACATAGCTTTGATCCTTGGAATCATCAACCGATTTTTTTAAAAGAAAACGACCGGTCTGAGGGTCTTGTTCAATCTGTGCATAATGGCCGGTCACGATCGTATCGCAGCCTAATTCTTTTGCACGACTGTATAACTTATCGAATTTTAAGAAGCGGTTGCAGTCAATGCATGGATTCGGAGTCATCCCGTTTTCATAAGCATCCACAAAACGTCTGATGACACACTCTTCAAAGCGCTCGGAAAAATTGAAGACATGGAAGGGGATTCCTAAATGAAAGGCAACATTCCGGGCATCTTCCACATCATCCAAAGAACAGCAACTGTGATCCCTGGAGATGCCGACGTCTTCATTTTGGAATAATTTCATCGTAACGCCGGTACAGTCGTATCCGGCTTCTTTCATCAGATAGGCAGCAACGGAAGAGTCAACTCCTCCGCTCATTGCAATCAATGCTTTTTTATTCATGGAAGCTCCTGTTTTCATATGATGAAATTAATTCTAAAGTGGAAGGGGAAACTTCGCAATGCTTTTCTGCATGCAGGAACAGTCAAAAAAGAACTTTTTATGGGTAAAGTGAGTTGAATGTGTCCGAGTGCTGTGTTATGCTTTACCACACTAACGAATTGAATTCTTTAATAAAGAGGAGTATCACACATGTATTCATTTAGCAAATTAGCTGCAGCAGATCCGGAAATTGCTCAGGCGATCAAAGGAGAAGTCGACCGTGAAAATTCCCATCTGGAAATGATCGCTTCGGAAAATTTTGTCAGCGAAGCCGTCATGAGCGCTCTGGGTTCCCAATTCACGAATAAATATGCGGAAGGATATCCGGGCGACCGCTATTATGGAGGATGCCAATATGCGGATATCGTGGAGAATCTGGCGAGAGACCGCGCCAAAGCACTTTTCGGTTGTGAGTATGTGAACGTGCAGCCGCATGCCGGAAGTCAGGCAAATACAGCAGTGCAGTTTGCGCTTTTGAAGCCGCAGGATACGATCCTCGGCATGAGCCTGGATGCGGGGGGACATTTAAGTCACGGATGCAAAGCAAATATTTCCGGTAAATATTTCGGAGTAGCGGCATACGGCGTTGATGAAAACGGATATATTGATTATGACGATATTTTGAGAATCGCAAAAGAGGCAAGGCCGAAGCTGATCATCTGTGGAGCAAGTGCTTATCCGAGAAAGATCGATTTTCAGAAGTTCAGAGAGATCGCAGATGAGGTCGGCGCATTCCTGCTTGCAGATATTGCTCATATTTCAGGGCTTGTTGCAGCAGGCGAACATATGAGTCCGATCCCATATGCTCACGTAACGACCAGCACGACCCATAAGACCTTAAGAGGCCCGAGAGGCGGAATGATCATGTCAAGCACCGCGTTTGCAGAAGAACACCGGATCGACAAGGCCATTTTCCCTGGACTTCAGGGCGGACCGTTGATGCATGTGATCGCTGCGAAGGCTGTCTGCTACGGCGAGGCATTGAAACCGGAGTTTAAGACCTACGCGAAAACAGTTATCGAAAACGCGCAGGCGCTTTCCAAAGGCCTGATCGACCGTGGCATCAAGGTC
Source organism: Lachnospiraceae bacterium (assembly GCA_017511045.1). Classification (GTDB taxonomy): domain Bacteria; phylum Bacillota; class Clostridia; order Lachnospirales; family Lachnospiraceae; genus RGIG5612. The sequence goes on along the minus strand of JAFWLM010000015.1, from coordinate 23,645 downwards.
TTTACCGGCGGAACAGACAACCATTTACTGCTGGTAGACTTAAGACCGCTCGGAATCAGCGGAAAAGAGGCAGAGGATGAACTCGATGCAGCAGGCGTGACCTGTAATAAGAACGCGATCCCGAATGACACATCTTCCAGAAGCGTAACCGGCGGTATCCGTCTCGGAACAGCAGCGCTTACAACAAGAGGGCTAATTCCTTCTGATATGGAGACGATCGCAGAAGCAATCAAACTGGTGGTCTCTGACAGAACCGATGCTGCGAAAGCACACGCCAAAGATATGATCACGGAACTGACTGAGCGTTATCCTTTGTACGAAAACGTGGAATAAAACCTTGAAAACAACGGTCAGATATGGTATAAAAACACAGGAAATAAAACAGTTCTTTGCTACTGACGGGAATTGATTGTGGAGCACCACAGAGGAACAAAGAACTAACGTTTTTTAGCCGACCGTCTGGGCACACTTGAACTAATTTGTCCAAGTGTGCCTTTATGATTTTAAAGGGCTGTCCGGAAGTGAGGAGCCGGCCGGTCCGGAAGGATGAATACAATGAAAAAAATCGGTATCGTTATGGGCAGCGACAGCGATCTTCCTGTCGTTTCAAAAGCTATTGACACATTAAAAGAATTCGAAGTACCGTTCGAGGTACATATTTATTCCGCACACAGAACACCAAAAGAAGCAGCAGAGTTTTCTTCCAAGGCAAGGGAGAACGGGTTTGGCGCCATTATCGCGGCTGCGGGTATGGCTGCACACCTTGCCGGAGCGATCGCGGCACAGACCACGATCCCGGTCATCGGAATTCCCTGCAGCAGCACGAATTTAGAAGGACTTGACGCACTGCTTTCCACGGTGCAGATGCCGAGCGGCATTCCGGTTGCAACGGTTGCAGTTAACGGAGCTGCAAATGCGGCACTTCTGGCGATCCAGATCCTGGCTGTTGAAGATTCAGCCCTTGCGGAGAAACTGGATGCAAAACGGAAAAAGGATGCAGAAAAAGTCCTTGCGAAGGATGCTGACATAATGTCAAAAATATAATCATTGTTTACTAACCGCCGAGACCTTATGGCCCCGGCGGAACTTGATATAACCCAGTGGAGCTACCCTCCACTGAGTTATACGCTCCGCGAGGAGGCACAAGGATTCGGATCGGAAATATGTCAGCAAAGCTGACCCGAATCCCGCGCCAAATCTCGAAGGAGCGAGATTTGATGAAATAGTTTTGCAAAAGAAAGAGTAGAAAAAATATGGGCGGATTTTTTGGAATCACATCAAAAGAAGATTGTTTAAATGAGGTGTTCTTCGGAGTCGATTACCACTCCCATTTAGGAACAAAGACCGGAGGGATCGCTGCATACGATAAGGAGATCGGATTGCAGCGCGAGATTCATAAGATCAACAATTCTCCTTTCCGTACAAAATTCGAGCATGTGTTTGAAGATATGCAGGGCACGGCGGCGATCGGTTGTATCAACGACGGCGATCCGCAGCCGCTTCTGGTAAGGACCGGTCTTGGCGTATTTGCGATCTGCATGATCGGAGTGATCAACAATTCACAGGAACTGATCGATAAGCATATGTTTGAAGTCGGCGGCCATTATGAGGCAATGACCGGCGGAAAGATCAATTCGACAGAACTTGTTGCGGCGCTGATCAATCAAAAGAAATCCTTTGAGGAAGGGATCCGTTATGCGCAGGAACTGATCGACGGAACGGCATCCATTCTAATCCTGAAAGAAAACGGGAATCTCATTGCGGCAAGGGATCTTTACGGAAGGCTTCCTGTTCTGGTCGGAAAAGGTCCTATGGGACATGCGGTTTCCTTTGAATCCTTTGCATATCAGAAATTCGGTTTTGAAGATGAGAAGGAATTAGGCCCGGGAGAGATCGTTGAGATCACGCCGGATTCCATTACTCAGTTAATGGAGCCGGGGAAAAAGAAAAAGATCTGCGCATTTCTGTGGAGCTATTATGGATATCCGACTTCCACTTATGAAGGAGTCAATGTTGAGATCATGCGCTACCGGAACGGTGCGATCATGGCGCGGCATGATGCGGAAGTGAAAAATGCCGAGGATGTGGATTATGTCGGCGGCGTTCCGGATTCCGGCACACCGCATGCGATTGGCTATGCGAATGAAAGCGGCAAGACCTTTGCAAGGGCATTTATCAAATATACCCCAACCTGGTCGAGAAGCTTTATGCCGACAAATCAAAAGGCCAGAAATGAAGTTGCAAAAATGAAACAGATCCCGGTCAAAGAGCTGATCAAAGATAAAAACCTGTTATTTGTGGATGATTCCATCGTCCGCGGAACACAGCTTCAGGAGACCGTGGAATTCCTTTATGAAAACGGAGCAAAATCAGTGCATATGAGAAGCGCCTGCCCTCCGCTGATGTATGCCTGCAAATATTTAAGCTTTACAAGAACACAGAGCGACTTAGAACTCATCACACGAAGAGTGATCGTAGAGCTTGAGGGAGAAGAGGGACTGAACCATATTGATGAATACAGCGATGGCAACACAGAAAGAGGAAAGAAACTGAGAGAGACGATCTGTGAAAAATTCCATTTTGCATCTCTTGAGTTCCAGTCCTTAGATGGGATCATTGAAGCCATCGGATTAGATCCTTGTGAACTTTGTACATATTGCTGGAGCGGAAAGGAATAAGATATGAACACAGAATCAAGATCAGAAGCTTATGCTCAGGCGGGCGTAGATATCACTGCCGGATATAAAGCGGTTGAACTGATGAAACAGCATATTGCCAGAACTATGACAAAGGGCGTCTGCTCTGATGTCGGCGGTTTCGGAGGCTTATTTGAACTGGATCTTACCGGGATCACAAAGCCGGTCCTGGTATCCGGAACGGATGGAGTCGGAACCAAACTGAAACTGGCATTCCTGCTGGATAAACACGACACCGTCGGTATCGACTGTGTGGCCATGTGCGTCAATGACATCATCTGTGTCGGTGCGAAACCGCTGTTCTTCCTGGACTACATTGCCTGTGGAAAGAATGTTCCGGAGCGTATCGCAGAGATCGTAAAGGGCGTTGCGGAAGGCTGCGTACAGTCCGGTGCTGCACTGATTGGCGGCGAGACGGCAGAGATGCCGGGCTTTTATCCGGAAGATGAATATGATCTTGCCGGATACAGTACAGGTGTCGTAGATAAAGAAAAGATCATTGATAATAAAACAATGAAAGCCGGGGATATTGTGATCGCGCTGCCTTCAAGCGGTGTGCATTCCAACGGATTCTCCCTTGTAAGAAAAGTGTTTGATGTGGAGAATGCGGATATCAAAACTCCGTGCGACGAGCTTGGCGGGAAATCAGTCGGAGAGACTCTTTTGACGCCTACAAAGATCTATGTCAAACCGGTACTCAGCCTGTTAGAGCAGGTGAAAGTAAAGGGTATCTCCCATATCACAGGCGGTGGTTTTTATGAGAATATCCCGCGGAGCATTCCGGAAGGTCTCGGAGCGAAGATCGATAAGGCTGCAGTTAAGATCCTTCCAATCTTTGACATGATCGCGAAAGCCGGAAATATCTCTGAACGTGATATGTTCAACACCTATAATATGGGTGTCGGAATGAGCATTACTGTCGATAAAACGGATGCCGATAAAGCTCTCGAAGTTTTGAAGGCAAACGGTGAAGACGCATATATCATCGGTGAGATCATTTCCTCCGGTGAAAAGATCACGATCTGCTAAGGCAGGATCATTACAACAGAAAGAGGATACGAAATTGGCAAAAACAAAAGCGAATGTTGCAGTCCTGGTTTCAGGCGGAGGAACAAATCTTCAGGCGATCATCGATGCGGAAAAGGCCGGGATCATTACTTCCGGTACCATTAAACTGGTCATTTCCAATAATGAGAAGGCCTATGCACTTCAGCGCGCAAAAGATGCCGGGATCGCAAGCGAGGTCGTTCTCCGGAAAGTGACAGGAAGCCAGGAAGCGTTTGAAAAGAAGCTGATGGAAACGCTTGCTGCTTATGAGATCGACCTGATCGTTCTTGCCGGATTTATGACGATCTTAACTGCTGATTTCACCTCACATTATAAAAACCGTATCATCAATGTCCATCCTTCCCTGATCCCGTCGTTTTGCGGGCAGGGATTTTATGGTCTTAAAGTCCATGAGGAGGCATTGAAAAAGGGCGTTAAGGTGACAGGCGCGACCGTTCATTTTGTAAATGAGATCCCGGACGGAGGGGAGATCATTCTGCAGAAGGCGGTGGATGTTTTAGAAGGCGATACACCTGAGATCCTTCAAAAACGCGTCATGGAGCAGGCAGAATGGAAACTGCTTCCGGCAGCAGTCGAGCTGGTCAGCGAAAAGATCGTTTCAGGGAAGCAGGCATAGACAGAATAATACATGCGAATGATTAAGGGGATGAATATGGATATTTACAAAATCAATGATATTTATGAACTGATCAAAGATAACTCTTATGTCGGAAGAGGGATCATCACAGGAAAAAGTGCAGACGGCAAAAAAGCTGTTGGCGCTTATTTCATCATGGGCAGAAGTGCAAACTCCAGAAACCGTATCTTTTCCGAGAAAGATGGCGGCATCATAACAGAGCCGTTTGATGCATCCAAGGTGGAGGATCCGAGTCTTATCATTTATACGGCTGTCCGCAGATATGACAATAAACTGATCCTGACAAACGGAGATCAGACGGACACGATCTATGAAGGCCTTAAGCAGGGACTATCTTTTAACAATGCTCTTGAGAGCCGCTGCTTTGAACCGGATGCACCGAACTTTACCCCGCGTATCAGCGCAATGATCACCTTTGCGGATGGGGATTTCAGCTATCAGATGAGCATCTTAAAGAGCATTGATGAAAAGGGAAGCGACTGTGCCCGTTATGGCTTCTCCTATCCGTCGGTTCCGGGTCTTGGTCATTTTATCCACACCTATGTGCAGGATGGAGATCCGATCCCGACTTTCCAGGGAGAGCCGGAGCGCATAGCGATCCCGGATGATATCGATGCATTCACAGAGTCGATCTGGAAGGGCTTAAACGAAGATAATAAGATTTCGCTCTATGTTACTTATACAGACCTTGAGACGATGACAGAAGAGCATCGCCTGATCAATAAAAACAAATAGAGGAGAATGCGATGAAAGAATTTGAATTAAAATACGGATGCAATCCGAACCAGAAACCGGCAAAGATCTATATGCATGACGGAAGCGAGCTGCCGGTGGAGATCCTTAACGGACGTCCCGGATATATCAATTTTCTGGATGCGCTCAACTCCTACCAGCTGGTAAAGGAATTAAAAGAGGCGCTTCAGATGCCTGCGGCAGCATCCTTTAAGCATGTCAGCCCGACTTCGGCAGCAGTCGGAAATAAGCTGTCTGAAAAATTGAAAAAGGCCTGCTTTGTAGATGATATCGAAGGGCTGGATGATTCTCCGCTCGCATGCGCATACGCAAGGGCAAGAGGAACAGACCGGCTGTGCTCATTCGGAGACTGGGTCGCGCTTTCAGATCCATGCGACAAGGTGACGGCTGAGATCATCAAACGGGAGGTCTCAGACGGAGTCATCGCCCCGGGATATGATGAAGATGCGCTTGAGATCCTGAAAACAAAGCGCGGTGGAAACTATAACATCGTGAAGATCGATGCTTCCTATGTTCCGGATGTGCAGGAAAGGAAACAGGTTTACGGAGTTACTTTTGAGCAGGGAAGAAATAATTTTGAGATCAACAGACAGCTTCTGACAAATCTTGTAACAGAGAATAAGGATCTTCCGGAGAACGCCGTAAGAGATCTGATCGTAGCATTGATCACACTGAAATATACCCAGTCCAATTCCGTTGCTTATGCCGTGGATGGGCAGGCAATCGGTGTCGGAGCAGGGCAGCAGTCCAGGATCCACTGCACAAGACTTGCAGGATCCAAGGCAGATACATGGTTCCTGAGACAGGCGGATAAGGTCCTGAACCTTCCGTTTAAAGAAGATGTTTCAAGACCGGAAAGAGATAATGTGATCGACGGCTATATCAATCAGAATGAGGAAGATGTCTGTGCAGAGGGCAACTGGCAGAAATATTTTACGGTTCAGCCGGAGCCGTTTACGAAGGAAGAGCAGAGAGCCTATCTGGATACCTGCAGTGATGTGGCTCTTGGCTCAGATGCATTCTTCCCGTTCAGCGACAATGTGGAACGTGCAAAGAGAAGCGGAGTGAAATACATTGCAGAGCCGGGCGGATCGATCCGTGACGACGCTGTGATCGAATGCTGCAACAAATATGGAATCGCCATGGCCTTCACCGGCATGCGTCTGTTCCATCACTAAAAAGATAAAGGAGCGTATGAACATGAAAGTCATGGTTGTAGGTGGCGGCGGAAGAGAACATGCCATCATTAAAAAACTAAAAGAGAATCAGACCATTGATACTCTCTATGCAGTGCCGGGAAACGGCGGCATAGCAAGAGATGCAGAGTGCGTCGATATAGCAGCAACAGATCTGGAACGAATCGTTGCTTTTGCGAAAGAAAAACAAATTGATTATGCGGTCGTGGCACCGGATGATCCGCTGGTCATGGGATTGGTGGATGAACTGAACGCCATCGGTATTCCGTGTTTCGGACCGGATAAAAAAGCAGCGATCATTGAAGGCAGTAAAGTCTTCTCCAAAGATCTGATGAAAAAATACGGTATTCCGACCGCAGAGTACGAGACCTTTGATAATGCGGAAGCAGCTCTTAAGTATTTAGAGACTTCTGCGATCCCGGTCGTTGTCAAAGCGGACGGGCTTGCGCTTGGAAAGGGCGTTATCATTGCCCAGACAAGAGAGGAAGCATTTGATGCCGTAAAGAGCATTATGGAAGATAAAAAGTTCGGAAAGAGCGGCGACCAGATCGTAATCGAAGAATTCCTTACCGGTCCGGAAGTATCCGTCCTTTCCTTTACAGACGGCAAGTGTGTGGTCCCGATGATCTCTTCCATGGACCACAAACGTGCAAAAGACAATGATGAAGGATTAAACACCGGCGGCATGGGTACCGTGGCTCCGAATCCTTATTATACAGAGCAGATCGCAGCGGAATGCATGGAAAAAATCTTCCTTCCGACGATGAATGCAATGAACGCGGAAGGCAGAACGTTTAAAGGCTGCCTCTACTTCGGACTGATGCTGACTCCGAACGGACCGAAGGTCATTGAATACAACTGCCGCTTTGGTGATCCGGAGACTCAGGTCGTACTTCCGCTACTTGAAAGCGATCTTCTGACCATTATGCAGGCGGTCACGAACGAGACCCTGGCTGAGACGGAAGTGAAGTTCAGCAACGGCAGCGCAGCCTGCGTTATTATGGCATCGGACGGATATCCGGCATCTTATGAAAAGGGATTTGAGATCGCGATCCCGGATGATGTTGCAGATCATGTTTATGTCGCAGGCGCGAAACTTTCAGACGGGAAACTGTTAACATCCGGCGGAAGAGTCCTGGGTGTTACAGCTGTCTCCAAAGACTTAAAGAGTGCATTGGAAGAATCTTATGCTATGGTGGGCAAAGTAAAATTTGATAATGCATATTTCAGACATGACATCGGACAAAAAGCGCTTAAAGCATTAGAAAACTAGGAGGACTTGTATGGTCTACAGAATTTATGTTGAGAAAAAACAGGAATTTGCGCATGAAGGACCGAAGCTTCTTTCTGAGGCAAGAGACCTTCTTGGAATCAAAGCACTCGAAGAGGTGCGGGTACTGAACCGCTATGATGCGGAGGATATGTCAAAGGATCTTTTTGACTCGGCAGTAAAGACTGTCTTTTCTGAGCCGCAGACGGATATTGCAAAAGAAGAAGTTGATCTTTCGGGTTATACGGTTTTTGCAGTTGAGTATCTTCCGGGACAGTTTGATCAGCGTGCGGATTCCGCTGCTCAGTGTATTCAGATCATCTCCCAGGGAGAACGTCCTTTGATCCGTTCCGCGAAAGTTTATGCCTTAAAGGGAGGACTTTCTGAAGCAGATATTCAGGAGATCAAAAAATATGTGATCAACCCGGTCGAGGCAAGAGAAGCTTCTCTGGATCTTCCGGAAACGTTAAAGACCGAGTATGAGATCCCGGAAACGGTGGATACATTAGAAGGTTTTACAGAAAAAAGTGCAGATGAACTTAAGGAACTGATCAAAGAGTTTGGTCTTGCCATGGATGCGGATGATCTGGAGTTCTGCAAACAGTACTTTGTTTCCGAACATAGAGACCCGACTGTGACAGAATTAAAACTGATCGATACCTACTGGTCAGACCACTGCAGACATACGACCTTCGGAACGATCATTGATGACATTCACTTTGAAGATGAGCTTTTGAAAAAGGCATATGAAGATTATCTGGCAACAAGAAAAGAACTCGGAAGAGAAAAACCGGTCTGCCTGATGGATATTGCAACACTCGCTGTTAAATATCTCAGAAAACACGGAATGCTGGATAAACTTGATGAATCCGAAGAGATCAATGCCTGCACTGTAAAGATCGATGTTGAAGTTGACGGGAAGACAGAGCCGTGGCTTTTACTCTTCAAAAACGAAACACATAACCATCCGACGGAGATCGAGCCGTTCGGTGGTGCAGCAACCTGCGTTGGCGGCGCGATCCGTGATCCGCTCTCCGGCAGATCCTATGTCTATGGAGCAATGAGACTTACCGGTGCGGCAGATCCGCTCGTTCCGGTAGCAGATACGATCCCCGGAAAACTTCCGCAGCGGAAACTTGTTACAACGGCCGCAAATGGTTACTCCTCCTACGGAAACCAGATCGGTCTTGCAACGGGTATCGTGGATGAACTCTATCATCCGGGTTATGCGGCAAAACACATGGAGATCGGAGCTGTTATTGCAGCAGCACCGGCAGAAAATGTCCGCAGAGAAGTTCCGGCTCCCGGAGACGTTGTGATCCTTTTAGGAGGAGCAACAGGACGTGACGGAGTCGGCGGCGCAACCGGTTCTTCCAAAGCGCATGATGTGCATTCGGTTGAGACCTGCGGCGCGGAGGTACAGAAAGGAAATGCACCGGAGGAAAGAAAACTCCAGCGTCTGTTCCGGAACCCGACCGCGAGCAAGATGATCAAACGTTGCAACGACTTCGGCGCCGGCGGTGTTTCAGTTGCGATCGGAGAACTGGCAGCAGGACTTGATATTGATCTGAATGCAGTTCCTAAAAAATACGACGGGCTGGATGGAACAGAGCTTGCGATCTCTGAATCCCAGGAGCGTATGGCCGTTGTCGTGGAAGCAAAAGATGTGGACGCTTTTCTTGCGCTTGCAAAAGAAGAAAACCTGTCTGCAACACCTGTGGCAAAGGTCCAGGCAGATCCGCGTCTCGTAATGCACTGGAATGGAAATACCATTGTAGATATCAGCCGCGAATTCTTAGATTCCAACGGCGCAGAAAAACATATCACGATTGAAACAGAAAAGACGAAGAAGCCTCACAAGGAGGTGCAGGGAAGCTTTACCGATCTTATGAAACAGGTAGCAAGCGATCTAAATACCTGCTCAAAGAGAGGCCTTTCCGAGCGCTTTGATTCAACGATCGGCGCAGGTACCGTTATTATGCCGTTCGGCGGCAAGTATCAGCTGACTCCTGCGCAGGCAATGGTGCAGAAGATCTCCGTTGAGAAAAAACATACTGATGACTGCTCCGTAATGTCCTGGGGATATAACCCGTATATCACTGAAGCAAGTCCGTATCACGGAGCTTATCTGGCGGTCGTGGAATCTGTCTCGAAACTGATCGCATCCGGAGCAGAGTTTAAAGATGTTTATTTAAGCTTCCAGGAATACTTTAAGAAACCGGGCACCAATGGAAAGAACTGGGGACAGCCACTTTCCGCGCTCCTCGGAGCATTTAAGGCGCAGATGGATCTTGGCATCGGCGCGATCGGAGGCAAGGATTCCATGAGCGGATCATTTGAAGATCTCCATGTTCCGCCGACACTGGTCTCTTTTGCTGTGACAACAGAAAAGGCAGATCATATTATTTCAGATGACTTTAAGAAAGCCGGAAGCAAAGTCTATCTGCTCAAACCGCAGACAGATGAACAGGGACTCCCTGTAAAAGATTCTTTGATGAATGTATTTAAGAAAGTGACAGCGCTCATGAGAGCCGGCAAGGTCCTTTCCTGCTACACACCGGGACCGGGCGGAATCGGCGAGGCAGTCATGAAGATGGCTTTCGGAAATGGCTTCGGCTTTGGTTTTTCTGATGCACTCTCTTTAGATGAACTGTTTGGTTACTGTTACGGTGCGTTCCTTGTGGAGACAAGTGAAGAGATCGCAGATGCTCTTCTTGTCGGAGAGGTAACAGAAGAGAAGTGCTTTGCATATAAGGGCGAAAGCATCTCTGCTGATGAGATCTTAGATCTTTATGAAGGAAAACTGGAGAGCGTATACAGCTGCAATATCGAAAATCCGAAAGAGGAGCCTGTAAACTTTAGCTTTAAGGCAGACAACTATCCGTCTCCGGCCGTGAAATGCGAAAAACCGAAAGTGCTGATCCCCGCATTCCCGGGAACGAACTGTGAATATGACAGTGCAAAAGCAGTCGCGGATGCAGGTGCCGAACCTGTGATCATCGTGATCAACAACCTGACTTCAGCAGGCATCACCGCATCGGTAGACCGCTTTGCGAAAGAACTTGAGACCGCTCAGATGATCTTCATTCCGGGAGGCTTCTCCGGCGGAGATGAGCCGGATGGAAGCGGAAAGTTCATTACCGCATTTTTCCGTAACGGAAGGATCAAAGACGGTGTGACGAAGCTCCTGGAAGAAAGAGACGGTCTGATGCTTGGTATCTGTAACGGTTTCCAGGCTTTGATCAAACTGGGACTGGTGCCGTACGGCAAGATCATTGACACAGATGAAAACTGCCCGACCCTGACGTTTAATACGATCGCCCGTCACCAGAGCCGCATCGTAAGGACAAGGATCTGTTCGAATAAGTCCCCATGGCTTTCTCTTATGAATACGGGGGATATCGTGAATGTGCCGATCTCTCACGGGGAGGGACGTTTTATTGCAGCTCCGGATCTGATCAAGGAACTTGCTGAAAACGGACAGATCGCGACCCAGTATGTGGATGCTGAGGGAAATGCTACGATGGATGTTCATTACAATCCGAATGGTTCTATGGCTGCCATTGAAGGAATCACTTCACCGGATGGACGTGTCCTCGGAAAGATGGGACACAGCGAACGTATCGGTGAGGGCTTATATAAAAATGTTCCGGGCAATTACGACAGCCGGCTGTTTGAGGCAGCAGTCAGATATTTCAAATAATCCGATTTCAATCCATAAACTTATATCAGAGAGTCTGTCTTCGGACAGACTCTCTAAAAATGTTACAAACTTTTGTGCATTTTTAAATTTAATTCATAAAAAGTTAACAATTTTTTACGAAGTTACACCTTCCACTTTTGTACAAAATGTTATATCATACTGACATATATGACAAAAAACAGTGGGGAATAATGTGCAAAATAATGAAACACTGTTTTTTGCTTGTTTATGTCCATAGAATTGTCATAAATGGGGTGTATTATGATTTCCAATCAGCTTTTACAAAAAACGCTAGACGAAATGAAAGCGATTACTGAAAAAGACATGGCTGTTTTCACGACTGACGGCCATATGTCTGCAAAGACGGAAAATGAGATTTCTGTTGATGTAAGAAAGCTTTTGGATTTTTCGGAGTCTTCCAGAGAGTTTAAGGAAGTTCCGGATTTTCTCTTGTTTAAGGTTAAGGAAGATTCAAAAGACGAATACATTCTTGCAGTAAAGGGAACCTCGTCCAGCTCTGAACTGGTCGGCCGGATGGTAAAGTACCAGATCGAGCGGATGCTGTCAGAATATAAGGAAAAGTTTGATAAAGACAATTTTATCAAATCGCTTCTCCTTGACAATTTACTGCTGGTCGATATTTTTGACAGATCGAGAAAGCTGCATGTTGAGATCGAAGCCCGCAGAGCGGTCTTCCTTGTCCGCATGAACAACAAGAACCAGGATGATGCGATCACAACGCTCAAAAACCTGTTTGATGAAAATACAGACTTTGTAACTGCGATCGACAGAAAGAATCTGGTCGTCGTAAAGCAGCTTTCTGAAAAAGAAGAATCCTCAATGGATACGATCGCAAGAAGCATTGTGAACGCGATCAAAAGCGACAGCGGAGATGATGCAACAGTTGCTTACGGAACGACCGTCAGCGATCTGAAAGAAGTTTCCAAATCATTCAAGGAAGCGAAAATGGCTGTTGATGTCGGAGCGATCTTTTTCCCGGAACGTCAGATCAACCCTTATGACAATCTGGGGATCGGAAGACTGATCTACCAGCTTCCGATGCCGCTTTGCAAACTGTTTATCAGCGAGATCTTCAAAGATGCGTCTCCTTTGGATCTGGACGATGAGACGATCGAGACGATCAATAAATTCTTTGAGAACTCTCTGAATGTATCGGAAACTTCCAGACAGTTATTCATCCACAGAAATACGCTGGTTTATCGTCTGGATAAGATTCAGAAACTTACGGGACTGGACCTCAGGGTGTTTGATGATGCCATCACATTTAAGATTGCGTTAATGGTGTCCAGCTACATGCAGTATGTAGAAGAGCGGGACTTTAAATAAAATCGGAGGAAGATATGATAAGACTCGAAAATGTTTCAATGACTTATGGCGATCAGCACACTTATGCGCTGAATCATGTGAGTCTGACAATTGAAGACGGCGAGTTCGTATTTATCGTAGGAGATTCCGGAGCGGGAAAAACGACTCTGTTTAAACTGCTCATTAAGGAAATGCAGCCGACATCCGGCGAGATCTTCGTTAACGGAAAATGCGTGACACGCCTCAAACGGAGAAGGATTCCGATGCTGCGAAGAGACATCGGCGTTGTATTCCAGAATTTCCGTCTGTTAAAAGACAGAAATGTTTATGAGAATATTGCTTTTGCACAGAGAGCGATCTCTGCCCCTGCAAAGGATATCAATAAAAATGTTGCAGAAGTTCTGACACTTACAGGAATATCCGAAAAATACCGTTCGTTCCCGGACCAGCTCTCCGGTGGTGAGCAGCAGCGTGTTGCTCTTGCAAGAGCACTGGTCAATAAGCCAAGCATCCTGCTGGCAGATGAGCCGACAGGAAACCTGGACCCGGGAAATTCAAGAGCGATCATGGAGATCCTGGAAGAGATCAACCGCAGGGGAACGACAGTCATCGTTGTAACCCACAACCATGAAATCGTACGTCAGATGCATAAACGAGTCATCAACCTGAAAAACGGCATGATCGCGAATGACATCCGGGAGGGAGGTCTCGCTTATGAAAGGTAGTTCATTCTTTTACTGTCTCGGACAGGGATTTAAAGGAATCAAAAGAAACAAAGTGTTTTTCCTGGCATCTGTGGCAACGATCGCAGCCTGCGTGTTTATGGTCGGCATTCTGCTTGCCGTTATGATGAATATCAACTTTGTGCTGAAAGAGGCGCAGGATTCTGTCAGCATCACCGTCTTCTTTGATGAGGATCTGAATGAAAATGAGATCAAAGAGATCGGAAAGCGGATCGAGGGCTGGGACGAAGTCTCCCATATTGAGTATACTTCTGCAGAAGATGCCTGGGCGACCTTCAAGGAAAGCTATTTCAAAGACAATCCGGAATTGGCAGAAGGCTTTGCCGGCGACAATCCGCTTGCAAATTCCGCTTCCTATGCAGTGTATTTTAATGAAATTGAAGACCAGAGCACGATCGCAGACCGCCTGTCTTCTCTGACCGGCGTCAGAAAGGTCAATCAGTCTGAGGTCACGGCAAATGCGCTGTCCGATGTCGGAAAGATCGTAGGGATCATTTCCCTGGTGATCGGCGTCGTACTGTTCCTTGTCTCTGTCTTCCTGATCTCCAATACTATTACGACAGGTATTACCATGAGATCGGAAGAGATCAAGATCATGAAATATGTTGGTGCTACGGACTTCTTTGTTAAGTCGCCGTTCGTGTTCGAGGGCGTTATCATCGGTCTGATCGGTGCGATCATTCCGCTGATCATTTTGTTCTTCGTATACCGCTCGGCACTGACGTATATCATGAGCCAGTTCAATACGATCACAGATGCGTTCTCGCTGATGCCTGTAAGTCAGATCTTTGCACTTCTGATCCCGGTCGCTTTGATCTTAGGTGCCGGCATCGGTATCATCGGAAGCAGTATTGCAACGAATAAATATATCAAGGTTTGATGTAAATGGATAATTATAACGGAAACGGCAATTACAATAACTACAATAACAACTACAATCCGAACGGGCAGTACAGTAACTATGTGAACAGCAGTTATCAGGGCGGCTATCCAAACGGCACTGTTCCTGTCCAGCCGAACGGAGGAAACTCTGTTCCGCCTAAGAAACCGAAATCAAAATTCGGGATCGGCCTTTTGGTTGGTGTCCTGATCACGGTCGCCGCAGTCATGCTCATCGCTGTGATCGCTGTCTTTGTATTTTTCCGCGGAATGAAGACAGGCTCGGCAGAGATGGATTACCAGGAAAAGCTGGATACGATCCAGATGTATCTGGATAATTACTATCTGTACAACATTGATGATGAAATGCTTGAAGACTCACTGGCAGCCGGTTTGTTGAACGGAATTGATGACAAGTATGCAAAATACTATACGAAAGAAGAGTTTGACCAACTGATGGAAGAGACCTCCGGAAGCTACGGCGGTATCGGGATCAGTATCATCATGAACGATGACGGGCAGGTGGAAGTCTATAAGGTGTTTAAAGATTCCCCGGCGGAAAAGGCAGGGATCCAGGTAAAAGATATCATTGTTGAAGCGGATCTTGAACGTGACTTTGAAGATATCGATCAGCTGGTCAGTATCGTAAGAGGAGAAGAAGGCACGACCGTTGATATCGTAGTTTTAAGGGACGGAAAAGAAATACCGATGACAGTGGAACGCAGGATCATCGATATGGAAACTGTCACCTATAAAATGCTTGAAAACAATATTGGCTATATCCAGCTGACAGAGTTTGATACTATTTCAGTTGACCAGTTTAACAATGCATTGGATGCTCTGGAATCCCAGGGGATGACTTCTTTGATCTTAGATCTCAGGGATAACCCGGGCGGAGATTATGATACAGTCATTGCCATGGCAGATAGGGTCCTTCCGGAAGGAAAGATCACGACGGTGGTCGATAAACAGGGAACGGAACAGACAGAGTATTCTGATGAGGAACATCAGATCTCCATTCCGATGGTCGTATTGATCAACGAAAACAGCGCCAGTGCATCTGAGCTGTTTACCGGAGCGATCAAGGATTACGGTATTGCCACGATCGTTGGAGAGACCAGCTACGGAAAGGGGATCGTACAGAGCATTTTCCGCTTAGAGGACGGCTCGGGAATGAAGTTCACAACAGAGGAGTATCTGACACCGAACGGAAATCACATCAATGGAGTAGGTGTTGTTCCGGATATTGAAGTCTCTATTCCAGAAGAAGCCTATGATGATGGCGAGCTCACGGAGGATGAGGATACACAGCTTCAGAAGGCAATTGAAGTTTTAACACAGTAACAAAATACTCAAAAAGTTTTTTTGCTTAAAAGCAAACGGCTGATTCTGAGAATATGAAAGGAAAAAGCTATCTTATGAGTAAATTGAAAAAGATCGTAAATATTGTTCTGGTCCTGGCGCTTGCAATTATTATTGTGGTTCCAACCTTTGCGGATGATATTTACGAGGCAAAGCAGAAGCAGAGAGAACTTGAACAGCAGCTTGCAGACAGCGAGAGCCGCTTAGCTGACCTCAGGGACAAAGTTGCGAAGGCACAGCAGGCAGTGGATGAGATCGATGCACAGATCTCTGCGGTCGAGGCCGTGATCAATGATTACGAAACGCAGAAAGGCGAGCTGGAAAAGAAGATCGAAGAACTCCAGAAGCAGATCGATGAGAAGCAGGTCGCAATCGAATATGAATACGGCCTGATGAGCAAAAGAATCCAGTTCCTGTATGAGAATCTCGGAAACTCCTATGTCGAAGCTTTCTTAACTTCCGACACCTTTGCCGATGCTTTGAATAAGATTTCGTATCTGATCGATCTGTCTGACTATGACAGGGAGCAGATGGAAAAACTTCAGAAGCTTCAGGATGCGATCAAAGAAGATCAGGATGAGGTCGAAGCGGAGAAAGAAGAGGTTGAGGTACTGATCGAAGCTCAGAATGAGCAGAAGGTCGTACTTGATGATATGCTGGCGATCAAGGCAGAAGCGCTTGGCGTTGCACAGCAGGAAGAGGCTAACGAAGAAGAGCAGAATGCAGCAATCGAAGCAATGCTTGCTGATCAGAGAGAAACGGTCAATGCTCTGGTCGAAGAATACAACAGACAGATCATGGAGCAGGGCGGCATCACCGGAGATGCAGGAAGCATGATCTGGACAAGCGGACAGTTCTTATGGCCGCTTCCGTCACCATTCTACTCCAATTATATTACCTCCTGGTTTGGATGGAGATCCGATCCGTTCGGAGGAGGCTATTCAAGCTATCACAGCGGAATCGATATCGGTGCTCCTTGCAACACCCCAATCATGTCTGTTTTAGACGGAACCGTTGTTATTTCAGCTGACGGATGGAACGGAGGCTGCGGCAACTATACCGTTGTTTACCATGGCGGAGGCCTGTATACCGAGTACATGCACCAGAACTACCGTATTGTCAGTGTCGGACAGCATGTTTCCCAGGGTGAAGTCATCGGTTATGTCGGAACGACAGGCTCCTCGACCGGCTACCATCTGCATATCGGAACGGTTGTTTCTGATCATGGGTTTGATTATACCTGCAGAGTTGATCCGGGCCCGTATCTGGGACTGTACTAATAATAAAGACCTTGGCAATCTTCCGGATTTAGAAGTTTAACCATTCATAGAAGAGTAGAATAAAACCGGTATAGCATAGTGCTATACCGGTTTTCATATTCTAAGGGAGTTTGAAAACAATGAGACTGAATTATAGTTCAGTAAAATACTGAATTATGATTGTATTTACGAATCGGATTCTTTTCTGTATGCTGATATCAGATTCACTATTGTTCATTCTGAACGTAATAACAAATCCAAAGCTTAATATAACTGAATTATAGTGATCGAAACCCGATGATTTCTGATGAAAAAGTTATTAGGAGGAACTATGGATTTCGGAAGCAGATTGAAACAGCTATTAGATGAAAAGAATATATCAATGAACACCCTGGCAAATGAGACAGGAATCACCTACAACATGGTCAAGAAATACTGTAATGCCGGGGCAGAGCCGACAATTTCCTATGCCGCAAAAATGGCGGATGTTCTGGAGGTCTCTGTTGATGAATTAATGGGACATACACCGAAAGTCAGAAAAAGCATGTTTCAGGAAGTCTTTGAAGAAGACCTGACTTATATTAAAGGCTTTATGAGGAATGTCCGCCGTTTCGCAAACAGAACAGCAGTCATTGATCCGCCGGCTGAGGTGTCAAAAACTTATGCCGAACTGAATGCAGATGTCAATCGTTTTGCAAATGCGCTGAATGATCACGGAGTTGGATACAAGGACGTTGTTCTATATCAGCTCCCGAACTCAATGGAGTATTTATATTGCTATCTTGCGCCGCAGAAACTTGGTGCAGTCAACAGCCCTGCAAACTACAACTTTTCACCAAAAGAGACATCAGTATGTTTAAATACGAGCAAGCCAAAGGTGTATGTATATGACAGCGGATTCAAAGAAGCATCTGTTAAAGCAATCGAAAGAGCAGAGCAGAAACCGGATGTCATTTTAATGGTAGGCGAAGGAGAACTTCCTGAAGGACATATTCGTTTCTACGATTTCATCAAAGGGTATCCTGAGAAAGAGCCCCTTACGGATTATGTCCCGAATATGTATGATGAGGCAATGCGTCTTTATACTTCCGGAACGACAGGAAACCCGAAGGGTGTTCCGATGTTCCATGCGAACGAGGTCATGAGTGCTCATGATGTTATGATGCACTTCCCGATGAATCCGACTGACAGCACGATCAATACCACCCCATGGTTCCACCGCGGCGGCATCCATTCCGGAGGTCCGTGCCCGACCCTGTATGCCGGCGGCTGCGTTGTGATCATGCGCAACTTCCAGAGTCTGCTTGCACTGAAGTATGTGGAAAAATACAAGATCACATTCCTGATCGGTGTGCCTTCCATCATTAAAATGCTCGTTCGCCATCAGGAAAAATATAAGGCAGATCTTTCCAGCCTGAAAGGGATCATCACCATGGGAGCTCCGTTTGAACGTGCGGACTGTCTGAAAGTTCATGAGGTGCTTTCTCCGAATCTCTTTAACGGATACGGAACTACAGAAACCTTCTGGAATACTTTCTTAAGACCATATGATCTTCCGGAAATGGCCGGGACAGCCGGAAAATCCTGTACAGATGATGATGTGCGTGTTGTGAAATATGTGGAAGGAAAGAAAAGCGATCCGGACGATCTTGCGGCAATGGATGAAAGCGAGACCGGTGAAGTTATCATCCGCTCGCCGAAAGCTTCCTACTGCTATTACAATAATCCGGAAGAGGATGCGAACAAATTCTATAAAGGCTGGATGTACACAGGTGATCTGGCAACCTGGGATAAGAATCAGTTCATCACGATCTCCGGAAGAAAAGATGATATGATCATCTCCGGAGGCGAGAATATTTACCCGCCGATCATTGAAGAAGCAATCAACATTCATCCGAAGGTTGCAGCCTCAGCTGTGACAGGTGTTCCGGATGCGGTGCGTGGAGAAGCCGTAGTTGCATATGTCGTGCCTGAAGATGATTCTCTTACGGTAGGAGAGCTGGTGGATCACTGCAACGAATCGGATATGCTTTCCGGTTATAAGCGCCCGAGATACTACCGCTTTGTAAAAGAACTCCCAATGACAGCTACCGGAAAACTTCAGCACTATCTTGTAAAAGAGATGGCGCTCACAGATATGGAGAATGGCTTGCTGAAGCTGGCTATGAAATAGTATCTCTTTAAAGTGTGCTTTCGTGGTATAATGCGGGAGAATAATAAAGGCTGAGGCCGTATCTGACAGGAAAAGAGAATGGAAAAGTATTACAGACAGGTTTTTTATTACGAAACAGATAAGATGGCGATCGTCCATAATGCGAATTATCTGAGGATCTTTGAAGAAGCCAGATTGTTCTTTATGGAACGGATCGGAGTGCCTTATCCGCAGATCGAAGAAGCCGGGATCCTGATCCCGCAGGTCGATGCTTATGTGCGTTATCATCAGACACTGAAATACGGGGACGAATTCTATGTCGAAGTACGTATGACGGAATTCAATGGCGCCAGAATGAAATTTCAGTATGAGATCCACAGGGCCTCAGATGATGAATTGACAGCGAGCGGATACACGAGCCATTGCTTTATCGATGAAGTTAAACGACTACCGCTGAGCCTGAAAAAACATATGCCGGAAGCATATGAGAGAATGGTTCAGAATAAGGAGACAGAGTAAGAGTTTTAAAGAAGCTTTTATAATTAGCGGGAATACAAAAAAGCGGCTGCCTGGGGTCAGGCAGCCGCTTTTTGATGATCTAAAGAAGAATTCCTTTTTCGCTGTTATAGACCAGGTTTCCGGGAACGTCATCAAGCAGGTAATCGATGGTGATCAGCTCTCCTTCCCGGGTGATGTTTGTGATCTGAGCAGCAGATAGTTTCTGTGCTTCATGAAGAACAGACAGTTTTTCTTCGTCATACTGCGCCACGTTGTCACTTGTCATATAAACGGAGCCGCAAAGATGATTCAGCGTGCATAAAGCTTTTCGCTGTTCTTTCGTCAGTTTTATATCGTTGTCCCGGAGCAGGAAAACATCCGGGTCACAGCGGAATACACTGCCATCCATATGTGCGCGGAAGATCGTATTCTGCAGCGTATTCTTTGTTGAGATCCTCTCTCTGTGCATCTTGCGCATGTAGAACGCATCATCAAAGATTAAAGAAACATCCGGACCGATGCGGCAGTAATCCACCAGATTAAATGCGGAAGAGAGCGGGACTCCGCAGCCCAGGATCAGCTTATCTCCAAGGATCTCACGCAGTCCTTCCATAGATCTGCGCATGATCTCTGCACGTGTCATGCCGCGTCCTTCATGGATCAGAGCAGCTGCATAGAGAAAGTCGAGCTTGAAAAAGTCAAAGCCCATATCCATGTAATAGAGCAGACATTTTCTAATATAGTCCTGTACTTCCGGAAGACGAAGATCTAATGCCACGTCACCGCTCCAGTTGCTTCCGGCAAAGACGACATTTCCGTTTTCACGATACAGCCAGTCCGGATGATCTTTGTAAAGCCGGCTTTTTGTTTCGCATACAAACGGTGCCAGCCAGATCCCGGCTTTCAATCCCTTTGCGTGAATCTTTTCGACGATCGGCTTTAAACCATTCGGGAATTTTGCGGAATCAATATCCATCCAGTCTCCGACAAAAGTCTCATATCCGTCATCGATCTGGAACAGATCAAAATGTTCACTGTCGATCCCGTTAAGGGCAGTGAAGATCTTTGACTCGTCGATCTTCTGATAATGCAGATACCAGGACGTATATCCTCTGACAGGAGGTGCTGAGCAGGTTCCGTAATTTGCAAAATAGTTTTCCAGAACCTCATAAACACTTCCTTGATATTCAACAAAATCATAAAGGCAGAATTCGTCTTCCACCAGTTTATACTGGCAATCGCTTCGAAGAGAAAGAACATTCCCGTCTTTTTTATAGTGGACGATCAGATAAGCATTGCTTTCATTCAGCGATCCGACCAGATGCGCACTTCCGTCTTTCTTTTTCAGGTACGCATAGGTGAAGCTGTGGAAATTATCTTTTTGGTAGTCCATAAACCAGGCATCACCGTAATTATCAAAATGAAAAATATTACGGATGAAACGGGGGACTTTCTTCACATCATGAAGATATTCCGAAAGAGCAAATTCCCGGGTGTCCGTCCAGGACTGGTATCCATTTACATACACATGATCATCCGGGGCGTATTCGTAAGGCACCTCAAATGAGGAGGTGATCATTTGGATCGGTTTTTCCGCTTTGATCGTGATCGTTGTCCGGTTCCCGTTTTGGCAAAGCTCAAGCCGGAGATCTTCATTCCCCGGCCCGTGTGCTCTTTTTTCAATGCCGTCAATGGTATACCTGACAGCGATATCATTAATATTGATGTTCATCATAGTTCGTTTTCTTTGTATTGCCTATTGTGTTTTCGTTAATTACTCATCCAGACCTTCTGCTTTGTGTTCATCGGCAATTGTCTTCATAACTTTCTTTTCGTTGTAGAAGCTTAAGATGACAGCACCCAATACACAGAATACGATCGCAACGATCGCAACGATCCTAAGGCCGATCGGAGAAGCGGTCAGGTCATTGCTCTTGAGATCCTGCATTGTTCCGAGAACTGCGAGGGAGGTGAATGCCAGCATTGCGATGGACTGCCCGAGTTTCATTGCAAACGTTCTGGCAGCAAAGAACATACCTTCTCTTTTTTCTCCGGTAACGATGGAGTCTTCTTCTGCTACGTCAGCAACGATGGACTGCGGGATAATGCCGAGAAGTGCCATCGGGAAAGCTGCGATCACGACGATCAGTACACCGAAGACAATGCCCGGAAGCGGGAGAATGCCGATCAGTGCGGTGATCAGATAAGCAAGGGCAAGACCTAAGAAGCCGATGATGACCAGTTTTTTCTTGCCTTGTTTTTTTACCATCTTAGATACAAACGGATAGAAGCATGCGGAAAGGATCGTCATTGCGCCAAGGAATACCGTGGTGTAGAACTCATCCAGCTGCATGGAAACTTTTACGAAGAACGGAAGACCGGTCTGGAACAGGGTAAGACCGATCCAGTATGCAATATCAGAAGCTGCAAATTTCAGGAAATCTTTATTCTTAAATGTGGCCCCAAGGCTCTTAAAGGCATTGGATTCACTTGGTTTTGCATCGACAAAGTCTTTTTCGTTCAGCTTAAAGGTCGGGATCAGCATGCAGATCAGAGCGATGATGGCAAGCACGATGAACCAGATCCTGTAGCTCCAGCCGTATCCGACAAGCGACTGCAGAGGTCCTGCAAGAACGAACGGCAGGTAAGCGATCAGTGTACCAAAGAAGAAGGTCAGGGAGATCGCAGTCGAAATATACATACGGTCATCCTGAGTCTTTCCGAATTCGGAGATCAGCGCATTGTAAGGAGTGCAGTACATTGTCATAAACAGATAGAATAAAATCAAAAATACTAAGATCCAGACAATATTAATGGTGCTGATCGTTTGTATCGGCGCGCAGAATACCAGAACAGTGATCACTGCAAACGGAATTGCGGCTCTGCGCATAAACGGAATACGTCTTCCTTTCGGGTTCTTGCTGCGGTCGGAAAGAGAAGCGATCCATGGGTCCGTTACCGCGTCAAAGATTCGGCAGATAAAGGTGATAAGACCCAATACTGTCAGTACTCCGAATATGACCAGACCTGTCGGGATATAGAATTTTGCACCGACTTCCACGGAGTTGGCCGTTGGCAGATAAAAGGTTACCAGCCAGGTGTTGATGATACCTCCGAGGATCGACCATCCGAGCTGTCCGACGGCAAAGATCCTCATTTCTTTTTTTGTCAAGCGTCTTGTGTTCATGTCAGTTCCTTTCTGATAAATAGTAAGTATTATTATTCAGTTCTCTGAGAGAAATAGACTATTAATATTCCTGATATCGGATCAGCTGATAAGTATTGCGTCCGTTGTATGTTTTCGGAATAACGGTCGCCCAGCCGGTCCCGATCTTTTCGAGATTTGAGTCTGAAGCAGCCTGCGCAGGCGTCATGGAATAATAAGTATCCGTAACTGCCAGACCGCCGATGCTGTCATAAAAGTCCAGCAGGGAATACTTGGTGAACAGCATATCGATCGTTCCGTCCGGGAATTCATGGGCAGAGTCGACCACGACCAGATCCGTTGTTGTTGCCCCGTCAGCCGCATCATAATAAACGAGGCCGCTGCTGTAATAAGGTCCGTGGTAGGAACCTTCATAGGAGTAGGAAGGGGCAGGGAAGGACTGCATTTCCGAAGCAGAAACAAAATCTCCGAAGAAACGGTCCAGGACCGTATTTGCGTAATCCAGAGTCATGACTTCATATAGCTGATCGTAGGATAAATTGTTTGAGGCATTGATCTTTGCATAACGATGGGCAAAGTTCATTAAAAACTCGACATCGTGTGCTGCAACTTCATAAGAAGTAAAGCCATACTGCTCAGCAAAGTTGCTGAGGAAGATATTGGCTTCGTACTGCATATCACCACTGAGAATGAGAGGAGTCCCTTCAGGATCAGTCTCCTGTTCGGACGGAGAAGTTTCTTCTATTATATCAACTGTAGCATCGGTAACAGGCTCGATATTGTTTCCGTGTCTTCCGATATGGATGCCGCAGCCGGCCACGAGCAGGCTGACAGCGATCACTGCAGCAAAAAAAGAAAAGAAGTGTCTGTATTTCCCCATAGTAGTACCAAACTGCCGCCTGTCTCAGCGGCATCCCCCTTTTATTCTGCCTTCTGC
>JAFWLM010000139.1 GCA_017511045.1 Lachnospiraceae bacterium | reverse complement strand
TTTGTGCCCACCTTTATGCCATGAACTATGGAATAACATATATCCTTCGGTCTATGCGCTACAGAATGGAGCTTCACTTGATTATGGAGAAGGACGTGCAAAAGTATTTGATGCTAAATGTCCAGATGAGGGTAGAGTTTGCATTCATGGAGAAGTTATAGATCAACAAATTCCAGTATGAAGAGATGTTCTATTCTTAAGTATCTTGCAGATAAAAACTCGGAAAGGATACGAAAATGGTTATTCTGATAACCGGAGCCTCCCATACGGGGAAGACTGTTTTAGCACAACGTATGCTGGAAAAATACCAATACCCATATTTATCTGTAGATCATTTGAAAATGGGTTTGATTCGAAGTGGAAATACCAAACTCACGCCGAAAGATGATGACAAACTTACGGAGTACTTATGGCCTATTGTCAGGGAAGATCTCCGTCATCCGCTGCCGGATTTTGTGACGAAGGCGGACTTCGACTGGGCTGTGGAAGAAACCGCTCGGAAAAAGAAGACGGACTT
This sequence comes from Lachnospiraceae bacterium, assembly GCA_017511045.1. Taxonomy (GTDB): domain Bacteria; phylum Bacillota; class Clostridia; order Lachnospirales; family Lachnospiraceae; genus RGIG5612. The sequence continues at coordinate 1,360 of JAFWLM010000139.1, read as the reverse complement.
CTCGAAGGCAGAGTTCCTGACCTATGACGAGGGGCTGTGCGTTTAATGCATGCATGTAGGTTCCTTTGACGACGAATCAGCAACGGTTGCCCGGATGCATGAGTACATGGAGACCCAGGGATATGTTCTGGACATAACAAGTCAGAGAATGCACCATGAGATTTATCTGAGCGATGCAAGAAAAGTGGCGCCGGAAAAGCTGAAAACTGTGATTCGGCACCCGACCCGAAAGGGATAATGGCAGGACAGATCCGGGCAGGAAATGACAGGATTATTTCCATTTCAGAAGATACAATGATCTTATCAGAGAAGGGAGGGTCGGCCGATGGAGTGGCTTACCAGTATTCGTACAGCAATCGATTATATGGAAAAGCATCTGACCGACGACATCAGTGCGCAGGATGTGGCGGATCATGTGTTTCTTTCACTGTTCTTTCTTCAGAAGGGCTTTTCCCTGATGACAGGCTACGGTATTGGAGAATACATCAGAAACCGCAGACTGTATCTGGCAGCTCTGGATCTGAAGCAGACGGATAATAAAGTGATCGACATAGCGCTTCGGTACGGATATGAAACACCGGAGAGTTTTACCAAAGCCTTCTCCCGTTTCCATGGTGTAACACCATCACAGGTTCGCACCGGAGCGGTAATAAGAACCTTCCTTCCTTTGACCATTAAACTATCAATACAAGGAGGTAATCAGATGGACTACAAGATCACACCGATGTTCCCGTTTAAGGTCATCGGCTTTCAGAAAGTGTTTGATAATGAGACTGCATATGCAGAGATTCCCAAGTACTGGGATGAGATATGTGAAAAGTATGCTTACAACGTGTATGCCGGTAATGCTCCGGCCAATCCTTACGAGCAGGCTCTGGTGGATAACTGTATAGGGGAATACGGAATCTGTATAGATGATATTGGCGATGGAAAGTTCCGCTATCTTATTGCCGGAAAATACACCGGCGGAGAAGTGCCGGAGGGCATGGTCGTTTATGAATTCCCGAGAGGCGAGTGGGCAATTTTTAACTGCATCGGACCGATTCCGGAGGCTTTGCAGAGCGTTAATACGCGAATCTTTAAGGAATGGCTGCCGGGCAATCCGGAGTATGAGCTATGCGGCAATGCCAATGTTGAGTGGTATGATTGTGTGAATGGCGAAAAGACTGATCCAGATTACCATAGCGCGATCTGGGTACCGGTGAAAAGAAAAGAATAAGCAGATACGATCATTATTGAGACGGTATGCTGCTTGTACCACCAAAAGAAAGACTTTATTTCCGTGCCGTATGAGCCGAAGAATGTGGAGTAAGACATGAGATTTGACAACGCGTATTTTATTACTGGTACGGCCTATGCA
>JAFWLM010000138.1 GCA_017511045.1 Lachnospiraceae bacterium | reverse complement strand
CGGAACATAGATTCCCGCAAGACCTGAAAACTTCTCTGCCACGTGGAACGGCTGCGCTAAGAAACGCTGGATCTTTCTTGCACGGTTTACGATCAGTTTATCCGCTTCTCCAAGTTCATCAAGACCTAAGATCGCGATGATGTCCTGAAGCTCAGCATATTTTTGCAGGATCTCCTGAACAGTTCTAGCTGTATTATAGTGATCCTCACCGACAATGCTGGCTTCCAGGATACGGGATGTCGAACCAAGCGGATCAACGGCCGGATAAATACCCTGTTCTGCAATCTTTCTCGAAAGAACGGTCGTCGCATCTAAGTGCGAGAAAGTTGTTGCTGTAGCCGGGTCTGTTAAGTCATCCGCTGGCACATAGACGGCCTGAACGGATGTGATAGATCCGTTCTTGGTAGATGTGATACGTTCCTGCAAAGCACCGATCTCAGCAGCCAGCGTCGGTTGATAACCGACAGCAGACGGCATACGGCCAAGCAAAGTTGAAACCTCACTGCCTGCCTGAACGAAACGGAAAATATTATCAATAAATAAGAGGATATCTTTATTCTGCTCATCACGGAAATACTCTGCCATGGTAAGGCCGGTGAGACCGACACGCATACGCACACCCGGAGCTTCATTCATCTGGCCGAAGACCAGCGCGGTTTTATTTAAGATTCCGCTGTCTTTCATCTCATTCCAAAGATCATTTCCTTCTCTGCTTCGCTCACCAACACCGGTAAATACCGAGTAGCCGCCATGCTCCATTGCGATGTTATGGATCAGTTCCTGGATCAGGACCGTTTTGCCGACACCGGCACCGCCAAAAAGACCAACCTTACCGCCCTTGGAATATGGTTCAAGAAGGTCGATGACTTTAATTCCTGTCTCTAAGATCTCAACAGAAGGCATCTGTTCTTCAAAAGAAGGAGCTTTGCGGTGGATCTCCCAGTGTTCTTCCTCAGAAGGAACCTGTTCGCCGCCATCGATCGTCTCTCCAAGCACGTTAAACAAACGTCCTAAGGTACACTCACCAACCGGTACTTTGATCGCGCTTCCTGTCGTTTGCACTTCCATTCCTCGGGAAAGCCCTTCGCCGCCTGAAAGAAGGATGCAGCGGACTCTACCGCCTCCTACATGTTGGGCAACTTCCATGACGCGGACCTTGTCGTCCACTTTAACCGTTAAAGCTTCTTTTATTTTCGGAATATGAAGATCATCAAATGCAACATCCACAACGGATCCTGACACTTCCACAATTCTTCCTAACATCTTAATTACCTCTGTTTCGATTTTTACGCAGCGCCCTAGCGCCCGATGAGACCTCAGTGATCTCCTGTGTGATCGCGCTCTGACGCGCGTGGTTATATTCAAGGCGCAGCTTATCAAGCATTTCTTTCGCATTGCGGTTTGCATTATCCATCGCCATCATACGGGCATTCTGCTCACTGCAAAAACTGTCGATCAAAGCTGAATAAACATAGCCGATCACATAATTCTGAATGATATTATCAAGGACTTCCTGAACCGAAGGCACGAACTCAAATAACGATTCGGAATTTCCCGGGATTTCATCAAAGAATGCCCTGTGGAACGGAAGGATACGTTTGCATACAGCAGTTGGATTCAGACCATTCCCAAAATCTGTATAGATCAGATAGATCTTACTGAGTTCCCTTTTTACATAAAGATCTACTAAATGGTCACAGATAAACCTTGCACGGTCCATATCCGGATTCTGCGCCGAATAAAGGAAACTCTTTTCAATCTGGTAGCCATGGGATGCAAAATAGGCTCTTCCATATTCGCCGACAACGAACAGTGCATTGTCATCGTGCTCTCTGAGGCGCTTTTCCGCATCACGGATCACGCGCATATTGTATTCGCCTGCAAGGCCTTTATCTGCCGTAATAACAAGATATCCATATTTTCCGGGAAGATCGGTATCGTCTTCTTCTTCCACGCCTTCCGGAAGGAAAAAGATGCTCTCATAGGTCTCAAGGTTTGCAAACATCATCGCGATATCACCTTTTAACTCATCAAAATAAGGCATCGTATTGTCCAGCTTTTCACGGGCTTTACGAAGCTTCGTTGACGCGATCAGATACATTGCGCTTGTGATCTTCTGCGTCTCCTGAATGCCCTCTATTTTGTTTTTTATTTCCTTCATTCCGGCCATCTGCTAGATGAACGCTCCTTAAAATATGTCTACTGTTCTGACCTCAATATCCTCTTGCTGAGGAAAGACCTTCCTTTACTCTTCCGTCGGTTTATATTTTTCTGCAAGCTTTGTTGCAAACTCGATGATCGCATCTTTATTCTCGTCGCTTAACTGACCGGTCTCATCGATCTCGCTGCAGATCTCTCCATGTACATCTTCAAACGATGTATTGAGTTCCGCAGTGAATTTATTAATGTCTGCAGCCGGAATGCCCTGCATGCAATGTGCGATCGCACTAACCAGCATTACGACCTGCTGATGCTGCGAATATGGCTTGTACTGCGGCTGACGAAGCATACGCATCAGTCCCATGCCGTATTCAAGCTGATTCTTTGTCGCATCGTCCAAGTCACTGGAGAACTTCGTAAAGACTTCCATTTCCCTGTACTGCGCAAGATCCAGACGCAAAGAGCCCGTCGCTTTTTTAACCGCTTTTGTCTGTGCGTCACCGCCGACACGGGAGACAGAAAGTCCGACATTAACAGCCGGTCTCTGACCTGAGAAGAAGAGATTTTCTTCGAGGTAGATCTGTCCGTCAGTAATGGAAATGATGTTAGTCGGGATATACGCGGATACATCTCCATCCTGCGTTTCAACGATTGGAAGAGCCGTAATACTTCCGCCGCCTTTTTCCTCGCTTAAACGAGCACTGCGCTCTAACAGGCGGGAATGCAGATAGAAGATATCTCCAGGGTATGCCTCACGTCCTGGCGGATGCTCAAGCAGCAGCGAGATTGCACGGTATGCAACCGCATGCTTGGAAAGGTCATCATAAATGATCAGGACATCTTTTCCCTGCTCCATGAAATACTCAGCAAGTGCGCAGCCTGCATAAGGCGCGATATACTGGAGCGGATCCGAATCGCTGGCATTTGCAGCAACGACAACGGAATAATCCAGTGCGCCGTGTTTTCTGAGCGTTTCTGTCAGCTGTACGACGCTGCCAGTCTTCTGTCCGATCGCAACGTAGATACAAATACAATTTTTATCTTTCTGGTTGATGATCGCATCAAGTGCGATCGCCGTCTTTCCTGTCTGGCGGTCTCCAATGATCAACTCTCTCTGTCCGCGGCCGATTGGGAACATGGAATCGATAACCAAAAGACCCGTATTCAGCGGCTGATTGACAGGCTGTCTGTCAATGATACCAGGCGCCGGACGCTCGATCGGGTTATAATCCGCAGCTTCGATCGGGCCAAGGCCATCGATCGGAACACCTAAAGAGTCAACAACACGACCTAAGAAGGCATCACCAACCGGCATGCTTGCTGTTTTCCCGGAACGCTTAACGCTCGTTCCGGCAGAGATATCGTTATCAGCATCAAAAATAATGCAGCCAACGGTATCTTCTTTTAAGCTCTGCACCATACCGCGAACGCCTGATTCAAAGATCAGGATCTCGCCATATGCCGCATTTTCGAGGCCATCGATCTCTGCGATACCATCACCAACCGTCAGAACCGTTCCGACTTCTTCCGGAAGCGCTGCAAGCTCCCAGTCTTCTAAAGCCTCTTTCAGCAGCGGGATCGTATCTCTGCCACGGTACTTTCTGGCAGCAAACGCATCCACAAACTGTCTGAAGACGCCTCCACGGCTCCAATCATAAACTTCAGCTCCGACACGAAGCTGAAATCCCTCTTTAATGGAAGTATCCTCGATCCACTCGAAAGGAACTTCCTGTTCATATTTATTCTTTAAAAACTGCTTAAATCTGCTTTCCTGCTCCGCAGAAGGCGGAACATCGGAATACAGAACAGCACGAATCTCATCTGTCATTTTGCTTCATCCTCTACCATATTCAGGAACGAATCGAACGCATCGGAAGTCGTACCGAAAAGAGCTTTCTCGGCTGCTTCTTTTGCCATTTCCGTGATCGTATCTCCGGCCTCGCCGACAATGCGGTCACGCTCGGACTCTGCCTGGCGTTTTGCCTTGGAAATAATATCCGCAGCTTCGTCCTGTGCTTTCTGCTCGATTCCCTTTGCCCGCGCTTCCGCCGCATGAATTGCAGCCGCTTTCTTTTCGGCGATCTCGGCATCAGCCGCAGCAAGCTGCTGTTCATATTGAGCTTTCAGCTCTTCAGCCTCCTGCTTATTCTGATTTGCCTGATCGTCCATTTCCTGATAAGCGGCTTTACGCTTATCCATAAAACCTCGGACCGGTTTGTAAAGCAGAAAATACAGGATGGCAAACAGGATCACAAAATTCATGAGATGCAGCAAAATTTGCTGCCAATCTAAATTCAGTGGAACTCCAGTCATTTCCAGCTACCGCCTTTACAAAACGAATATAATCAGGATCGCAACAACCAATGCATAAATGATTGCCGTCTCTATGAATACCAGACCAAGCATCAACGAGGTTCGGATGTTTCCGGCAGCTTCCGGCTGTCTGGAAATACCTTCTGCAGATTTGGAAATGGAGATACCCATACCAATTGCTCCGCCGAGTGCTGCAAGACCGATGGCGATACCAGCCGCAATTGCCTTGCTTCCGATTGCATTGTCGGAAGAAGTTTCTGTCGTAGACGTCTGATCTGCAACAACCTGCGTTGTCTCAGAACCGGTATCTGCCTTGGAAGTTACCGCAAGTACAGCCATGGTTGCACCGAGCAGTAAGATCACGAGACCTAAGATTGCAATCAGTTTTTTGCTTCTAAGTACCATTTAATTATCCTCCTAAGCTTTTCGCTTATTGTTTATATATTTGTCCGAACAAGTTGTTCGGTTATGAACGAATGATATCCGCGCTGTGTTATGCAGCCTGCGCACTCTTCTTCTGTTTCTTTGGCTTCTTCTCTTTCGGGACTTTCACCGTCTTCTCTGTTACCTCACCAAAGTAGGTCGATACCAGAGTGGTAAGGACATAGGCCTGGATCAAAGCGTGCAGCAAGGTAAACAGAACACCTACGATAACAGGAACGCCGTAGCTCATGACGGTTGCATGATAAACAAGTTCCGTAACCAGTGCACCGGAAAGCATGGCGCCGAAAAGACGGAAGCTCATGGAGATCGGAAGTGAGAACTCTTTTAAGGTCTTTCCAAATCCCTTGATGCCATTCTTTGCGATACCGCCGCCCATAATGACCAGATAGGAAAGGCAGCCCATGCAGACCGCTCCGTTAATATCGGAAAGCGGAGCCGGAAGCGCAACCGATACGCCGGCTGTCGTCATAACCTGAATACCAAAGAGCTCGAAGATCGTGCTGATGCAGATATAAGCGCCCGCTGCAAAGATATAGGCGCTTACAAACTTATAGGCATGAGGCGAATTGCTCTTGCCCATGTTGCTGAACAGATCCACCATCTGCTCTAAGAACATCTGAAATTTTCCGGGGATCTTTTTAAATTTAGGAATGACGAAAATTCTGACGATCAGACAGAATACAAGAAAGATGATCGTGACGCAAAACGCGGAGATGAGACCCGGGTTTACTTCGATCAACCCGAAGAGATTTACCTTGAAAGTCTCATGCAAAACAGCGTCACGCATGACGACCTGAATCTCTTCACTATGTCCGTTTTTGACCAGCCCCGTTATAACGGATCCTGCGAGTAATATAATAAATGCCACACCGAATATAATTCCGGCTCTGATCTTCTGTTTCTTATTCATAATTAAGTATCATACACCTTTTTTTGACAAAAGCAACCAATACTTTTAGAACTTCTTCTTATTTATATTAGAAATTTTTTATAATGATATTGCTTTTTTTAAACTTGGGTTTTTTTTTTGAGTTTTTACAAGGAATTTTACAAACAACTGCCCACGACTTTACAAGAAATCATGGGCAGTAGACGTATATAATCTGTGTTTTGTTAATCGATAAATCTTATTCTGCAGGTTTCAGCTTTGCCGCAACCATATCAAAGATCGCGTCTGCTTTTTTGCCATAGTCTGCAAGCATCTTCTCTGTCTTGTCGTTTAGTTCTTTGGCCTTATCTCTGTTCTCCATACCTTTTGTATTGATGAAAATATTAAGGCTGGCAGCAAACAGTGCAGACTTCACTGTAACAGCTCCGCATCCTGCATCGGATACTGCAAGAACAGAACCTTTCTCAGCAAATTCCTCGATGATATCGATCGCTTCACAGCAGCGTTCCATGATTTCCATCGGAACTTTGCATGCTTCCACACTGCACTCTTCTAGGACGAGTTTCTTATGTGCTTTCTCCTCGTCGGTATTTGCCGGAAGTCCGTATGCTTTTGAAAGCGGCTCAAAGCCTGCAGCATCCTCATCGATCAGCTGAAGGAATCTGGTCTGCAGCGCATCAGATTTTGCTTTTAATTCGATGATACGGTCTTCCACCTCGGCATATTTCTTTTTGCCGACTGTAAGGGATCCAACCATGTTTCCGAGAGCAGTTCCGACAGCAGCACACAAAGCAGCTGCTCCGCCGCCACCCGGCACCGGCTCCTTAGAAGCTAAAACCTGGACAAAATCAGGTAACGTTTTCTGACTGATCATATAAATCACTCCAATCAAATAGAAATAAGTAAGGTGGCAGGCTCAAATGAGCCATGCCACCTTTGAAGTCGTAATGACTCAAAAACAATGTTCACGCAGCGCTTTGGTCTTTGCCAATGTCTGCTTAACATGGGAAACGTTGTACGTTTCCCGCGCCGGATTTGCTGATGCGAAGCATCATTCAAATGCAAATCCGTGTGCAATGCTCGCGCAGCGTTCTAATAATTGCCGTGCAATTATTAGAACAGACCGGAAATCTTTCCTGTGTTGTCAACGTCGATCTTCTCAGCTGCCGGTACTTTCGGAAGTCCAGGCATCTTCATGATCTCGCCGGTCAGAGCAACAACGAATCCAGCACCTGCGGAAACGGTTACCTGACGGATCGTGATACGGAATCCTGTCGGACGTCCGAGTTTCGTCTGATCATCAGTCAGAGAATACTGGGTCTTAGCCATGCAGACAGGCATATTGCCATAACCGAATTTCTCAAGCTCGTCGATCTCTTTTGCAGCCTTCGGAGCGAAATCTACGCCGTCAGCGCCATAAACTTTAGTAGCGATAGCTTCGATCTTCTCACGGATGGAAAGGTTCTCATCATAAGAGAATTTGAAGTCGTTCGGCTGCTCGCAAAGACGGATAACTTCTTCAGCAAGCTCGATACCGCCGTCGCCGCCTTTGCCCCAAACTTCGCTCATCTTAACGTTAACACCGAGCTCAGCGCACTTCTTAGTTACGAGTTCGATCTCAGCATCAGTATCGTTAGCGAATCTGTTAAGAGCAACAACAGCCGGAAGGCCGAATACCTGAGTAATGTTCTCAACATGCTTTAAGAGGTTCGGAAGACCTGCTTCAAGAGCTTCAAGGTTTTCTTTGCCTACGTCAGCCTTCGGAACACCACCGTTGTATTTCAGAGCCTTGATTGTAGCAACGATGATAACAGCGTCCGGACGAAGTCCTGTCAGACGGCACTTGATGTCGATGAATTTCTCAGCACCAAGGTCAGCACCGAAACCAGCCTCGGTAACAACATAATCACCAAAGTGAAGAGCCATCTTTGTAGCCATAACAGAGTTGCAGCCGTGTGCGATGTTAGCGAACGGGCCGCCATGGATGAATGCCGGGGTTCCTTCCAGGGTCTGAACCAGGTTCGGTTTCAGCGCATCCTTAAGAAGTGCTGTCATAGCTCCCTGTGCATTGATCTGTCCTGCAGTTACAGGCTCACCGCTTCTGTTGTATGCAACAACGATTCTGGAGAAACGCTCTTTGAGGTCATCCAGTCCTGTTGCCAGACAGAAAGCAGCCATAACTTCGGATGCAACTGTGATGTCAAATCCGTCTTCTCTTGTATAGCCGTTAGCTTTTCCGCCAAGACCATCAACAACGTTACGAAGCTGTCTGTCATTCATATCAACGCATCTTCTCCAAACAACACGACGCGGGTCAATGTCAAGAGCGTTGCCCTGATAAATGTGGTTGTCTACCATTGCAGCAAGCAGGTTGTTTGCTGCGCCGATTGCATGGAAGTCACCTGTGAAGTGAAGGTTGATATCTTCCATCGGAACGACCTGTGCATATCCGCCGCCTGCAGCGCCGCCCTTAACACCGAATACAGGTCCTAAAGAAGGCTCTCTTAAAGCGATAACGGTCTTCTTTCCAAGTTTGGAAAGTGCATCACCAACACCTACAGTTGTTGTTGTTTTTCCTTCGCCTGCCGGGGTCGGGTTGATCGCGGTGCAAAGGATCAGTTTCGGTTTTACGCCATCTGCACGTGGAGTAGCAAGCAGGTTGTAGTCAACCTTAGCTTTGTACTTTCCATAGTACTCGATGTCGTCTTCGGTAAGACCGATTTTTGCAGCAATGTCTCTGATGTGCTGCGGCTGTGCTTCCTGAGCAATCTCGATATCTGTTTTAAACTCTGCCATATCCATTCTCCTTACTATTTTTATTACTTTTTTTCAGATGAGGCTAAAGCATATCGTCTGAAAATTGAGTACTCGTCAGATGAAAAGCCTTATCACTCATCTAATGAACCAATGATTACTTTATGCCATTTCAGGCAATATGCCATCCCTTTTATTCTTTGTTCCTATCTTTGGCTGCTAAATACAGTTATCCTCGTCTGTAATAAACAGTCCTTGCTGTTTCCGGGGTGACAGTTGACACCTTGTCAGTGTCTTAATTTGCTCTTTATATATGATTTGATATCACCAATCATATATAAAGAGCCAAGTGCTGTAGCACTGATGCCTAAAGCCTTTGCTTTTTCAAGGACGCTATCCACTGCTTCTCCGATCGTTGCAAAAGGAGTTGCAGGAACGCCACGCTCTCTGATGATCTCAGCAAGCTTATCAGCCGCCAATGCTCTTGGGTTATTCGGGGTTACACAATTGACTTCCTGCGCCATCGGAAGGATCTGATCTAACATATCGTCATAATCCTTATCCGCCATAACGCCAAACAGGAAAACAATTTTCTGCTCTTTGAAGACTGCCTTTAAGCTCTTAGCCGTTGCACGGATTCCATGCGGATTGTGTGCTCCGTCCACGATAAAAATCGGATCTCTTAAAACGACCTCGAAACGGCCAGGCCATTTGGTCTTTTTCAGACCTTCTTTTACTGCCTCGTTTGAAATATCCCATCCTCGCCGTCTCATAACGTCCACAGTCTTAAGCGCAAGCGCTACATTCTCGAGCTGATAGTTTCCAATCAGCGGGATCTGAAGCGTCTCATATCCCGGATAGTTGAATCTTTGGCCGTCAATGTCCATATCTATAAACTCAACATTCTCCGGCTCGGAAATATCCAGCGTAGCACCTACTTCATCGCAACGCTGCCGGATGATGTCCGTTACAGAATCTGCCTGTTTGTAAAGGACCGCTGAACAGCCTTCTTTGATGATGCCGGATTTCGTTTTTGCGATCTTTTCAATCGTATCACCAAGCTCTGCCGTGTGGTCTAAACCGATGGCTGTGATCACAGCAGCTTCAGGGCTGTCGATGATGTTCGTCGAATCCAGCTCTCCGCCCATGCCGACTTCCAGGACAACGATATCACACTGGTTGCGCTTAAAATACTCCATACAAATGGCGGTATTCAGCTCAAACTCGGTCGGATGATCTTCTAAAGCGTCAGCAAAAGGTTTGATGTAGGTGGTGATTTCTGCAAGTTCTTCATTAGAGATATTTTCGTTATCGATCTGCATCCGTTCATTGAACACTTCAATATATGGGGAGGTAAAAAGCCCCACTTTATATCCGGATTCTTTTAAAATGGATGAGAGAAATGCAGCCGTAGATCCTTTGCCGTTTGTTCCGGCGATGTGGATAAACTTTAGTTCCTTCTGCGGATTCCCAAGTTTTTCCAGTAAATCACGAATACGGGAAAGTCCTAAAACGGAGCCTTTCCAGACATAACTAGCGATATACTCTAATGTTTCGTTGTAATTCATAATGCCTCTTTAAAATTTGTTATTGTGTGTATGTATTCCCAAATTTTACGCATTATACAACTACGAGCGGCTTGCAAAGAATTTGCACCTGTAACTGTACAATACAGATATTATAGAAAAAAAATACTATTTTCTATGAACATATTAATTTTTTTGGTAAAATTGTTTTTACTTAAAAACTTACCAAAAAAACTACATTTTTCTATGACTTTATTATAAGATATGTAAGGAAAATTGTTAATAAACATTAAAAAAATTTATTTTTTTACTTTTCTTGTTAGCGTTTCAGCAAACCCTATAGCTAACAAGAAAACACTACTATTTTCTTGTTCGTATTAGGCTTTTTCAAAGGTCAAACAAGAAAACGTATATTTTGCAGTTGATTTTGACTATTTTAAGAACTGTAAAACGATGCATTTTCCACTTTTCTTGTTCGCTATAGGGTTTAGATAACAATAAACAAGAAAATGAGATTTTTAAGTATAGAAAGGACAAATATATTATGAGCATGAGCAACGATATCAAGTACATTGGCGTAAATGACCACGTGACCGACCTCTTTGAGTCCCAGTATCCGATCAAAACCGGCGTGACCTACAACTCCTATGTTGTTATGGATGAGAAGATTGCGGTCTTTGACACGGTTGGCGAGGATTTCGCCGATGAGTGGTTTGCAAACATGGATAAAGTATTAGAAGGAAAGACTCCTGACTATTTGATCGTTCAGCACATGGAGCCGGACCACTCCGCAAGCATCGACCTCTTTGCAAAGAAGTTCCCGGAAACCACGATCGTTTCCTCTGCTCCGGCGTTTAACATGATGAAGCAGTTCTTCGGATGCGGATATGAAGATAGAAAGATGGCGGTCAAAGAAGGCGATAGTTTAAACCTTGGTAAGCATGAGCTTTGCTTTATCTCCGCTTCCATGGTTCACTGGCCGGAAGTTACCATGACCTATGATAAAACAGATAAGATCCTTTTCTCTGCTGACGGTTTCGGACGATTTGGTGCACCGTTAAAAGACGGCTGCTGCGCTGTTTCTCCGGAATTTGAAGATGAGCCGTGGGCTGATGATGCGCGCCGCTACTATATCGGTATTGTAGGAAAATATGGCGTTCAGGTTCAGAATGTTTTAAAGAAAGCGGCTGGTCTTGAGATCGAGACGATCTGCCCGCTTCACGGACCGGTCCTGACAAAAGATTTGGGTAAATACATTGATTTTTATGATAAATGGTCAAGCTATACCGCAGAAGAATCCGGCATCACTGTATGCTACTCTTCTGTTTATGGACATACAAAGGCAGCCGTTATGACTCTGATTGATGAACTCAAGGCAGCTGCTCCGGATACACCGATTGCATGCTTTGACCTTGCAAGATGCGATGTCAGTGAAGCGGTCGCTTCCGCGTTCCGCTATGACAGACTGGTGCTTGCAACTACGACATATAACATGGACATCTTCCCATGCATGAAAGATTTTATTAACCATATGCTCGCAAGCAACTTCCAGAACAAGAAGATTGGCCTGATGGAGAACGGAACCTGGGCACCAAAAGCAGCCGCAGTGATGAAAGAGCTCATGGAGAAATGCCCGAACCTTACCTATTGCGACACAATCGTCTCCATAAAGTCCGCAATGAATGACGCAAACCGCGATCAGATCAAAGCACTGGTTGCGGAATTGGCTTAACAACCTAATGTAACATAAAACTGAATCAAACAGTCCCAACCGCAATTTCCCTGCATCACCATAATCTAAATGCTTGGTTTTTTCGGTTGGGACTCTTTTACTCCCTCAGGAATAGATACTTAAAAGCAATTTTCCAAGCATGTGAAAAGGACGCCCTTTCGAGCGTCCTTTTCGTCAATAAATCGATTCGATTTAAGATTAAACTAAGGTTTTAGCTGCCTCAGCTGCTGCTGCAGCGTCGTCAGTATAAACATCAGCACCGATCTCATCAGCGAATTCCTGGGTTACAGGAGCACCACCGACCATGATCTTGAACTGTGCTCTGTTCGGAGCCTTGTTAAGAGCTTCAACAGTCTCACGAAGTGCCGGCATAGTTGTTGTAAGAAGTGCGGAGCATCCTACGATCTTAACATCCGGATCAGCTGCTGCTTCAACGAATTTCTCGATCGGAACGTCAACACCAAGGTCAACAACTTCGAAACCTGCGGATTCGATCATCATGATAACAAGGTTTTTACCGATATCATGAAGGTCACCAGCAACGGTTCCCATGATCATCTTTCCGATTGTTGCGCTGTTGTCTGCTCCAAGGTGCGGTTTAACAACTTCAACACCTTTCTTCATAGCACGTGCTGCAACAAGCATTTCCGGAACGAAGATCTCGTTGTTTTTGAATTTCTCACCAACAACACCCATTGCATCGATCATACCTTTGTTAAGGATTTCCATCGGGTCGCAACCCTCAGCAAGAGCTTCCTCAACTAAACCAGGAACGATTTTTGCTTTTCCAGCTTCGACTGCCTGAGCAATCTCATCAATTTTTGACATAATTTTGTCCTCCTATAAGATAAAAATTTTTATATTAAGGCTTATGCCTTAAGGACAAGATCAGTCAACCGTTTAATCTCAGCTTTTGATAGGTCCGAATAACTCGTCTCTGTAAGCTGTGATGTATTCCATACAATAATCATCCATGCCCAGAAGAGCCTCGGTTGCATATACAGCACCGATAAGGTCTCTGTTCAGCGGATCGAAGATCGCACTGTCAAGACCTGCGTTCATGGAAAGAACCATGAAGCAAAGGTTTACGATCTTTCTGTATGGAAGGTTGAAGGAAATGTTGGAAACCGCACCGGTAATGTGGATCGTCGGATACTGATCTTTGATCGTCTTCATTACTTTTGCAAGGTTTTCCATAGCATCATCGGTTGTGCAAAGCATTTCAACCAATGGGTCAATGTGGAGGCGGCTAGGATCGATGTTGTACTTCTTAGCCTCTTCCATAATGTGATCAAATACACGAAGTCTGTCTTCTGCACTCTTCGGGATACCTGTATCATCACAAAGTAAAGCAACGCATTCCCACTCAGTATCAGCGATAACCGGGAAGATCTTAGCGATCTTGTCACCTTCACCGGATACGGAGTTTACAAGACCAGGTTTGTTGCAGAACGGCAGAGCGCCAAGGATGGAATCCGGGCTCGGGCTGTCAACTGCGATCGGAAGGTCAGTAACTTCCTGAACAAGGTCGATCAGCCAATGTAATGTTTCAACTTCAATATCTTCATCAACAGATGCACATACGTCAATGTATGTAGAACCTGCTTCTGCCTGTTTTTTTGCCAGATCTCTGATCCAGTCTGCATTTCTCTCTTCGATAGCTTTTGCTACAGAAGGAATGGAACCGTTAATTTTTTCACCAATAATGATCATAAAGATATCCTCCTCATAAAGTCAGAACACATACACACACGCTAATTTTATTATAGATACTGTGTAAAATCTATAATTATTTTGAAGAAAATTGGAAAATTATTTTCAAATCGCACATTTCTACAAAAGGAGGCACAATCGTCAAAAATGTGCATCTGGTTTCCGGAATGCACGAAAATTACGTTTGTGCCTTATGTGCTCTCACGATTATGCACGAAAATTCCAGTTGTGCCTCTTTATCCATGCCTCGCAGGAGGCACAACCGTCATAATTGTGCATCTGGTTTCCAGAAAGCACGAAAATCGCGTTTGTGCCTTACACTTCCCGGTCAAATGTCTCAAAATGTATGAAAGAACGCCTGTGAATATCGAGCATGCCATACTTCTTAATGGCCTCGATATGCGCCTTCGTGCCATATCCCTTGTGGGAAGCAAAGCCATATTCCGGATACAGCTTATCATATTCATACATCATATGGTCCCTGGTCACCTTGGCGATGATGCTGGCAGCCGCAATACTGACACTCTTTGCATCGCCCTTAATGATCGCCTCCTGAGGGATCGTGATTCCCGGAATCGTGACGGCATCCGCTAAAACGAAGTCCGCCTTCGGATCCAGTTGTGCGATCGCCATCTGCATCGCACGGTAAGTTGCCTGAAGGATATTGATCTCATCGATCGTTTTGCTGTCTACGATCCCGACACCGTAAGAGACCGCCTTCTCTTTGATCTCCTCAAAGAGCACTTCTCTCTTCTTTTCTGAAAGCTTTTTGGAATCGTTCAGATACAGGATCTCCTTTTCCGGATCTTCCAGGTCTAAGATACACGCGGCCGCAACGACAGGACCGGCGAAAGGGCCTCTGCCCGCTTCATCAATGCCGCAGATATACATGCAGCCGGCATGTGCTCTCTCATATTCCTTCATGAGATCCAGTCGTTCGCGCTCTTTCTTCAGTTTTTCCAGCCGTTTTAACTCCGCCTCTTCTTTTTTTGTCATATGATAATGAACCTCTTAATCTCTTAACTATGATAAAATGCCACCCTTTAAAAAGAGTGGCATCAATATTATTGTAAGTCCGCCTCGCTGAGGTCTGTCAGGTCGACGGAGATCAGCGTTGAAACACCTTTCTCCTGCATGGTGATACCATACAGACGGTCAGCAGCCTCCATCGTACCACGTCTGTGGGTGATGACAATAAACTGAACCTCATGGGAGAGCTTATGCAGATAGTCGGCAAAACGGGTGATGTTCGCATCGTCCAATGCCGCCTCAATCTCGTCCAGGATACAAAACGGAGACGGTTTCAGGTTCTGGATCGCAAACAGCACCGCAATCGCAGTCAGCGCTTTCTCTCCACCCGAAAGCTGCAGCATATTCTGCAGTTTCTTTCCCGGCGGCTGCGCGATGATGCTGATGCCGGCATCTAAGATATCCACATCCTCTTCGAGTTCGATCCGTCCGTATCCACCGCCGAACATCTCCTTGAACACGCGGCCGAACTCTTCACGGATTTTCTTAAACTCTGTTTCGAACTGCGCCCGCATCTGCTTATCCAGCTCGCGGATGATCTTTACAAGGTCCGCCTCGGCCTTCAGCAGGTCTTCATACTGTGATGAGAGGAATTCATGACGTTCGCTGACTTCCTTATACTCCTCGATTGCACCGACATTGATCGTTCCGAGTCCTCTGATCTGCGTCTTCAGTGAGTTGATGTTCTCCTTCATCTCTGCAGGATCATTCAAGGACTCATCACGCAATGGCAATGCATTGTTAAAAGTCAGTTCATATTCTTCCCAGATGTAGCTGGATCGGGTTTCAAATCGTTCTTCCAGTTTTTCACGGGCAGATGTTAAGCGGAAGACCTCTTTATCAAGATCCGCCACACGTCTTGAGTATTCTTCACGGAGGTCGATAAAGCCTCTGTGTGAGCCTGCCTGTTCTTCTTTTTCCGCTTCGACTTTCGCCAATTCCTCTGACAGAGTGTCATGCTGTGAAACAGCCTCGGCGATCGATACCCGGATCTGAGCGATCTCGTTGTTCTTATCTTCAACGACCTTCGCGGAATTCTCGCTATTCCGTTTCAGCGTCTCAAGATTCTCCTCAAGCTCCTTCAGATTGTTCTCCGCGCGGATCAGCTCGCTCATCAGGTGGCTGCTCTGTTCCGTCAGGCGGGAATTATCCACTTTCATGCTCTGCGCAAGCAGGAGTTCTTCCGCTTCCTTCGCGCGTTTTTCAGAAAGCGTCTCTTCGAGCTCAACGATCTTCTGTTTTACAGCGTCGCTCTCTTTTGCATTAGAATCCAGCTCATCATTCAGCGAGGTATTCTGTGTATGGATATCTTCAGTCTGCTGTTCAATATCTTTATTTTCTTTTTCAATCGTATTAACGCCGTCCTGGATCTCTTCCTGTTTCTCTTCGGCCTGTTCCAGATTGATCTTAACCGTATTCAGATAGATCCGGTTTTCCTGAAGCTCGCGGCGGGAATCAGAAATTTCTTTTTCTAAGATATCCTTGCGTCCCGTGATCAGCTCAATGTTCTTTTCACAGGCTTCCTGTGTTTCCTTCAGCGTCACAAGCATTTTCTCGATCTCTTCAATCTCACGGCGACGGCCTAACAGATTGGACTTATTCTTAAATGCTCCACCGGTCAGGGAACCGCCGCGGTTTAAGAGCTCACCCTCTAAAGTAACGATGATCAGGGAATAGTTGTATTTCCGAGCGATCAGCAGCGCATGGTCGATCGTATCACAAACTACGATCTTACCAAGAAGATACTTGGCAACGCCCTCGTACTTCGGTTCTACATTGACTAAGGAGCTTGCAAGTCCCAAAACACCATTCTCATCCAGGACCGCTTCATTCTTAAACTCTCCCCTTCCGGTAACTGCTTTTAACGGAAGGAAGGTCGCGCGTCCCAGCTTGTTGGCCTTCAGATACTCAATTGCTTCCTTTGCGGTCGCCTCTGTATCCGTAACAATGTTCTGGATACTTCCTCCAAGGGCTGTTTCGATCGCGAACTCGTACTTCTTTTCAACTTTAATGATATCTGCAACAACACCATGGATGCCCGGTTTCTTTTCCTTGAGCTTCATGACCTCGCGGATACTGTTTCCGTAGCCCTCATAGCGTTCTGTGATATTCTTTAACGTATCCAGTTTCGCCTGGTTTTCCACATACTGCTGTTTGGAATTACCAAGTTCTAAATTCAGCTTTGCAACCTGTGCATCGGCGTCCTTAAGATCGGAAAGCTTCTTCGCGATCTCATCTTCCATCTCTTTCACAGTGCTTTCAGCATCTGCATACTCTTCTTTGAGTTTCGCGACCTTCTCAGCCTGCGCGTCTTTATCAGAAGTGAATTTTTCTAAGTTCTCGCTCAGTTCCGTTCTGCGGCGGGCGATCTGCTCTAAAACAGCGTCGAGACGCTCCATGCGGGCATTGATCTCACCTCTCGCATTGACCAACTCAATGATCCGCTCTTTGGCTTTTTCGATTTCCAGACGGATCTCTTCATTTTCATTCTGGATCTCAAGTACGCGGCTGTCCTGATCTGAAGCCTTTGTTACCGCTTCTGTCAGTGCTTTCTGGTTCTGTGCTTTCTCCGCCTCAATACGCTCTTTCTCTGCACCCGCTTTTTCGATCGATTCTGTCAGTTCAGCAAGACGCACCTGGAACCGGCTTTCCGCATCATTTGCGGAGTTGATCTGCTCTTCCAACAGCTTGATCTGACCTTCCAGGTTGGTCTTGATGATGTCGCCCTGGGAGATCTGGTTCTTTAAGTTATCAATCTGCGTATCAAGCTGAAGGATGTTCTCACTTAAGCGTTCATACTCGATCTTCGCGTTTTCAAATTCGATGCGGCTGGCTTCGAGATCTTCAGATGCGATCCGCTCTTTCTCGTGGTATTCTTTGATCTTTTGCTTCACATCACCGTTTTCATACAAAAACAGGTTAATGTCATAGCGTTTTAAGTCCTCACGGAGTTTGACATATTTGTCCGCAGCCTCGCTCTGACGGCGCAGGGGTCCGATCTGGCGGTTCAGCTCGCCTAAAATATCTTTTACGCGGGCAATATTCAGACGCTCATTTTCCAGCTTTCTGAGCGCAATGGTCTTTCTCTTTTTGTATTTTACGATACCTGCTGCCTCATCAAAGAGTTCACGACGTTCTTCCGGCTTTCCCTGCAGGATCTTATCGATCTGACCCTGTCCGATGATAGAATATCCTTCTTTTCCGATACCGGTGTCATAAAAAAGTTCATGAATATCACGAAGTCTGCAGACAGACCCGTTGATCATAAACTCACTCTCACCGGAGCGGTAGACCCGCCTTGAAACCGTCACCTCTTCAAAGTCCAGTTTCAGTTTGTGGTCGGAATTATCCAGGGTGATCGCAACAAAAGCAAAACCAAGTGGTTTCCGGTTTGCCGTACCTGCAAAAATGACATCCTCCATGCGGGATCCACGGAGCTGCTTGATCTTCTGCTCGCCAAGGACCCATCGCACTGCATCCGCAACGTTACTCTTTCCGGAACCGTTCGGACCTACGATGCCCGTGATCCCGTCCGGAAAATCAAAGACGATTTTCTTCGCAAAACTTTTAAATCCCTGTATCTCAACTCGTTTTAAGTACATTCTATATTTCTCCAGTAGTAATAATCCAATATCTCTTCGTTTTATTGTTCCAGTTTACGAATTGCTTCTTCTGCTGCTGCCTGCTGTGCCGCCTTCTTGGAATGCCCTTTTCCGCGCCCGACTTCCTCTTCGTTCAGGATCGCGGCGATCTCAAAGGTCTTGTTATGAGAAGGTCCGCTTTCAGAGATCAGCTCATATCGAAGGCTGTTGCTGCCTTTTTGCTGCGCGATCTCCTGAAGGCGGGTCTTCGCATCGAAAAACAGGGTCTTGTTCTCAAGCCCTTTGATCAGATGCTCCGCAATAAACCTGCTGACTGCGGTATCGTTACCGCTGTCCAGATAAATTGCTGCAACAAGCGCTTCAAACGCATCAGAAGTAATGGACGCGCGCTCCCGTCCGCCGGACAGAGCCTCGCCCTTACCCATACGCATAAACTCGCCTAAACGGATCTGCTTCGCACACTCCGCCAGACTTTGTTCGCATACCATAGAAGCCCTGAGCTTCGTCATGTCACCCTCAGGGAAGCTTCCATACTTATTAAAGAGATATTCGCTGATATAAAACTCGATTATAGCGTCACCAAAGAACTCGAATCTCTCGTTGTCTTCCAACGTAGGATCCTTCGATCTGTTTTCATTGACGAATGAACTGTGAGTCAGTGCGGTGATAAGCAGTTCACGGTTGGTGAAGCTATAACCGATTATATCTTCAAACTCATTCAAGTAGTCCATATTTAATTGATTTTCTTAATCTCCTCCACTGCATCGCCGACGGTCGTGATCTTTTCAGCTGCGCTGTCATCGATCTGGATCTGGAACTCATCCTCGATCTGCATAACGATCTGGAACAGGTCAAGAGAATCAGCACCAAGATCATCGATAAATCTGGTATCCAATGTGATCGTTCCTGCGTCCACGTTCAAAACGTCTGCAATGATACTTTGAATTTTCTCAAATTCCATAATTTCCTCTTTCTATAATACTTCTTACTTAGGTTCCGTACCGAGAGCTGCGGAGATCTTTGCCGCAATATCCGCTGCCACGAAGTCTCTGCACTGAAGGATCGCATTGCGAATCTCAGGTGCATAAGAGTTTCCATGGGTCTTAACGACCAGGTTCTTAAGTCCGAGCATCGGTGCTCCGCCATATTCCTCAACAGAGAACTGCTTCAGCATATTCTTCAGGTCACTTTTAATGAGCCCTGCACCGATTTTGGTCTTTAAGCCGCTGTTGGTGAAAGTCGTCTTTAAGGACTGAAGCATGAAAGCTGCAACGCCTTCGTAGGTTTTCAGGATCGTATTTCCGATAAATCCGTCACAAACTACAACATCCACAATGCCATCAGTCATTTCACGGCTCTGCACACTGCCTGCAAAGTTTATGCTCTCGCATTCTTTCAGAAGCGGTAGTGTTGCCTTGACCTGGGCATTGCCTTTCTCCTCTTCCTCACCGATATTTAAAAGCCCAATCTTCGGAGACGTTCTGTGTACGACATCTTCCATATAAATAGAGCCCATCTGCGCAAACTGAAGAAGCATCTCCGGTCTGCAGTCCACATTCGCGCCGGCATCGATCAGCATGACCGGCTCCTTCATGGACGGAACAAGAAAAGCTAATGCTGCACGCTCGATTCCCCGGATCCTTCCTACGATCAGCTGGCCGCCGACAAGAAGCGCGCCCGTGTTGCCGCAGGAAACAATGGCATCTGCCTCGCCGCTCTTTACGGCATAGAGAGCTTTGACCATGGAAGATTCTTTCTTGGCTTTGATTGCTTTGACCGGCGACTCACAGGTCTCGATCACATCCGGCGCATGAACAACAAAAACGCGGTCTGCGTCATAGCTAAGCTTAGCAAGCTCTGCCTGAACCTGATCTTCAATTCCATAGAGCTTTACACAAAGGCCTTTATCGGCTTCAGTTGCAAGGACGGCACCCTTTACGGTCTCTGCCGGGGCAAAGTCTCCGCCCATTGCATCAACGGCGATCGTGATCTGTTTGTTCTCTT
Organism: Lachnospiraceae bacterium; assembly: GCA_017511045.1. Classification (GTDB taxonomy): domain Bacteria; phylum Bacillota; class Clostridia; order Lachnospirales; family Lachnospiraceae; genus RGIG5612. The sequence goes on along the minus strand of JAFWLM010000138.1, from coordinate 29,477 downwards.
CCAATGGTATATCCCTCTTACCTTGTTTTCTACACTTAACAGAAAGGCAGATTCCTCCCCTCCCGTTAAATTACCCGTAGATTTTACTAAAATCAGAGCTAATAATCAACTGAAACTTCCGTCATAGATCCTGTTATTCAGATCTGTTATCACTCTGCCTTCCCTCCAACATGAAAAAGACAGATTTCAGGCACATTTTCGTCACATTTAGGGTCTATTTTGCGATTTAGGAGGGGCAAATCATGAAAAAATCATTGAATCTTTCTAATAAGAAATCAATTTTGAAGGTTCTCGTTCTTCTTCTGTCTGTTGCACTTCTCATGGGGCTTCTTTCCGGCTGCGTGAAAGATTATACAAAACGTGACGTCATTAAGTATCTCAGGGAAGAGCTGGAGCTTAGAGATTTCAGGATCGTTTCCGGCCCGAAAAAGCAGGAGAATACGGAAGGATATACCGATGAATGGTGGACGGTAACAACAAATGATTATGGATTTGATGAGCCGCTCGTTTTTCATGTCATCAACCACACGAGCTATAGTCTCTGGTCTTACAATTATCTGATGGATGATATGGAAGCACAGATCTTCAAACGCCTTTCAGAAGAATATCAACAAAGTGACGATCTTCGCATGGTACAGAAGCCAGATTATTTCTTAAGCTCCGGAGCTTTTGAGACAAAACTGGATCACCGAGAAGACTTTGAGGATATTCTCCCTGAAGTCGAACGGTTCCAGGCGTATGTAAGAAACTATCCGAAACTTTTGGAGATGTCATTCCGGATCAATTATATTGTCGGGGAAGGCTCCGAAGATTCCGGGGAAGGCTCAGATTACGCAGTTTCCAATGGCAGTGTTACCTCAAATGTTGCAGATTACGATGACAGCGGTGATTATTGGGATGATTCCTATGCTGAAAAGCAATACAATTCCCCGGATGATTACCTGGCGGATGAATACTACTCTGTCTCTTTTACCTCGGAGACCTCCCTTGCCGAACTGCATAACAAACTCTATGCCCTTGGCGATTACAGCTATAACAACGGGCCTGTGTATAACTATCTGGCAGATTGCCTCTTTTACGGGAATAAAGACCGGATCGCCGATTTTTCGGATGATGAGGTCAGCAACCTGATCTCCTGGAATAATGATCTGATCGAGATCCGTGATCAGAATGAAATGATCCTCATTCCGAACCTAGTATACTGCTCTGACAGCAAGTATATTTCCATGGGACACTTTTATGATCTGCTGAAATCCCGGAATATCCCGGTGAGCGGAGACTGGACGCATTACTCCTTTACAGGAAAAGACGGCATCTCTTATGAATTCGGCTATGATCTTCCTTATGTTCAGGATTCCTACTGGTATGTCGAGCGCTGCTCCGTTCCGGTGGAGGATGCCTCAAAAATGCTCGGAATCGAACTGGATAACGGTTTACCGAATTACGAGGTGGTTCTCCCCTTAAAACCGATCGAGGACCTTGGCATGGATTCATATGCACTGAAGAGTGAAATGGAAGAAGCCGCAGACGAACCGTTTTGGGGGATCACGGTGGAAGCCGACGGCATCCATATAAAAGGCAAAGCCTATGATTTCACCCCGTTAGAACGTGCAAATGATGACCGTATTACAGCCCTCCGGGATGAACTGCGATATATGGACCCTGAATTTCAGCTCTATACCGACAATCTGAGTAAAACTTATGAGGGAGTCACCTTCAGTTTCTCAACACGCTCTGTCAATATCAGGGATAAAAAAGAATTATTCAATGAGATCATCTGCCGGACGATCATCAACCAGCTGTTAGATAACCCTGATACGCCGGATTGGAACCTGGAAGTCGCATTTAAGTATCAGGTCAACGATAAATCGACCGAGGAAAGGACATTCAATCTTCCTGAACAGATGGCAGAATACCAAAACTATATAGAAAACGGTTTTTCTGATCTTTTGCCGTCTCCCGGAAATTAATTATTGAAAACGCCCTCCTTTTGTACTATAATTTGTTAATGTTTTGTTTAACACGTTAAAGCGTTACAGCGGTACACTTTACGTATGGACTGCATGGCATCTCCGGACAAAACATATGCAGCATGTACGTAAAGTGTACTGGAAAAGCAAAGGAGGAAATCATATGTCACTTACTAATGCTTATTTAAAAAGAGTTTTTGATGGCCTTGAGCAGAGAAATCCGAATGAAAAAGAGTTTCTTCAGGCTGTAGAAGAAGTTCTGGAATCTCTCGAAACGATCGTGGAAAAACATCCGGAATACGAAGAAAACGCTGTTATTGAGCGTATCGTTGAGCCGGAGCGTGTCATCTTATTCCGCGTTCCGTGGGTTGATGACAACGGAAAAGTACAGGTCAACAGAGGTTACCGCGTACAGTTCAACTCCGCAATCGGACCTTACAAGGGCGGTTTAAGATTCCACCCGAGCGTAAACCTTTCTGTATTGAAATTCCTCGGATTTGAGCAGATCTTTAAGAACAGCCTCACTACCCTTCCGATGGGCGGCGGCAAAGGCGGATCTGACTTTGATCCGAAAGGCAAATCCGACAGAGAAGTTATGGCATTCTGCCAGAGCTTTATGACAGAGCTTTATCGTCATATCGGTGCAGATACTGATGTCCCTGCAGGTGATATCGGTGTCGGTGCACGTGAAGTCGGTTATCTCTTTGGACAGTATAAACGTCTTGCAAATGAATTCACAGGCGTTATCACCGGTAAGAAAGTCGGAGCAGGCGGATCCCTGATCCGTACAGAAGCTACCGGCTACGGTGTCTGCTACTTCACAAACGAAGTACTGAAGGCAAACGGAACTTCCTTCGAAGGAAAGACCGTTGTTATCTCCGGTTCCGGTAATGTTGCTATTTACGCATGTGAAAAAGCAACGGAACTCGGCGGTAAAGTTGTTGCAATGTGTGACTCCTCAGGATATATCTATGATCCGGACGGAATCGATCTGGCAGCAATCAAAGATATCAAAGAAGTACGTCGTGCACGTATCAAAGAATATGCTGATACTCATCCGAACGCTACTTACACCGAAGGATGCACCGGCATCTGGACGATCAAGTGTGACATCGCTCTTCCATGCGCAACCCAGAACGATATCGATGAAGACAGTGCAAAGAAACTGCTTGCAAACGGCGTATCCTGTGTTGTTGAAGGTGCAAACATGCCTTGTACTCCGGAAGCTATCGCAGCATTCCAGGCAGCAGGCATTATGTTCGGACCTGCGAAAGCAGCAAATGCCGGCGGCGTAGCAACAAGCGGACTCGAGATGACCCAGAACAGTGAGCGTATCTACTGGTCAGCTGAAGAAGTCGATGAGAAACTTCACTCCATTATGAAGAACATCTACAAAGCTTGCGAAGAAGCTGCTGCAGAAGCCGGAAAACCGGGCAATCTCCAGGTCGGCGCAAACGTTGCAGGCTTCCTCAAAGTTGCAGACGCTATGGTATGGCAGGGAATCTGCTATTAATCGGCTCTATTGATTCAACTTTATACAATACAAAGGACCGGCAAAGGCCGGTCCTTTTTTATGGAGATATTTCTTCTCTTCTCTTTTATATTTGTCGCCGCAGGATCGTGGCGATTCTTTTATGATACCTTCACTTCGGCCTTGTCTCCCTTATTCGGGAAGATCAGACTGAAGATGATCATTGTCACGAAAGCAACAACAACTGCGGCATAGGTCTCTGTGACTGCAAAACTGCCGATGACGATCGGATAGCTTCCAGTGATGATCTTGATCGCAACCCAGGAGATCGCAACGACTGCAGTAAAGATCATGCTCCAGATCGCGCCTCTCTCACTTGCACGCTTCCAATAGATACCTAGCAGGACGACGATGAACAATGCCCCTCGCAAGGAGTACGCCGCATATACAAGCTCAAGGATCGTAGAGGAATTCCAAAGCAGGATCGCGCCGACGCAGCAGATCACACCGGAGATTGCCGTAGTAACACGGCCCATCTTCAGGACTTTCTCGTCACTTGCGTCCGGTCTGATCACACGCTGATATACATCGCGTGTTACCATCGTGCCGGCTGCAAGGATGATCGGGCTGACAGTGGAAAGAACCGCTGCCAGGATCGCTGCCATGACAAGACCGCCTGCGATAGCCGGCATGCCGTGAAGCATCAGCTGAGGCAGTGCGCTCTTTGCTGCAACCGCCTTATCAACACCTGCCAGAAGATCTCCGTTTTCATACATAACACGGGCTGCCATACCAAGCATTGCCGTAAAGAAACCGAATGGTGCCGCAACGAAAGCCGTGATGATGCAGGCCTTGCGCGCCTGTTTTGCGCTCTTTGCTGCAAGGACCGGCTGAAGGCCTGCCTGTGCCGTGCAGGCTCCAAGCAGAGATGCGATGATCCAGCTTGACACCTTACTGCCGCCGATTGAGAACATATTCCAAAAGCTCTTCTCGCCTTCCATCGCGCCGAGAGCTGTGATTCCCGAGGTGAATCCTTTGACTCCGCCTGCTCCGTGAACTGCGATAACCAGTGCAACGATAACGCCGAGGTACATGACGATCAGATGGAGCACGTTCGTCGAGGCCACGGCGTTCATACCGCCGGCCAGTGTATATACAATAAATATCACAGCAAAAGCAACGCAGGAGATCCAGAACGGAATACCGAGCAGGTTCTCTCCGAGTTTTCCGGCTGCGATCATCTGTGAAAGGCCGACCGCCAGCATAACAATGGTCAGGATAATACAAGATACAGTGCGCGCATGCACACCGAAGAATTTTTCGATAATGCCCGGAACCGTTCCCGTTTCAAGAGAACGGAACAATTTTGCAAACAGCAGTCCCAGGAACAATACGCCGATACCGTTTGCTATGGTATACCACCATCCGGACAATCCATACAGGAATCCGTATTCGGAAACACCGGTCGTGGCGGTTCCACCCAGCCACTCTCCGGTCGAAGCACAGACGATTGCGAATGTGCTGAGTGCAACACCGGTAAAGGCTGCCGCACTCTTTGTCTTCCGGCCGGATAAGAGGCCTATAATAACGGTGATAATAAAATAAACTACGATGATGATTGTGATCAGAATCTGATTCTTATCCATAAGGATATTCACCTCACTTATAATACTTTTTTTAACTTCTCGGTTCACAATGTAAGTCAGTATAGTCAGTTATTTGGTCTAATCCCTCTTGTCGTATTTATTCTGTCGTTCTATTTAGTCAGTTTTTTCAGTCTTTCTTCTTACAATCCCCTCTTTAAACGGAATTTCATTCCTTTATCAATTCATCAAATCCCTTAAATACCGGCTCTCCGGTGTATGACTTCGGCTCTTCCAGTCCTTCCAGCACGCGGAGTGCGCCTGCGGCAAGACCTTCCATCTCAAATTCGCCCGGATACAGCCTGATCGGAGCGATAAAGGAGACTTTACGCTCAATGAGCTCTACAAGCGGCTTCGAATATGCAAGTCCTCCGGTAAGAAGGATCGCATCCACCTCTCCGTCCATTGCTGCTGCCATGGCTCCGATGTCTTTTGCGATCTGGTATGCAGTGGCGTTAAAGACGATCTCTGCATATTTGTCGCCGTTTTTGATCCGCTCTCCAACTTCGATGCCGTTGGATGTTCCGAGGTGGTCCACCCATCCTCCGGTCTTCATAATCTTATCCAAAAGCTGGATCCTGGTATACTTGCCGGAAAAGCAGATCTCAACCAGGTCCGCAGCGGGGATCGTACCCGTCCTTGTAGGCGCCATACGGCCCTCACCTCTAGTAGAATCTACATTATCGATGATCTTACCTTTTTGATGCGCACCGATGGAGATGCCGCCGCCCATATGAACAACGATGACATTGACATCATTGTAGTCTTTGCCCTCGTCAAGAGCATAATGCCTTGCTACTTCTTTCTGGTTCAGCGGATGGCCTCTGCTGGTACGGAATTCATCTTTTAATCCGGTAAGTCTTGCATCTAAGATAAACTCATCCACAGAACTCGGATTGACGCAGAATGCTCTGCCCCCGAATTCTTCCGCAAAATCCTTCGCGATCATCGGTCCCAGATTTCCTGCATGTCTGCTGCCGATACCGATGCTTGCGTGCTGAAACATCAGATCATTGACCTCATATACGCCGCCGGGCATCGGAAGAAGTCCGGTGCACCGTCCTGCAAAGGCATCTGTTTTTCTGATATCAACATTCTCTGCCTCAAGTGCCTTGAGGATCACTTCTTTTCTGAAATCCAGCTGATCCGCGATCTCCGGAAAACGGGATAACTCTTCCGCACTGTGGTCAAGATTTTTGGAAAAAACCTGTTCCGCATCCATGTAGAGTGCAATCTTCGTACTGGTCGATCCCGGGTTAATAACAACTATCTGTTTAGCCATATTAAACCTCCCTGCTGTCTGCAATGATCTTCGCGATAGCGATCGTATACATTTTGGATTCAGGACTGGTCGCTCTTGATGTCAGAGCCACCGGGATCTTCGCTCCCATGATCACTCCGGCCTTTTTCGCTTTTGCAAAATACTCCATGGATTTGATCAGGAGGTTTCCTGCCTCGATATCAGGAACAAGAAGGACATCGGCATTTCCGGCTACGGAACCGGATACTCCCTTATGAGCTGCTGCCTCTGCCGAAACAGCGTTATCCAGGGCAAACGGTCCTTCCACTACACATCCGGTGATCTTTCCTTCCTGATTCATCTTTGTGAGTTCCGCCGCATCCAGGGTGCACTGCATTTTCTCGTTGACTTTCTCAACGGCACACAGTGCAGCGACCTTAGGCTCTTCAACTCCGATCGCATGCATCACTTCCACGGCGTTATTTACGATCGCGGCTTTTGCGTCCAGATCCGGCGCAATATTGAGGGCGGAATCGGTCACTGCGAACATGTGGTCAAAGCCGTCCACTTCCAACACGCCGACATGGCTTAAAACGCCTTCTTTACGCAGTCCGTATTCTTTATTAAGAACTGCTTTCATGATGATCGAGGTATCGACCATCCCTTTCATGATCAGTTGGACTTTCCCCTCTCCTGCAAGTCTGGCCGCTGTCTGGCAGGCTTCTGTCTTGTCCGGAATATCAACGATCTCCCATTCACTGACATCAACGCCTGCTTTTTCTGCCTCTTCCAGGATCTTCTGTTTATCTCCAACCAGAAGCGGGATCACTATGTTTCTATCACAGGCAAGTTTTACAGCTTCCAGTACCGGTGCATCCTGTGCACAGGCGACCGCCATCATGCGTGGGCCTTTGGCTGCTGCAGCCTGCGTTAATTCTTCCATTGATCGAATCATATTCATTCCCTCAGCGCTCCGGACAGCACATGCCGTCCGGAGCTTTTCTGTTTTAGTTTTCAGAAACAGTGACAGGATATGTCTTTTCATCCCGCAGGCAGTTTCTGGTGATTCCTAAAATTTCTCTTGCTTCCTGCGCAGTCGCGATCTCACGGCCTGCAAGTTTGCAAAGATCCACTGCACGCTGTACAAGACGTACGTTCGTTGCAATGTCCTTGCTGCCGTCCGGATTCTTGCCGAACATGATGTTATCTTCCAGTCCGACACGAAGGCCGTCACAGCCAAGTGCCAGTCCTGCAAGCATCATCGGCATGTGTGCTTTTCCGATACCGGAAACGGACCAGGTTGCACCTTCCGGAAGTTTGTTAACAAGGAAGGCAAGGTTTTCTGCTGTTCCCGGCATTGCTCCGCCGACACCCATAATGAACTGAATGTGGGGCGGCTTCGGAATGTTCCATTTATTGACATAGTACATGACACTGTCGATATGTCCGGTATCAAATGCTTCGAATTCCGGTTTGATGTCATACTTGATAACTTCCTGACTCAGCAGATTTAAGAATCTCGGGCTGTTTTCGAAGATGTAGCTGTTTGCCCAGTTGACTGTATTCGGATCAAAGGAGCACATTTCCGGGCGCAGCGCACCGAGATGCTGCAGACGTTTGAAATCTTCATACTCTCCACCTGAAGTGGTGAGGTTGATGATAATATCCACTCCTGCCTCTTTGCATTTTTCACGGGTAACTTCAACAGCTTCCGTGAATTTCTGAAGGCTCATGGATTTGTATCCGATCTGCATCTCGCCGTCGACCATTTTATCTTCGCGTACATGGATGTGGGCAATGGAAGCACCCGCTTTTGCGCACTCTACGATCTGGTCAGCCAGTTCTTCTGCCGTATACGGAACTGTCGGTGCCTGTGCTTTCTTAGTGCCGGCTCCGCAGAGACAGACCTGAATCATTACTTTGTTTGTTTTTGCCATATTATTGTCTTCCTTTCAAACTGAACGTCTTATACCGGATCGTTCAGGAATTTCTTTTCCAGACGGAATACTTCAAATAACTGCTTATCACGTTTTTCTTTTAATGCCTCGATATCCGTATCGGAATAATCATAAAAACCTTTTCCGGTCTTGATTCCGAGGTTTCCGGCCTCAACCAGTTCTTTTAAGGTTTCCGGCATTTCGTCACCTTTTTCAGGCATCGTGTAAGACTTATTCTTATAGTTATTTGCTGTCATGTCCAAACCGCCGAAATCAGCACGTTTGCAGAGTCCCAGCACGCAGGCTCTCGGAATAAAGCTTGCCTTTGCAGCCAGGTCGATGGCTTCAGCATCGCAGTATCCGTTATCCAGAAGATAAAAGACTTCTCTGTTCAGGCACTGCTGCAGACGGTTTACGATATAACCGCGGATAAACTTTTTCATCAGAACTGCCGTTTTACCGCATTTTCTTAACAGATCAAGCGCGATCTGTGCATATTCATCCGGTGCCTGCTCGCTTTTCACGACCTCAACTAACGGGATCAGATGAGGCGGCGCATACCAGTGACAGATGATCTGCTGCGGCAGAAGAGCTTCCGGAACGATTTCGAAAATATTCATCGCAGAAGTATTGGATGCAATGATCGTCTCCGGATCCACACACTCAGCAAGCTGTTTATATAGTGCTTCTTTCGCTTCACGGTTTTCCACGATCGTTTCCTGGATGAAATCCGCGTCTTTGACAGCTTCTTCCACTGTCAAAGCAAAACTGATGCGTCCAAGAACAGCATCAATATCGGCTGCTGCGATCTCGCCTTCTTCTGCAAAGGTCTCCAGCTGTGTTTTTAATGCTGCAAGTGCTTTTTCACGGGTAGCCTCAGAACGGGTCCACATCGTGACCTCGTATCCGCCCATTGCATATGTCTGTGCAATGCCCGGACCCATTGTTCCGGCTCCAAGCACGGCAATCTTTTTAATATCGGATAATGTTTTCATTTTTCCTTAACTGTCCTTTCAAGTTCCGTGCGGACTGCGGAAGACAGGTGCCTTCCGCAGTCACACACGATTCCTTTATTTATTAGCTATTAGAAGGAGCCTTCTTCCCAAGCAACGAGACGTACCATACCGCCGTCAGCTGCTTCGCAGCGGAACGGGAATGCGCAAAGGATCATTCTCTTTCCGGTAACCTGATCGATATCGCCGCCGGCGTTCTCGATTGCCATCAGACCATGCTGTCCATACAGACGGTGGCATGGCTCATAATCCGGATAATCCTCGTCGATGTCGCGGCCGGTAGCAAGCTTATAGTTGGTTGCCAGCCAAGGCATTTCCTGTTTCACCGGGCAATGCCATACCGGAGAGTCGGATGCGCCGTAGGTTCCTGCGATTGCTTTGATCTTCTTCTCATAGAGCAGCCAGTAAGCAAGTTCCGGGCCGTTTCCTGCATAATAGTTGAAGTATTTATCGTTGTTCTTTCTCCAATAACGATGGAAACCTGTGTTCAGTACGACAAAGTCGTTCGGGCGGATCTCAAGTCCGTCTTTGTCAAGACCTCTCTGAACATCTTCCGGAGTGATGATGTGCCAGATCGCACCTTTCTTATCCGGAGTCTCTGCCCACTCACCCATTTTAGCCGGGTCACCTTTTGCTTTGTTCCATGCTTCTTCGAACTCGTCATACATCCAGGTCAGGTCGACGATAACGCCGGTGCCGATCGCATGCTCCAGCTTCATTTCAGCAAGAGTATATCCATAACGCTCGCGGTCAACTTCTTCCTCATGAAGAGTATGGTTCGGAGCATCGCAGTGGGTTGCTGCATGAAGGGTACCTGTGTAAGTACATGTACGTTTGTGGAAACGCTCAAGATACTGTCCACGCGGGAAGTTCAGGTCGCTTCTTGCGCCCGGGAACGGCCACAGCGGGGTGTCCCAACCCCAAGGCTGGCTAAGATCCCAGATCTTCGTCATTTTTTCGGTTTCCAGATACAGTTTGCTTTTGTCAAGGGGCATGTATGCCATAATTATTTCCTCACTTTCTTTATTTCAATGGATTGATATATGCTCTTTCCGAAGGTATCTGCCTTCGGCTTAAATTTTACTTTCAAGGGTCCTTGCGTTATAATCAATGCTGAAGCAAACATAGATGAATGCTTAAGGGAGGTCCCTATGCAGTATAAAATCGGCGACGTCGCGCATATCCTCGGTATCTCAACCGATCTTCTGCGTTACTACGAAAAGAAGGGTGTTGTTACTCCTTCCAAAGACAAGCAGAATGACTATCGTTATTATGATGCCTGGGACATCAATTTTCTGATCGACTGTCTCTGGTACAAGAATTTCGGTTTCGGCATTCCACAGATTGCCTACATGGTCTCCGACTGCTATTACGGAGATCTCATCTCCGTCCTCGAAGAAAAACAAACGGAACTGATGGATTCGATCCATCACCAGGAACTTCTTCTTAGAAGGATCCGCCAGCATTGTGAGCAGGTCATCCGTGTCAGGGATCTGGTCGGTAAATGCGATCTTTCGCCCTCTCCGGAAGTGGTCTGCTTTTTCAACCGCTATGATACCTTCTACGATAACTCTCCGGAAATGCAGAAGCTTGCAAAGCAATGGCTTCAGTATATGCCGTTTCTGCAGCGTTATTTCGAGATTCCTTTATATCCTGAAAGGGTTGGCGGACACCAGTATTCCTGGGGCTTTTCCCTTGCGATGGAATATGTGGAGGAGTTTTCGGTTCTGGTAAAACCTCCCCTCATCCATCATCCGGAGGTGGAATGTATCCACTCGGTGTTTAAAAGTTCCGGCAAAAATGCCTTTTCTCCGAAACACATCGATTATCTTTTCGACTACGCAGCTGAAAACGGATATACGCCTTCCGGAAATGCACGCGGCAACCTTGTCTGCAGTGTCCTCGATGAAGGTGCACTGACCGGTTTTTTCGAAGTCTGGCTTCCTGTTACAAAAGACTGATCAGCTTGTCTTATTACGTTTATCATTTCTCCGGCTCCTTAAGAGCCGGAGATTTTTTATTGCTTAACCAATTGCAGTCAGACCGCCGTCCGGATACAGGATATTTCCTGTCAGGAAGTCAGAAGCCGGTGCTGCAAGGAACAGTGCGGTTCCTACGCAGTCTTCCGGATCGGACATTCTGCGGAGCGGCAGGTTTGCAGCCTGCATCTCAAGGTATTTCTCAACGGTAACGCCTGCTTCATTCGCACGCATTTCAAAGATCTTGTTCATCATTGGTGTTTTCATGATGTTCGGTCCGAATCCGTTTACAGTGATGCCATACGGACCAAACTCGGAAGCCAGCTGCTTGGTGAGCATATCAAGAGCTCCCTTGCTTGCGCAGTAAGCAACATTTCCAGGACCTTTTGTGGCGATCTTGCCGCGGACGGATGTTACGTTGACGATCTTTCCGTACTTGTTCTCCATCATATATTTTCCGAAGTGTTTGCAGGTCAGCATGATGGAAGTGACGTTTGCGGTCATGGTCTGCTCAAACTCTTCTACCGGGAATTCGGTGACAGGGTGTTTTTTGTTGATTCCCTGTGAGTTAACCAGAATATCAACCTTTCCGAAGTCCTTCACAAATGCTGCTGCACAGGCTTCTACGTCCGCTTCTTTGGTAGCATCGCAGACATAGTATTTAAATTCTTTTCCGGTCTCTGCTGCGAGCTGCTCACATGCAGCTTTCAGTTTCTCCTCAGTACGGGAAGCAATTGCAACCTTTGCGCCTGCCTCTGCAAATGCTTTCGCAACAAGTTGTCCGAGTCCGCCGGCTCCACCGATGATAATTGCGGTTTTTCCGGTCAAATCAAAATAGTTTGCCATGGTTATTACACTCCTTTCAGGGTTTCCCCTTTTTTCATTCTAAATATATCTTTTCCTGTTCAGAGAGATGATCAGTCGCACATCTCGATCACGGTTGCCTGGCCCATACCGCCTGCGATGCAGAGCGTTGCCAGTCCGTATTTCAGACCGCGTTTTTTCATCTCGTGAATAAGCGTTACGATGATACGGCATCCGGAGGATCCGACCGGGTGACCTAAAGCGATTGCTCCACCGTTCACATTGATGATGTCCATCTTATTCTCCCAGCCAAGCTGTTTGATGCAGCCGATGGACTGAGCAGCGAATGCTTCATTCAATTCGATCAGCTGGATATCATCTTCTTTGATGCCGGCATTTTCCAGTGCTTTCGGAACTGCAGCAACCGGTCCGAGACCCATGCAGCGAGGATCATTTCCTGCTGTGCCCATTCCAATGATCCGTGCAAGCGGTTTCAGTCCAAGCTCGTTTGCTTTTTCTTCGCTCATAAGCAGCACCGCACTTGCCCCGTCGTTTCGTCCGGAAGAAGTACCTGCTGTGACGGTACCGGTCAAAGCACTGTCGTTAAACAATCTTCCCTCATCATCATGTTTGATATTGAAGCATGGTTTCAGCTTCGCAAGTTTTTCCATACTGGAATCACGTCTCGGAAACTCATCCGTATCAAAAACGATCGGGTCTTTCTTGCGACCCTGCGGAACGGTTACCGGAACGATTTCATCTTTAAAACGACCGGAATCGATCGCTGCGATTGCTTTCTGCTGGGAAGCCAGTGCAAATGCATCCTGCTCCTCACGCGTAATGCCAAGCTGTTCTGCAACATTTTCTGCTGTTGCGCCCATGTTATAAGAACCATAGGTCTCCTTCGGCTGGGAGAAGAACTGTCCCTCGGTCAGCGCATCAACGAACTGGGTGGTGCCAGTTCCAACGCCCCAGCGGGCATTACGAACATAAAATACCGCATTGGACATACTTTCCGTACCACCTGCCACAACGACATCCGAAAGTCCGCACATGATCTGCATTGCTCCGTTATGGATCGCGGTCATACCGCTTGCGCACTGACGCATGACGGTATGTGCAGATGCGCTTTCGGAGATGCCTGCTTTCAGAGCTGCCACACGGGCAATGTTCGGCTCATCTGAAGTCTGGCGGCACTGGCCTAAAATAACCTCATCGATTGCATTCGGGTCGATTCCGCTTCGGTCGATACAGCCGCGGATCACTGCGGTGGCAAGATCCGTTGCATTTAACGGTCTTAATGCGCCTCCCATATTTCCTACTGCCGTACGGCACGCTTCTACAATAACTGCATTTTTCATTTTTCTCTCCATTGACATATTGTCACGTTTTATTATCACTTTTAATCCGCAGCCCCGCTTTTTCGCGAGGCTGCACATTTATTTCTTATTTTTCAAGAATGATCTCTCCGAAGTTTACGCTGCCTGCTGTACGGCATGTGAGTACTTTCGGCTGGCATCCTTCTGCTTCGATCTTAACCGTAAACGGTTTGTTGGTCGGCAGTCCCTGCACCTCAAAGTCACCCAGGAAGTCTGTTTCCGTGGTATATTCTTTGCCGCACTCGTCACATGTCACGGTAACCTTTGCGCCTTTGACATCTTCGCCTTCAAAGGTCACTTCGCCGCAGATAAACGGCTTCGGAAGATACATATACTTCACTGCTCCGTCGGCTTTGAATGCCGGCTGGAAGTCTTCAAGTTCTGCTGCATGCTCTGCTGCAAACTTCGAGATCTCGCTTTCCGGATCATCCAGATCGCCGAAGATCAGGGCCTGGTTCGGACAGCACTCAGAACATCTTGTCTGTTTCTCGCCTGCATCCAGCATATGTGCGCATCCGTTGCACTTCTGAGCGATGCCTGCTGCCTCATTCCACTGTACACAGCCATAAGGACATGCTGTAAGAAGATCTTTATCTGCACTCTTTGCAGGATCTAAGATCACCAGTCCATCCGGACGTGCGTAAAAAGCATCCGGGCGTTTAGCAATACATGGAGCATTCTTGCAGTGCTGGCACGGGATCGGAACATAGTCTACTTTCACTTTATCGTGTGTACCATATTCGATCTCATTCACACGCATCAGGTTCATACCTTCTGCGGTTGCTGCACCTAATTCTCCGTGATCGTTGCCGATCCACTCATCCTTGCAGGCAAGGAAGCAGCTGTAGCAGCCATTGCAGCGGTCAACGTCTATAATAAAACCATATTTAGCCATAGTATTCCCCTTTCCTTAACATTCCCATTTTCTGCACTCGATCAGGCAGGAGTTCGGAGCCATTCCCGGAACATTCTTTGACAGCCATCTCTTATTGGTCAGAATGTTGATGCAGCCGCCGCGGTCCGTTGCTCCGGTCTCAGTTGTGATCGGGTCATACTTCGCTGAGCAGCCATAGGAATGCATAACTCCTTCCGGCACACGATAGGTAACGTCTGCAGCGCAGAGGACGCTTCCGCGATCATTGTAAAGCTCGATGATATCGCCTGTCTTAATACCACGGTCTTTTGCATCCTTCGGATTGATGCGTGCGATCCAGTATGCATATCCGTTAATGATCATACGGTGGCACGGAACCTCATCGATCCAGCTTGCATGGGTATCATAATGTGTATGGAAGCTGAAACGCGGATGCGGGCTGATGATCTGGAGCGGATATTTCTTATAAAGCTCCGTCTCATGGCCTTCCCACGACGGAATATAATGCGGAACGAGCGGACGCTCTTCATCATCCGGCATATAATGCTTTAAGCTGCGGGATGAGAACTCGAGTTTTCCGGAGAAGGTACCGAGTTCTTTGGATTTCTCCGTCGGCTCCATCGTGTTCATGTTATTTTCCACTTTCAGATTCGGGTTCAGATAATCCTGAGTATCGCAGTCGCGGCCTTCATAGTACCAACGGAAAGCCGGATGCTCTTCGTAATCTTCCGGTACCGGAACGATGTAGTAGCCCTTCTTATTGAACTCTTCCCAGCTGCAGCGTTTGCTGAGTTCGGAAATGTTCCAGAATGCCTCTGCCCATTCATCTTCGGTCTTGCCGCCGTCTGTATACTGCTCCCAGACGCCGAGTTTCTTAGCAACTTCCTGGAAGATCTCATAGTCGCTCTTGGACTCGCCGAGCGGCTCTACGCATTTCATCTCACGTACGATAACTCTCCAGTTGTTACCGATCTCAGCATGTGTTGTGTATCCGCCGCCGACGGACCACTCGCCAAGGTCGTTACGCTCTAAGTTGGTGCATGCAGGAAGGATCAGATCCGCATATTTTGCCTCGCCGCCGAACCAGCAGTCCTGGTTGATCACGGTGTCGAGCTGATTCTCGCCTGTATGACGATAAAGCTGTACATAACGGTTGGTCTCAGTCATGGTTCCCATGAAGGATCCGCCGTATCTCCAAAGCATTTTGACCTTTCCTTCGATCGGATACTCATGCTCGGTGAACTGCTGATGGACGCCCTGTCCGCAGAAACCTTCACCGATGAATTTTCCGTGACCGTTCATGATGTCTTCCGGATAATTCAGACGATACAGACGCTGGGTGGTGCTTGATGCTGCATACTTAATATTTGCCGCACGGGATTTGCCCATCTGGGAATCCGGCTCAGCATAGCCCGGGAACCAGGTGTAGTCTGCCGGTGCTCCCATGGTCGTTCCCCAAATGGAAACGCCCGGTTTTCCGAAGCCCTGCATTGCAGCAAGTGCAATGATCAGACGAGCTTCCTCAGTACCGAATGCGGTACGGCAGGCAGAACCTTCACCACCGCGGACACCGCCTGCGATAGCAACACGCTTGGAAGCCCATTCCTTAGCCAGTGCGCGGATACGGCGTGCCGGGATACCGGTCTTCTCTGCCGCCCACTCACAGGTCTTCGGAACTCCGTCTTCCTCGCCGAGGATATATGCCTTGAATTCTTCAAACCCTTCGGTTCTGTTTTCAATATAGAAATGATCATAGGTATCATCGATGATCCACTGGTATGCGATCGCTGCTGCAAGCGCGGTATCCGTTCCCGGACGCGGTGCAAACCATGTTCCATCCATGACTGCGTTGGTATAGTTGTAGAAAGGATCGATGAAGACGCACTTCATTCCCATTTCCTTCAGCCATACACGCCAGATGTTAGACTCCTGACCGGAATAGATTCCGTGTGTGGAGTCAGGGTCATTTGACCAGAATACGATCATGTCGGTATTTTTGAATGCATCCGGCAGAAGATCGAACTGCTCCGGCTGACCGAGACGCCAGGAGAAACCGTACATATGCGGTGCACCCCACATCCAGCCTTCCCAGGAATCCGGGTTGTCCAGGATCGGAGTATAGTTCAGCATTGAGAAGAAACGTCCGAACGGAGCCATCTTGTAGCCTACGATTCCCCAGTTATGATGGGAACCGGTGATAGCTGCGATCTGATGTCCGTCAAAAACACCGTTCTCATCACGCGGTGCAAGGCGGTCGATCTCTTTTGCGATGATCGTTGCAGCCTCATCCCATGAGATACGCTCGTAGCCGGAAATACCACGGTTCTGCGGATTACGCTCGCCGTCCGGATCCCAGTCAACACGCTTCATCGGATAAAGGATACGGTCTTCGCTGTAAAGTCTGTTCTTTTCAGCTAAAATGTTCTGCGCAACGCGCATTGCCTTCGGTGGAGAATACTTCTTACCATTCCTGTCTTCGACAGTCCATGGCTTCGGATAATCCTCTTCGGGCACCTGCAGAGGCCTGACTCTGGTGATCTTGCCGTCTTCGACATACACAGAAATAGGACCTCCGGTCGTCAGATTGGTAAATACCTTTTCCATATAATCACGCTCCTAACAAATTAATAGTTTTTATTCCCTATTTGTCTACAGTTAAACTATAAACTATGGAATTGTTCCAAGGTCAAGCGTCATTTTGTTGATTTTTTATATAATTTGTACAAAAAAAAGACGCGGATCACATCCGCGTCGTGTATTCCGTCTTAAGCAGGGAGAAAGGACCGCCTCTGCAGGGTCAGATATTCTCCGGAGAGAACCAGGGAAGATCTAATAGTTTTGCTGCTCCTGCACAGCTGATCCCGTAAAACAGCAGTTCTTTTCCGCTGTTCAGATAATGGAGGATCGTCCCGTTGCAGAGTGAACTGCCGGTCACAACGAAATATTTACCCCAGACAAAGCTGCTTTCCCGGTTTCTTTTCGCATTATTGACGACCACATGATGGAAACGGTTCTGTGTAATGTTCGCAGGATCCTTATCCATTGTCCAGAATTCCAGTCCCTCATCCACAAAGCGTTTGACCAGATAGCCGTCATATCCGACCAGGATAATGTTATTTTTCCCGTGATGTTCTGTCACATAACGGCACAGCGCATCCGCATAGGAAATCCTGGCCTCTTCTCCTTCCGGGAAGGTGCCTGGGGTCAGTCCAAGATAGCTCATTGCGGCATTTAAAGCTGCAATCGTTACCGCACTGATCCCTTTTTCTGTCGGCTGGATCTCAAGCGCCTCATTCAAGGTTCCGTTGAAAGAAGAAGGTTCTTCCGTATATGCTTCTCCTTTTACGCCGCAGAGTTCCGCAGCGACACAGTATTCCGGACGGGAAACCGTGGAAACAGGCTCATTTTCCGGTCGCAGTGTTTCCTCAGGGTCTTCGGAAGCTGTTACCGTAACAGTTTCCTTAAGAAGTGCCTCTGCCCCTTCGAGACCGTAAAATCCGGAAAGGATCTGATCATATAATTCCTTTATCGTCATGGTGTTCTCCTAATTGTGCTTTTCGCATGTATCCCGGACAGAAAGAGCCGGGAAACAGATTTATTGATTTTTCCGGTTCATCGGCTGATCGCCGAGGTTTACGCTGTTTTCTTCCGTGTCAATATCCTTAAAGCTAAGTCCTTCAAAGCCGGCCGCTTCAATGGAAAGATCATATTTTCCACGAGGAAGATCCTTGAACCAGAAATCTCCGAAGATATCGGTTTCCGTCTCCCAGGTTTTATCTCCCCGGACGAGGGTGCATTTCGCATTCCGGACAACGACCTCTTCCACCGGGTCATAAAGTGTGCCTCCGATAAAGCGGCCCGGAATATTGCGGTAATAAACCTTCGGCCCGGTTCCGGATTCCGGGATACGAACTGACGCACCGTCAATAAAATCCGCGAACTCGCTTTCCTCACCAAACTGAATCGCACCGGTATGACAGACATCCACGCAGCGCGGAACCTTCCCCTCTTCAAGGAGATGGGCGCATCCCGTACATTTCTGTGGCAGGGAAAGCTCCTCATTCCAGAAAACAGCACCATATGGACAGGCTTCTGCGATCTCTTTCTGTCCCTTTGCCTTTTCCGGATCAATGATCACAAGACCGTCTTCCCGTTTGTAGACTGCCCCGTTCTTTGCTGCCTTCATGCAGGCCGGATCTTCACAGTGGTTACAGAGTACCGGGACATAATGGATCTTGATCTTCGGTTTGGATCCTTCCACATGTTCTTCGATCCCCAGCCAGAACTGTCCTGTCATCGGCTGCTTCGCAGCATAGGGAAGCCACTCGTTGTTGCAATGCTCATCCTTGCAAGCAAACTGGCAGTTATAACAGCCGCTGCATTTCGCGACATCTATACAAAATACCTTAGCCATGATAATTGTCTCCGTTCTCGTAGTCTTTCATCCAGCCTTCCACACAAACGCCAAAGGCTTTATCATAATGACGCTCGAATGCCCATGGAGCTTTGCTCTTCCATTCCGCCCAGTCCTCTTCCGTCACTTTTTGTACATCACAGAGGAATCCGCTGGTCGCCATTCCGGTGGAATTCTTGCCGATCGGATTGGTCGGAGAAATGTTGTTGATTGCGCCGCCTCGGTCGACCTCGCCCGGAATGATCGGATCCAGACGGGAACCATGGTCAACGTAGCAGGTCTGTTCGATCAGGCGCTCAGTAACATAAGCGCCGCAAAGGACGATACCACGCTCATTGAACACTTTTACGATATCACCGTGCTTGATTCCACGTTTTTCTGCTTCTTTCGGATTCAGCCAGCAGGGCTCATAAAGATAACCGTCTTCACCTTTGATCTTCATAGTCTCGACTTCTCTGCTCCATGGAATATCATCACACTGTGCATGGATCCTCCATCTGCCATGGTTAGACATACACAAAAGCGGATACTTTTCTGCCCGTTCGGAGGAAAGACGTTCATCATGCCATGGTCCTTTTTCCACCCAATGAGGAACAGGAGGACGCTCGGTATCTTCCGGCATGAATTTTTCAATATTGGAAGAAGAATACTCCAAAAGACCGGTCGGGGTCTCAAGCGGATACTCTTCCGGATCCTTTGCAAAATCTCCAAGTCCCGGAACAGCATCTTTTGCCTCTTTGCTGACAGGCACGACGAAGATCTTCTTTTCATTCCATTCTTCGAAACTCATTCTTTCTTCGCAGCCGGATGCTTTATAGAAGAAGCGAACGCGCTCTTCTTCGCTCAGATCTCCGGTATATGCCTTAACATATTCCGGTCCGAACTGCTCCAGCACCTTCACGCAGACATCAAAATCGGATACCGATTCCCCGCGCGGAGGGATACAGGGTTCCTCTTTATAAATAGATACATAGGTTCCGCTGGACATATCGTTGCCGATATCGTGCATTTCATGCTTTGTACATACCGGAAGAAGGAGGTCAGCAAAATAGCAGTCATTCTCCATCCATGGATGCTGGATCACAAAGGTCTCGATCTCCGGATCGCGGTATGCTTTCTGGAATTTAAAGCCGTCGTTCCAGCAGGTGACATTACACGGAGCTGTCGACCAGATCATGTGGATACGGCTCATGCCCGGACGCGGATAGACGTTCTTTTCGAACTGATCATAGACGGTCGGTACGCGGTTATTGCCCGGCCGTGGATTTCCTGCGGTTGCAAAGCAGCTCATGCCCATCCATTCCGCATGTTTATCCACGATCGCGGTCTGAACCAGACACCTCGGGATATACTGCTTCGGACCCGGAAGGACTTCAAACAGATCCACGATCTCCGGTGCCCGTTCTTTCTGCGCATCAGAGAGCGGAAAACGGCTCATTTTAATATTGGAAGGAATATCTCCGGGTACCGTACGGATCGCATCGCAGATATGAGGAACGGCCGGCACGAATTCCGGAGTATACGGCAGCGGATAATTCGCCGCCCACATATTCCATTCAATCAGCTTGCACTGATGAACTCCCGGGTTTCCAAGTCCCTGCATTCCGAGCAGCATGACTTCAAGCCGGGCCGGTTCTGTCGCATAAGGCGAACGGATATAACTTCCCCCGTTGCCATGGCAGATCGAAACTTTATTCTCAGCCCAGTAATCAGCTAAGGCCTTAATCGTCCAGACAGGAACACCGCATTTTTCACTCGCCCATTTCGGAGTCTTCGGAATGCCGTCCTCTTCGCCCAGAACATAAGCTTTGAATTTATCAAAACCGTAGGTATGTTTTTCAATATATTCTTTATCGTAAGTATCGTTGGTAAGCCACTGATAAGCAATGGCAAGCTGCAAGGCGGTATCCGTATTCGGAAGCACCGGGATCCATTTATCGGCATGGATCGCAGCCCCGTAATTCAGATCCGGGCAGATATAGATGCTCTTGATCCCCAGTTCGGTGAACCAATAGCAAAGAAGCGTCGGCATTTTCATACCGAATCCAAGCGGAGTTACTTCCGGGTCGCAGCCCCAGAAGAAGAGTCCGTCACTGTTCTCTGCCATATCCGGGATCAGATTTGCCTGCGGCGCCATTTCGCCTACAGGTTCGCAGCCCCAGACATGTTTTGCGCCCCAGTACCAGCCTTCCCAGGAATCCATATTTCTCATCTGCTGGGTATAACCGCCGGTCAGGGAGAACATACGGTTCGGACATCCGTGAGACGGAGCAACATTCTTTCCTTCCCCATGCATATCGGATTCACAGAGGATCGCTTCCGGTGCATAGGTCTTATTGATCCGCTTGATCTCATTGGCACAGATCTTCGCAGCTTCTTCCCAGGAGATCCGTTCATAACCGCTGATCCCGCGTGTCTCCGGATGACGTTCTCCTTCCGGATCCCAGTCGACCCGCTTCATCGGATACAGGATGCGGTTCGGAGAATAGACCCTGGTTTTATAGCAAAGGCCCATGTGGGTAATGTTAACACGTTTCGGCGGGTCAAAGGTTTTGCCCCGTGCTTCCATATGCCAGGGATTACAGTTCGCATCGGTATATTCCTTGTCATAGGAATAGGGATTGATCCTGATGATCTTTCCGTCTTCACAGTCAACTTCGCATAAGGCACCGCTCTCCGGACCCATCAGACTGAAACTGACCAATCTCTTATATTTGTTCGTAATCTTTTTTTCCAAGATGTTACCCCCGAAATACCTATGAAGTATTACGTATTAATTGATTGCAACAAGACTCATCAATACGATAAAGAGAAGCAGCTCGATCGAGATCTCCGGAGCAAAGTCTGCATTTTTCTCTTTCGGGATCTCAATGGTATAGTGCTGAAGTGTCAAAGCTGCCGCAAGAACCTTTCTCATATCTTTATTGATGGAGAATACACCATATCCTGTCTTTTTCTTTAAATAATCATCGACTTCTCCAATGGCCTTAACCGTCTCGCCTTCCGGAACTCCCAGTTCTTCGAGATACATCAGATCCGCAAATGCACCGTAAATGGACATATACTGGTTTTTGCCTGTCGCATGCCCTGTTTCATTTAACATGTTATAGAACTTAACAAACTCATCAACCTTGATCTCTGCAGATTTACTGTTGGTCATAAGGACAAGAGAGGTCGCACGAGCTGCATCATTCGGAAGCTGCAGTTTTTCTCTTAATGCCAGGAAGATCTTTTCTTTTTCATCCTCTAAGCGGACATCTGCTTTGCCGGAAAGATACATCAGTGCAACATATGCAAGTTCATAGATATTGGATCTGTCCGGATGGTTCTTTTTAATGTTTCCGAACAATTCAACAACCTGAGCGATGACAGCATCGATCTCCTGCTCCCCATGCTGTTCCGCAATGATAACGGCCGTAAGAACGGAATAAAGACCGGTGATTCCGGTGTTCTTTTCCAGTTTATGATAAATATCGATCACCGAATCAATATACGTCTCCGGGTTTTCAGAAACAGCCATTCTCAGAAGAAGCAGAGACTGCAGTGCACCACGGAAATAAGAGAAGAATCCGTCTTTATTTTCAAGAATCTTCTTGCACTCATAAACAGAATCGTCACTTACAGGAAGATCGAGCGCAGTATATAATAAACAACCGACCTTGACGGAAGCTTCGGATTCAAGTGTTGACATATTTCTTAATGCTTTTTCATTTTCTATCTGTCGATCACAACGAGCCTGTAATTTTGCATCCATAATGAATACCCTCCATTGTATAGTTTTTCTATATTATTTCTGCTCTGCAACTTCTGCAGTTTTCGGTTTTTTGATCAGCAGCGCGATGATTCCCGCAATCAGACAGATCGCAGCAACACCTGCTAAAACAATGATATATGCGCCGGAATTGCTCATTCCTCCTGCCATCAGTCCTCCCTGTACCGCCTGAACCAGTTTTGTTCCGAAGGACGCGATCAGAAGGTTCATCGTAATCAGAGGCAGGTTCTGACCGTAATTACGCGCACCGTAAAACTTATTGACAAATGCGGACGAACTTGGAGTTACTCCGCCATAGGAAAGACCCGTTACGATATAAGCAATGATGAGGATCAGCTGACTTCCGGTCACAAGTGCCAGGATAATGATGCCCATGGAGATCATAAACATCACACAGACAGTAACAAGCGTTGCCTTATATCCGATCTTATCAAACATGCCGCCGAAGATGATACGGCCGATTCCATTAAAGATGGAAATCAGACCAACGATGATCGCAAGAAGGCTCGCATTGTCATTCAATGCCGGAACCGCAGCGGTAGCGATCGGGGTTCCGAGGAACATAACTGCAAGTCCCGCAACGGATACCAGAATTGCCCAAACGAACATCAGCCAGAAGCTTGTGCGTTTCACCATCTGGGAAGGCGGCAGCTCTTCATAAGGAGCCGTAGTGTTCTTTTTCTTTTTTCCTTCTTTCGGCGCAGGAGCTACAAAGTCAATGCCCGGTTTCTTTACGACCAGCGCACCAAGCACGATAAAGACAAAACATCCGATACCAATCGCAAGGAAGCAGATGTACCAGGGGATTCCACCCTTTCCGTCCATCTGGTCTACATTGGCCGCATATAAAAGACCCATTAAGAACGCACTGATGCCGAATCCCATCAGCAGGATACCGGAGATCAGTCCCTGTTTGTCCGGAAACCATCCGGAAACAGCACTCAGGACCGCATTATAGGCAAGTCCGGCACCGAGGCCTCCAAGAAGGCCAAAGCCGAGATAGATGATAATGATCGAGCCGGTCGCATTTCCGGCAAGACCTGCAATCACAAATCCGGCGACCATCAAAACAGCCGCAATGATCAGGTTCAGTTTCACACTGAAACCTTTTTTCTGCATCTGTCCGCCGAAAAAACCACCCAGGCAGAAAGCGACCATAACGATCGTGGAAGTCCAGGTAAGAAGATCCTGGCTCCAGAGATTCACCAATGGTTTTGAAAAAGTGGTCCATGCATAGACGAGTCCTGCAAACAGCAGTACGACCACGCCCATGACGGCATAAACAGAACGGGGTAAGCTTTTTTTCATGTTTCTCTCCTTTGATGTATATAAAATTATGTTTAATTATATTTCAGTCTTTTCTTACGCCTGTTCCTTCTGCTCTGCAGTGACAGGTTTTTTAATAAACAGCGCTATAATGCCTGCAATCAGGCAGATCGCAGCAACGCCGCATAATACAACAATATAGGCTCCGGTAGGCGACATACCGCCACCCTCCAGGCTGCTCTGCACTGCCTGCACAAGTTTGGTTCCGAAGGATGCCGGCAGAATGACCAGGATCATGATCGGAAGATTCTGCGCATAATATTTTGCACCGAACATCTTATTGCAGTATGCAGACTGACTGGTCGTAACGCCTCCGAAGGCAAGACCGGTCGTGACATAGCCAATGATCAGGAAGATCAGGCTTCCTGTAAGCATTGCCAGAATAATCAGTCCCATGGACACAATGAAGCAGATACAGATACCAAGCAGCGTCACCTTATATCCGGCCTTATCAAACAGGGCTCCAAATAAGATCCTGCCGATTCCATTAAAGATGGAGATCAGGCCTACGATCATGGCAAGCAGACTTGCGCTGTTGTTCAGCGTCGGCACTGCTGCAGTCGCAATCGGTGTACCCAAAAATACGACTGCAAAACCGGCAACGGTTGTGATCGTCGCCCAGATAAACATCAGCCAGAAATTGGCTCTCTTCACCATGCTGGTGGTCGGAACGTCTTCATATGGCTCTGTTGTATTTTTTCTCTTTTTGCCCGGCTTCGGTTCCGGTGCAACAAATTCCGGCCCGGGTCTTCTTACAACCAAAGCCCCGATCGTAATAAAGATAAAACATCCGATGCCGATCGCTAAGAAACAGATATACCAGGGAATTCCGCCCTTTCCGTCCATCTGATCCACGTTTGC
Source organism: Lachnospiraceae bacterium (assembly GCA_017511045.1). Classification (GTDB taxonomy): domain Bacteria; phylum Bacillota; class Clostridia; order Lachnospirales; family Lachnospiraceae; genus RGIG5612. The sequence continues at coordinate 4,794 of JAFWLM010000138.1, read as the reverse complement.
CGCATACAGCAGACCCATCAAAAATGAACTGATGCCGAATCCCATAAGAAGGATGCCGGAGATCAGTCCCTGTTTATCCGGGAACCAGGCGCCGACAGCACTTAAGATCACGTTATAAGCAAGACCTGCACCGAGTCCTCCGAAGCCTCCGAAGCCGATAAAGATAAACAGGATCGAACCTGTTGCGTTTCCCAAAAGCCCCGAAAGAGCAAATCCGGCAAGCATCAGGACTGCACCGATGATCATGATCACTTTCAGATTGATGCCTCGTTTCTGCATTCGCCCGCTGATCAGACCTCCGATACAGAAGGCACACATAACGATGGTTGAAGTCCAGGTCAAAGCACCCGGTGTCCAGATGTTTGTAAGCGGTTTGGAAAAAGTTGACCATGCATATACAAGACCCGCAAATAATAGAACAATAACGCCGAAAATGGCATAAACAGAACGCGGTAACGCTTTCTTCATAACGAGCTCCCTATTTCCTACTTTCTAAATGTCAGAGTATCTTTTGACCCTGACTGATTATTATACATTTAACCAATTTATTTTATCATATCGGGATGCAGGTGTCACCCACAACCCGCTTCAAAAGAGCTTCTTACACAATAAAACAGGGAATCTTTCGATTCCCTGCATACATGTTTTTTAATATAAAACTTAAGCCTCTTCCTGAGCGATGATCGTGCGCTTATTGTATGAACCACAGCTCTTGCAGACCCTGTGTGGCATTACTAAAGCACCACATGTCGGGCAGGTTGCAAGATTCGGAGCTGTCATTTTCCAATTCGCTCTTCTCTTGTCTCTTCTGGCCTTAGATGTTTTATTTTTTGGGCATATAGACATTTCGCGTACACCTCCCTGTCAATTCATAGCATCTACAGCTCACCTGAGCCGTACCTTGAAATTATACTGATGCGGCTATGCTTTGTCAATCATTTTCTGTTGAGAAAATAATCTTTTTTTAAGCTATTGTGCCTGCTCTTTCATATAAGCTTCGCGGACTGCGATCGCGAACTGATCGGCACAGCTTGTACCTTTCATCCCGCACTCATTTCCTTTCAGCTTCGCCTCGATCTCATCGACTGTCATGCCATCGACCAGTTTGGAGATAGCCTTCAGGTTTCCGTTGCATCCGCCTGTGAATTCCACATTCGTAACAACATCTCCGTTCAGATCAAACGCAACAGCGATCGCGCATACGCCTTTGTTTTTATGTACATATCTCATAATCTTACTCCTGTGCGGCAGCCTGTGCATCCGGAGTCTCTTCTGCAACCGTTTCCGTCTCTAAGCCCTGCGGGTGCTTCGGCGGACGGATAAAGAAGGAAAGGATCGTACCGACAACAAGCAGTGCAATGACCAGGATGATAACGGTAACATAGGATCCGGTTGAGTCATAAACTGCACCAGCAATCGTGGAACCAAAGGATGCGATCAGCAGGTTCATATTGATGATCGGCAGGTTGACCGGATAGTTCTTCATGCCGTAGAACTTGCTGGCAAATGCCGAGTTGGTTGGGGTAACGCAGCCGTAACCCATTCCGGAAGCAATGTAAGCGATTACAAGGATCACCTGGCTGTGTCCCTTCAGCGCCCAGATAACTAATAACATCGCAACAATGAATACGATACCGCCAAGAAGCATCGTCCAGAAACGTCCGATCTTATCAAACAATGCACCGAAGATGATACGTCCGACACCATTGAAAATGGAGATCAAACCTACGATCGTTGCAATGGAGCCCATCTGTGCTGCGGTAGCGTTTGCAGCAGTAATCTGCATAGATTCCATAGCCATCGGAGTTCCCTGGGAAACAACCATCAGACCAGCTGCAGAAAGGAAGGTCGCCCAGATGAAGAACAGCCAGAAAGAAGATCTCTTGAACATCGTGATCGTGTTGATCTCTTCATAGGACTGTACAGCTTTTTTTGCGGTGGCTTTCTTCGATACAGGTGCCTGCCAGTCAACCGGCGGCGCATAAATGAAAAACATAGCAGCTGCAACAATAACTGCAGTGATAATACCCAGGATCAGGAATGAGGTTCTCCAGGCCGGGCCTCCGTCAGATGGAGTCAGTGCTGTATAAACTTTTCCGATAATGAATGCGCCGATACCGAATCCCATAAGAAGGATACCGGAGATCAGTCCCTGTCTGTCAGGGAACCATTTGCCGACAAACGTCATGACCGCATTATAAGCAAAGCCCGAACCAAATCCTGCAAGCACACCGAAGCCGATGTAAAGAACGATCAGGGATGTTGCGCGGCTTGCGATAAAGAATCCCAGGATAAACAACACTGCGGAAAGAAGCAGTATGATCCATGGTTTTACTCTTTTCGACAGAACACCACCGAGAAATCCGCCAATACAGAAGCAGAACATAACCAGGGTGAAAGTCAGAGAAAGCTGCGCTTTGGTCCATTCCGGATACATTGCAGCAATCGGTGCAGATAAAACGGTCCATGCGTATACCATGCCGGCAAACACAAGAACGATAACGCCGACGATCGCATACACCCAACGATTTAATGGTTTTTTCATGATTTACTCCCTTTTAATACTGTTAATTGAAAAATAACTACTTTATATAAAGTACGTATTTTTGAACATAGGAACTTTGGAATTTTAACATATCATTTTATAAGTGTCCACATACAATACTGCTGATTCTGTCGATTTAATCTGTCAAAAATAGTTCTTGAATTTTCCTGCGGTTTCCTTTATACTAGCAAAGCACGTAAGCGCATGGCTCGTTGGTCAAGTGGTTAAGACGCCGCCCTCTCAAGGCGGAATCACGAGTTCAATTCTCGTACGAGCTGTTGAAAAAAGAGATAACTTCGGTTATCTCTTTTTTTGATTCTTTATTTCAGTTTCACAACTCCATTATATAGCACCCGGATCTTGTATTCCGGATACTCGCGGTCGATATGGATATGTCCGCAGTACCATTTATCATAATAGATATTTTCCATGATCAGGTTCAGGAACTTCTCCACTCCGCTTTCATAGTTCAGATAGTCACTGTAGACAGAGAAAACGATATCGCGGACTTTTTCCGGAAGTGTATGCGTGATGACATAATTGATGTTGTTCTGGACCGCTGCAAGATTATCAAACGCTTCCTTGAACTCATCTTCAGAAGGTTCTTCCTGCGGCCACCAGCTTACACCTTCTTCACGCCAGATCTTATCGACACTTGTTGCCCCGCCCATGACAAAGAAGCGGCTGCCGTCGATCTCATAGACCTGACCATTCATCAGATGGATCACATGCTCGCGGATACGGTGGATCTTGCCCCCGTTCCACATTTCGACGGGATAGGAATTGAGCGCGTCATAGTTCTCATGATTGCCGGCAACAAAAAGCGTCGTATAATTCCGGGATTCATGCATATCCAGAACGTCCGCGTCCTTTTCTTCACCGCCCCAGACACCGCCAAAATCTCCGCAGATGATCAGATAATCATTACGGGTAAGGAGTTTTTGCTCCGGGAAGTTGTCGATATCAATTTTCTGCACATCCATCAGTCGATGGGTATCGCCGGTGATAAAAATCATTGATGTCCTCTTTTGCTCTACTGTCCGTTTGTTGTGTCAGTGACTGCTTTGGCTATAGCTTACAGCAGCGGTACATCTTTTCTTGGCACTGAGCAGAAATACTCAGCATCATAGTTTCCGATCGTAAGGAAGATTACGCATTTGCGGTCTTCCGGAATATTGTATTTCTCGCGAAGCTGCGGTGTATTCATTGCAGGGGTAGGAAGCAGCAGATAGGTAAATCCAAGTCCTAAGGACTCAATTACCTGTCCCATGTATGCGGCACATAAAGAGCCATCCACATCGCTGTCGGAGAATACGCCGATTACGAGCGGTGCATCATAGAACAGACCGTCTTTTCCTTCGTTTTCAAACTCACTGCATTTCATCAGGAAGAAAGCAGCAACATCCGGTTTATCACGCATCATGCCTTTACCGATCTCGCCAAGCTGCTCAAACAGATCTTTACGGAGTTCAGCGATCTCTTCCGGATCGTTTTTGATCATAAGCGCATTGTGCTGGCAGTTCTTTGCCGTCGGCGCATATTTTGCAGCCTCGATAATGCGGTTGATCTCGTCATCTGTTACCGGAGTATCATTAAAATGACGTACGCTGCGGCGCATCATGATATCCCTGCGCACCATGTCCGGTGTGGACTTCTTGAAGAACTGGAACTCCTCTACGTCTTCAACGTTGTAGCCATCGCCATCGATCATGATCGCATCACGCGGACATACAGCCAGACAGTGCCCACACCACATACAGCGGGTCGGATCATGTTTCACAGTATCGTCTTCAATCTTCAGGCAGCCGTTTGGGCATTCCTCTGCACAAGTGCCGCACTGAATACATAATTCCTGATCTAAAATAAACATATAATTTCCTTTCTTGCCACACAAAAATACTGGTTCAATTATAAAGCTTTTGGATGATTTCGTATAGTAAAAAATTATTCAAATTAGTTAATTGGGCTTATAGCGCAGCTCATGAAATTTTGACCCCCAATTTTTCCGAGTAAACATGTTGTTTTCAGATACTTTGGGCCTATAGCGCCTATCATGAATTTTTGACCCACGATTTATCCCGTAAACAATGGGTCAAATTCTCATGAAATAGTCAAGTCCATTATTGTGTGTAAATTGCCTTTAGGCATAGCTCCTTGAAAACCTAAGCTGCCTGCAGCAGCTGTTGCTTAGCAATTGAAATCAATCTGTCCCTAAGTTCTGGCCTGACCAGAGCTGCATAGATGACCTG
>JAFWLM010000137.1 GCA_017511045.1 Lachnospiraceae bacterium | reverse complement strand
TCACCTATGACAAATGCATCAGGGCCGGCGCATATATTGTGGGCACCGGCCGCAGCGACTATCCCAACCAGGTCAACAATCTGCTTGCCTTCCCGGGCATCTTCCGGGGTGCGCTGGATGCGCGGGCGACAAGAATCTCCGAGAAAATGAAAATGGCCGCCGCAGAGGCCATCGCATCTCTGATTTCGCCGGAAGAACTCCGACGGGATTATGTGATTGTCTCCCCGTTTGATAAACGGGTGGTATCCGCTGTGGCAAAAGCAGTCGGAAAGATGGCAGAAGAAGAGGGCTATATCCGCTCCTGATCACTTCGTGTAAATCCGAATCAGAAATTCAGCGGTGACGGACATCGAAGCGATGTCTCTGAGCCGCTGTTTTCCTGCCTCGCCGGTGCGGTAATAGTAGGGGGTCATGAGAAAGAGATTCCAGAGCATCTCATTCTCCAGGGAAAAGGGAGCGCTGATCACTTCTTCCCTGACCATCGAAAGGGAAGAGAAGCGCTGTTCGGTCTCGTTGTCATACACCGTATCGTAAAGCAACTCCTTGAGTTCTCTCAGGTGCCTGGGGCCGGGGGAAACAAAGACAAAGATGCCGTCATCTTTGAGGATGCGCAGAATCTCCGCTTCCGAGCAGGGCGCAAAGCAGGTGAGCACGGCATCGGCACAGGCATCGAATACGGGCAGATCAAAGATCGATGCCACAGCATACTGCGTCGATCTGTCGTGTTTTGAGGCATAGGTGATCATATCCCGGGAAAGATCAAAGCCGTATTTTTCCTTCTGGGGCATGGCAGAGGTGTAATAGCCTTCCCCGCATCCAAGATCCAGAAAGACACCGTTTTTCTCTGCAGTCACGCCTTCGAGAAAATCTCTTAAGAACCGGTAGCTTCCGGTATTGAGAAAGGCGGTGCGGGCCTTTCGCATCTCCTTGTTGTCGCCATGAGAGGAAGAGGAGGAGGGGAAGAGATTGACATAGCCGCTTTTGGCAAAGTCAAAGGTATGGCGGTTTTCACAGACCAGGGAATTCTCTTTTTTAACCAGCGGTTTTCCGCATACAGGACATTTCAGATTCATGACAATATCTTACACAAGAAATGTGTCTTTATCTATTGACTGGCGGTCAGTCAATAGATATATTTGAAGCGGAGGTCAGGCAGATGAAAGAAACCAAAGATACTGAAATCCGGCGCAGCGAATTTGTGGACGCTGCCGAAAAGCTGTTCAAGGAAAACGGAATTGTAGATACGACGATCAATGCGATCGTGAAGGAAATGGATGTGGCGAAAGGGCTGTTCTACTATTACTTCAATTCGAAGGATGATGTGATCGAAGCCATTTCGGAGAAATACAACAATGATTTCCGCCAGGCGATCGCGAAAAGTCTCGATCCCAGTGAGGATTATGATGAACGCCTGCAGGGCTTCATCAACAGCACCATTGAAAGCTTCAAGGTGATGTGGGACAATTTTCACGGGGTCAACGAAAACATCGATCTCACAATTCTCTCTTCCCGTTCTCTGGATGAGGCTAAGGAGACCGCAGCCAGACAGCTTCGTGAACTGTTTGAAGAGGGCAATGAACTCAACCGCACCCATGTGCCGAATCCCGAGTATTTTGCCCAGCTGCTTGTGAGCGGAATGGCAGATCTCGCAAGCCGCACCGAAGCGGATATCCAGGAGATTTACCATATTATCGAAGATCTGATCAGAAAGGCAGGAAAGTAAAAATGGCAGATGAATTCACCAAACTGAAAAAAGAGTTTGAGAAGCAGGCGGAAGCCTGGCTCAAAAATGTCGATGTCCAGTCCGATAAGGTCGTGAAGTTTGTCAATGACAGCACCAAAGACTTTCAGACGACCATGAAGAACGAGCGGAAAAAGATGGAACTCCGTTCTGAGATCGGAGAGCACAGAAGGGCACTTAACCGTGCATATACAAGACTCGGAGAAGCGTATTATGACGCTCAGACTTCCCGGACCAAAGAGATGAGTGATGTGAGCGACATCATGGTGATCGTTCAGAACAACCGCCGTCTGATCGAGCTTCTGGAAGGACAGCTTGCCGAGCTTGAAGGTACGGGAAAATAAGAAGAATGTCACGCAACAGGATCACGTATCCTGTTTTTTGTTTCCCCGTACCGGGAACCACATTGGGTTTTCGCTCGGGGTTGTTGTAAAATAGGGATGTATGAGAATGCTTATTCCCCATCTGACAAAGAAGATGACCCTGATGCACAGGGATGTAAAGGTGCTCAGCGGCGATTACGATACCTATACCCACGGATTCCGGAGGGTCAGAACGATCCATGATCCGCGTCATATCCCGATCGGTGTCAGTGAAGACACCACTGATACCGATGTCAAAAGCCTGAATTACTGGCTGTTCTGGCGAGGTATCCCGGATTACCGGGTTGATGTCGAACGGCTCAAGCGACGGTTTGAAGTGGATGATGCGAAAGACCTCCTGGAGATGGAATATGCGCTTTCGGTATCGGATAACTACTGGCTGTGCCCGGAAAATGAAGAACACCGCTATAAGCGCCTGAACTTTTTTTCGCGCCCGTTTGACCATGAGGGATTTGCAAAGGCAATGTTTCGAAGTGATCACTACGATCCCCCGAAAACCGCATGGCATACTCCCGACAACACGCTGTGCGGATATCACCGCAAAGCCTGGATGAGACGGCCGGACGGCCTTGAGCTCTACAAGGGAAGCACCGGCTTTCATCAGCAGGAATGCATCAATGAATGGCTGGCTTCCGAAATTGCAATGCGTCTCGGCATGCATGCGGTGAAGTATGAAGTGAAAACCTATGAACATCAGCTGGTCAGCACCTGTTATAACTTTCTGGATGAACATAAGGATCTTGTCACCGCGGAGAATGTGCTCAAAACCGTAAATCCGGGGAAAAAGGAATTCTGGATCGATATCTTCATCGATATTCTGGAAAGCCACGGAATCAGCGATGCCTCGGACCGTCTTGATGAGCAGATCGTCCTTGACTACCTGATGATGAATACCGACCGTCATCTGCAGAACCACGGCATCATTGTGGACGCAGATACCTGCGAGTGGCTCTCCATGGCACCGATCTTCGATACCGGCACCGGGCTTGGCTGCTTTGTTAAAACTCCTGAACTCAAGGATTATGAAACGCATCGTACCTGCAAATTCCTGAATGCAAGGCATTTCAGTCATGAAGATCTGCTGAGTCTCTGCGCTTCGCTGAATCGCTTTGATTTCACGGCACTTTCCGATATGCCGCAGCTGTTTCTCGAAAAAATGGTTCGCTATCAGGATCAGACCGGCATCCCCAACGAGCGCATCGAAGCTCTCGCAACTCTGCTTCAAAGACGAATCATCCGCATCCAGAGACATCAGATGGGGATGGATTCCGCCAGTCTATGAGAGGTTCAAACCAGAGACAACCGTATCCCACATGATGTCATGATCCTGTGATCCCATTGTTTTATATGGGTGAGAACTTGCGGAAAAAAATGAGGAAACTGCCGGTTACGTACATGCAGTATTCCTCATTTTTTACTCGTTTTTTTGTGGCTGATCTTCCGTTCTCCTCTTTGATCAGGAAAAACTCCGGTTCTTCAGTTCAAAACCTCCCGGTAGTTTTCCGGATGATTCTGAAAGTCTTCCCTCAGCTTCTGTATCTCTTCCGGGGAGTATGCCGGCGCAATGTTCTGAATTAACTGATCAGAGCAATTATTCTGTATCATGCGGATCACAGTCTGTCTGCTGTTTTTTTCTATTCCTTCAGCTTTTCCTTTTATGATGCCTTCTCTGATTCCTTCAGCTTTTCCTTCAGCTTTTCCCTGTTCGAACAGGGATTTGGCAAACTTTTCCTCATCAAACTCAGCGAGTATCATATCATCCAGCTCCTTTCCGGATCATGTGTTTTCTCTGCACTTAAGCCTTATCCATCCGTCGGGAGTATTCTATGTGGCTGTGATCTGCCATTCTCCGTTGATGAAAGGGTGGCTTCCAATTCTTCAGTTCAATAATTCCCGGTAGTTTTCCGGATGATTCCGGAAGTCTTCCCTCAGCTTCTGTATCTCTTCCGGGGAGTATGCCGGCGCAATGTTCTGAATTAACTGATCAGAGCAATTATTCTGTATCATGCGGATCACTGTCTGTCTGCTGTTTTTTTCTATTCCTTCAGCTATTCCTTCAGCTTTGCCTTCAGCTATTCCTTCAGCTTTTCCCTGTTCGAACAGGGACTTGGCAAATTTTTCCTCATCAAACTCAGCGAGTATCATGACATCCAGCTCCATTCCGGCTGATTGAATCGCTTCGTAAAACCTCCAGTCTTC
>JAFWLM010000136.1 GCA_017511045.1 Lachnospiraceae bacterium | reverse complement strand
TTCTCAAGCACGCGAAAGGCTCCAGGCCCCGAAATCCTTACGATTCCGATGCCTGAAGCCGTTATTCCGCTTGCAATTGCCGCTATTGTATCTCTCACGATCTCTTCGGCGCCACTACTACGTGACGATATGGCTCTTCGCCTTCTGAATATGTCTCAACGAATTTATTGTTCTGAAGCGCAGAGTGAATAATTCTTCTCTCATACGGATTCATCGGCTCGAGTGCGACTGCTTTTCTGGAACGCTTTACCTTGTAAGCGATATTTCTGGAGAGGTTCTCCAGTGTATCGGCCCGGCGCGCTCTGTAGTCTTCTGTGTCGAGCTTAACTCTTGTATAATCAGATTTGTTCTTGTTGATAACAAGGCTTGTCAGATACTGCAGAGAATCCAGTGTCTGTCCGCGCTTTCCGATGAGAATACCCATTTCTTCACCTGCAAATGTGCAGCCGAGGCAGCCTTCCTTCTGATTATATTCCATTGTGATTTCCACTTTGGTATCCATGCAGCGGAATACATCTTCAAGGAATGTTCTGGCCAGATTCATGATCTCGGCAACTTCTTCTTCTGTCTTCGGAAGGACTTCTCTTTCCGGCTTCGGCAAAGACGGCTTATGCGGTTTTTCCTCGACAGTTACAAATGTCTGAGATGCTTTCTTCCTGCGATCATCCCTCTTGTCATTCTTTCTGCCGCGGTCACGACGGTTATTTCTGCCGTCGCGTTTTGAATCGCGTCTTGAGTTTTTCTTTTTCTCAGTGCGCTCTTCCTGTTCTGTGTATCCCTCTGCCTCAGCTTTGGCTGCCGCAGCAGCTGCTCTCTTTTCAATTTCATCAGCGGAGACAAATCTTCCTGCCGAATTCTTTTCTTCTGAAACAGGAGCCTCTTCCTTCTTCGGATCAGATTTTACTTCAATTTTAGCTTCAGTCTTAGCTTCGGATTTTTCTTCAGCTTTTACTTCCGCTTTCTTTTCAGCCTTCTTCTCCGGTTTTTTATCAAACTTCTTTTCAGGCTTCTTTTCCTGCTTCTTTTCGGGTTTTCTATTCTCTTTTTTCTCTACCCTTTTCTCTTTCGGAAGAGTTCCGGGTGCCTGTGTGAGAAGAGCATCCTTCTTTTCAGCTTTTTCGATAGCAGCTGCTTCTGCAGCGAATTCCTGCTGAGTTCTCACGCGTGCCTTGATGATTGCTTCCTTTCCGCCGAAAAATCCAAAGAATCCGGAAGAAGCTTCCTGAACTACTTCATAATCCAGTTTATCAGATGTAACACTGTATTCCATACATGCCTGCGTAATGGCATCATCTACTGTTTTGGCTCTAAACTCTTTATAGCTCATAAAACTCTCCCTTCTTTATTTTTTCTTTTTATTTAACTGGCGCTCTTCGTACTGGCGCACCATATTGGCTTTGGATGCAATACTGCCTGGCTTCGCGTTTTCATTATAGTAAGCTGTGGAATTTTTGATTTTTTCCTGCGTCTCTTTATTGCGCTCAGCCTGCTTTCTCTTTGCTTCCTCAGCTCGCTCCCTTGCTTCCTGTTCTTCGGCAGCGAGAGTTTTTGTTGAGAGGTGAGCTGCATTTGTAATCTTCTGAGGCGGAAGACCCTTCTTAGCGCGTTTCTTATTGCTCTTTTCAAGAGCTTTCTTGATGATTTCTTCTTCTGTCTCAGAATCAAGCTTCTTGTTGATGATCAGCATCTGTACGACACGGACAACGGCGCCGATGATCCAGTAGATACCGATACCGACGGGAAGTGTCAGACAGAAGAACGCGGACATGAGCGGCATGAATGTATTCATGGAGTTCATTGTCTGTGCCATCGCGTTGTCTTCATCTTTTTTCTTATCTTTATTTTTATTCTGACCGGCCTGGGCAACCTTGAGGTTCCACATCTGTGTCGCCCACGCAAGGACCGGGATCAAAACAGCGACGACGATCAGTCCCCAGTTCTTTGCGGTCCATGCCGGCTGAAGAATATTCATCGGGGAGTCGGAGATATTAAGTCCGGCGAAATTGGTAGCGCGGTTGATATATGTATGTACGCTCTGAAGATTTGCCTCAAAGCTCTGTCCCTTAGCGGATTCAAGAATGGAAGCCCACTGAGCTGTATTCAGCTTGTAGACTGTGTCCATGACGTTCTCTACTTCGCCGGAACCCATTGAAGCGTTAAGAGTTTTGTTTTCGAGACCTTCAACGAACTTTGTAAAGAAAGTAACAAAATTGCTGTCCTCGGCGACAAGGCGGAGCTGATCCCCGATTGCTGTGATGTAACCCGGAATGTGATAGATGACCTGATACAGAGCGAACAGGATCGGCATCTGAATAAGAAGCTGCAGGCAGGATCCTGTCGGGGACGTGCCGTACTTTTCATAGACGGCGTTGGTCTCATCCATCTGCTTCTGCTGGGAAATCTGGTCTGTCTTTCCCTTGTACTTGTTCTGAATCTTCTGCAGCTCCGGCTGCATCATAGCATTCAGTTTTGTGAATCTCTGCTGCTGGATCTGCAGCGGCGTCATGAGGGCGTACATAATGATTGTGAACAGAATGATTGCCAGACCTACATTAGGTATACCGATTTTGCTGATGACAAGGTATATGCCATTCATCAGAATACCGAGGATCTGAGCCACCCATCCAACAATGAACCATGTACTTTTGGTCAATGCGATTGCCACGATATTTCCTCCTTTTAGAAATATAAAAATTTATGCAGGACTACCTGCAACTATGACGAATTTTCAAGTCTCGCTAGCGAGACGAAAGCGCGGGATTCGTGTCAGCGTAAGCTGACATAATACCAAACCTAATCTCTGCGCGTTCTTAAGGGACCGGATCATACCCGCCGTGAGAAAAAGGATTGCACCTTATAATTCTCCAGAGCGCAAGAAATCCACCCTGCACGACTCCGTATTTCTCGACAGCCTGCAGAGCATAGTTGGAACACGTGGGATTATATGGACATTTGGTTCCCTTGTAAGGTGAAATATGTTTCTGATAAAAGCGAATTAACGCGATTGCTTTTTCTCTCATATTGAGATTCCCATTAAATCAGAAATGTGAAGGACAGATTTTTCTATTTCTTCATATGTTTTTCCCGCGGCGTCAGTCCTGGCAATAAATACCAGATCATATCCCCGGGCAAATGCAGGCTCGTTCAGACGATATGCTTCTTTTATAAGCCGTTTAATTCTGTGCCTTACGACGCTGTTTCCCACTTTCTTGCTTACTGATATTCCGAGTCTGTTTTTATCTGTCCCGTTACTTAGAATATAAAGGACCAGCTGGCGATTCGCTCTGGATTTTCCTTTTCTGTATACTTTACCAAAATCAATGTTCTTTTTGAGGCCTTCGGTAAATTCCATGCGTTTCCTTTCCGGGACATGACAAACCGCAGAGAGTATCCCTCTGCTCATTAACTAATCTTTAAAGAAGAAAAAGGGGCTGCCGCATCAATCTGTGACAGTCCCCTGCGCTTCCTGATCAGGCTGAGAGTACCTTTCTGCCTTTACGTCTTCTGGCAGACAATACTTTTCTTCCACCTTTAGTGCTCATTCTCGCCCTGAAACCATGAACTCTCGCGTGAGAGATCTTCTTGGGCTGAAATGTCATTTTGCTCATCTTATTCTCGTTCCTTTCTGCCAATAACGGACAATTTTTCAAATGTGCCCTATCATTATATAAGGGTCACATTTGCCTGTCAAGCATCTTTTAAAAATCGATAGTTACCATAATGTTTTCCACATTTTGTGGAAAACCTGTGGATAAATATGTTATATGTCATGTGATTAATTTCTCTGCAAATATAGAAAAAGCTTTATTTTAAGCCATTCTCCGGATGTGGTTATGTTTTTTCCCCTGCTTCACATTGATAATAATTCCTGTTTTATGGTAACTGCCGTATCCACTTTTCCACACACCATTTTGTGTGTATTGTGGAAATCTCAAGCGTTATTTCAGGTTGTAAATTGCCCCTTTTTTTAGTATCATAGTAATGAATATATTTAGAATAGGGTAACTATCAGTTGCTAAGGACGGAGTCAACTATCATATGGATAATTATACACTTGTAAAGGAAAATTGGCCTGAAATCCTTAATAAGATCAAGAACGATCACGGTCTCACCAATGTCTCCTTCAGTTCGTGGCTTGAACCGCTCGAGATAAAGAGCGTAGATAATCAGAGCATTACTTTCATCGTTCCCTCCGGAACCATGGGAATTAATATACTTAATAAGAAATACACCCTGGCCATCAAGGTAGCCATAGCCGAGATCACAGGTCTCTCGCTGAATATCCACTACATTACGCCTGAACAGAATTATCCTGTCATTGATAATAAGGATACTTCTTTTACACAGGCAATGGAAAAAGCGCATTTGAATCCGAAGTACACCTTCGATTCTTTTGTCGTGGGCGGAAATAATAAATTTGCCCACGCCGCGTCTCTTGCTGTAGCGGAATCTCCGGGCGAGATCTATAACCCTCTGTATCTCTATGCTGGTGTCGGTCTCGGCAAGACTCACCTTATGCACTCGATTGCTCATTTTATTCTTCAGAACGACCCGGAAGCCAAGGTCCTCTATGTCACTAGTGAAGACTTTACAAATGAGCTGATTGACTCCATCCGTAACGGCAACAATTCGGCTATGTCCAAGTTCCGCGAGAAGTACAGAAATATTGATGTACTTCTTATTGACGATATTCAGTTTATTATAGGAAAAGAGAGTACACAGGAAGAGTTCTTCCATACATTTGAAGCTCTTTATCAGGCTAAAAAGCAGATCATCATTTCGTCTGACAAGCCTCCTAAGGATCTGGATATTCTGGAGGAGCGCATTCGCTCCCGCCTGGAGATGGGCCTCATTGCGGACATTTCTTCACCGGATTATGAGACGAGAATGGCTATTCTCCGCAAAAAAGAAGACCTCGACGGATATCACATCGGTGATGATATCCTCGATTATATTGCCAAAAATATCAAATCCAACATCCGTGAACTTGAGGGCTGCCTCAACCGCATCCGGGCAAAGAGCATCCTCGAAAAGCGCACGATCACTCTTGAACTGGCGGAAGAGATTCTTAAAGATCTTATTTCTCCGGAGGAGAGCCGCAGTCTTAACTCCGAGATGATTATCGATGCCGTGGCGGAACATTTTCATCTGACACCATCGGAGATCCGCAGCCAGAAGAGAGAGACCAGGTATGTGTATCCGCGTCAGATTGCAATGTATCTCTGCAGAGAGATGACCGATGACTCGCTGTTGACGATCGCCAATCTCGTCAACAGAAAGGACCACACCACAGTCATCAGCGCTTACCGAAAGATACAGAAAGAGATGCATACCTCCGAGGAGACCAGGCAGAACGTCAATACGATCAAAAAGAAGATTTCTCCGGGAACATAATATAGG
>JAFWLM010000135.1 GCA_017511045.1 Lachnospiraceae bacterium | reverse complement strand
TGGTAGAACTCCTTCCGGAAAGACCATTTGATCAGCTCCAGCTGATTGATGGAATCTCCCTCCAGCAGGGGACCGTAATCGAGACGGATCGTCTCTTCGAGAATCCGGAAAATATTGCTTTCTACTTCCGGAAGATCCTCGGTGGGAGTTGTCTCAAAGACTTTTCTGAGCATGGTGATGCCGGCCACAAGATCCTCGATATTGCAGAGGGAGATACCGTCATCCACCCGATGCATCGCATAGAGCAGATGGTCGATATGTTCATTCTGAATGCCGCGGCTGTTCCAGTAGGCAAGCACGTCATCCACTTTTCCGTAGCGGACAAATGCGCTCATGCCGGAGACCAGAACATTGATGTCATAACGCTTCATTTCATTGTTGTCGATCTGTCCGGCGAAATGAACCGGATCATAATTGCTGGTGATGATTTCGCGGATTTTGATCCGGCTGTTGACATCGAGGCTGAGCATGGTGAGCACGGCAAGGAAGGTGTATCCTTCGGTGGAGGCAAGACCCTGCATATCCATATAAATATTGATCTGATCGGCGTCAATCGCATCAAGTACTTTCACCAGCTGGGTAACGTTCTCTGCCGGGACATAATTTCTGCTCGTATTCTTTTCGGTCGGGATAAAGCAGATCTTCAGATCGGAGTTATCCTGGCGGGGAGAGAATTTCATGGAATCGGCAAGCGAGGTGTAAATCTTCCGCTTCAGCCAGAGAAGCTCTCTCGGGGTTGCGCTGCTCAGATATTCCAGGAGAGTGATGCACAGTTCTTCATGCATGGTGAGGAGATAGAAGACCCGGTCGGGACGGAAGTCTTCATGGGTTTTGATTACATCGAGGAATTTCTGGTAATTCTCCATGATGTAGTCCTGACGGATGTCGGAGGTATCTTCCAGTACATCAACAGCTTCGAGATCCAGACCGTCGAGAAACTGTGCGATCCGGTATTGGAAGAAACTGTATTCGGAAAGAGCGGAAGTATCATCGGAATTAAAATCAGACCATTCTTTCAGAACCAGGGGGACCATTTCCTGACCTTTGTCATATGTTCTTCCGTTTCCGAGCACGATGATCTCATCGATCGGAACATTTGAAAGAAGATATTTGGCACCGGCTTCCGCGACGCTGAGACCATCGCAGAACTGTGTCTCCCCATTCTGGGCAAAATAAAAATAACGATGCGACAAGCGGTCATACTGATTGGAAAGGGAAGTCAGCAGAATATTGCTTTCTTTTTTCATGGGTGTTTTCTCCTGAATTTACACATTTATTTTATAATGACGGTATCTTATCCGCGTTACTAATTATAAGGTATCATTGCAGGAATGGACGAAAAAACCGCTTCTGAAGCCGTGAAGTTGTAAGACAGCACTTCGGGAAACAGACAAAATCAAATGATAAATATTAAGAACACAAAAATGACCGATTAATGTAAACAGTTTCTGAAAAATTTCAGAAAATTAGTGGAAAATTGTGCATATTGAGCTCTGAAAACCGAACTTTTCTCTAGACAAAACAAAACGCAGTTGTAAAATGATTGATGTAAAGAAAACTGTGCTTTTGATGACACAGCTGAAAATGAGGGGATTATATATGAAAAAGTTAGTCAGTATCGCAGCATCACTTCTCATCGCAGCAGCTCCGCTTTCCGTTCTTGCAAAATGGAGCCCGACTCCGTATCACCATGGTGGTTCCTACGACGATGATGAGTCATCACCGGTGATCGATCCGTGTGCAGTAAGCAACCCGGCTCTTGCCGGCAAAGGATGCGTGTTCTACGTTAACGGTCAGATCGTAACTGCCAACGGTGACGGAACATTCACAACATCCGCAGGCAACGTCTTTGACGGCAGCGGAAAACTTCTGTACAACATCTATGGCGGCGGCCAGGCTGCAGGTCAGGCAAGTGCAAGCCAGAATGAATTCAGATTCAACCATGATGTTGCAGGATTCCTTGGTGTATGGGTTGACGGCAATTATGTTGATTTCTCCAACTTCGATTACTGGAGCGGAAGCACTGTAATCCGTCTGAAGCAGAGCTATATCAATACACTGTCCGAGGGTGTTCACACACTCACAGCGAAGTGGTCTGACGGCGCTCAGATGTCGACGCAGTTCACTGTCAGCCGCGGCAATAAGGGCGGAGTTCCTAACACCGGTGAGAGTGACAACACTGCTTACTATGTCATGATGGGCGGAGCTCTGATCGTCATGGCTGGTGCCGGATACGTTCTCGCAACAAACAAGTAATTGCATGAACTGATAAACTGTGTCCCGATAAGAGGGCACAGTTTTTCTTTTGTTCGGTGCCCTGAAGAGGAAAACAGAGAATGCCCGCATCAGCGGGCATT
>JAFWLM010000134.1 GCA_017511045.1 Lachnospiraceae bacterium | reverse complement strand
CATGAGTATTGTGTACATGCCCATAAAGCATATAGGTCAGGGGTCTTCCTTCTTTGTCCCTGCGGTACTGACCTTTATAGCAGAATACCGGATAATGCGAGAGGATGACGTTTCTCCCGTTATCCCGTATTTCCTGATACGATTCAATACTTTTGAACCATGTATTCCAGCCATAATGGCGATCTTCCAGATATCGGTCATGATTTCCGATCAGAAGATGCAGTCTGCCGTTCAGCTCCTGCAGAATCTTCACAGTCGCATCCGGTTTACTGATACTGAAATCGCCCAGAATATACACTTCATCTTTTGAAGTCACCTTCTTATTCCATTGATCGATCATATGGCGGTTCATTTCTTCAAAGCCGGAAAATCCCCTGCGATCCATCTCCCGGCAGATTCGATCATGATAAAAATGACAGTCCGCGATATACAGAATTCTCGATGCGGTTTTCTGTGTTTTGATGAATCCATTCAGCTTATTCTGCAGATTGCGGATTTCTTCCGGTTCATACTTCTTTTCCTGCATGAGATGATTCAGGATTTCTCTGTAATCGCCAATCATTTCTTCAGCTGTTTCCGGTGGTAAATCCCTGCGGAATTCCTTCTGATGTTTCAGGCCTTCGACATTTCCGCAGCGGACGCAGGAGTAAAAATCAAACAGCGGTTTTGTATCCCTTGCAGTTTTCACGGAGAAAACAGTCGGAAGCGGAAGTTCCTCGGGCGACTGTGCATGATCGGTTTGAAGCACCTTGTTTCTTGCAAAGCACAGATCTCTCAGAATTTCTGCTTCTTTTCCGGTAAGAACAATATTCTCTTTCTCCATAATCCGCCTTTCTATATGCCTTGACATTTATCAAGTATTTTACTTTAATGAAATCGAGGAGGTGATTTCATGGAACAGATCATTCATGACCCACAGGATCTTACAACCCTCAGCTGGTCCAAAACCCGTAATTCATCCGGTACAGCCGGCTCTTTTCTGAAGGCTCAGGAAGTTACGCCCAGCGGAAAGATGTTTTATAAGCTCTCTGACTATGACGCATTTCACGGTGTCATCGGGCATGAATCAGTGAATGAAATCATAGCCGATCGGCTATTGTCGATACTTGGCATTCCTCATCTTTCCTATCAGCTGATTCTTGCGGATATCCTTGTTGATCACAAACCCATTCGGACATGGCTGTGTGCCTCCCATGACTTCCGGCAGCGCGGTGAGCGTAAGATTGCCCTGGAT
Organism: Lachnospiraceae bacterium; assembly: GCA_017511045.1. GTDB lineage: Bacteria > Bacillota > Clostridia > Lachnospirales > Lachnospiraceae > RGIG5612. Next base: position 537 of record JAFWLM010000134.1, on the reverse strand, counting down.
GACTATTACTCGCTTAACCGCATGAAAGACGAATCTCCCCTTGCCTTCTGTATCCGGAATGGCTGGTCGGAATATATCTGGCAGATGCTGGTAATCGACTATCTGATTCTGAATCGAGACCGGCACGGCGCCAATATCGAAGTACTCACCAATCGATACCGGAAAACAGTTCGACTTGCGCCGCTGTTTGACCACGGTCTCTCCTTTTTCTTCCACACACCGGAAGAAAGTCTGGAAAAAGAAGATGTTATGAGAGATAAACCGGTCCAGTGCTTTGTAGGATCCCGTTCTGCCGCAGATAATCTGAAGCTGATTCCAAAAGATGAATTTCCCTGCCTGAATCCTCTGAAAGAGACCGACAGGAGTATTCTCTTCAATGGACTGAACGGAACAATAAGTGAGATGCGGCTGACCCTGATATGGGAAATGATCTGGAGGAGGTGGAATGCTTATGAGAATCTTCGCAATCAAGGATGAAACGATGCCGGAGGATGCGATCCTCGGTTATCTCATATTTCATGATCCTTCAAAATCCTT
>JAFWLM010000133.1 GCA_017511045.1 Lachnospiraceae bacterium | reverse complement strand
TTCATGAAGCATCGATGATTCATTGGCAGATATACTGCATGCAGGAAGACAAAGAAAAAGCGCCGGTGTGTTCCGGCGGAAAGATACCTGATTTTAAACAGACTTATTCTCTGTGATGACGGCTTTCAGAACCATGCCGTCACAGATGCCGTTTTGTCTGAACGTCTGAAAATAATCGAGTTCGTTGCCAGCCGGCATATAAATATGAACGCTCTGCCGGCTTACATCGTTTTGAAGCCGGATGCACTGCCGGAGACTGATCGCAGGGGTAGTGTCATATCCGAGGCAGGGAACGTAGTCTACATAGGTATCATTCCTGTATACATCCATGCGAAATCGAAAACCGTTCATTCCTGCGGTACCGCCGCTTTCTGCAAGTGAATCAAGATCTATCAGTTTCTTTGTTTCCATCGTGTGACTGTTACCGCTCTATCGACTTGACTCCTGATTGCTCAAACAATTTGTCCCTGAGTTGATCAGACTCGTGTCCTCTGCGTTCATGGTGACGTTAAGTTCATCTCGCCTATGATTTTTTTGTTTGAGGCTGATCGATGCGTCCAGCTTAATCCCTCGAATGTTCGTCGCTGTATCTGATGAGTAATCCAGATAATCGACAGATGTTCAGAAATCGTAATACCTATGTATGTCATGCCGACATGTATGTAACGTCATGATCTGCCCGGAGTATTCATTGTTTGTATCTCTGATAAACGATAAAGGGGTTACCAAAAAGTTTTCCCCACTTTTACAAAGTTGGGATTTTCATTTTCACTTAAATTGGGACTGCCAGACAGACAAACAAACAAACAAACAGGACCGACATTTTCAGCCCTGTTTGTTTCTGGCATGCATCATGCCTGGTACTAACCATTTCACGTGAAGCCATTCATGTCCGCAGTTCTTGTTTTTCAACAATTAATTGTTGAATCATAACAGGTCATCGAAACTCATCTGTCCTTCAACACAGTCATCTTCTTCCGGATGTGCCTTAAGTATTTTGTAAACCGTTCCGATGGAGAGATGCGTCCTGGCGGTGCGCCGCCGCCTAAGCTCACCCATGCCAGCATATACGGTGAGGAGGAACTGAAATTTGCGGCAGAGAACAAGCTCTACTGCAAACACTGCGGACAGGCGTTCAGGGACTAGGAATGGGTAATCAATAAATTCAACTGAGTTCTGCTTTGACGAAAAGAGATACAGCCGCAGTTTATGAAACGTGTGATCTTTGACCGCATGTTTTTTTTCTGCTTTTTTGCAGCGCATCAGAGAAGAGTGACAGTGGAACAGCCATGGGTTCATTGCGGTCAGAAGATCGCAGTTCAGAAAGATAAACCAATCTTTCTTCCCAGGGGCGGAATTGATCGCAGGATCTGCTCTTTCTTTCCGTAATTCTGAATCTTCCGGAATTTCTCAGGGCAGGGCAATCTTCGATGTTTTCAGAGATCCCGGTGTTTCTTCTCTTTTCCCCCGCGGTAATAAAAGGTACAATCAGTCATGGAACGGAGGAGTGATGAAGTACACATTTCATA
>JAFWLM010000132.1 GCA_017511045.1 Lachnospiraceae bacterium | reverse complement strand
TCTTGAGAGAGGTACTTCCACAGGCGGGACATTCAGAGATCTCAATATTGTTGATCAGTTTGATCTCCTCTTCTGAAGGATCTCTGTGCTTAGCTTCGTACCACTCTGTGACTGTGCTTGATATCAGTTTTTCAGTCAGGGTGGGTTCATCATCCTGTTTGTCCCACGGAAGAATACGCAAAGAAGTTCCCCACGGGGATCGATGATTGGATTTATTCTTCATATATTGGCGGTTCGGAACTTCTAGGAATTGACTAACGGAACCGCCAAGTCCAGCGTTAATCAACTCCTAGAAATTTCCTGGTGTACCTTTCTCGGACACTGCCATTATACAGTGAATTAATTCCTCCATCGGGTCCCGTCTGCAAATTAAGGTTTATTGAAAAACGATTTGAGAATGGTTTCCAGAAGCAGTTTTAAATAATGCAGCATAATGAATAGACTCCTAATGTATTTAATTTCATCCGTGACAGATAGTATTTGGAAAAAGTAGCCGGAATGAGGCTGCCTGTATTCACGATATTTCTGACATGACCAGGCAGGATCTCATCGAATTTCACTTCCAGTATCTCTTCGTTTGATTTCAGAAGAGGGTACCGAAAATAATCGCCGTCCAGAAAACGGTTTATTTCCGCGGAAGCAGAAATATTCGTATCAAAGGTAATTCGGATATTGCTGAAAGGTTCATGGAACGCAATTCTCCGGTAATTCACGATGATCTTCGGAAACAGCGGATGCTCATCCCTTCCGCACAGAATTTCCGGATCAGGGGATCTTCACTCCGCCAGAATAATTCACTGTAATCTCCCCGGCAGAGATCTCCATAGTCTTCTTCCGTAAGGACAGCACTCTCTTTTCTGTACAGCCCGAAAGAATTGGTCTTTTTTTCAAGCCTCAGGAAAGAAGGAGACTGATTATAATACCGGATTCTGTATTTAAAACGAATACTGTCCCCGGCGTCATTCCCTCTTGCAAAAGAATCAAAGGCATCATCAAAATACAGGCTGTGAATCTCATATCCAGATTCATCCATCTGGTTTTCATCATAGTCAAAAAGGGAAAGCAACCGATGTATCAGTAATACACGGTCATGCGAGGATATCCGGTATTTCCATTCACTTCGTTCCACACCGTCGGATTTATGAATCGGTTCGGAATAAGAAGAGGAAAAAGGAACGGATCTGAAACGTTCGCCGGCAAGATCGTTTTTTGGTGATGCGGATTGCTTTTCCATTTCATCCTCTGTCTGACTTCATGTATGAATGAAGAACCGTTACACCATTGCCTGACCATTTGAATAGCACTGTATTCGGAAGGACAGTCAGGGTCTGACATGCCGCTCTTCATCTAACGACATATCTTTTATAAATTATATTGTATGTCCGGTAACAGCGAATGTGCAAAATATTAACATGAGCTGAAAGAACTGCGGATGGAACACCGAGAACTGGCCGGCCTTCGCTCCCTTGTGTTTAACGAAGAGAACGCCGATCAGGAGCGGATAGAGAAGGTGGAGAAGCAGTAAAGCGATCCGTATGAAACAAATTCAACAGCCGGAAGCCGGAACGTCTTTGCATGCATGACAGGAAAGGAGTAAACCAATACTCCTTCTTTTCTTAAGCATTCCGGTATCCGTAAAAAAACAGACATTGGAATCCAATGCCTGCTCTTCCGGATTATCTTTGTTCAGAAAACCTATGCCAGGGAAATGTCCTGTAACCTTTCTCCTGTTTCAATGATCGTCAGTTCGGCATCCGTAGGGTTGTGCCGGGGTAGATCACGGAGGGATCGGAGATGACATCCGTGTTGATGTCATAGATGTCTTTCCATTTCATGCCCGAATCATAGAACTTCAGACCGAGGAACCAGAGGGAATCTCCGGGTTCCACGACATAGAACGCAGGAGCGGGTTCAACACCGGTAGATGCGGCCGGGGTTTTCGTCTCTGTTTTTGCCTCTGTCTTCTCATCTGCCTTAGTCTCTGACAGGCCATAGGTGTAATACATCTCATCATACAGACCGAGGCATGCGTCCATGCCGGGGTTGGGAGAGGTTGTCTTTTCCAGCACCTTGTCCCAGGAGCCGTATTTCTCGAAGAGGAATTCCGGGGTCGGACCATCTTCATTGCCATAGGTGTCGAGATTGCTCTTCTTCGCAATCGCAAGGCCGTCCGGATCATCCTTGTAGGCATCGAGGCGGATCTTGTTGCGCAGAGCGGAAGCTTCCTTCGCGATCTCTTCGGTAGATTTGCCTTCTTTCCTGCGGTCTTCGATCAGTTTATAGATTTCCTTGAGGGAATCGTGATATTCGATTCTCTGCTGGCGGGCGTCCTCAACCTGTTTGGCATCCGTCCAGTCGATCGCATCCACATAGTCCTTCAGCCGCACGGAGTCCGGACTCGGGGAATAGCCGTAGATCGCTTTCGGATTGCGTACAATGTCCTGGGCAGCGGAGGGATTCTCCATCGGATCATGGACATAGGTGAATCCTTCGGTGGTTGGATTCTCTTCCGCAATTACTGGAGGCAGGATTCCCATCGCCAGAAAACAGGACAGAAACAAAGCTGTCAGAATCTTTTTCATAGTCGTCAATACTTCCTTTTCTTCTGTCATTATACGTCACATCCCGGAAAGAAGATCAAATGAAAACATGCAGGCAGATCACGAAGCAGTTCCGCAGGGGTACTGAACTCCCGGAATCCGGGGAAAATGCCGAAAACGGCAAACGTGCCGGATGTGACACAGATGGCGGCAGGGCAGAGTCATAGGCATTCATTATTCCCAGAAGCTGTGAGAAAATGATGTCAGGAGGGAAAGAAACAGATATGAAAGATTGGAAGAAATGCATGCTGGAATCCGCATTGACTCTCGGTCTTGCCTTCTCACTGGCAGGCTGCGGCAGCTCTGCGTCCGCACCGGCGCCGGTAGGCGCTGCACCGGAAAGCAGCACCGCTGCGGCGGAGGCAGTCAAGGAGTTTGCGGCAGACGGGAAGTACACTTCGCTGGGAATGCAGGTAAAAGATTACATCGTCACCGATGCTTCGGCGACGGGACTCAAGATTGAGCTCAACAAAGACGGCACCGGAAGTCTCGACTTCGGAAACGGCAATGCCGGACCGGTCAGCTCCTGGAGCGAATCCAACGGAACGTTCTCAATGCAGGCAGGCGTCTCCGATTTCACCGGAACCCTGAAGAACGGGATCCTCAATCTCGACTTCGGCGATGGTCTCGTCATCGTGTTTGCCCAGGACGGCGCATCCTATGATAAGAGCAAGGTGATCAGCGTCGATGAATATGAGAAGATTGCCAAAGAAGCCGCGGGAGCTGTCACAACAACGTACGGCGGCGATCCGGCTGCGGCTGGCGAATATGCGATCTACGCTTTGGAAAGCAATGGCCAGTGCATCAGGCTGCCGGAAGAGGAACAGATGGTATTCATCTTCACCCTGAAGGAAGACGGCAGCGGCACGGTTACCGTCAATGAGGAAACAGAAGCGCTGCACTGGAAAGTAGACGGCAAGAAGCTCAGCCTCTTTGAACAGGACGGCACCCCGACTTCTACCGAGTACGACATGTCCATCGAAAAGG
>JAFWLM010000131.1 GCA_017511045.1 Lachnospiraceae bacterium | reverse complement strand
TGATCCACTGGAAGACATCTTCTCTGTCTATATTTCCAGTCACCAGATAACCAGTCATTCTCGCAGCCGCAAAAGATGTAGAAAGTGCTGTAACGTAATAATCTACGCAGCTTCCGAAGTTGGAATTTATCACTACCTGTCCTTTATTGGTTGCTGCACCGACAGTAATCACGTTACCCATATTTGCAGGAAAATAGCCGCTGGCATCAGTGCCTCTGTTTCCAGCCGCGACAACAACTGTAATTCCTTTATCAGTTGCCTCTGTCAGAATCTCTTTAACTGCCCTGGTATTTTCAGAGTCTGGCATTGCTGCGGAAATATTGATGATATCCACATCCGCTTCGATCGCATATCTGACTGCCGCATAGATATTGGACAATGATGCTGTACCATCATCATTGAACGCCTTGATTGAAAGAATCTTTGCCCTTCCATCTGATGCATTTAGAATCGTTTCAGCCATCATTGTTCCATGACCATTATTGTCGCCATCCGGATCACTGGTCAGATTGATGGAATCCACGTTATATCCATTAACACCTGTATCGATTAGTGCCACATATGATCCGGTTTCACTGATATTCTGCAGATGCTGTAGTCTTTGATTTTCTGTATAATGACCAGCCTGAATCAGAAGATCATCAGCACACAGCTCCATCCGCTCATCTCTGACTGGAGATGCATCTGTCAGTGAAGAAATTGCCACCATTGCATCATCGACATTTCCGGCATCTTCCAGACTGATAATGTAAGATCCTTCGTAATAGACCGCTGTTCCTTCAACATCAAGTATTTCACTCAGATCATCTTCAGTATTTGCCACAAGACGCCGACTGTCATCATCACTCAGGCCAGCCACTGCAGATGCCATATCCGCGGCGTCTTTCGCTTCATAAACAAAAAGTGGAGACTCATCCACTTCCTCGGTTTCTTCAACAGTTTCCTCCTGGATCTCTTCAATGGGATCTGTATTTTCTGATTCGATCTCCTCTATCGGCAGTTCCAATTCTTCCACTTCTGTGTGCTCTTCCTGTGTTACAACCGGTTCCGGAGAAACTTCTTCTTCCGGCGCCACAGTTTCCACTGCTTCCGCTGGTTCCTTCTCATCCGGAACTGGCTCCTCCGGTTCTGCTGTTTCTGTGACTTCTGTTTCAATTGCTTCCTCAGGATTTGCCGTTTCTTCCAAGACAGGCTGTTCGGTAATCTCCTGGGTCTCTTCTGTATCATTCTCTTCGTCTTCCGCAAATACTGAATGATCCACCGATGAGAATGTTACCAGTAAAGCCAGAGATACCGTTCCAAGCCTTCTCAAAAGATCCGGTCTTCTTTTTCTTTCCTTCATGTAGCCTCCTTCTTCTCTTCTATATCCAATCAGGCCGCCAGCCTAACACTTGCCATAATTAAAATGCAGAGACCTGATAACTGATCTCTGCATACATGCGTATTCCATTTACTGTTTCACAGTTCCAATTCCGGCAATGCTTCGTGCAGCAACTTCCGGATCAACTCCTTTGCATGAGTTTCTTCCTCTGGAGTCATTTCTATCTTTTCCCTTTTTTTATCTTCTTCCTCCATCTGCTTGTACATAAGCTTTCTGTTATGCGCTCTTGCTTTTTCCT
>JAFWLM010000130.1 GCA_017511045.1 Lachnospiraceae bacterium | reverse complement strand
TTCAGAAGCCATATCAAAGATCATTGCTTCGAGTGACTGTATCTTTATTGGAAAGAGTTTCTGGCTGTTATCGATAGCATCCTTGAATAATCTATCCTCTGTAATGCCATATGCTTTCATCAGATTATCATTCACTACGGTACTGGCGATACCGCGATCCTTGGAGACCAGCACGTGACAGGTCATAACAAGATCTTCTTTTATCTGATGTGGTACGGATTCCATCATCTGCTCATTACGCGCAGCGTTGCTGACACGGATAAAGAGTTTGTCCTTTGCCTTCTCATAATCTGTGATCCATTCATAATCTGCCCCTAAAGAATGCGTCATGATAACCTGTGCCATTTCCCGCAAAAGAAACTTTGCTTCACTGCCTTTCACAAATTCTTTGTAGTACTGTTCCAGGTTAATTGTCGGAGTGGCTCTCATTCCCGGCACACGTACTGTCAGGCCAGTATAGGTACTGCCTAGTTTCCTGACCGGCTCAACTGCAACAATACCGTCCTGATACTCTGAGGGAAGATATCCTTTAATCGTCTCTGACACATACTTTGTAAACTCATTGAAGTTCATCGCCGGCATTATGTTCTTCCTCCTTCTCGTTTTTTTCCAGATCAGTTAATTGCGACTGATAGTACTTCAACCGTTTGTACAGCATTTCTTCATCCGTTTTCTGAATTTCCATCTTTCTTTCCTCTCTTCTTCCATAAAAGAAAAGATCCTGCACATGGGGAACTAATGCAGGATCCCGTTCCTGATGCCTGAGCATCTATTAACCGTTTGCACCTTCAAGTCAAGTATGGGGGAAGTGACTGAAGATTGTACCTATGAATGATTGGATCACCATTCATTCTGATACGATAGCATTATATTCTCGAAAACTAGGCAATGTTTGCCATCTTTTCAGTATTAGAAACTGACAAAAAGTGTAAGGATTTTTGCCAAGAATTCCCTATATGATTTAAAGGCGAGAATCTACCCGCCTTCAAGTTATTGTGCAAACTCAGTTATAGAATATCGATCTATGTAATTTCAATTACAGCCTCTGTTGCTTCGTGAACAGCATTCAGTGCCCTTCTCGCTTTCACTGCATCACCGATCCTGCGGAAGAATACATTATGGTCTGTGCACCACTGCTCGATTTCATCACTGCTGTTCGGTGTACTTCCGACAGCCACGATCACACTGTCTGCTGGTATAAACAGCTCTTCATCATTCTGCAGTGCATTGACTCCTTCTTCGGTAATACTGAGAACTTTAGTGTTTACCATCGTCTCGATCTCCGCAGCCTTCAGATTGGACAGGACCATAGCCTTTCTGCCCATACCGATATCCTTGCCGGCTTCTTCCAGCATTTCTACAACTGTAGTCGGATTGCCCAGTGCTCTTACATATTCTGCTGTTTCCAGGCCTACCAGACCTCCGCCGATGATCACTGTCTTCCCCTGAGGCACCGCTTTCCCAAGCAGGACGTCATTTGCTGTATAGACATTCTTTCCGTCAGTCCCCTCGATATTGAGGCGGATAGGACTTGCACCTACAGCACTGATTACAGCATCCGGTCTGATCTCATCCAACAGTTCTTTTGTCACCTCTGTATTCAGACGAATGTCAATACCGGCACGTTTTGCCTGTTCTGCACGTGATCTGACTGCCAGTTCCATTTCTTCTTTGCGCGGTGCTTTCCCGGCAATAATGAACTGCCCGCCGAGTTCATCAGCCTTTTCCGCAAGAACTGCATGATGTCCCTGCATCGTTGCACGGATTGCGGCTTCAATACCGCCAATGCCTCCGCCGGCGACCAGGACTGTCTTAGGGGTTTCTGCCTTGGGAAGTGATGCGAAATATGCCTCTTTGCCGACTTCCGGATTTCTCAGGCAGGTTATGGGCTTTTCCATTGTACAGTAGTCATAGCATCCCTGGTTGCAGCCGATGCATCTCAGGATATCTTCCACTCTGCCTTCTTTTGCCTTTGTCATGAAATCAGGATCAGCAATCTGCGCTCTTCCCATTGCGATCATATCGATCTTCCCTTCAGCAATCATTGCGTCTGCCATCGCCGGATCATTGACTCTGCCGACACCGATCAAAGGCATCCCGGTGCCCGCTTTGATCTTTGCGGCCGGTTCAATGTTGAAACCGCGTTCCACATCGATCGGCGGAACTTCCAGGCACATTGCCCTCGGGGAAATCTTGTTTCCGCGGGAAATGCTCAGCACATCAACACCAGCTTCTTTCGCCCACAGACAGAACTCAATAATATCCTCCGTGGTCAATCCGCCGGGAAGATCATCATCCATGGAATCAATTCGCAGAATCAGCGGCATATCTGCCGGTATATTTGCCCGGATCTCCCGGATGCATTCCAACGGATAACGCGCCCTGTTCTCCTTGCTTCCGCCGTATTCATCTGTTCTGTTGTTGAATGCCGGTGTCAGGAACTCATGCGGGGAATAGAAATGAGCCGCATGGAACTCCATACAGTCGAACCCTGCCTCAACAGCACGTTTTGCTGCCGTACCGAATGCCTTCACTGCTTCATGAATCTCCTCTATAGTAGCTGCCGGAAGAACCATGTTCGGGCCGAGGGGAAGATCACGCGGAAGCAGCGGTTTGGAGCCCGGTGTTCGCAGGCAGGCCATGCCACTTTCCCAGAGTTGGATGCAGGCTTTGCCTCCATTCTCATGAATAGCATCTGTCAGTTTCTTCAAACCAGGAATATAACTGTCGTCGCTGATCTGCAGCATTTTGGTGACTGAACCCCTGCGGTGAACGGCAACAGCTTCTGTGATATTCAGTGCACAGCCGCCCTGTACGCGGCGTACATGATAGTCAATCAGCTGATCCAGTACGTGTCCGTCATCCGTACAGTAACGTGTGCCCATGGCAGGGAAAACTGACCTGTTTTTCAGGCTGAGGCTGCCGATCTGAATCGGTTCCATTAAATGATCAAACATTATGTTCTCCTTTCTTACACCTGTTATTTTCTTTACAGATGTAATTTATCTGATATCATGTTAATAAACTCTGCATGCAATGTTGATGACAGTTTTCCTTTATTGGAAGATAGCTGACAGAAAAATGAAAGTGTAAGGTATATTTATGGATATCCGGTATGAGAGAACAGAAGAACTGATACGAAATGCCGTAACCGAACTCGGAAAAAAGAAAGACATCCGTTCACTGACAGTTACAGAAATTGCAAAAAAAGCACGGATCAGCCGGATTGCCTTCTATGATCATTACGATAATGTGGATGCGCTTGCGGATAATCTGGAAGATGAGATGGTTGAAGATTTTATTGCGGTCTGCGGACCGTTTTCAGATTTCACTGTCTCACCAGATCGGATTATCCGGCGTGTAGTAAATTACTATAAAACTACCGGTTCCAGCATTCTCGTGACCCCTGCAAATCATTCCCATCTTTCGCAGAAATCCATTGATCGTATTATCCATGAGATCATCGAAAAAACGGGTAATACAGATACCCGTTTCGAAATACGTGTCACAATGCTGATTACCGGAATCTTTGGTGTATTCCAGCGTAAGGATATTACTGATGAACAGATTCTTAAAGACCTCTGCGCATGTGCTGATCAAATAATGAAATAAAGAATGCCCCCTGCTTAGTCAAGAAGCCTTTGAATAATCAGAAAACTTAACGCTTCTCATATTTTCTAATATAGAATGGGACTCCCATATTCATCATATAAATTGAGAGAGAATGCTTCTACGAGCTTCTTTTTTGCTGACCCCACGATTCTGTAATAGCTTCTGACAGAGAAAGAACACTTACGGCTAATCCTTGTGTAATTCTCATGGTAGAAATACCGTCTGACAATAACAGTCCTCTCCTCTTTGTTAAGCACAGTATTGAATGTCGCCGCCCAGGATTTGATCCTATCATAATTTGCATCGTCCTCATTGATCATTGACGCAATGTTGCTGATCTGAAGAGTCACGGTGTCTGACTGAGGAACCTTGATAACCGATGCCGTATTTACAGGAACGTAGCCTCTCTGATATTTTCCATTTGGAATTGCGCAATAAGTACTTGGACTGAACGTCATAATCGGTACTGCATCATATATGCTCATGATATCCATCCATAATTCAAAGAAATCCTCAAGACGCTCTTCCGGAGAGCCGGGCTGGGACATGATCTCATTCCACGTTTTCATCACATCTTTTCTTTCTCTATCACTGCGGATATAGCAGAGCATATTTCCTGATCCGTGAATAATTGATGCTGCGCACGCCAGTCAAAATCATCCATGCCAACAATCGGCTTGATACGCTCAAGAAACAGTGTGTCTCTTTGTCTCAGCAGTTCATAGAAAAGCATCCGTTCACACTGCGCGATATACCGTTTCTGCTGTTCAACAACCAGTTCATAATCCTTAAAATCCGCAGCTATCTTCTTCAACTGTAGGCCTTCTCTTCTGAGACTTTTAATGATCATCGGGTCATTATCGATCTCGATTGATAAGGCATATGCATTCATCCTCTCTGCAGAAGATAACATCTCATCGTACAAAGTCATCTTATTCTCCTTCGCCGGGGCAAATTGCCCCGGCATTCATTTATCAGCGTACATAGATCAACGCCTCAAGCGTATCCTGCACTTCTCGCAGCAGTTCATTCAGTTTCCGCCGTTCATAGTCGGTCAGAACTGTAAGATCCACGTCAGTCAGGTATTTGTTGACGTTTTTCAGTTTCTTGGTGACAACCTCATTTACATCCTTTTCCTTTTCTGATTTCCAAAGGAATCTCTTATCATCACCATTTAGGATCTTTTCATCACAATTGAAATAGGCAAGGATCCCTTTTACCGTACCATCGGAGATACCTGTCATTTCTGTGATCCATTCCCGTTCTCTTCCGGCAGGTTTTCTTCCTTCCTGGATCAGTTTCTGATAGTACTGGTGAAGCTGCCACACCTTCTCCCGTCGTTCTTCCTTGGTATCCGGATGATGCGCATTGCTGCAGATGGCGATCAATCCAAATTCATCTTCATCCAAAGACTCATCCAGATACTGACATGGCACAAGACCCTTCAACCTCCGCCCAAGATACATGTAATCCCCGCCCTCTTTGGTTATCTGCTCGATTGCCAGATATCTCTTATGGCCGGTATTCAGCAGATAACCGTTCTGCGTCTTCTTGACCAGCAGCGGCTGCAGAAGACCCACTTCTTCAATGCTCTGCCTTTTGATCCGGATCTCTTCGTCATTGATAGTCCAGATATTTTCCGGATTGAGGCGAATGTCTTCAAGATCCAGATAGACGATCTTTCCTTTCCTGGCTTCCTCAATACTATCCTGATTCAGTAATCCTTTTTCACGGTCTGTAAGCAGTCCCATCTTTATGCCTCCCCC
>JAFWLM010000129.1 GCA_017511045.1 Lachnospiraceae bacterium | reverse complement strand
TTGATTTCTCTCAGCAGATTTCCTTCCGCACTGGTGATCTTGAACGGCATGCCCAGTTTTTCCCAGCCGGCAGATTCGGCGGCATCAATACGGAAGTCTTTCCCGTAATACAGAATCGCAACACAGGCGTTCATGTAGGTCTTTCCGTCGGCCATGACAAAGGCATTTTCAAGATCCGCATCATGATTTCCGGCATATCCGCCGAAAATGACAACAGAGGGATCACAGTGCTTGAGCTCTTCATACATATCAAGGGTATTGAGAAGCGCCCCCGGCAGCAGAAGTTCTGCCGCTTTGAGATCGTGCAAGACTTCCCCATCGATCTCTTCTTTGATGCGTGATCCGATCAGACGTTCCTGCCCGGCCAGACCATCATAAATGCGTACGGATATCTCCGTGCTTTCAAATACCAGACAGGAAATCAGAATCCCCTTATCCATCAGAGATCCTTCTCTGATCTCCCCTCCCGATTCTGTTCCGACCACATTGCAGGAGGGAATTGCCTCCCGCAGTGTATTCATCAAAGCAATGAGTACTTCCCGATCGGAAATTCCGGTATAAATATGAAACAGCACCTTCCCGCCATTCAGACTGTCTTTAATTCCGTTCAGCCAGGAAGCGTCGACAAAACCATTCTCTGCTTTTGTAATATATTGTTTCATGGGATACCTCCTAACTATGGTCTATTGTTTATCTTGTTCTTTTATAAGTTTACCATCTCAGAGAATCAGACTTCGAATTCTTTTGACGAGATCCACGGGACACAGTTCTTTTCAGTTGTTTAGCAGATTGTGCATCACCAAAACCCAAGACGCGCCGCCTTCCCTTTCCGCAGACGTTAAAAAAGTCTTCATTCCCGAAACCACAATACCCGGAATAATACTTCAATAGGCCTCAGACAAGGAGGCAATGGACAGAAAACGATCCAGGGAAATGTGAGTCACGTTGCTGGTCGAATAATCAATCGTGTCTGTCGTGATCAGAATCTTTCTGTCAATCTGTGACAATCCCTCAAAAGCACGCATTTCCCGCTGCCATGCCTTCTCTTCCGCTACACTCAGAGCTGCCTGAATATAGTATTTCTTACCGTCCTTTTCCGCGATAAAATCAATTTCCCGGCCCTTGCCGGTAATGAACACCGAAAGATGATAACCCATATACGTCAGCTCATTGAAGATAATGTTTTCCAGGTTATGACTAAGATCATACCGGTTGTCAAATACCTCCAGAGAATTGAACGCCACATCTGCGTCATACACTTTATAGTAATAGTCCAGAGCACGTTTTGCTTTTGTGGAATATCGGCTCAGGTGTGAAATCAGATATGCCTCCTCAAGATAGCTCATCCATTTTTTGATGGTTTTGTCGGTCACTCCGGATCCATTTCTGCGCATATATTCCGTAATACCGCTTACGGAAAATGTTCTGGAATTCGTGATGAGAACATAATCCGCAAGTTTTCTGAATTCCTCCGGTTTATTGATGTTTTTGCGAATGATAATATCCCGGAAAACAATGGTTTCCTTAAGATCTCGAAGGTATGCTTTCTGTGCTTCACCAGATTCAAATTCAATCCGCTTCGGAAATCCTCCCCAGATCAGATAGTCCGTAATACTGAGATGATACTTCAGTTCTTCTGCATACTCTTCTAGCTCCCTGTAAACAAACGGATGAACACGAAAAGACACAAATATTCCGGAAAGATAATCCGTAAATTCTCCCGAAAGCAGTTTTGAGTTGGATCATGTGATAAACACAGAACAGTTTCGAATTCTCAGAGTTTTGACAGCTTCAGCCCAAGCTTCGACTGCCTGTATCTCATCAAGAAGCACATAACACAGGCCCTCTTTCCGGGTTTCTTCCACATAGTCAAGAAGTTTCTTCCAGGTAGAAAACCGGCTTTCTGTCTCTTTGTCCTCGAAATTCAGAAAAATACTAT
>JAFWLM010000128.1 GCA_017511045.1 Lachnospiraceae bacterium | reverse complement strand
GATCTGCGCGCCGATCTCATCAGCCCTTCTTCCACAGAAAGAACAGGTCGGAATATTGGAATTGCCGTTTGTTCTGTCTGCCATTCTCAGCCCTCGTGATTCTTGATGACTGCATCGATCAGTCCGTATTCTTTTGCTTCATCAGCTGTCAGCCAGTTGTCACGCTCGGTATCCTGCTCGATCGTTTCGATCGGTTTGCCGGTGTTTTCTGCCAGCAGACGATTCAGGTTTTCACGGATCCGAAGAATATGCTCGGCATTGATCTTAATATCACTTGCCTGTCCCTGTGCTCCGCCGGATGGCTGATGGATCATGATCTCGGAATTTGGAAGTGCAAACCGTTTTCCTTTTGCGCCGCCGGCAAGAAGAAATGCCCCCATGCTGGCTGCCATACCAATACAGGTTGTGGATACATCACATTTTACATACTGCATTGTGTCATAGATTGCCATTCCGGCTGTAACACTTCCGCCAGGGGAATTGATATAGAAATGAATATCCTTGCCCGGATCTTCGCTCTCCAGGAAAAGGAGCTGTGCGACGACCAGGCTTGCGGTCACATCGTTTACTTCCTCACCCAGGAAAACGATTCTCTCCTTTAACAATCTGGAATAAATATCATAGGCTCTTTCGCCTCTGCTTGTTGATTCAATAACTGTTGGAACTAAACTCATAGGATCCTCCTTATTTGGTGCTATATACAAATGAGGCCGACTGCTGCCGGCCTCGTGATAAACATGCTTCTGATTATGCCTCCGGCTCTGCTGCAGCCTCTTCCGGTGCCTGCTCTTCCTTTGGAGCTTCTTCGGCTGCCGGTGCTTCTTCTTTGACTTCTTCCTTTGGTTCTACGCCAACGGCATTGTCAAACAGGAAGTCTGCTGCCTTGGAAACAGCGAGGTCAACCTTCATGCCTTCTTTTTCTTTGTCTGAAATCATTTCTTTCATTTTATCTAATTCCATACCATAAGAATCGGCCATCTTCTGAAGTTCTTCATCGACCATCTCATCTGTTACTTCAATGTTTTCTGCTTTTGCGACAGCTTCCAGAACCAGTCTCTGCTGAATGGTCTGAAGGGCATGCGGACGGATATCTTCCAGGAATTTTTCCGGTGTCTGGCCTACCAGATTCAGATACTGATCAAACTGAATTCCCTGGCTTTCCATTCTCATGGCAAAGTCCTGGGCACTCTGCTGGACCTGTGCATCCAGCATAGGATCCGGAATATCCATCTGGCTGGCTTCTACAAGCTTAGCGACAAGTTCATTTTGAGCTGTGCTCTTAGCTTCTGCTTCTTTTCTCTCCTGGAATTTCTTGCGGATGTCTTCTTTGTACTCTTCCAGAGTATCAAACTCAGAAACTTCAGATGCAAACTCATCATCGATTTCCGGAAGTTCTTTGCTCTTGATGTCGTTCAGTTTGACCTTGAACACTGCCGGCTTGCCTGCCAGATCTTCTGCCTGATATTCTGCAGGGAATGTCACGTTAACATCAAACTCATCGCCAACGCTGTGTCCGGCGATCTGATCTTCAAATGTATCGATAAATGAATGTGAACCCAGTGTTAAAATATAGCCTTCTGCCTTTCCTCCCTGGAAATCCTTGCCATCGATGAATCCTTCAAAGTCGATATCTACGATATCTCCTTCTTTTGCTGCTCTGCCGTCAACCGGTACACGGCGGCTGTTCAGCTCACGAACTCTCTCAAGTTCTTTATCGATCTCTTCTTCCGGAACAGAGGTATCTGTTTTGGTGTACTCAAGACCTTTGTACTCGCCCAGCGTAACTTCCGGTTTTACAGCGACCTGTACAACATAAACAAAGTCTTTTCCACGCTCAAGCTGGATGTCCTGAATCTGCGGAGAAGAAACGATCTCGATCTCCTTGGAAGCTTCATCATAAGCATCCGGATAGGAATCAGAAATCAGGAAATTAGCAGCATCTTCATAGAATACTTCTACGCCATACTGCTTCTCGATCATTTTCTGCGGCACTTTGCCTTTTCTGAATCCCGGCATTGTGACCTGATTTTTCACTTTGTGGTAAGCTTTGGTAATTGCAGCTTCGATCACTTCTGTATCTGGGACAGTTACCGTGATGTTAGCTAAATTCTTTTCCAGTTTTTCAACATTCACATTCATTTTAATAAATCCTCCTTAAGGGTTCTCACACAGAATAGTATTTTATCACAGGAATGCGGATTATTCAAGGTTTTCGTAGCAGATCTCCACCAAAGTCAGACCATCTGCAGATGCTTTTGGTGCAGACTTTCTCCTATCTTTTGATTCCAGGATCTCCTTCACATGCTCCGGCGGATAGATCCCCATTCCGACCTTCTCCAGCGTTCCGGCTATAATGCGGACCATGTTATACAGGAATCCATTTCCTGTAATTGTGATATGGACCTTTTTAGCAGGAAAATCATCCGGGTGGATCTTTTCGGCGCCATTTGGCATGACAATAGCTTCTTCCGTCACTTCGAGCGAATAAATCGTTCGCACCATGCTTTTCTGCTGTCCTCCTGCGGAGGAAAAGGCGGTAAAATCATGTTCCCCCAGAAGATATTTGGCTGCCTGCTTCATTTTGTCTGTATGAAGCTCATAATAGACATAATCCGTATACAGCCGCTCCTTTGGAAGATTGACCCGGCTGTTTAATATATCATAGCGATAGGTCTTGCGGCAGTTTTTATAGCGCGGATGGAAATCCGGGGCGACCTCTTCTGACTGGACGATCTTAATATCATCCGGCAGCTGCTGATTCAGCGCATACATGATCTTCTCAGGCGGGATTCTGGTATTTGTATCAAATACCGCGACATTCCCAAGCGCATGTACGCCGGAATCCGTGCGGCTGGCCCCGATGATCGTAATATCTTCTTTGAGCAGCTTGGATAGTTCTTCGTTGATCACCTGCTCGATCGCGATCCCGTTTTTTTGTATCTGCCATCCCACATAATTTGTGCCATCATAAGAAATAATCAGTTTGATCCGTTTCATTCATTCTTTCTCCGTTTGTTTTCCTGATTATAATACAGATTGCACCTCGGTGCGAAACAAAATAAAAGCCCGGCACCAATGGCCGGGCAAATACTGTATTTATCATTACTCAGACCTTTCTCAGACATGCGATCAGATTGAGCCCCATGTCAGGAAATGCTCCATCAGGATACGCAGTCCAATGGTCACAAGAAGATATAAGAACAGCAGGATATAAGCGACTTTATCCCTTGTCTCATATTTCAGCGGGAACATCTTTGTGCGGTTCGTTCCGCCGGCATAGCATCTGGCTTCCATAGCTGTAGCCAGTTCGGTTGCCCGCCGGAATGCGCTGACAAACAGTGGAACCATGATAGGGATCATGCCCTTTGCTTTCAGGATGATGCCGCCAGTATCAAAATCCGCGCCTCGCGCAAGCTGTGCCTTGGTGATCTTGTTGATCTCTTCCGTCAGGATCGGGATAAAGCGCAGTGCAATGCTCATCATCATAGCAATCTCATGTCCCGGAAAATGAATCACATCTAACGGTTTAAAGACCTTCTCTAATCCATTGGTCAGCGTTGTAGGTGTTGTGGTATAGGTCAAAAGTGATGCACCGACGATGACGTAGATCAAACGCAGTGCAAAGAAGATGGCCCGATAAATACCCTCGTAGCTCATCCGGAAGATCCACCACCGCCAGATGATGGTGCCATCACTGAAAAACAGGTTAAAGAACACGGCCAGGATCACAAGGAACCAGACAAAACGAAGCCCTTTTAAAATATGCTTCAGCGGCACCTTGGACAAAGCGATCAATGTTACAATTGCAGCAGTAAGGAAAATAAACCCAATCAGGTTATTGATAATAAAAACAGCAGCAACGTAAACAACAACACCAAAGAGTTTCACCCTCGGGTCCAAACGATGCACTATGGAATTTTCCGGGTAATACTGCCCGATCGTAATATCCTTAAACATAGTTTTCTACAGCTTATACATCTGCAGGATCTTCTCCGCTGCTTCCTCAACCGTCAAGGTATCTCCCAGTCCGATACTCTGCGTAAACGCACATACCTCCGGCACACCCAGACCGATCTTTTCCAGTTCCTGTTGATGGGAGAACACTTCACGTGTGCTGCCATCTAAGACCACTTTTGCTTTGTGCAGTGCGATCACACGGTCCGCATACTGTGCTACTTCTTCCATACTATGAGAAACCAGGATAACGGTCACGTGCCGCTCCTGCTGATATTTTTTCAGCAGCTCCAGGATCTGCGATTTGCCCAGCGGGTCCAGGCCTGCTGTCGGCTCATCCAGGATCAGAACTTCCGGCTCCATCGCCAGCACGCCGGCAATGGCAACACGCCTCTTCTCACCGCCGGAGATCTCAAACGGGGATTTATCATAAAGGCTTTCGGAAAGACCAACAGCAGAAAGTGCTGTACGTGCTTTTTCCTCCTGTTCTTCTTTTGAGAATCCCAGGTTTTTTGGTCCGTAGCAGACGTCCTTTAAAACATTTTCTTCAAACAGCTGATATTCCGGATACTGGAAGACCAGTCCGACGCGGCACCTGAGTGTCCGCAGTGCCTTCTTTTCCTCTTTGGTCAGCTTGCCCTCTTTGTAGATTGGCACGCCGTCGTAAGTAATGGATCCGGAGGATGGCTCAAGAAGCCCGTTCAGCATCTGGATCAGCGTGGACTTGCCAGACCCGGTGCTTCCGATGATCGCAGTAAAAGAATCGCCGCCCAGTTCCAGATTGACACCTGAAATTGCCGTCACTTCCTCTGCCGTTCCCGGATTGTATATGTAATTGACGTTTTCTAAACGAATGATCATTTCTTCTTTTGTTCTAAAGCTTCTTTTAACTCAGCTGCGTGGATGATATCGTCCGGCAGCTCCATGCCCTTCTCCCGCAGGATATAAGCCAGATGATAGATCTGCGGGAACCAGAGTCCTAACGCATATAACTCGGTGCCTCTGGAGAAGATCTCCTTTGGTGTTCCCTGCAGTGCAACCGCACCTTTATGCATAACATAGATGTAATCCGCATCCAGTGTTTCTTCCATGAAATGGGTGATGGATATGATGGTGATCCCCAGCTCTTTATTCAGCTTTTTCACCGTTTCCATAACTTCCTTGCGGCCGCGCGGATCCAGCATAGCTGTCGATTCATCCAGCACGATGCATTTTGGCCGCATTGCCAGCACGCCAGCTACAGCGACACGCTGTTTCTGTCCGCCTGAAAGCTTATTTGGCGAATGCTTGGCAAACTCACTCATGCCAACACCTTCCAGCGCCGATGCCACTTCCTTCTGAATCTCTTCTGACGGAACGCCCAGGTTCTCCAGACCAAAAGCCACATCCTCGTCCACTACAGAACCAATGATCTGATTATCCGGATTCTGGAATACCATGCCGACCGTTTTCCGGATCGTCCAGACCTGGTCTTCTGCCTTGGTGTCGATGTCATCGACCCACAGTGTCCCTTCTGAAGGCATCAGCAGTGCATTCAGATGTTTGGCAAAGGTCGACTTACCGGAGCCATTCCGTCCCAGAATACAAAGGAACTGCCCCTGGCGGACTTCCATGCTGACTTCCTTCAGCGCATTCTCTCCGCGGCTCTTCTTAGATTCCGGCTGCTCCGCCTCTTCCTCTTTTTTCTTTTTGGAGTCGAACTCATCAGTGTCATCGATCACCGGATAGCTGTATGAAATTTTGTCTGCTTTGATAAAACTCATTCTTTACTCAATCTGTATAATCAACATCGAAGTTGATATTGATCTGGTATCCCGGGTAATCTTCCTGAACATCTTTTTTCAGCTCTTCCATAAAGGCTGCTTTATCCCGGATCTTAAAATCCAGAAGAATATCAAAGGAAATATACTTCTGCTCATCATCAAAGTAAATGCCGTGACAGCCTTTTACTCCGTCATGTCTCATCATGTCATTTCTCAGGTGCATCTGCCTGTTGGAAGCATTCTCAGCTGTATCCATCGCATAAACACCAATGGTCAGGAAGATGTGGTGCTTTGCGTATATCGTATTCTGAATCTTCATGGTGAGCACATGCAGCTCGCGTGCGGTCATCGTATCCGGAATCTCGATATGAACAGAGCCGATAGCTGCATCCGGACCGTAGTCATGAAGGATCAGGTCATAAGCGCCAAGTACACCCGGAATTGCCTTTACATCTTCTTTGATCTGCTTTGTCAATTCTCCGTCCGGCCGGAAGCCGACGACCTGATTGATCGGGCTGATCAGCATTTCTACACCGGCTTTAATAATAAAGGCAGAGATTACAACGCCGATGTAACCATCAATTGAAATATGGAACAGGAAGGTAATGATCGCGCCGACCAGTGTCGCACCGGAAAGGATGGCATCAAACAATGCATCTTTACCAGATCCAATCAACGCATCACTGTAATATTTCTTTCCCTGCTTCTGTACGAAGATTCCCAGAAAGATCTTTACGAGGATCGCCATGCCGATAATAATCAGAAAGACAACCGTAAACTCGGCGACTTCCGGATGAATGATCTTTTTGATGGATTCAACCAGTGACATCACGCCTGCACCGAAAACAATGAAAGCAATAATGATCGCGCTGAAGTATTCTACACGACCATGTCCAAATGGGTGCTTTTCATCCGGTGCTCGATGTGCCAGCTTGACACCGACGATCGTAATAACCGAAGAAACAGCATCTGTCAAATTGTTCACAGCGTCCAAAACGATCGAGATGGAGCCGGACAATAATCCTACAATTGCCTTAAAAATAACAAGAAAAATATTTGCAGCGATTCCAATAATACTGGTACGTGTAATCCCTTTTTCTCTGCCGATACTTGTTTGGGTAATTGTTGTGTCGTTCATTTCTTTTCTCCATACAAAATAATCCCGGCTGCAGCATTTTGCGCAGAACGCCATTTTCTGTTTCCACGAAATGATGCAGGCGGACAACAAATAATTATACACATATCTTTCTATAAAAGAAATCTTTTTTTGCAGTTTCCGACGGTCTCCATTTGCACATTAGTAACTTTTCCTTTATAATAAATTAACTTTTTGTTGGCTGATGATACCGGAGGCGCAAAATGGAATTTCGGAGAATCGAATATTTCCTGGTATTGGCAGAAAAACTAAATTATGCAAAAGCAGCAAATGAGCTATGCATCTCTTCTCAGGCTCTTACAAAGCAGATTCAACTTTTAGAAGAAGATCTGGGAACGAAGCTGTTTGAGAGGACGACCCGCTCTGTAACGCTGACAGAGGACGGGAAGCTTTGCCAGAATCGCTTTTCGGAATTAAAAAAACACTATGATGCTACGATCTCAGAAGTGGAAAACGCGATCCGTTCGAAAAAACATATTGTGCGTATTGGCTTTTTCTCTGCTCTCCCGAAAAATGAATTGGTCAATCCTCTGATCCATATGCTTGTGTCCAGATTTGAAGATGTTGATTTTGAAATAAAAGCCAATAATATGGATGGTCTCAGAGATCAGCTGAAAGGCGGCCAGATCGATCTGGCTCTGACGAATGCGCATGATTTTGAAGACTGGATGGGATGCGAGACCATCGTATTTAAAACAGTCCCAGCGCAGATCGTTGTCTCCGCCAAACACCCATGGGCAAAGGAAGACAAAAAAATGATCACAAAAAAAGATATGGCTGACGGCGATATTCTTCTACTGGAAAAGCACGGGCCGTATGAATTCAACAGCTTTTATGCCAAGGTGAAAGCGAAAAGCAGAATGCTTGTGCCAGACTTCGATTCTATGATGATCGAACTGGAAAAAGGAAAACGTTTTGCTGTGTTTCCAATGGTATTCAATGACGTAAAACATTCCAATTTTGTCTGTTTTGATCTGCCAATCAATGACCAGTTTAACTTCCGTACCATGTGTGCCTGCAAAATTCAAAAAGCATCACCGGAACTGAAACAGATTTTTCAATTCATCAAGGAACACCGAAAATCCTTTTCAATCTGATATAAAAACACAGATAACAAAAAACTGCCTGTATTTACAGGCAGTTTTTTTGATTGCGATTCAATTATTTACGTACGCCAGTGAGGTCAAACTCGCCCATTGGGTTTTTGGATTTTCCGGTTACTTTATCACCATCTACAACACCACAGATCTCGTTGGTCATTTCGCCAACAGCTGTCTTAATTGTCAGTGTGTAGGAGAAGTTTGTTCCGTCAAATTTACCATTCTGGAGTTCAGCGCATGCACCGTTGCTTGCATCTGTTCCAGTTCCGGTAAGGACATCTCCGTCAACCTTAAATTCCATGTTTGATCTCATGTCACCCATAAATGTGTGTACTGTAAATTCCCATTTTCCATCCATGATCGTATACCTCCTGTTAATAAATCTTTTTATTATTGTAGCAATTTATCTCTTATGCTGTCCACTTATTTGCTTTATTCAGCTCAGCATAGTTACCATATTTTTTGCCTTCGTCATCAATGATTCCATCTACGCCCGGAACAACGGAGAACATAACTGCAGAGCTTGCCATCAGTCCGCCGCCTCTTCCCAGGTCGTCGATAACTCTGCGGACTTCTGCACGGATCTCTTCCTCTGTGCTGTCATCTCTGTCTGTTGCCTTCGGGGAAACACAACCGGCAAAGATCATCTTGTCACCATAAGTCTGTTTCAGCATGTGCAGGTCATTGTTTGGCTGAACGGAATGCCAGCTGTCAACGCCAATCTCAACCAGGTCTCCAACGATCGGTGTAATATATCCGCAGCTGTGATGCATGTATTTCATTCCCAGGTCATGAGCGGCCTTAGCCATTCTGCGTTCCGGCTCTTTGTAGAACTGTCTCCACATTTCCGGTGACATGAACATAGCTTTCTCATTGCCCCAGTCATCATGCATCATAACGAAGTCGATATCCATGTACTCTTTCATTGGCTCAAAGAAAGCAATACGCCAATCTGCATAAGCGTTAACATAATCAGCATATGCCTCTTCATCATCGTATGGAGCCATCAGCCCATTGACGTGGCCCATCTCTGCGCAGATTCTTTCAAACGCGCCAACGTTGCCTACATAATAGCCCTGCAGTTCATCTTTCTTTGCCCACATAGCCTTGGTACGCTCGCCCAT
>JAFWLM010000127.1 GCA_017511045.1 Lachnospiraceae bacterium | reverse complement strand
TATCCATACCGTTCATCTCAAAAAGGGAAGGGAACGGTACAGGATCATATGTATTCCCTTTGGCGACTCTCGGACAAGATTATATTCCGAGAAATATTTTGGTCTCTGAATGCGGAGACGCATCCTGTTTTTGATGAAGAATTTTTGTTCTAGAGGATGCCTTTATTTCCTGTGAGATTTTTCAATGCGGTTCGTGATCTCCTCCCCCGCCACGGCGTCGGCCAGGCCGATGCCGTACAGGTAGGCCGTGCATTTTCTGGCGTCCCGTTTATCCAGCAGTGTTTTAAAGGTATAGTCTTTTTCATCCCAGGGAAATTCATCCCGGAAATGAGCTTCCAGTTGTTCCGGGCTGTCCGAATAATTATCCCGGGTTTTCCGGAAGGATTCATCCAGGTAATACCCGCTATCCAGAACGATGATCAAATCCGGGCCCATCAGAAGGTTGGCGCTTATCATTTCCTCCCGCCTTGTGGCGGAAGTGCAGATAATCACGGTATCGCAGGCGTTAAGATGAATCATATCCTCCGTGTCATCCACTTTCGTTTTTCCGTTAACCAGCAGGAAATCCCCGATGTTCTTGTCGACGTTCCTTTTGCTTCCGCGGATTACGATTCCCAAGGGAGAGAAGCGCTCGCAGATTCCGATGCAGTTCGCTAGGTTCGTGCGGCCTGTCCCGATGAATCCCACGTTTTTCGGTTTTTTTCGCATCAGCTGTTCCATCGCGAAAACCGTCATCAGGGAACAGCGGTATCTCGTCAGCGCCAGATCCCTGTATTCGTGTTCACTTCCATCCCGCTCCCGAATATCAAGAATTTCCTCTGTTTTTCCGTTTACGTCATTTGTGTAGATTTTCTTCAGACTGCTGACGCCGTCGATCGTCAGCCCCCGAAGAAATCCCGTAGAAGCAGTCACGATGCCCGCCGCGTCCCGCTCGTCCACTTCCACATCTTTGATTGGACACATCTCCGTGTCGTATTTTCCCCCGAAGGCACGGATGTAATTTTCCCGCATCATCTTCAGTGAGTCAATAAAAAATCGATTCATAAGGCTGCCTCTCAAGAGTGTGAATCAGAATAAAAGGCCAACCGGACGGTCTTTCGATTCCGCTGAATCATTATACTTCTTTTCTCTGAAAAGGAAAGAAGGAAATATATTCCTCAGAGGTCAATTGCAAAAGGAAGTTTTGATTTGTCGACAGTTCTTTGAATTCAAAGTTAAGTGGTTTTTCAGATCCCGAGTTGTCGAACCGATGTTCCTAACCAGTATTCTGCCATCTTTCCCGAATCTCCTGCAATCAAAGTGAAACTTTATGGCTGAAACCCTGCGCGAACTGGTAGTCGCGCTGTCGCTGGACTCCAGCAATTTCTCGCGCAATATGCGCACCATCAACCAGCAGATCAAGGAAGCCGAGCCCACCTTCCGTCTGGCCGGGGCTGGCGTTGAAAACTATGAAAAGACCATCGCGGGCACGGAAGCCAAGCTGTCCATGCTGGGCAACAAGCTCACCCAGCAGCAGCGGGCTGGACGTCATGTTTTCATGACGGAAAGCCGCTGGCATTCTTCTGTTGATGAATGCCAGCGGCGAAAATTTTCTGAAAAATTCACCAGGATATGCTATCATTGGAACCGGGAACCATTGTTAGGCATAAACAGACAACCTTGACTTCCGGTTAAGGAGGAGCGCCATCATGAATGCGACAGGCACAATGCTGATAGATCTTGTTCTTCTGTTTTTCATTTATTCTCTTACGGGATGGTGTATTGAGGTTTGTCTAAAATATATCCAGTATCACCGTTTTATCAACCGTGGATTCCTTACAGGGCCGATCTGCCCTATCTATGGAACCGGGGCAGTACTGATCACCGTTGCGGTACACCTCTTGACTCCCTTTGAAGAAGCCTTTGGTACAACCTTTGTCATATCATTTCTATTGTGCGGTGGAGTAGAGTATTTTACAAGCTGGTATTTGGAGAAACGCTTTCATGCCCGTTGGTGGGATTATAGTCAAAAGCCCATGAATCTGCATGGTCGGGTATGGATAGGAAATTTGATTCTGTTTGGATTGGGTGGTGTTGCGATCGTCCATTTCTTTAATCCGGTACTTTTTACAATACTGGATAGGATTGCTCTGCTGACAAAAGAAATTGCAGTTGGAGTGCTGGCCGCGGTCTGTGCTTCGGACTATGCCATGACTCACTTTATCCTGAAACTGGTGAAAACGAGCGTTGAGTGTAGTCAGGCAGACAATACAGAGGAAATAAGTTTGGAGATCAGACGTACGCTCACAGATAAATCTGTTTTTTATCGCCGCTTTGCTGAAGCCTATCCAGACGTGATTTATAGGACTGACCGCATAAAGGCGCGGTTGGCTGAAATAAAAGCAGAGACAGAAATGCTTAAGAAGGAGGCAGAACAAAGAGCACAGGACCTGACGAAAAAGGTTGGGCAAATCGCTGAGCCAACAGCTTTGGTTAAAGCCAGTCTGATTGAGCGACAGGGAAATTTGATTGCATTGTTATACGATGAAAAAACGGCGAACGAGGAAGTAAAAGCTCTGAAAGCAACAATAGATGCGGATCTGGAAAGGCTGGAGAACAGACCCATTACTAAGATCGAGAATATTATAAGGAAATAGAAGCATCAATCAGTAACAATATTTGCATTATATAATTAATACGCTTTCTTTTATAGAAAAAGGGCTCACCATGTTTCCATGATGAGCCATGCGGTTGGTTTAGCTTGCTTGGGATGAGAGCCCATTATCCTTCAATCGCGATCAGCTTCTTTTCAGGAAGCTTTTTCTCGTTTTTCTTCGGGATGTTCAAGCTCAGCACACCATGCTCCAGCTTTGCGGTGATATCTTCCTCCGTAAGCGCATCGCCCACATAGAAGCTCCGCTGCAGCGTTCCGTCGTAACGCTCCTGACGTATGGTCTTGCCCTTCT
>JAFWLM010000126.1 GCA_017511045.1 Lachnospiraceae bacterium | reverse complement strand
TAATGGGGTAAACGTAACCTATGGTGAAGCCAACCTGGTAATGACACTCATCACGGATGAGAATGGTGAAGCCGCTACAGGGACTGATGTGCTTCCTTACGGAACATACCTTGTTCTGGAAACAAAAGCCCCGACAGGATATCTGATTGAAAATGATGCAAATCCTTCAGTGACTGGTATTGCGGAAATCGTTACAGTCCATACACACAGCGAAATTGTCACAGCCGAAAAGCTGTTTGATGACATCATCCGAGGTGGCGTCCGTTTCCAGAAAGTGGATCTTGAACGAAAGAAGTATGAAGCCCAGGGTGATGCAGCACTGGATGGTGCAGAGATCCGGATCTATAACATCTCTGAGCATTATGTGTATGCGACGGAGGATCAGGAAACATCCGGATTCCATTGGGTAGAAACAGGAGAGGAAGTAACCGCTGGTAATGGCCATGTTGATATTCTCCATGACATTGAAGATCCGCGCTCTTTTGAAGGAGCAGAACTGGTCGCTGTACTCACGACAGATGCAGAAGGCCGTGCAGGACTTGGAAAAGAAGCATTGCCATATGGAACATATATCGCAGTCGAGACGAAGCCTTCAAGAGGATACACGCTCAATACAAACTGGCGTGTTATCTTTGAGATCCGCGAAGATGGAAAGATTCTTGATTTCACCGACAGTAATAACGAAAACCTGTTATTGCAGCAGGTGATCCGCGGTGATGTCAGAGTGTTCAAAGAAGATCTGGAACTGGCAGAACTGAACGGTGTCGACAGAAATAATTATCTGGACGGTGGATACAAGGGCGGTGAAGCTGCTCATCAGGAAGGAGAAGTCAATCCTTCCCAGGCAATCGGCGGCAAGGCACACAATGCACTGAGGACAGCTCATCTAAATAACATCGAGTTCACGATTACCAATGTATCTACACTGTCTGTTCTTTCTGATGCCGGAACATTGCAAGAGTTCCAGCCAGGTGAGATGGTCACTGTGATCAAGACTTATTACAACGATGAAGTTGGTGCTTACATTGCAGAAACGAAAGATAAGGCACTGCCATACGGTACATATACGATTCAGGAAACTAAAACAAACAATGCTTATCTTCTGACAGATGGTACACCGCGTACTTTTGAGATCGAAACAGACGGAGAGATCGTCACAATAGATAAGCAGACACATCATAAATCTGTGGAAGGTGAGCGCATGATTTTCCGGAACCAGATCAAGCGAGGTGAATTTGAATTCGTTAAGATCCAGGGATACACAACGGAACGGATCCAGAGCCTTTGGGTTTTGGAGAATGCCACAAGCAATGAAAAACATGTTCTGGTAACGGATCCGAACGGCGAATATCATTCCGCGGAGTTCGATCATTCTGACAATACAAATGCGAACGACTTCCTGCTGGATCAGATCGGAGACAACTACGAAACCATGATCAATCTGGACGCAGGACTGGCAGAGGGCAGCATCACCGAATATCACGGTCTGTGGTTCGGGCTTGGTGAAGATGGCGATATGGCCGAAGTCAATGATGAACTGAATTCCTTGCCGTATGGACAGTACACACTGCATGAAGTACGGACACCATCCAATGACGGCATGGAACTGCAGAACTTCAGCTTCTATATCACCAGAGATCAGAAACTGGTCCATCTTGGAACAGTCACTGACTATGGCATTACGTTGTCCACTACGGCAAAGGATGCAGGATCCGGAACACAGACCGGCGCTCCTAGTACCAATACGCAACTGATCGATACAGTGAAGTACAACGGTGTAATGGATTATGGAACCTATGTACTGAAGACAAGCCTTGTCTACACTGATACAGGAGAACCAGTGTTGGACAGCAAGGGGAAAGAAGTTACAAAGGAGACAACAGTCTCCCTGACAAAGCAGTCCGGGACGATTGATGTTACTGTGACATTTGATTCTACACAGATGGCTGGCAGGAGCGTAGTCTTCTTTGAAGAGCTCTATGATATGGAAGGAAACCGAGTCTCCGGGCATACGGATCTGCTTGATACAAACCAGACGGTATCTTTTGCGGGAATCCAGACAACACTTGCGGATACAACGCCGGCAGAAGAGGAATCCGGAACAGTGATCCTTACAGATACGGTTAAGTACAGTGGACTGATCATTGGAAAAACATATGAGATGACCGGTACGCTGATGAACAAGAAGACCGGAAAGACGCTTGAAGGTGCAGATCCTGTAACAGTTGAATTTACCCCTGAGACATCAGATGGATCTGTGGATGTCATTTTTGAGGTTCCATCGGATCTTCTGAAGGGGAACATTACTGTTGTCGCGTTCGAAAGCTGCACGCAGGACGGGATCGAAATCGCTGTGCATGCAGATATCAATGATAAGAATCAGACAGTGGAATTCAAGGAACCTGAGATTCATACAACGGCAACCGACCAGGAGGATGGAGATCATATTGTTAAGCCATCCGAACATACTGTTATCACTGATAAGGTTGAATACAGCAATCTTACCCCGGGCAAGGAATACAAACTGACTGGTGTGCTGATGAATCAGGGAACAGGGAAGCCAATCGATGGATTGGATCCTGTTACAGTTGAGTTCACACCGACAGCTGCAGACGGATATGTCATAGTAACATTTGAGCTGGATACTACTCAGCTGAATAATCAGAAACTCGTTGTGTTTGAATATCTGTATCTTGGAGAAGCAGAAATTGCAGCGCATAACGATATCAATGACAAAGGGCAGACAGTGGAAGTGAAAGACAAGAATACTCCACCGACACCAACGCCAACTCCTACGCCGACACCGACTCCGGATACAAAACAGCCGGGAATCCATACAATGGCATATTCTGCAAAGGATGGTTATGACTATGTCGGTCCGGATGAGTCTGTGACGATCAGGGATATTGTTTATTACAGTAACCTGACGCCGGGGAAGGAATATGAAGTCAGGGGCATTCTGCATCGGAGACATCCTGATGGATGGGATATGGGAGAGCTTCTGTCTAACGGCAGCCCGGTAACGGCTTATACGGTATTCACGCCGCAGACGGAAAGCGGCACAGTGGAACTGCAGTTCACATTCAACGCCAGTGCACTGAACGGTTACACGGCTGTCGTATTTGAGGATCTGTATCAGAATGGTGTTCTGATTACAAGCCATGCGGACATCAGTGATGAGGATCAGGCAATTTTGATCAGCAGAAGTCCAAGGTACCGCAGAAGAAGAATCAGCTGGGTTCGAACTGGTATTGGGTCCAATATGATCATCTTCGGTGGCTTTGGAGCAGCTGCCGGTGCAGCACTGATCATCCTGCTTAGGAAAAGATCGAAACTGAATAAGAAATAACTGAAGAAAGGGTAAAGGCGGCTGTGAGTCTCAAGCAGATAAACAGTCGCCTTTTTGGTGAAGTATGAAATGGAAATATATATTGCCGGCAGGTTTGCTTGCCTGTGCAATGTGGAACGTACAAAATGTCTATGCTCAGGATCCTATCACGTTTACAGATGAAAACGGTGAGAGGGTCAGCTATGGAGAGCAGAAGGAATGGACAAGAACCATAGAGTATGTTTTTCCTGATGACAGCAGCCGGAACCATACGGTATATCAGACAACTACAGGTAATGAAGTATGGATCACTGCCCAGAACGGAGCTGTTGAATATCATATCGGCAACAATGGTGAATGCGGATGGGAAAGTGTATCAACCCCATATGTAGAAGGCTATACTGCGGATATTCGGATAATTCCTGATGTTGATCTCTATTGGCATCCTGATCAGGTCCGTAATGATCATGTGATCGTGACTTATACGCCTGTCATTACTGAGAC
Organism: Lachnospiraceae bacterium; assembly: GCA_017511045.1. GTDB lineage: Bacteria > Bacillota > Clostridia > Lachnospirales > Lachnospiraceae > RGIG5612. The sequence goes on along the minus strand of JAFWLM010000126.1, from coordinate 397 downwards.
AGAAAGCGCGACTGTGACAGCGACACCGGTACCAGAACAGCCGAAAGAATCTGCGGTGCCATCATCAGCAGAAGAAACTGAAAGTGCAGAGGAAACACCATCTCCTCAGAATTCTGAGGAGCCGATTGAGACGGTACAGGAAGAAACAGAAGAGTCTGGGATTAACTGGGCAGTCCCGGGAGCTCTGGCAATTGCCGGGGGCATCGGTGCAGCAGCATATTTTGTGATTAAGAAACTGAACATTTCCGACGATGAGGAAGACGAATAAAAGAAGATGGCTGCTTAATGCGGGAATCGCCGTGTTGGCAGCTATTATTGTGTTCTGTTTGTACAAAACTGTCCCCGAAGTTCGCTCGCAGATGAAATCCGCTGAGATCCAGAATCATGTCACCACAGT
>JAFWLM010000125.1 GCA_017511045.1 Lachnospiraceae bacterium | reverse complement strand
GGAAGGAGGAGAACGATATTCTTCCGGGGGGAGGATTCTCCACAGGAAACAGCAGTTATCTGATCTTGTGCATTTGGCTGGTGCACTGCATGTCAGTGTGTCGGTCTCTTATGCTGGTATGAATGTTTCTGAACTTAAGTCAGAGAACCCATCCTCTGCTTTGTTTGAACTGTATAAAGCGGAACACGGAAGTACAGCGACGATCAGAGATCTGGATCAGGAAATAAAGAAAATCGGTTACTTTGAACCTCCGGTTTCCGCAACCAGGAAAATCGGAGAAGCGTATATTCACGACCGTCTGATGGAAAATGGCAATCCGTCTGTATCAGATGAAATACCCGTACCATCGAATCTGGATCGTGCATACTCTCCTTCCGCACTGGATACGTTTTTCGGCTGTCCGCGGCGCTTTCAGCTTCGGTATCTGCTGAACATCCCCGAGCCGGAAGAGAATGATCCCTTTGCAGTAATACCCGCAAATGATTTTGGTACGCTTGCCCACACCATGATGGAAAAGCTGAACAATTCTGCAATAGACAGGCAAACATTCCTGGATCTTTCTGAAGCAGAGTTCAATCGGTATATCAAAGAAAACCCTCCCGTCATACAGAGCTATATACCAAAAGAGAAGGAAGGCTTTCTGGATACGATGGCCAATGCATATGATATGAATCCCCGCAGAGAAGTAATTCTCTGTGAAGAGGAAATCAATGAGACACACGAAAGCGGAGTGAAGATCCATGGACTGCCGGATTGTGTGGAGCGGAAGGAAGACGGAAAGTGTCTGATTGCGGATTATAAAACAGGGCGCCGGATCAGGCATGAGAAAGACAATGCGGACACATGCCTTCAGGTTCTGATCTATGCCTATATGATGGAAAAACAGGGAGTTCCGATTGACGGGTGCGAATATCGTTATCTGCGCCTTGGAGAAACGGTAACCTGCAGATATGACGATGAGATGAAAGAAGCCCTGAACCAGAAGCTAGAGGAATTCAGAACCGTGATGGAAAAAGGAGTATTTGAGACTGTTGATCCCAAAGATCAGCCTGATACTTGTAAATACTGTCATTATCAGTCCATATGCGGCAGAAAAACGGAAACGGAGGGTGATGAAGATGAGTGAGCAGTTAAGCAATATTGAGCTTGATGCACAGTCAAGAAACCGTATCATCTCCGAGATGGATAAGAACTTCTTTGTGGAGGCGGGCGCAGGGTCCGGCAAAACAACCATGCTGGTAAACCGCATGGTCGCCATGGTTGAGGCGGGGATTGATATCAACAAAATCTGCGCAATCACATTCACAAAGGCCGCGGCAGGTGAATTCTATGCCCGGTTCCAGAGGCTTTTGATCGAACGAAGTAATCCGGATATCCAATGGAAGGATCACGGCTTTGCCGGGCAGCTTCCAGAACCGACGGAGGAAAGCCGGGCACGCTGTCTGAATGCACTGCAGAATATTGATCTTTGTTTCATGGGGACGATTGATTCCTTCTGCTATATGATTCTTTCCGAGCATCCTTCTGAAGCGAAAATCCCCTCCGACTCAATGATTATCGAAGAGGATGAACTGAAAGCTTTTTATCATCAGATATATATCCGAATTTCAGAAGGCGATTACGGAAAAGAACTGCAGGATCTTTCAAAGGTGTTCCGTTCCCTGAATAATCTTGGAGAGCATGATGTATTTCAGACCGCTTTTCCTTTTCTGATGGAAAATAGGAATGCGAAAGTTCACTTTCAGGAAATCCGCACTGCTGATGTGGATGCCCTGTTTGAAGAGGATTGGAACCAACTCCTTGCGGCATTGCGTACTGTAATGGATCATCCGGAACTGGCAGCTGCAGGGACTAAGGAGTCAGTGAAAGCATGGGAAGACCTTGCGGATGCATACAGGGCAGTGAGCAGAACCTGGAGCACGAATTACGCTTCTGTCATGAACAATATCAAAAAGGTAAAGCATCTCCGGCTGAAAGAAGATGCGCTTGATCAATATGGCGTATCGCTTGGGGAAATTTTCGTGAAAACCGGAAAGCGAAAGGTTTGGCTTGCCTGTGAAGAATGGATTTCCGAACTTCTGGAACAGATGCAGAGTCTTCAGTACGGGGTCTCCATGACATTCATGAACGCGTGCGTTCCGCTGATTGAGGAGGAATTGAAGAAAAAGGGATATCTGTCTTTCTTTGATGATCTTTTGTATCTGAGAGACATGCTGAAAAAGGACGCAGAAGAAGGCGGAAGTCTGATTCGCTATATCTATGATCGTCACAGCTATTTTCTGATTGATGAGTTCCAGGATACCGATCCTCTTCAGGCTCAGATTTTCTTCTATCTGTCTTCTGAAAACCCGGATCCGGTATGGTATGAATGCAAACCAAAACCGGGATCACTCTTTATTGTCGGAGATCCAAAACAGTCAATCTATCGGTTCAAGGGGGCTGATGTCGCATCTTTTCTCAATGTGCGCTCATTGATGGAGAAGACAGGCGGAGCCGTATTGAAACTCTGCTGCAATTTCCGCTCCAGAACCCGCTGCTGGAATACTTTAATCGCGTGTTTATGAAGATGCTGCCGGAAGATACAGAGATTCAGAGCAAATATGATGAAATACCCATCATTTCGCCAGCCAGAGAAGAGTTCCAGGGTATCTACAAATATTACATACCCAGTAAAAATGAGATTGAAAAAGGAGCAGACCCGGCTGATGATCCATCCGTCATCTGCAGTCTGATTCAGACCCTTCATGATAATGAGAACTATAAGATCATCGATCAGAAGGGACAACAGCGCAGACTCACTTACAACGATTTTATGGTGATTACATATTCAAAGAATGAACTGGCCCCCGTCATGAATGCGCTGGATGAAGCCGGTATTCCGATGCGTGTGGAAGGAAGTGTTCAGTTCAGGG